>CAWUID010000009.1:0-56858 GCA_963922315.1 uncultured Gammaproteobacteria bacterium
GTTGTAGTTTCCTCTCTCATCCCGACAAGCTATAATTCTCCTTTATTTAAAAAATGTGTTGCCATTGTTGTAGTTTCCTCTCTCATCCCGACAAGCTATAATAAATCGCAGGCGAGGTATGAAACCTCGCCTGTTGTAGTTTCCTCTCTCATCCCGACAAGCTATAATCTCGGTCTTGTAACCCTTTGATTCGGCAAGTTTTTGTTGTGTCAAAGGGTTTTTTATTGTGCCTAAAATAAGCATAATTGCTGGGTGCCGACTTTTTTTTCCTGATAAGGTTTTTCTCCCAGCAATAAGCCGCGCTGGCTGAATTGTTTTTCACTGATGCATAAATACTGCACTGACCCGCCTCTTTGAGGCAGGTTGCGTTGCAGACGCTGAATGTGTTTCTGCAATGCATCGTGACCGTTGATGACACGGCTGTATACGGACAGTTGTAGCATCATATAGCCGTCTTGCAATAAAAAGCGGCGAAACTGGCCTGCAGCCTTTCTATCGATTTTGGTCTTGGTGGGCAGATCAAATAGTACCAGCAAGCGCATAAAACGCCGTGTTTCCTTACTCATCACTGGTGATCGAAAAATCACCAATGACGGGTAGCCATAGCGGGATAATTTTTTTGTCGGTATAAGCGCGTATCAGGCTGGCAACTAATTCCTCAGTGGCTGCAAGCAGGCTGCGTCGACCGTTATCCTGGTTATTGCTGATATCCTGTGTCAGGAATTGCAGCAGGCGTCTTTTGTCTGCGGCATGCAGTGTGGCTTGCTCCGGTTCTTCCGGGTAGCACTGGCACACCCAGTAATCGACCAGTGGTCGATATGGCTCAATCAGGTCGTCTGCCAGGTTAAACGGGTTTTGTTCGTTATCGTGGAACAGTCCCAGGCTGGGGTGCAGGCCGCAGGCTACTATGCAGCGTGCCAGCAGAGCACGTATGACGGCGTAGGTGTAATTGATCGCGGCATTATAAAATCGTGTCTGTGACCGTTGGAAATGTCTGCCCCAGAGTGCCTGAAAGTACCAGCGTGCAGCCTGTGCTTCATAGTTATCCGGATCACCTGGCTTCAGGTTGTCTGCTAATCGTTGTAGTGCCCGGATAGGATACTGAGGCTGTAATCGTTGCAGTACGGCCACTTGATTGTTGATTTTTTGCTGTATCAGTTGTTTATGCCAGTTTTTTCGTCTTCCCTGATGCAGATTGATCTGCCAGCGCAGACGTTGCAATGGTCGATGAAATGGCAGGTAGGGCAGGAACAGGCCGTTCGGCAGGTGTTGCGCATCTATGGTTAATACCCCTATGCCCTGATCAGCCAGGCTGCAGAGCAGCGGCTGGGTCAGGGTAATCTGGGCTGCTTCCAGTACCAGCATTGCGATATCTTCCAGGGGTATGAATGCTGCTGGCTGGTTGGTCAGTCTTATCTGCAATTGCCGATCTTTGATGGCCAGGTGTGCTGCCTGACTGAGATGCACAACGCGCCAGCTCATGGCAGTTGCTGGTTGTGGTGCAGAGGTTGACGTGTTTCTGGAGTAATGTTCCAGCGGCGACCGAGTATATCAATATGATATTTGCATACGCTCAAGGCAGTTTTGATACCAATGCGAGTAAAGCCTTGTTTGCTGATAGTCTTGTCCCGATGGTGATACCAGACAGCCACAGCACCTGTGGTTCTGTCGATGCCGCCAAAATAGCCGCAAACTTTTGCTTTACCTCTGCACTCAATTTCTATCCACTCATTACTATGTAAACTGAATAAAAACTGACAACTATGGTCCATTATCGGCCATTCACTTTCAGGTTTCTTTGCTGTTATAGCTTTATTTGGTAATACCGCTGCTAATTTATCTGCAACATATAAAGGTACGGCAAAATATTTGCTGCCTTTCCGGAAGATATCGACACGGATTATATTTGCGTTATCCGCTTGACCCTGATTGACCCGTACGCCGGCACCGGCTTCTTGCAATAGTTTTACACTGTGTACCAATGGCCCTTGCAAGCCATGTCTGGTGGGTCTGTAAAAAGGTTCTTTGAATGCTTTGTCGCCCTTATCATCATATTCTTCCAATCGGTGTCGCAAGGCGTCTATCAGACTCGCATTGCGTGGATCACTATAGCCGACTATATCAGGTAGTTTGCTGAGTGAAAGTTTGCTGAGTGGGGTTTTACTTTTGGTGGTATAGCTTTTTTTTAATAAGGCTTCATCAGTAACGATGGAGCAAATAGTTGCTTTATGTGCGGCACCGTGACTGCGTTTTGTGACAGCACGGGAAACACGAAACTCAGGTTTGTGCAGGTATTGCCAGATGTCGTGCGCAAAGTGACTCCAGGGTCTGGGGAAATATTTGTCTGGTACGGCCATGTCACTGACTTTGGCATACGACTTTGTTTCATGATATCGGTTGTGTTGTGCCAGACGCTGTACCATGCTGTCAGTAGCTGCCGCAACAACGGCTGCGTCCACGCCATGATGCAGGTCATTGGTGCGTTGTTTTTCGTTGAATCCCCAACGGTGGCGCAGGAGTGCGGTCAGTCTACCGCTGACGACCTGACAGCGAATGCCGGGCAGATATTGTTCGATGGTGGCCTTCAGTTCACGACCAACCCAACGAGTATCGTTTATTTGACGGGTACGATATTCTCTGGCGATTTCCTCAGAAAAGTCGGTACACAGGTAACGGTCCCGTTTCGCCTTGCGGATACCCTTCTGAGCCTTGACCCAGGCAGTAAAGGCTTGCCACGCCGGACTGTTGCTATCACTACCCAGATATTCGAATGGGGTTTGATCGCGCTTGCACTGGTTTTCGCCGCTGAGTACCAGCGCTTTGTTGTTCAGACTGTCATCATGGCTACGGCTGCGTGGCAGGATGTGATCAATTTCAACATAACCGGGTTCGTCTAAACGCGCTAGCGTTATGCCTTTCCGGCTATAGGCACACTGACTACCTTGTTCGTCATATAAGCGCATTTTCAGCAGTTCATCACCACGGGGTTCGCGGCTGAAGCATTCTATAAATTGCTGACGTTTCTGTTCTTTATTGTTCTGATATTTTTTTTGTTCTTTTTCGATGTCATTACGGTCTTTTCTGGACTTGGCGATGTCTCTGGCCAGTTCAATGCGTATCGTTTGTGGATAGCCGTATTGTTTGATGATTGCATTGATCAGGCGACGTGCCTGGTTCAGTGCGCGTAACACGATCGGGTTGCGGACTGTGTTCGGGTCAGGTGCGGGTAAGGACTGGCGTGTGTCAGCTTGAGGCTGCGTCTGGCTATGGTGATAACCGGCACTGGCCGCAGCTTCGTCGTAACGCTGGCCTTGTTCCAGGTAGGGCAGCATCTTGTCAATGGCACAGATTGACAGGTGCGCAAAGCCGCTGAAATCGCAGTGGCTGACGGCCTCAATCACTACGGGTTCTATGCCTGCGGCACTGAGTTCTGCCGCGATACGCTCGTCCTCGCGGTACAGGCTGATGGTATTTGCGATCAGATTCAGGCGACCGGAATCGCGGCTGTCACGCTGCCATTCGGGTATCAGGCCGTGTTGTTCGTAGGCCTTACGCAGCTCATGAAAGTATTTGGCTTCAAATAAGGCTTTTTTGTCGGCTCTCTGGCGCGAGATTTCAGGATCTTCGCCTTTTTTGTGGGCATAGCGTACCAGGTTGCAACTGGTTTCATCGTCCAGTTCCAGTATTTTGCGGATCTGGGCAAAGCTGATTCCCGATTTTCGGATGAACGGCAGGTCAATCAGCAGGGCACGTTCCTGTTCATGCAGGGGGCGTGGTTTTGCATTCGGTGGGAATAATTTCAGATTGTTCAGTTTGCTCAGCCAGACAAAGCGTTCAAAGCTGTAGCACGCCTTGGCTGCGCGTTTTTCTTCAGGTTCCAGGGTGCAGTACCCGACCATCTTTTCGATATCATCTTCTTTGAAGACTGGCCTGCGGCTGTTGAGTAAGGTGCTGACCTGTTCTTCAAACGCCAGGTCGGTGTGGACATTGCCGAGTTGCCGTTGTTGTGCAAACAGGGTGGCCAATTCGTGGTTGATCTCGGTGCGATCTATGCTGTTCTCGTACCAGTTGGTGGTGTTACGTTTGCGTTGTGCGTAGTCCGGGTCCCGGGCAAACATTTCGCCGGCAGTGCGGTAGCCTTGGTCTTTGCGCTGTTGCTGGTTGGCCTTAGTATGCTCCAGGACTTTGCCGTCATCCTTAGTTTGTATGTGTTTTCGGTTTGACTGGAAGCCCCGATGTTTGCTCAGGTGATACAGGACAGCGGCCCATTCCATTGATGTCAGTGCACGATCCAGACCTGCGGCACGTAAATTCCAGACGTCATGCCCTTGCAATATGTCGGCCTCCGTGCTGTTGAGCACGCCATGCTGTTGTAGCAGGCGGCGTAGTCGTAGCTGGCGGTAGGCTCGTCGGCGCAGTCGTTTTCGGGTGCCACGGGCTGTACGTCGTTGCAGATTTAAGGACTCTCCTGTTTTTGGCACCTCGGCGACAGCAAAGGTACGGATGAAGATGTCGATCAGTTCATTCTCGTCACTATCAATCAGTGCGGCAGCGACCGATCCTGTGCCGATATCCAGTCCGAGGGTATAGAGTAAATTTTGCGTCATGAGTCTTTCTCCTATAGAATAGTTTTTGTTGTAGCTTGTCGGGATGAGAGCCGTTGCTACAATAAGGCATTAAGCCGAACCCGCCGACGTCTTGCTTGCAGGGCGTCGGCTTTTTTGTGCCTGCGATTTATCAGCGGGGTATGCTCTTTCGCTGATCTGTGTTGCAACTCCTGCATGTCCTTAATCCCGGAGTCAGGTTTGACATACTGTCACTGGTTTTTGTAAACAATTTGCAAATACCCATAAATATGGGTGCTGTAACTATATGAAAACAACGCTGGATATTGACGATAACCTTTTACGTGAGGCGAAGACCTTTGCGGCCCAACATGGCTCGACCATGCGTTATGTCTACGAGCAGGCATTACGGGCATTCCTGCGCCAGGAGCGGCGGGCGACACAGTCCTTTACGCTGCGTGATGCCAGTGTCGGAGGCAAGGGCTTGCAGTCCGGGGTTGATTTAGCTGATCCCGTGCAATGGCACGAACTGGTCTATTCCACATCATGATTGCGGTTGATACGAATATCCTGATATGTGCGCATCGAACTGATAGCTCGAATCATCAGCAGGCACGTCAAACAGTGCTTGAACTGGCGGAAGGCCAGGTAGCATGGGCGATTGCCTGGCACTTTCTGGCTGAGTTTTTCAATATTGTGACGCACCCGAAAATTTATGCCCCGCCGAGTGCACCAGCACAAGCCATCGCACAAATAGAAGCCTGGATGGAATCTCCGACATTATCGGT
This sequence comes from uncultured Gammaproteobacteria bacterium, assembly GCA_963922315.1. Taxonomy (GTDB): domain Bacteria; phylum Pseudomonadota; class Gammaproteobacteria; order Chromatiales; family Chromatiaceae; genus JAHDBG01. The sequence goes on from CAWUID010000009.1 coordinate 5,354, forward strand.
GTTATCAGAAACGAATATGAGCTGGGGCAACCTGAAGCCACTCTTGTTAAAGACTCAAGTGCAAGGCCCAAAGGTATTTGATGTCAGAATTGCTGCTTTGTGTCTGGAACATGGCGTAACACAGTTATTGACGGCTGACCGGGACTTTGTTTCTTTTCCGGAGCTGGTGGTGAAGAACCCGTTATAACGCCTTCAGAGGTGTACTGTAGAGAGAACCCGATGCCATTGTTGTGGCGTCGGCTTTTTTATGCTTGCGATTTATCGGCAAGGTATGCCGCCATCCGCTGATCTGTGTTGCAATCGCGGATTATATCCCCCATCTCAGTATCCGCGCCGCACGCTGGTGTGCGGTATTGTTCACGGAGGATGTTGTGATGCGTACTGATCGATTGACCACACAGTTTCAGTTAGCCCTGGCCGATGCGCAGAGTCTTGCGGTAGGTCAGGATCATCAATTCATGGAACCGGTGCATGTGTTGCTGGCCCTGCTGGATCAGGATTCAGGCTCGACCCGCCCGCTATTGTTGCAGGCTGGGGTGCAGTTGGATTCGATGCAGGCAGCGTTGCGGCAGCAGTTGCAGTCTTTGCCCAAGGTACAGGGCAGCGCAGGTGAGGTGCATGTGTCATCTGGCCTGAACCGGTTGCTGAATCAGACGGACAAGATTGCGCAACAATGGCAGGATCAATATGTGGCGTCTGAGCTGTTTGTGCTGGCGCTGGTGCGGGATCAGGGGATGGAAGGTGATCTGTTGCGCCAGGCGGGCGCGACAGAAGCCGCACTGACTGCGGCGATTAAACAGATGCGCGGCGGCCAGTCGGTGCAGGATTCGGCAGCAGAAGGGCAATATCAGGCACTGCACAAATATACGCTGGATCTGACCGAACGCGCGACCCGGGGCGAGCTGGATCCGGTGATCGGGCGGGATGACGAAATCCGCCGTACGATTCAGGTGTTGTTACGCCGCACGAAGAATAATCCGGTACTGATCGGTGAGCCGGGTGTTGGTAAGACCGCGATTGCGGAAGGTTTGGCGCAGCGGATCATCAATGGCGAAGTGCCGGAAGGGCTGAAGGATAAAAAGTTACTCGCGCTGGATATGGGTGCGTTGATCGCAGGGGCGAAGTATCGCGGTGAGTTTGAAGAGCGCCTGAAAGCGGTGCTGAAAGCATTACAGCAGCAGGCCGGGCAGGTCATCCTGTTTATTGATGAGTTGCATACGATGGTCGGTGCCGGCAAGGCGGACGGCGCGATGGATGCCGGCAATATGTTGAAGCCTGCGCTGGCGCGCGGTGAGCTGCATTGTGTCGGGGCCACCACGCTGGATGAGTACCGCCAATATATTGAAAAGGATGCGGCGCTGGAGCGGCGTTTTCAGAAGGTGCTGGTGCAGGAGCCGGATGTGCCGGATACGATTGCGATTCTGCGTGGTCTGAAGGAACGTTATGAGGTGCATCACGGGGTGGAGATTACCGATCCGGCGATTGTGGCTGCCGCGACCCTGTCGCAGCGGTATATCACCGACCGGCAGTTGCCGGATAAGGCGATTGATCTGATTGATGAGGCCGCAGCCCAGATCCGGCTGGAAATTGATTCGATGCCGGAGTCGATGGATAAGCTGGACCGGCGCTTGATTCAGTTGAAGATTGAGCGCGAAGCGCTGCGTAAGGAATCGGATCAGGCCTCGCAACAACGGCTGGCCGATCTGGAAGATCAGATTCAGCATCTGGAGCGCGAGTTTTCGGATCTGCGGGAGATCTGGCAGGCAGAAAAGGCGGCGTTGCAGGGCGCCAGTCAGGCGAAGGAAGCGCTGGAACAGGCACGCCTGGATTTTGAACAGGCGCGGCGGGCGAACGATCTGCAAAAAATGTCGGAATTGCAGTATGGCCGGATTCCGGCACTGGAAAAACAACTTGCGGAATTATCGCAATCCGGGGCGGAGGCGACGACGCAGTTATTACGCAACCGGGTTACTGATGAAGAAGTCGCTGGTATCGTGTCAAAATGGACCGGCATTCCGGTGGCGAAGATGTTGCAGGGGGAAAAGGACAAACTGTTGCAGATGGAAGAGCTGCTGGCTGAGCGGGTGATCGGGCAACACGAAGCGGTTGCTGCGGTGGCGAATGCGATCCGGCGCTCGCGGGCTGGACTGGCCGATCCGCAACGACCGAACGGCAGTTTTTTATTTCTCGGCCCCACCGGTGTCGGTAAAACCGAGCTGTGCAAGGCGTTAGCCACCTTTCTGTTTGATACCGATCAGGCAATGGTGCGGATTGATATGTCTGAGTTCATGGAAAAACATGCAGTTGCCCGCCTGATCGGCGCACCGCCCGGCTATGTCGGGTATGAAGCAGGTGGTTATCTGACTGAGCTGATCCGGCGACGGCCTTACAGTGTGATTCTGCTGGACGAGATTGAGAAGGCGCATCCAGATGTATTTAACATCTTGTTGCAGGTGTTGGACGAAGGACGTCTGACCGACGGACACGGACGTACTGTCGATTTCCGCAATTGCGTGATTGTGATGACTTCTAATCTGGGCTCTGAGCTGATTCAGGCGATGGCAGCCGAATCAGATTACACGGCGATGAAACAAGCAGTGATGGAAGTGGTCTCTTACCACTTCCGGCCTGAATTTATCAACCGGGTGGATGAATCCGTGGTGTTCCACCCGCTGGGGTCGGCGCAGATCCGCGCAATTGCCGGGATTCAGATCGACTTGTTGCAACAACGACTGACCGAATATCAGTTGACACTGGAGGTGAGTGCTGCGGCGCTGGATCAGCTTGCAGCAGCGGGCTTTGATCCGGTGTATGGTGCCAGGCCGCTGCAACGGGTGATCCGCCAGCAACTGGAAAATCCACTGGCCCAACAGTTGCTGCAAGGCCGGTTTCAACCAGGTGATAAAGTGCAAGTGGGCTGTCAGGATCAGAAAATAGTTTTTGATTCGTGCTGAATCCGCTATCATGCTGGCGGCTTTGCCTGGAGTCGCCGATTATTTATGTTGCTTCTGGATCCTCCAGAGGCATCTTTGTTACGCATAGATGAGCCTGTCTGCATGAGTGAAGACCCGCAAAACGACGAAAAAACGACCTTATACTGCTCCTTCTGTGGCAAAAGTCAGCACGAAGTGCGCAAACTTATCGCTGGCCCCACTGTCATGATCTGCGACGAGTGTGTCGATCAGTGCAACGACATCATTCTGGAAGAACTGGAAGACGAGTCGGTACAGGCGACAGAAGGGCTACCTAAGCCACGTGAAATCAAGGCCAGCCTGGATGAATATGTGATCGGCCAGGAACAGGCAAAAAAAGTGCTGTCAGTGGCGGTGTACAATCACTACAAACGTCTGTCGATGGCGGGTCAGCCGGAAGAGGTTGAGATCTCGAAAAGTAACATCCTGCTGATCGGCCCGACCGGATCAGGTAAAACATTGCTGGCAGAAACTCTGGCACGCATGCTGGATGTGCCGTTTGTGATCGCAGATGCGACTACCCTGACCGAAGCTGGTTACGTCGGCGATGATGTTGAGCACGTGATCCAGCAGCTATTACAGAAGTGCGACTATGATGCGGAAAAGGCACAGACCGGCATCATTTATATCGATGAAATCGACAAGATCTCGCGTCGTTCAGAAAATACCTCCATTACCCGTGATGTGTCCGGTGAGGGTGTGCAGCAGGCACTGCTGAAGCTGATAGAAGGTACCGTTGCGTCGATACCACCACAAGGTGGTCGTAAACATCCGCAATCGGATTTTCTGCACATTGATACTTCAAATATCCTGTTTATTGTCGGTGGCGCATTTGACGGGCTGGAAAAAGTGATTCGGCAGCGTTCAGAAAAAGGCGGGATCGGATTTAATGCAGAAGTGCACAGCAAAGAAGACAAACGTAATGTCGGTGAGACGCTGCGCCAGGTAGAATCTGAAGACCTGGTTCGGTATGGCCTGATACCGGAGCTGATCGGGCGTCTGCCGGTGATTGCGACGCTGGAAGAGTTGGACGAAGCAGCACTGATCACCATTCTGACTGAGCCGAAAAATGCGCTGGTTAAACAGTATCAGCACTTATTTGGTATGGAAGGAGCCGGGCTGGAGTTTCGTCCGGATGCGTTACAGGCCATTGCTGGTAAGGCACTGAAACGTAAAACCGGTGCACGTGGTCTGCGCACCATACTGGAACATACACTGCTAGACGTTATGTATGATTTGCCCTCGCTCGAAGCAGTGAGTAAAGTGGTGGTAGATAAACCTGCGATACAGGGCCACAGTGTGCCGTTGATTGTATATGATGGAGACAGACCAGAAGATAGTCAGAGTCTGGCTGTTGGAAAATAGTCAATGTACCTCTGCAACAGGGATTAAACATGGACATTATTCTGAGTGACGACGAGGCTGCATTACCGCTGATGCCATTGCGGGATGCTGTGGTATATCCGCAAATGGCTTTGCCATTGTTTGTCGGGCGTGAAAAATCTGTGCAGGCGTTGCATGCAGCGATTCGCGCCGACAAACGTATTCTGGTTGTTGCACAGAAAACCAACGGAGAAAAAAACCCTGATACGGAAGACCTGTATGAGGTTGGTGTTGTTGCCCGATTAGTGCAATTGATGCAGCTACCGGATGGTACGCATAAAGCATTGGTCGAAGGAGAACATCGGGTTCGGGTATGTGATATTGTGGCGACAGAGACCTATCTCACCGCGCATTATCAATTGCTGGCAGAACAACCCATGCCGGATGAGCGCGAACAATCGGTGATGATACGCTCGGTCAACAATCATTTTGCCCAGTATGCCAAGCTGAATCAGCGTATACCACCAGATTTAGTGACGACTCTGGCTGAATTGCAGGAATTGTCACACCTGGTTGACAGCGTGGCAGCGCAGGCGAACCTGAAGTTGATAGACAAACAGGCCCTGCTCGAAACGCTGGATGTCGGACAGCGAGCAGAACACCTGCTGGCGCTGATACAAGATGAAAATGAACTGCTGGATTTAGAAAAAAATCTGCATAAGCGGGTGCGGGATCAGATAGAAAAAAACCAACGCGAATATCTGCTGCACGAAAAAATGAAGGCGCTGCAGAAAGAAATGCGCTCCGCAGGCAATGAATCAGGAGAACTGGCAGAAGCCAGTGAAGCTGAACAGCTTGAGAAAAAAATCAACAGCCTGCGGATGAGTAAAGAGGGGAAAGATAAAGCGAAGGCAGAACTGAATAAACTGAAAATGTTATCACCCATGTCATCAGAGGCCGGGGTGGTGCGTAGCTATCTGGATGTGTTGCTGAAAGTACCGTGGAATAAGCGCAGCCGGGTTGGTACAGATATTCAGCAGGCGCAGAAGATACTGGACGAAGACCATTACGGTCTGGAAAAAGTTAAAGAACGAATCCTGGAGTATCTGGCGGTACAGCAACGGGTACGTAAATTAAAAGGCCCGATCCTGTGTCTGGTCGGTCCGCCTGGCGTGGGTAAAACATCATTAGGCGAATCCATCGCTCGGGCAACCCGACGCAAATACGTGCGTATGGCGCTCGGCGGTGTGCGGGACGAAGCTGAAATACGCGGGCATCGCCGTACCTATGTCAGTGCGTTACCGGGTAAAATCATTCAGGGATTATCTCGAGCTGGTGTAAAAAACCCGTTATTTCTGTTAGATGAAATTGATAAAATGGCGATGGATGCCCGGGGTGACCCGGCCTCGGCATTGTTGGAAGTGCTGGATCCCGAACAGAATCACACCTTTCAGGACCATTATCTGGAATTAGACTTTGATCTGTCTGATGTGATGTTCGTTGCGACTGCGAACAGCCTGAACATACCGGCCCCCCTGTTAGACCGCATGGAAGTGATCCGGTTATCGGGTTACACTGAAGACGAAAAGATCAATATTGCCGAAAATTATTTGCTTCCGAAGCAGATAAAAAATAACGGACTGAAATCAGGCGAGTTACAAGCTACACCTGAATCAATCCGGGATGTAGTGCGTTACTACACTCGTGAAGCAGGTGTGCGAGGTCTGGAGCGTGAGGTTGCTAAAATCTGTCGTAAAGTTGTCAAGGGTTTAGTGACCCGGACAGAAACCGCCAAGCATGTTAATCTTGAAGCACCAGACTTGGAAAAATATCTGGGCGTGCAACGTTTCCGTTATGGGCGGGCGGAAGAAAAAGATCAGATCGGACAGGTTGCTGGTCTGGCCTGGACGGAAGTCGGCGGTGAACTGCTGCGGATAGAAGCAGAGCTGGCGCCGGGTAAAGGTCGATTAGTACATACCGGTAAACTGGGTGATGTCATGAAAGAGTCTATTCAGGCAGCCCTGACGGTAGTGCGCGTCCGCGCAGCCAGTCTGGGTCTGAAAGACGACTTTCATCGTACCCTGGATGTTCATATTCACGTGCCGGAAGGTGCAACACCGAAAGATGGACCCAGCGCTGGCATTAGTATGAGTACGGTGTTGGTGTCTGCTCTGACCAGAATACCGGTATGCGCAGAAGTTGCCATGACTGGTGAAATCACACTGCGTGGAGAAGTCCTGCCGATTGGCGGTTTGAAAGAAAAGCTACTGGCAGCACATCGTGGTGGTATCCGGACAGTGATTATTCCAGCCGAAAATGAGCGCGACCTGGCTGAGATACCAGACAATATCAAAGAGCACCTGACCATACATCCGGTGCGATGGATAGATCAGGTGTGGGATATTGCTTTATCACGTGTGCCGACACCGCGCCTGCAGAGTGAAGATAACTGCTCACAAGCCCTGGTGCTGGATGATATTGTCACTGGCGACATTGCGACAACACCAGAGTTATTGCCGCGTCAGTGATCAGGATGCGACAGATCCATGCTAGATTTATTCCCGGGTACTTCCCGAAGAAGTACCCTTTTTAAGATAACAGCTCGTTACAGAGCACAGGAGGCAAAATGAACAAAAGCGATTTAATACATCATGTAGCTGATCAGGTAGACCTGCCCAAGTCGACGGCTACGAAAGCATTTGATGCGGTGATTGAAGCAATTCAGAATGCACTGGTGGAAGGTGATACTGTTGCTATTCCTGGTTTCGGAACATTCAGTGTACGTGAGCGGGCCGCGCGAACCGGGCGTAACCCGAGAACCGGAGAAGCCATACAAATTGCGGCATCCAGAGTACCTGCGTTTAAGCCTGGTAAGACATTAAAAGATGCGGTAAACTAATCACTCTATATGTGGGTGCTTAGCTCAGCTGGGAGAGCATCGCCCTTACAAGGCGAGGGTCGCAGGTTCGAGCCCTGCAGCACCCACCATAAGTCAGAGGAGTGGTAGTTCAGTTGGTTAGAATACCGGCCTGTCACGTCGGTGGTCGCGGGTTCGAGTCCCGTCCACTCCGCCAGAACATAGCTTAAGCCATGAAGGGTATCCTTACGATGCCCTTTTTTTATGTCCGCAATACAGGTAAAGTCCCTAAAACGTTGTGGTGTTGGCAATAGACAGTCTTTTTTCGCTATATATCAGAAAACGCTTAAGAAAATTTTATGTTGCAAGCTATCAGACATCGTGCCCGAGGTTGGGTAGCCTGGGTCATTATTATTCTCATCAGCATTCCGTTCGCTTTGTTTGGTATACAGGAATATTTCGGGGTTAGTAGTGACCCCGTAGTTGCTGTGGTTGAAGGTACCGATATCAAGCAGAGCGAGTTAGAACGACGACTGCGTGATTTTCGCGAAACGATGCGCCGTTTGCTGGGAGAAAATTATCGTGCCGATCTGTTCGACGATAATCGTCTCAGCCAACGAGTGCTGGAGACCATGGTTGACGAAAAAGCTTTGCAACAGGCGACGACTGACTGGAACATGCAGCCAACGGATGCACAGGTGCGTGAACTGATACAAAGCATCCCGGCCTTTCAACTGGAAGGCGCATTTAACGCAGGGCTATATCGTACCTCTTTGCGCAATCAGGGCGTAACCAGCGCCTTTTTTGAACAGCAGGTGCGCCAGGATATTGTGCTGCGTCAATTTGAAGATGGTTGGCAGAACAGTCACTTCGTGACCGAACAGCAGCTAAATGACTTTGTGCGGTTAGAGGCACAGAAGCGTGCGATACGCTATGTGCAGATACCGATGAAACCGTCAGAGCCTGCACTTATTACGGAAAAGCAGATACAATCCTATTATCAGCAAAACCCGGATAAGTATAAAATACCAGCACAAGTAAAACTGGCCTACCTGCACCTGTCAGAAAATACTCTTGGGCAGCAGATTGAACTGGACGAGCCTGCGTTGCAGGCTTATTTTGCAGAACGTATAGACGAATTCACAGCACCGGAAGAACGTAAATTACGCCATATTCTGATTGCGCAAAAAGCAGGTGATGAAGCAGCGCAGTTGCAGCAGGCGGAAACATTACTGGCACAGCTTCGTGCCGGAGCAGACTTTGCTGAACTGGCTGAAAACCATTCAGAAGATCCTGGCTCTGCCAAAACAGGTGGTGATCTTGGTTGGATGGAGCGAGATGCTTTTGTTAAACCATTTGCTGATGCAGCATTCGATCTGACAGTCGGTGGCCTGAGTGAGCCGGTAAAAACTGAGTTTGGTTATCATCTGATTCAGTTAGAAGCCATACGTGGTGGCGATCAACCTGATTTTGCTACCCAGCGCACTGATATAGCAGAGGCTTATCGGGCGCAGCAAGTTGAAGCTCTGTATTATGACGAGTTTGAGCGTTTAGCAACTGTGGTATATGAAAGTCCGGATAGCCTGGAGCCTGCCTCAGAACTGCTGAACCTGCCGATTCAGGAGACCGGATGGCTGGCCCGTTCTGCAGTCTTTCCTGAACCGCTAAACACCGAAAAAATCAAAAACACAGCATTCTCTACGGAACTACTGCAGGGCAATAACAGCGAACTAATAGAGCTTAGCCCAATCAATGCGGTTGTACTACGTGCGGCAGAGCATAAAGTGGCAGCACGCAAACCATTAGCTGAAGTCAGCGACCGGATTGTGGCGAGTATTGCCACAAAGCAGGCGTTAGAAAAAACCCGGCATCAGGGAGAGCAGATTATCCAGGACCTGTATGACGGTGCATCGTTTAACGCCAAAGTGCTAACCTGGGCGCCAGTAAAAGAAAAGTCATTAGATCGCTATACAGAAGAGTTACCGCAATCAGTCATAAAAGCAGTTTTTGCAGCCTCTCGATCTGATGCGGAACAAGCCAACTATCTCGGTGTTATGGCTGAAGACAGTTATTATGTGATAGCAATTGATCAGACAGAAGATGCTACCCCTGATGCGCTGGATGCTCAGCGCCTGAAACAATATCAGACGCAGCAGGAAGAGCAACAGCGCAATGCTGAGTATCGTGAATTGCGTAAACAAATACGGGCCGGCATGAGTACTGTTTTCAATCTCCCAAAATCTGATTCCCTGTAGATTGCTGCGAACACTTTTACAAAAGTCCCACAGGCGCTTTGGAGTTAATATTTTAAAACCTGATTGGCCCGTTGATTCGAGTGAAGCAAAAAAATTGCTTTTGACGGCCTGTGGTCTGCTCAATTCAGATGCACCACTCAGTTATCATACAAGAGCTATTGAAAGTCTCCCTCTTTTTTAGCTCGCTCAGTTATGCTTTATCCGATAGCATATCATGCTTGCTAAAGATTTGATTCTTAAGATTTTTCCATAGTCAGATGAAGCAAAGAGTTAAAATAAATTTTAAAGACTTCTGGCATGCTGATAACAAGAGGAATATAAGACAAAACAGTATTTTTCAATTGCTCTCAAAAAAATTTGACCTGGTTCTATCTGATAAGCCGGACTTTTTAATATATTCGTGTTTTGGAAAAAAGTTCTTAAAATATAAATGTGTAAGAGTGTTTTATACTGGTGAAAACGTCAGGCCAAACTTTAATGAATGCGATTATGCGTTCAGCTTTGACTATCCGGTAACTGAAAAAAACTACAGATTGCCTATTTACAGATTATATCTGCAAGATTTTGAGCAATTGAAAAATAGACACACAGATGATGCTAATACTGTAATAAAAAAAAGATTCTGTAACTTTTTGTATTCCAATGTCACCGCGACTGAGAGAATAGACTTCTTCCAAAAACTAAATCAATATAAAAAAGTCGACTCTGGTGGCAAAGTACTCAACAATCTTGGCTATTTTGTCAATAACAAGCATGAGTTTCTACAGCACTATAAATTTACAATTGCTTTCGAAAACACTTCCTACCCCGGCTACACAACTGAAAAAATCTTACATCCGTTGATAGCAAACAGTATTCCTATTTATTGGGGTAATCCTCTGATCGCAAAAGACTTTAACCCGAAAGCTTTTGTGAACTGCCATGAATATGAAAACTTCGAACAGGTTATTGATAAAGTAATTGAAATTGACAATGACGATGATTTATACCATGCATACTTGAAAGAACCGGTTTTCCCCGATAATATTGAAAACCAATATGTCAACGAGTGTAATATCTTTCGCAGATTTGAGAGTATCTTCTCGCTAAAAAATAATGATCTGGTTGCAAGTAACACTGACATACTTAAATACCATTACTACTCCGCGAAAAAGTTGATATCCTTTTTCCGACACTAGTTGTCTTTAGCCTGAAAATAGAGTAAAGCATTGGCTAAAAAGATATTCATCAGAAAATTCAACACAGTTTCAGCAATCTCATTATCAGAAAACTTTCTTAATTCGGATTGATGATCATCAGTGCAAATAGCAGATTGCGTCCTTTTTGTATTAACTGGGTAGTGTCTTTAATCACTTTCATAGTTTGATTCCGGCCTTTTCCCTAGCTGACTGTGCTGCAACTCGTCGCAATAGAACGATTGTTACTCCTCATTGCCCCTTGCCAGCAAAAAAAATGACTCGAAATCATTGCCACTCAGTTAATTGAGAATGTCCTCTAGGACTTCACATAAATATCCCGTTGGCTAAAACCAATAGAATGTTTCTTGGGATCATTTCGCCGAACAGCAAAGAATATAATCCCTTCTTCTCTGATCGTGAGCGAGATTTGATACTTCACTCATAATGCAAACCTGACTATGATTTTAACCACATCGCTTGCCTGTAATGGCACCGAAGCAAAACCAGATGCAATCAGAAAAAACCACTTGAGAGAGGTTAAACGATGAAGACCCACATCAGCTTTTCCGTTTTAAAGTATTTTGCTCTGGCTCTTTTAATTCTTTCTGGTTGTACAATAGAAGAAGAGCAGAAGGAGCCTTATTTTTCTATTTCTGGTCAAATCTCAGACGTACTGATGACTGAAAAAGCCAAACAAATTCAGCTAATGGCAGTTTCTGGAAAAGTTTTGGCGTCCAGCGAAATCGCCGCTGATGGTACTTTTTCGATAGATAGTCAGATCAGGCCAAAGCCTGGTTATATTCTGAAAGCAGACACCGGATTTGGTGAGCCAATATATGCTGCTTATGTCTACACAGGTCCAACCAGAGATCAAGTTAACCTGACGCCTGTAACGATGCTTGTCCATCAGTTAACTCAGCGGCACCCAGATACCTCACTGAGTTGGGCCCAACGTCAACGACATGGTGTGAAGCTGCTTGATCATATCGGCATGGCGTCGAGTAAAGAATGGTCTCATCCAGAACTGCAGAGTATGGATTGGAATGCAATATCGGGCTACATCACTCGTGAGAAAATGGACCTGAATAGTTGGTCTCAGATTGTGGCAGATGACATGCTGGAGAAAGATGCTGCGCTTAGTGCTGTAAACATGCAAGGTTTTCCTTTAGCACATGGCGGTTTGCTTTTTGCAAAATTAGAGTCAGCAGGAAATGTAGAGCGCATCGAAGTAATTCCCGGTAATCAATATGCCATCCCTTTTGTTATGCAAGCCCGGGACACTGAGTCAGAATATAAATTTGAACTTACTAACCATGCGCGTGACGTAACATCGTTGAGTATCGAAGATAAAACGATAGTCTACGATGTTTCTGAAAATGCAGAGCCAGATAAAGACTTATCATTCCACTTCAGCATTGTTAACACAGAAAATGGCTATGGCCGTTCAATATCTGTGCCAGTAGAAGTCATGGAAATAGGTAAAAAATATACTATTGCGGAAAAAAAATTCGATATGGGATACGGCGATTATCTGACTGATCCTGATACTGGGATCATGGCCGGTTCGCCGTCTTTCGACCTAGTGGGTGTGACAAATGATCCTCAGCTCATAGATAGAGAGAGGCATATGAGCCTCTCAAAATCTGTCGACGAAAACGGTCGAATTTACTATAGTGCTTTCGCGCAACAGCAAAGAGCGGTGGGAGAAATAACACTACCGCCTTATATTACCCTGCCCGCAAAACATTCTGATGGTCTTTTACCATATATTGTATCCAAAGCATCTTCCGACGACGAAGTTAACCCTCAGATCAGAAAGACATGGTTTGGTTATTATGCAAAACTTAGATATCCTGAAGATAACAAAAGTACTATACTAATAAATAAAATTTTAACAAATAAAGGATGCCCATTCTCATATGACACTTTTGAAATAGAATGCTACTGGCAATCCTCTTCCGTGCTGGAGTCTGACTGCGCTGAAGGTAACAGCTGTGCAGGTTCTACACCAGTGTTATTAGTTCATGGATACGACAGAGAAGAAGTCACCCGTAAACTATCATGGGATAGTGAAGTACCAATGGGCGGAGGAAAAAAAGTCTGGGGTAATTTTCCCGAATTATTACGAAATAGCGGCTATGCGGTATATGAGTTTCGCTGGAGAACAAATGCATCTTTAAGCGACATGGCCAGAAACCTGGCTGACGCTATTAAGATAATTAGTGAAGAAACAAACAAAAAAACTCATATCATCGCCCATAATATTGGTGGCATTTTAGCCAGGCTGTATCTGCAGAGCTCAGTTGGTAACATCCCGAATGCTGGTGAACCTTTATTTGAAAATAATAGATTATTCAAAGGACTTTTTATACCAATACATAAATCTAATCATAATTCAGTGCTTCCTATGCCAGGTCCATCAAGAGGAGGTAGTCACATAGATGATCAGGTTTTTAAAGAATATTCGCCGGCCTATGTGTATGCGGATGATGTTCAATCCCTGGTAACACTGGGTACAGATTACAGGCTCTTGCACGAAGACTTGCGGAACTGTTCACACATGTTTTGTGCTCAGATGTCTTACACATATAATGAGTTAAGTGATTATCGTCTGGACGAAGTAACAGAATCCATTCCTTCGGAATGGTATAAGCTTAACCATCAGCACAAATACTTTATGGTTCCTCCTTTCAGAGAAAGGATAAGAGTCCCATGGCACAAAAATGGCAGGAATGATGTTTGGATTACGACACCGGAAGATAAGTTTGAAGACAGATATATAGGTACTAACTGGCGAGATCGCACTCATCGGTCCTTGGCACAAGAAACTCTGGAGAATATTGTGCTGCTTTATCAGGACTGGTGGAAACCTCAAGATCTGCGCGAATATTATTATCTTTCACCCCAAAATATACTATCCTTCTTTGGTCTTCCCATACTGGGATATAGTATTAACCAGCTCGGTATAGATAGAATCCTTACAGATTATCGGGACTTGCCAGTAGATGTACTGGCACTTATCTATCTGAATGATTCTGCAATAGAGACCTATTATGATGGAGTGATACCCAAAGGCGAAGAAGCTGCTCGTACTACGTATAAGTTTCAGCGTTTCTATCACAAGAAAATGCCATTAGAATGGTTCAGAGACCAAGTCGAAATAGTTGATGATTATGATAACTCATTTGATGAAGAAGGGCCCTTCTACACAGATCCATGTTTTTCCAGCTCAAATGACAAAAAGGTTTGCGAAAAACCATTGTTCGACAATCGAATAAAGCCACCCTTCGGATCAACCCTGTTTAGCCACATAAGAGGTTGGTTAGATGACTCTGATCCAATAGTCGGTCGGCCCAAAACGGATATCAGAGTCCATGTCAAAGACATTACGACCGGTTTGCCGATCGAAAATGTCGTCGTCGTAGCAGATGTTAACTACAGAGTTTCCGGATCAGATAGAACTGATGCAGATGGTGGAGCTATTATAGAAGCTGATTTTTATCCTGACGTTGTTTATCATATCACAGCGACTGCACCTGGCTACATTCCTTATCGATTTGATAACCGGTACGTGACCGAATCCGACTCATCAATATCCAATGATAATTTCGGCGAGATATTACTTACACCTCGTGGTACACCACCAACATCCACCTTGGATGTAAACGATTTCTTGTTGCTACCACCGGGCGAATACTCCAATGTCAGAGAGCCTTTTATAACCTCTTACCTAACCAGAAATGGTATGCCTTTGTATATGATCTCATTTCATCAGGAAACTCTCAGGAGAGTCCCTCCAAAGAGGATATTGGAAAATTTAATGCCAGGTCAGTATGAAGTTATCAGTACCAGAGAAATTTATTATACAAGTCATGCATCAATGATCGATCCAAACAATATGTCCTATATAGGATATCTTCCTCGCATAGACTTTAGAGAAAAAATCGAGAGTGACAGAAGAGACGCCACTGAAGATACCAAATTGCTGATCAAGATGGAAACATTAAACGTATTGCCTCAGAAAAAGCCATTTAATCAATGAGCTGAATATTGCCTGACTCAAGCATTTAACTGGAGAGTGTTTTTAATCAGCTGATTTTATGATGACAAGGCGCGATGAGGAGTATAGCTGTTCTATTGCGACAAGTTATAATGCAATCAACCCGGAAAATAGCTAAAACCAAGCCTTGAAGCTGATTGAAAATATTCCCTGGTCAAGTGACAACACTATTTTTTGCATGCTTTTTTAGCTGATTGTAGGCCTTTATCTCTTCTGCATAAATGTGGGAAACTGTGTTTTCAGCCATTTTATGACAACTATGATCTAAACGGACCTTATGGTTTGACACAAACGTTGCATTGCCTTGCAGGCAGACCTTTTTCTCATCCGGAAAAACCGCGCAACATACCATACCGCCTTGGTTATAAACTGTGATGTTATGTCCGGCCTGGCATATATCATATTTAACGCTGCAAAAACTGGCGGCTGACATTGCCGTGCCGCATGCTTCTGTGATCCCTGCGCCGCGTTCATAAGTCACAACAAATAATGTCTCTTTATCCAATACCCTGACAAAGCTGACATTCACTCCACGCGGAAAACGCGGTGTGTTGTTGGCACTTTGTCCGATACGCTGTAACTGATTGGTATCCCATCGTGGGACAAACGCAATCAGGTGTGGGTTGGGAATGCTCAATGCTGTAAAACGTAGTGTGTCAGATAATTCCGGAATGAGTTCATTGCAGTGAGTATTTTGTGCGGTTTCCATGGGCAGACTCCCAGTCTCCAGTGAAACCGGGCCAATATCAGCTGCATAGGTTGTAATGCCTGGGAAGAGAGGTTCAGTCTGACTGACTGATAATGGCGAGCATCCTGTTTCGACTGATATTTTTGTTTTGTTCAGAGTCTCCGCTGCATAACGGCCTGCGCAACGTAAACCATTACCGCACATCTCTGCTTCTGTGCCATCCGGATTAAACATCCGCATTGCGCAATCTGCTATTGTGCTTTCTTGATAAAACAAAACGCCATCAGCATCGAGGCCGGATTGAGGATGACACAATGTGCGGCTAATGACCGCTCGCTGTTGTTCAGCAATGATTGGATTTTTCTCATTATGTTCATCAAGTAATAAGAACGTATTGCCCGAACCATGACATTTCAGTAAATTAAGCTTCATCGGATAGCCAACCTGACTTGTGCATCGCTGATGCCGTGTTGTGTGAGTTGTTCTGCAATTTGTTCTGCTTTACTAACTTGTGGTAAGGGCCCGGTCTCTACTCTATGAATCTGATTGTTTGCTGTACTTACAATGCGAATTGGCCAGTTCAGGTGGTTTTGCAGTCTTTGTTGCAAGCGTTGTGCATTGTCATAGTGACGGAAAGCGCCGACTTGCAGATAAACGACGACGTTTTTTTCCTCAGGGGCTGGAGGTAATGCATGAGGCGTGTGTTTAACTGATGTATCCGGGGTAATAGCACGAATTTCGACGCTTCCGGTACCATGTTGCAGAATACCCAGTTTGTAAGCTGCAGCATAAGACAAGTCAATGATTCTGTTGCCATGAAAAGGACCACGGTCATTCACACGCACGATGATCTGGCGTTCATTATCAAGGTTTGTCACTGAAACATAGCTAGGTAGTGGTAAACGTTTATGTGCTGCCGTCATGGCATACATATCGTAGATTTCACCAGTAGCAGTGGGTCGCCCATGAAATTTGCGCCCGTACCAGGATGCTTCTCCTCGCTGTACAAAGCCTTGGTTACTGCTCAGTGGGTGATAAGTTTGGCCATGAATAGTATACGGTTTTTGATTTGCTGGACGGTGTGGGCTGAAACGCGGGGTGGGATTGTCGATGCGATCCAGTTGCACTGAGTCTGGTATATGGCCGGGAGGGCCATCTCGTTCGACCTGGCTACTGCAGCTGGTCAGTACAAGGAAGCTGCTGATACCGAATAAAAAGGTGTTAGTCAGATAAGTAATGTTCACGGATAGACTCACTCAGTTGATAGACAGCCATGGCATATAGTGGACTGTGGTTATAGCGGGTAATGGCATAAAAGTTGGGGAGTCCCAGCCAGTATTCTGCCTGATCGTCTGTTCTCATTGTCAGCAGACTGGCCGTTTGTTGCGCATCCACAGTATCAGGTATCCGGATGCCACTGGCACGTAGTTCGGCAATAGTGGTATGGGGTTTGTAGCCAGCTTGTAGCACTTTGGCATGTTTGTCTGGATTAACGTTCTGGATGGGTAGGGTCACAGCCTGATCTGGCTGCCAGTGATGTTTGGCTAAGTAGTGTGCAACACTCCCGATCACATCAGCTGATGTGTGCCAGATATCCCGTTTACCATCGCCATCAAAATCAATGGCAAAGTGTTGATAACTTGAGGGGATGAATTGTGGTTGTCCCATTGCACCGGCGTAAGATCCTCGTGGTTTGTGTGGATCCAGTTGTTCGGTTCGAGCCAGACGTAGAAAGTGATTCAGTTCGCCACGAAAAAATTTACCCCGACGTGGATGATGAAAGCCCAGAGTCGCCAGTGCTTTCAAGACGGAGTGTTTGCCGGTATTCTGCCCGTAATTGGTTTCGATACCCAGAATAGCGACGATAATCTGTGCTGGTACGCCATAGGTAGTTTCGGCACGTTGCAGTAAGGCTTGGTGTTTCTGCCAGTAGGCTACGCCCTTCTGGATACGTGATTCGGTGAGGAAAATGCGCTGGTAACGTCCCCAGTCCAGACGTTTTTCGGCGGCCTTGCTCATTTTGTCCAGCACGGGCGGTTGAATATCGGCTTCATCCAGTAGTTGACGCAATGCTTCAGCGTTAAAGCCGTGTTGCTGCACCATATCCTGAATAAAGGTTTCTTGTAATTGTGCTGCGTCCTGTGCCTGCAGTGCCAGGCTGAGCGTCAGTAAAAGAGCGCCAAGTAGTATCTGCATGTTGTTATCCGGGTAAAAGCTTACGGTGTGTGTGTATGGACATGAGAATGCCGAATGCTGCCATCAGGGTGATCAGTGATGTGCCACCATAGCTGATCAGGGGCAGCGGTACGCCAACGATGGGTAACAGCCCGCTGACCATGCCGGTATTCACGTATAAGTAGACGAAAAATACGAGGATGAGTGCACCACCTAACAGACGACTGAAATTATCCTGCGCCTGATGAGCAATGTACAGCCCACGCAGGATGATGGTCAGGTATAAACATAAAATGCCTGCGATGCCCAGTAAGCCCAGTTCTTCAGCCAAAACGGCAAAGATAAAATCTGTATGGCGTTCAGGCAGAAAATGTAGCTGAGACTGGGTGCCTTGAAATAAGCCTTTGCCATACAGGCCGCCGGAGCCGATCGCAATTTTGGATTGAATGATGTGATAGCCGGCACCCAGCGGGTCTTGCTCCGGACTCAGAAATGTTAGTACGCGCTGGCGCTGATAATCATGCATACCCAGCCAGAGTAGCGGCGCAGTAACAGCGGCCAGGCCGAACAGGCTGAAGATGAGGCGCCAACTGATGCCGGCCAGGAATAAAACAAATATCCCTGCGCTGGCAACCAGCAGGGCGGTACCCAGGTCCGGCTGTTGTGCAATCAATATGACAGGTACGGCAATCAAGCCACTTGCGATCATCAGGTGTTTGCCTGAGGGTGGCAGTGGATGGCGTGCAAGCAGAGTAGCAATCATCAGCGGTACAGCCAGTTTCGCGGATTCGGCAGGCTGGAAACGAAAGCCACCGATATTAAGCCAGCGTTGCGCGCCTTTGCCAGTTTCCCCCAGGAATAACACGGCGACCAACAAGATCAGACTGAAGATATAGACACTGATCCCCCAGCGCTGCCAGGAGGCAGGCGAAATCTGTGCGAACCAGATCAAAACACCACAGGCTAAGCCGAAGTGCGTCATCTGACGTTCCAGCCTGATGGTGTGTCCACCGTCGGCTGAATACAATAAGACGAATCCTGATGCGGCCAGTAACAGGATGCCGCACAGCAAGGGTAGATCCAGATGCCAGTGGCTTAACAAGTCTACCCGACGGCGATACGATGGCGTTGTGTCTAACTGGAACAGATGTTGCGGGATTTTTGGCATGTGGTCTGTTGGTGAGTTTCCCTCACTCAGATAGCCGGAAGGATAAACGTAATGTGGGTTGTGTGTCAGCCGGGCTCAGGTGATTTTGCCACCATAGTTTGACGACCTGAATCACGCCCTGCTCGTCACAGGCCGCGTCAGTCGCTTGCGTGCCATCATCTGGTGTGCTGTCGGTACAGGTCATGACGTCCGGGGAGTTTGCCGTGGTTGTTGGTTTCCATGAGTTTACGTTGGTTGTGGCGGCAGTGCGTAATTGTTCGCTCAATGCCAGGGTGATCAGTGTGGATTGTGTGGACTGATAGGCCAGGCGGCCTTGTTGTACCAGATAAAGTTGTAAACCAGCGGTACCGGTCACGCCCGTGGAAATCAGCAGCAAGGTGATCAGCAGCTCCCATAAAGTCAGGCCGTTTTGTTGTATGATAGACGTGCGCTTGCACAGAGCACTATGGCATTTGTTACAAAGTGCCGTGTTCATGGCTGGTGCCGGGTGTGATGACACTTGTTATATTTTATCAATACAGGAGTGTTTATTATGAGTTGTCGTTTACCGCTTTTTGATACCGCCGGAGATGAAGGTGCACTGTTGCGGGATGTCTTACATAAGAATGAAGAAAAGCTGGAAAAATTACGCAGTTTACAGCCGACGATTCTGGATCTTTCGATACGTGAACCAACGGCTTATTCAGCCTGGGGCCATCGTCTCTCGGATAAACTGGATATCTTTCATCATGTCCGCGAGTTTGGCTTTACCGATATCATGCTGGGTTTGTTTAAAGCAGCAGACACTGTCGACGAGCAATTTTGTAAAGAGTTGACTGATGAAGATAAGTCCGGCTGCTTTGTTTTTTCGCCAACAGGTGTTTTTCGTGACGGTGAATTAGATCGTTCACAAAGCCAACCATTGCTGAAGGCTGCTGCATTAGCGCCGAATGTTTTATTTGAATTTGCTGCCTTGGACGCTGATGAGGCGGGTGCAGAAGCAATATTGGAGCGATTTGACCTTTCTATACAATGGATCCGTCGAGCCTGGCAGCAACGAGGTATTGAGCGTGGGCCGAGAAACGGACGGGTTTATATCAATATTTACGATACATTCGAGGCGTTTTATCGAAATACTGATATTTATGTGCGTGTGATCAAATATCTGGGTCAGCACCCCGGAGTTGATGGCGTATTGTTTGAAGATGAACAGGGTACCAGCTTTCATTTTCAGGTTGGAGAATTGACCCGGCTGATTCGCAGTCTGATACCGGCGCAAAAAAAGTTGCTGGCGCATCTGCATGACAACACGGGCACTATGTATGCCTCCGCTTTAGAAGCAGTATTGAATGGCGCCGATGGATTATGGGCTGGCTTTACCCCGATGGGTGGTATGTTGAATAGTTCGGCTTCTTCGGTGTTTCTGGCAAACTTATTGCGGATTGGTAATCCGTATGTGCAGAGTCAGTTTAAGATGCAGGATACGATCCCACTGGCGAAGGAGCTGGATCGGTTGAATCAACCAGTTCAGTCAACTGATTATTGTCATCCGGTTATCGGTGAAGGGGCCT
This sequence comes from uncultured Gammaproteobacteria bacterium, assembly GCA_963922315.1. Lineage (GTDB taxonomy): Bacteria > Pseudomonadota > Gammaproteobacteria > Chromatiales > Chromatiaceae > JAHDBG01. The sequence goes on from CAWUID010000009.1 coordinate 25,580, forward strand.
ATCTTTCTACCTTACGCGGATTTGAACAACGCCCGGGTGAGCACATGGCATTGCCACCGGAAACCGTGGGTGCTGAACGCGGCTTCCGGGTAGTACCGGCGATTGCCAGTAACTATGTTGTGTCACGTCGTCTGGATGAGTTGGGTATCAGTTATCCCAGTGAGCCTAGCCAGGACACCCCGACCGGAAGACAGCTTCAGGACAGGGTATTTCGTAAAATCTGGGATATGATGCAGGAAACACTCATTGCCGGACATAAAGTCGATTGTAACGATGCGCAGGTGTTACGGGAGTACCTGGACCGGGCACGTCAGTATTTCCGTGACCATCCGGATGACTGATGTTGTGTCAATCAGCAGCAGGTTGCAGCATGGGCTGCAGGAAGTGACCTGTATGTGAGGCTGATACCTGGGCGATGGTTTCCGGTGTGCCGGTCGCAATGATCTGACCACCACCGGAGCCACCTTCCGGGCCCAGATCGATGATCCAGTCAGCGGTCTTGATTACATCGAGATTATGCTCAATTACGACTAGAGTATTGCCATTGTCACGCAGTTGATGCAACACGCTGAGTAATTGCTGCACGTCGGCAAAGTGCAGTCCTGTCGTGGGTTCGTCCAGAATATATAAGGTTTTGCCGGTATCGCGTTTGGATAATTCGCGGGACAGTTTAACCCGTTGTGCTTCACCGCCGGACAGAGTGGTCGCATTCTGCCCCAGTGTGATATAGCTGAGACCAACATCCATCAGAGTCTGTAGTTTGCGCTTTAATGCCGGGACTGCCGCAAAAAAGTCCAGCGCTTGTTCGATGGTGAGAGTCAGTATCTCGTGGATGTTTTTGCCTTTGTAGCGAATCTCCAGCGTTTCGCGGTTATAGCGCTGGCCCTGGCATATATCGCACTGGACGTATACGTCTGGCAGAAAATGCATTTCGACCCGGATCATGCCATCACCGCGACACGCTTCGCAGCGCCCGCCTTTTACATTGAAGCTGAAGCGTCCGGGGGTATAGCCTCGGGCGCGTGCTTCCGGCACATTCGCGAACAAGTCGCGGATCGGGGTAAACAGCCCGGTATAAGTGGCCGGGTTTGATCTGGGGGTGCGACCAATTGGGGACTGGTCTATGTCAATAACCTTATCCAGTTGGTTCAGACCGCTGATACGCTGATAAGGTGCGACATCCTGATTGGCCTTGTTCAGGGCATTCGCTGCCAGCGGATACAGGGTATCGTTGATCAGGGTGGATTTACCCGAGCCGGAGACACCGGTGACGCAAGTCAGCAGCCCGAGTGGCAGCAGCAGATCAACTTGTTGCAGGTTATTGCCGCTGGCGCCTTGCAGACATAGCTGGCGTTCCGGGTCGCGCGGCGTGCGAATGGTGGGTACCGTGATCTGTTGCTGGCCGCTCAGGTATTGGCCGGTGATGGATTCCGCAATCTGCATCACCTGCTCAGCATCGCCCTGAGCCACAATGCGACCACCATGCACGCCAGCACCCGGGCCGATATCGATGATATGGTCAGCCTGCCGAATCGCTTCTTCGTCATGTTCCACCACAATCACGGTATTGCCCAGATCGCGCAGATGATGCAGAGTTTTCAGCAGACGGGCATTATCACGCTGATGCAACCCGATCGAAGGTTCGTCCAGCACATACATCACCCCGACCAGGCCAGCACCGATCTGGCTGGCGAGGCGGATACGTTGTGCTTCACCGCCGGACAGCGTGTCTGCACTGCGCTCCAGCGATAAATAATTCAGGCCGACATCCACCAGAAAATGCAGGCGTTCGCGGATTTCTTTGACGATCTTCGCGGCGATTTCGCCTTTCTGACCGGGCAGAGAGAGCTGATCAAAAAAAGCGAGGGTATCCTCAATCGAGCGGGCGGTCAGGGTAGGCAGATTATGGCCGGTGACAAACACGTGCCGGGCGGTCGGGTTCAGGCGCGTCCCCTGACAGGCCGGGCAGGGCTGGCTGGACAGATAGCGAGCCAGCTCATCGCGCACCAGGTTAGAATCAGTCTCACGATAGCGCCGTCGCAGATTGTTCAGCACACCTTCAAAAGGACGGTGTTTGCGCCGGTTTGAACCACGTTCGGTCACATGAGTGAAGCTGATGTCTTCATTGCCACTGCCGTTCAGAATCCAGTCCTGTTCTTCAGGCATAAGCTCATACCAGGGGGTATTCAGATCAAAACCATAATGGGCTGCGACTGCACCGAGCAGCTGATAATAATAACTGCTGCGTTTATCCCAGCCTTTGATCGCACCCTGAGCCAGAGATAAAGATGTGTCTGCGATCACCTTTTTCGGATCAAAAAAATGTTCCTGACCCAACCCGTCACAGGTCGCACAGGCCCCCATCGGGTTATTAAAAGAAAATAAACGTGGTTCCAGCGCCTCAATGCTGTAGCCACATTCGGTACAGGCAAAATTGGCGGAAAAGACCAGCTCCTCCTGACTATTATCCATCCAGGCGATGCGAACCACACCATTGGCCAAGTGTAGGGCAGTTTCAAACGACTCAGTCAGGCGTAAGCGCAGATCGTCGCGTACCTTAAACCGGTCGATGACCACCTCAATCGTGTGCTTTTTGCGCAGAGCGAGGGCCGGCGGTTGATCCAGTTCATAAATCTCGCCATCAATCCGGGCACGGATATAGCCCTGGGCATACAGCTCGGCCAGTAGCTTCTGATATTCGCCCTTGCGCTCGCTGACCACCGGCGCCAGTAACATCAGGCGGGAGCCGGGCGGCAGAGCCAGCACCTGATCGACCATCTGACTGACCGTCTGTGCCTCCAGTGTACCGCCATGCTGCGGGCAGGCAGGCGTACCGACCCGGGCGAACAGCAGGCGCAGATAATCGTAGATCTCAGTGATCGTACCGACTGTGGAGCGCGGATTATGGCTAGTGGTTTTTTGTTCGATAGAAATGGCCGGAGACAGACCTTCGATATGATCCACTTCCGGCTTATCCATCACCGACAAAAACTGACGGGCATACGCTGACAGTGATTCAACATACCGGCGCTGACCCTCAGCATATAGCGTATCGAACGCGAGCGATGACTTGCCGGAACCGGATAAGCCAGTGATGACAATCAGTTGGTCGCGGGGCAGCTCCAGCGTGATATTGCGTAAGTTATGCGTACGTGCGCCACGAATCAGAATTGTATCCATCAAATACCTGTTGAATGAGAGGTTGCCAGTTGGGCGACCCGGATCAGACCGTGCAAGACCAGATCGTCCAGGCAAATCGCAGGAACCTGCAGATAAGGCAGCAACGTCTTGCTGTGACCGCCACACAGACACAGCGCAGTGGTATCTGGCAGAGACTGCATCATCTGATGGATCAGGCTGGCGATTGCCAGTTGGCCACCCTGCGCAATGGCTGAACCGGTGTCCTGCGCCAGGTGGGGTTCCTGACGTGCCGGGGTAAAATTCGTAATCCCGGTTTGTTGTTGCAGTGCAGCACGCATCAGAGGCAGACCGGGCAGAATGTAACCGCCTTGATGAGTGCCACTGGCATCCACCACATCCAGAGTGACAGCCGTACCATAGTCAACCACCACAAAAGGGGGCTGCACCTGCTCGCGACATGCAAGCAGCGCCAGCCAGCGATCAATACCCAGTTGATCACGGGCATAACAGGTCGGCAGATAATGCCCGTGTGTGGCCAGGCTGGGTCGGTGTATCGGTAGGCACCAGGTCTTTTTCAGCAGCTCGGTATGTGCCTGCTGGCAGTATGCCGGGCTGACATCCGAGATCCAGATCACGTCAGGTGTGGATGGTACAGACGCCAGCACAGACGCCAGCGTGGTGTCCTGGAAACGTTGGTATTGACCGTCCGTCTCCAGCAGTGCCTTTGTGCAACTGTTGCCAATGTCGATGAAGAGTTGTGGCATCCGGCTCAGATTCATTCAATTGACACAGATTTGTGTCCAGGACCAGCGTGCAGTTCTGGTAAAGGTCGCTATGTGTTCTGTGTTATCTGATATGAATGTGAATGATTTGACATCTTTTATCCTGACAGGATAGATCAGGTGTAAAGTATCATTTTTTACGTAAGAGGTTTCGGCGTAAAAAGATTCAGTTTTGCCATTATCTGACCGGATTTGTACAGGTACCTGATCTGCATCCGGGAGTGAATGCAGGTTTTTTTCAGCGGCGGTAATCAACAGTGATAATTTCGGATTGGTAAAGAGATCCCGAATCCAAGTGACAGGAAATACCGGTATGACAGTTATCAGCCACGGCCCCCAGGCATAGATCTGAGACTGCTCGTTCGCTTTGTAAGACAATCCCTGACGAGTCAGTTTGTCAGGCTTTTTACTGAATTGAGTGATTCCGCAATACAGCTTTTCCGGGCCGGATAACATGCCGTACTCATGTTTCGGCGTATAATATATTTTTTTGTCAATAGTGCTACATGCACTCAACAAAAAAGCGATAGTAAAAACAACATATCTCATATCGAATTGATTCCTGTCATTCGATGCTAACCTGATATTACCCAGTATATTGTCTGGTTTATGATATGCTTTTTCCGTGACGCCATAATTCATATTCACTGATGTCAATGTTACTATTCCAGGTAACAGCATAGCCACCTTGTTCAACACTGACTGTTCTGAAAAAATCCGGGTTTTTCAGTGGAAAAAACATCTTCTTATTTAATAAAGGTAAAATATCATATTTTTTCTTTTGGTTGTTATCAAATTCAACTAACAAAGTATGATGGTCTATTGCCAGTGCTGTTTTTATCTTTGGATATGCCATGATTTATTCTAATGGTGGAAGTTTGTAAAATTCTTGATTCCCCCACATTTTTTTGAGTTCATTTTGGTTGATTCTGGCCCATTCAGTGACTAGTTTATGTGCTCTTTTTGGCAGGTCACCTTCAATCATTTCAAGTGTATCAATATTGAACAAGCCAACGTGCTCACCATACATGGCATGAAAATGTGGAGGTGGATGATCACCAAAAAAAAGTTTTATGATAACACCATAAAACCTGGTTATTTCTGGCATATCTGTATTTCTGGTCTGTACTTGGCTGTTATAGAAATATAGTATTGTAACTGGGTGTTGCTGAGTTGATATTTGTTTTGTATATGCTTATATCATTGTTTCTGAATAAATCCATTTTTTATAATCATCATTGATATACTGAATTTTCGTCCCGATGATGCAGGGTATTTCATACGGATGTAGCTTTTTCACAGCAGATTCCACGCAATTAAATAATTCAAGTCGTGTTTTCATAATCAACCTGAATTCAGTCTCATTTTCTATCTTGTCATTCCATCGAAAGCTACTGATCACATTCTGCAGGATATTTGAGCAGACGATATACTTTTTTTCGAGGCAATAAGCTGATATTTCTTGTGCGACTGCCAGGGAAGGACAGTTGGTATAAATTTCAAGGACTGTCATGACTGATTCAGGGAGCTAATGATTGTTGTTCAGGTCAGATCTACATCAACATACACAGGGCAGTGGTCTGAAGCTTTCGGAGATCTTTCGCCGACAAGATCAAATCTTGCGCCATCATACTGCTTTGCCCGGTAAGGTAATCCTTTACGCATCACTTCCGGGATAACACTTTTGTTTTCTGCCAGGGCGGGCGAGAGCAACAGAAAGTCGATCTGGTTGTATTCGTTGCCTCTGGCCCAGAAATGAGTCCAGCGATCTTTCTCCTGTTGCCTCTGGCCGATGTCAACTAAACCAGGGTGTGTCAGTAAAGATTGTATAGAAGATTTCCCCTCCGGATAATCGTTGAAATCTCCAACTACAGCATAATTTCCATCATAGCGGGCGTGGCCCCAGCGGTTTGTCACAATGTCAGCGACACGGTCGGCCTGCTCTTTACGCCGGTCATAAGTGTTGTCACGACTCCCTGTCATAGATTTGAAATGATTGACGTAAACGGTGAGCATCTTATTGCCCACTTCGATATCCACCTCCAGACAGTCCCGAGAGAACAGGAAGGCAGTATTTTTTGCGTTTCTGTCTGCACGGTATGTTCTGATGTGCTTGATTGGATACCGTGAAGCGAGAGCGACATCAATATGTCTCGGGTCGTATGCATCAATCAGGATTTTGTGTTTGTACCGCATGCTGCCCAGATACTTTGATGCAAAACGATCTAACACCTTCAGGTTGTCGACTTCCTGCAACGCAATTACATCCGCATCAACTTCTCTGATAGCCTGTGCGGTCACTTGTTTAGCAGTTGCATCCTGAATAGTAAAAGCTAAGTTATTGGTCGAAAACTGATGACTATCCACCGGATCAAACCCGCGACGAAAATTGTATCGTGCGTATAGATTTTCTACATTGAATGTTGCCAGCCGCATATTTATATCTTTTTTTCAATAATGATTTTATTTTGCCGGATTGACCGGGTGTCGGAGTGCTTTATCAGGTGATATAACCCCATTGCTTGAATTGTGACTGTAGCTCCGGTTCATGCTTGAATGCCTGAAAATAAAAAAATTCCGGTGCTAAATCTGCACCATTAGACCAGACAATAGTGCCAAGCTCTGTATCCACGACAAACTCCGCAAATTTTTCTTCATTTTTCAAAGCTTCGAATACAGGGCCTTTTAAAGCTGTTTTTAAATCAGCTATGCCTTGTTTGCCATTATTAAATAATATTTCTACTTTGTAATTTTCAATATGCCTGGCATCCTTGATATGTAAGAACATACGGTTACTCCAAAGGCTCTATGGTATTTAGAGACTGATTTTTCTGACAGAGTTTCCAGTTTTCTATTAACTCATCTTTGTGTAACTCATACCACTCAAGAACATGACGAAGTGCACGTTTTGGGAATTTTCCTTCTACTACGCCAGTCAGTATATTTACAGTGATCTCATACTCCGAGTACCTGGCGTGAAAATGTGGTGGCGCGTGATCTTCCCAGTACATGGCAATGATAATTCCAAGAAAACGACTTATTTCAGGCATATGACACCACCCTGTTCGTATATACTTATTTCTTCACAATGTAAGAAGAGGTTTATGAGTTGCTACCTATTGTAAGATGACTAGCAGGCAGGGGCAGTCATTTAGCCCGATATTGCTGTGGACCCTCGCCATCTCAGGCTACACATACTGTTTTATGTCGGTGGGTCAGGGTGTGTTAAGGTACTCATCAATGTCCAGACCAATATGTGGCAAAAATAAAAGAATGAACAGTTAACCAGAGGCGGACTGGGTTTTGTGCCTCTGAAACTCTGAACCCCAGATGGTATATATTTAATTAAGAAATTATCTGGAATGTCTGACGTTTGCCATAATCAGAGGCAAAAAGCTGCATAGCGAGGCACGAGCAGCACTGCTTTTTGCTGTCCGGGTTTATGGCCTTGTTATGCCTTGATTGTTTAACTGATTTGAAATTTCAATGTCTTTCTTTAATAGTGCATTAATGACCTGGTTTAGCGAGAACTCTTGTCCTTTGGCTCTGATCTTTTCAATAAAAAATGCTTTTATCTCTTTATCCAGATAAATTGGTATGTCAAGTTCTTCGATGGGTCTGTAGAACTTGCCTTATTCTGCACGACTAAAATCATATTCATCTTTCATCATGGGTGCCTTTTTCGATATTCTTTACTTTTAATCCTGGTAGCTTTACGAGCGCTGATAATTCTTACAAGTTCTATATTACCTCGATCTTTGAAGATATATACTACGACGAGTATAATCTTATTTATTGCTTTTCCAAGCAGTAACCATCTATCTTCATCCTCTGAGTGCCCCTCATCATATTTTATTCAGAGCGTACGGATCTGCGAATACATATGACGCTTCCCCAAATGTAATGCCATGCTTCTGGATATTGATTTCTTCTTTTTTTGGATCCCATTCAAATTTCATTCTTCGTAATCTTATTCTCTGGTATGAATTTTGCGGAGTAGCATACAAAGTTATGTGCTGATGAAAAATAAAGAAGTTGTTCAGGGCAAGGTGGTTTCCTGATTGCTATGTTGTAATAAACGCAGGGTGCCGGTGTGGCAAATGTGTTGTGTGCCGTTCTGATCCAGCAGAAGGTGACCAGCATCATCCAGTCCGATATAGCGTCCCTGCAAGGTATTTTGTGGCCCGCTGAAGATAACTTCCCGCCCGCGCCATGGGTCATAGCGTTGCCATGTGTCGAGGTAGGGAGCTAAGCCGCTATCCGGATAGGTGGTGCATAAGTTGAGCAGTGCCCGGATGAGCTCTCCGGCCAGTTGGTTACGATCCGGGGTGATGCCTAAGGCTTCCAAACTGGTACTGGGCTGATCGGTCTGATTTTGCTGTGCGGTGTCTGTGTAGACATTGATGCCGATGCCGAGCACAACACAGGTTTCTGTGGCGGTGTTACTCTGTGCTTCCAGCAGGATACCGGCGACTTTTTGTCCATGCCAGTGCAGGTCATTCGGCCACTTCAGGCTTAGCCCGGTAGCGCCTTGTCGGGTCAGGCTGTCGGCCAGTACGGCACCGGTTGCGATGCTTAGTCCACTTATCTGATGCAGCGTCAGCTTATAGGTATAGGCTACGGATAACAATAGTTGTCTGGCAAAGCTGCCGATCCAGCGTCGTCCTCGTCTGCCACGCCCGGCAGTCTGGTATTCGGTCAGCCAGACGGCTGCCCGGTCTGGCGGTGGTGGATGTTGTCGGGCCTGGCGATTGGTCGAGTCGGTGTAGGGTAGCAGGGTGCAGGTGTTTATCCGGTCGCGTTGCGTTGCGGGTATGGTGGCCAGGATGCGATCTTTTTCCAGCAGATTCAGCGGGTGTTGCAGGCAATAGCCTGATGCGGTGTGTCTTACTGTCAGGCTGTATTGTTGTGTCAGGCGCGTGAATGCTGCTGATATGTCGGTGGGTGCCAGTCCGGTTTTTTTGGCTAGGTCTTGTGTTGTGTGGGCATGGCCGTCTGCCAGTATTTGGATTAAGTCTTGGAATATGTGTGGGTTATTTGTGTTCATCTGGTGTTTGTGACAGGCCGGGCCAGGTTTTTTATTTTAGGATAATGCGTTATCTTAAAATAACGGAATGGCTTATTTTAGGTTTTGAGGTTTCAGTCTCTGGGACGTGCGGCAACCTCTGTGTCATTGATTCATCGGGCATTACTGGAGCGTCCGTTGGTGACCAGTCGCTGGCTGTCGGCGAAGACTGGTTTATCTCCGGCGACGGTGAATAAGGGTTTGGTGCATTTGCAGCGGCTGGCGGTTGTGCATGAGCTGACGGCGCAAAAGCGTCATCGAATCTTTTGTTATGGTGAGTATCTCCGGCTGATGGATCAGGGTACTGAGCTGCCGGATTGAGGGCCACTGTGGGGTCAGTGAGTGTTTTCAGGGTGTGATCTGATCTGCTGTGGTTTGCAGTGCGTCCATTCTAGCCTGGATGCGGATACGTGCGGGGGTGGTGAGGTCTGGCAGGCGCAATGCGTATTGCAGGTGTTGGATGGCGGTGGTGAGGTTGCCCTGCAGGGCATGATATTCTGCCAGGTGGCGATGGGTCTGGTCTGGTTGTTGTAGTTCGGCGGCAGTTCTGGCGATCAGTTGATGAATGCGCGGTGCATCCGGGCGATGGATGTGTGTTTTTTGCAGCTGAGTCAGTGCGGCCTGGTATTGCCCCTGTGCGATTGCCAGTTCGGCATGGTTGATCGTCAGTGCCAGGTTGTCGGGCGTCTGTTGTAGTGCGGTGTGCAGGCGGCGCAGGGCTTGTTCTGGCTGATGCTGTATGTCTTGTTGTACCTGGGCCAGGATGAATTCGGGTATGTCAGGCGCCTGGGCTAGTAGTTGATCCAGATAGGGCTGGGCTTCGGCATGGCGCTGTGCATCCTGCAGAGCCAGAATCAGTGCATATTGTGCTGCCTGGCGGTTGCGGTAGCGTCCTTGTTGCAGGTTGGTTTGTTGTTGGGTGATGGTCAGTCCGGGCTGCTTCTGCTGACGTGTCAGCCGGACGCGGGCCAGGTGATAGCGCAGTTCGTCGGGTTGTTGCTGGGTGTAGGGGTAGTCGTCTGCCCGACCCTGCGCTTCGGCGGTGCGCTGACTATTGAGTGGGTGAGTGAGGAGTATCGTGGGCAGGGGAGTGTGGACGAGTCGGTTCGCCTGACTTACGCGTCTCAAAAAAGAAGCCATTGCATGCGGATTGAAGTTTGCTTCGGCCAGTAGCCGGATGCCGATGCGGTCGGCTTCCTGTTCGTGCTGGCGGGTGAAGTTGATCTGATGCTGATGCAATGCGGCCTGGCTGCTGGCGGCGAGGGCCAGTCCGGCATCGCTGCCGGTCGCTGCGCCGACGATCAATGAGGTCAGGGTGAGAGCGGCTTGCGGGAGTGTCAGGCTTTGAGCTTTTTCCCAGGCCTGTAACAGATGGTGCTGGGTGACATGAGCGATTTCATGCGCCAGAACGGAGGCGAGTTCGCTTTCAGTCTGGCTGGTGAGGAACAGTCCGGCATGAATACCGATGTGGCCGTCTGGTCCGGCAAAGGCATTGATGTCAGGCCGGTCAATCAGGAAGAAGCGGAAGGTCTGTTCGGGTGGGGCTAATTGCTGGCCCAGGTGCTGGATATAGTCAGTCAGCAACGGATCTTCGATCAGGAGCCGCTGTTGACGCAGTTGTTGCATCAGCGCCTGAGCCAGGCGTGTTTCGTGTTGCAGCGTGATGCTGTTGCGGGCACTATGTCCGAGGTCTGGCAGATTCACACTGTGCCCGGTCTGGCTCAGGCACCAGATGAGCAGGATTCGGCACAGTGCGGACATGGCAGGTTAGTTAATCTCGGACAACAGTGCCGGGTCTTCTACTAAAAGACGACTTTTGTGTGCGTGATCTTCGTCGAACACGTTGTTTTCGCACCAGGCATGCAGGCTGTTAATGTCTAGCTTGGCGCAGCTCGGGCGAACACTCCAGGTGACCTGATAAGGCGAGCAGGTATTCTGATTGTTGTAGCTGGGGCCGGTGGTTGACCCCAGAAACTCAACTGGTTGGCCGGTGTTTTGCGGGATTGATTTTGCCTGGTGATAGCCATTGATTCTGGCCCCGGCATAGTCCAGGTCAGCGAAGTTGGTGGCTGCCGGGTCGTTGACCAGGGTAAATACCTGCGTTTCTACTCTGAGGGTCGGGTTAGCGCAATTTTTGGACAGACAGGCTCCCAATGTTGGCCCAGGTGCGACATTACAAGAGGTATGTACCCAGTGTACTTCTATCGTGTCACCGGATTTGATGCCTTCACAGACAGGTTTTTTGACTGGTTGGAGTTCACTTGCGGTCAGATTTTCACCCAGGCTGCATTGGTAGCCACCGATGCCGGGTTCTGATGGTGCCCGGATAGCAAACGCTTTGGCACGATGTTCTGCATTCGCATGAAAGTGGATATTGCACAGGTTAAGTTGTTTATAGTCTGGAGCGATAGGGAATAAGACCGGATTGGTGCCCGTTGGATTGTCTATGTCGCGCGGTGTCTGCGGGCCGACCTGATAACAACCGTTATGTGCTGTCTCTGTGGCGGCATCTGGTGTGGCTGAGGCTGCAATTGCAGCAGTACCAACCCATAGCCCACTGATCAGTATGCCAGCGGCAGCAAATGAATCATGACGCATATTGAATATCCTCCTTGTATGAAAAAATTGGGTGCATATTGTAAATGATGATCTGGTACTTGATCAGCAAACATCATGCCAGCGTATTTTTCAGGAATCTTCGCGACGAAATTCGCCTTCTATGTAGTGGGAGCTTTTTGGCGTTTGGGTGGTGGCAGGTCTGCCAGGTTGCAATATGCCACGCTGTTGTAATATCCGGATCATCATCTGACGGCGGACGGGGGTGATCAGTAACAAAAAGCCGATCACATCGGTGATGAAACCGGGGAGTAGCAGGGCGAAGCCGACCATCAGTAAAGTGGCACCTTCCATCAGTTCCAGAGTAGGTGCGGCACCTTGTTGTATTTGTTGTTGGGCGCGGAAGGCGACTGCAAAGCCCTGAGTACGTACCAGCCAGCCGCCGAGTGCTGCAGTCAGTATGGATAACAAAATGGTCCAGCTGGCACCGATCTGGCTGCCGACTTCAATCAAGACGTACAGTTCCAGCAGGGGTGCACCGACAAAGATGATCAGAAACAGACCGGTTGGGTTCATGGTGGCGATCCGGTGGTAACAAAAGGTGTTGCGGTACCCGGAGGGTTGTGTCGTTGCAATGGGTCGCGATCAGGCAGCCTTTGCGGTATTTTGCGACAACCATTCCCTGCCGGCCTGACGTGAGACCCGAAACCCGACTTGTTGCAGGTAGACAGAATCACCGTGTTCCTGCTGATATTCGTATTCGCGGCGTTGCAGGTCATTAGTAATACCAAGATGAAGGATTTTCTCACCTTGCTTCAGTTGGTATTTGAAGGTATCTCTGTAGGTTGGCATGGTGGGTCATCTCCTGTAATCTCGTGGCTGAGTTCAATGCAATGATGGAAAAATGCTTTAACATCCATTTCTGCTCGTTGTTTTTTTTCACCAGTTATGATGATGGTGTCTTCAAAATAAGCTTCTTTTTTTGTTATGCTGAGTTGATCTTCATAATGATAATAATAGTCGAACGATTTAGTCACGATGTTAGAAGCATGGATAATCATGCTGCAGGCATGATGCAGATCTAAATCATAGGTTTTCTGTTGTTTCGGATAGTGGCGCCAGAACCGCCCGCAGACTGAACGTCTGATGGTACTGCCTGTATTGTCCAGCAGGCGGCGTGTCATGGCGGCAATCAGGATCAGCAGGCGATCCACTTCATGGTCAAAATGATGCTGTCCGAGGGTACAGAACAGTGGATCACTGGCGATCTGTTTATCTGCTAGCAGTAAGGTGAGCAGGCGATACAGATCAAGACGGTAGGCTGAGATGCTGCTGAGTGGTATCTGGGGGTCGGTCAGCATAAAGCGTGCAGATAAATTGGGTATACGATTGGCCGGTATCTTAACGTAAAGCAGGCTGGCCGGGCACTAAGAAGAGCAACTGACGACGATTTCGCTGGCCCAGGCGGGTGGCAGGTCAGCGAGTCCGTCTTCTGCCGGATGTTCGGCATACGGGTTGGTCAGCACTTGCAGCAGCCGGTTCACCAGGCTGAAGTCGTTTTGTTCTGCCTGGCTGATTGCCTGTTGGGCCAGGTAGTTGCGCAGGATGTATTTCGGGTTGTGTTGTTGCATCCGGGAGAGGCGATCTATGTCGTCGTTGTGCTCAGCTTGCAGGCGGTGCTGGTAACGCGTGAGCCAGGTGGTGCAGGCAGCGGGTTCGCGACACAGTCGGTGTACCGGTGTGTCTGTATCCTGCATTTGTGCCTGGGTCAGGTGTGAGAGTTGACGAAAAAAGCGGGTGTAGTCGATTTGCTGGGTCTGTAGCAGGGTCAGCAGGTCAGCGATCAGTGCCGGGTCGTCAGCATGATGTGTGGTCAGGCCCAGCTTGTGTTGCATGCCTGTGGCATAGCGTTGTTGCAGTCGCGGTGTGTAGGTTTGCAGCACTGATTTCGCTTGTTCGGCAGCAGCGTCTGGTGTGGTGTCCAGCAGCGGTAGCAGGGACTGGGCCAAGCAATACAGATTCCACAAGCCGATGTCAGGTTGGGCGTTAAACGCATAGCGTCCGGTCTGATCGGTGTGGTTACAGATGAAGTCCGGATTGTACTGATCCAGAAAGCCATAAGGCCCGTAATCCAGGGTCAGGCCTAATATCGACATGTTGTCGGTGTTCAATACGCCATGCGCAAAGCCGACCAGTTGCCAGGCAGCAATCAGGTCAGCGGTGCGTTGAATCACTTCCCGGAGCAAGCCCAGGTAGGGTTGTGGCTCAATAGCCAGTTCTGGGTAGTGGTGCCGGATGACATAGTCAGCCAGTGTTTTCAGGTGTTGTGGTTGTTGCCGGTAATAAAAAATTTCAAAGCTGCCGAAACGGACGAAGCCGGGTGCCAGACGCAATACCGTAGCAGCAGTTTCAGGTTGTTCGCGGTATACCGGCTGTGGACTGCCGACCAGGCTGAGCGCACGTGTGGTTGCGATGCCGAGCCCGGCCATCGCTTCGGAGGCAAGGTATTCGCGAATGCTGGAGCGCAGCACCGCCCGACCATCGGCGTGTCGGGAATAGGGCGTTTCACCCGCGCCTTTCAGGTGCCAGGCCCAATGCTGGTCAGCTGTCCGGGTTTCGCCCAGCAGCAGTGCCCGGCCATCGCCCAGTTGTGGCACATAGTGCCCGAACTGGTGCCCGGCGTATAACATCGCCAGTGGCTGCATCCCAGGTAAGGTCTGGTTGCCGGCAAGTATTTGCAATGTGTCTGGTCGATCAAATGCATCCGGGTGCAGTTCGAGCAAATCAGCGGTGGTCGGGCTGTAGCTGATCAGGTACGGGTCTGGTAGTGGACTGGGTGTCACCCGGGTGTAGAAGTCATCCGTCAGCTGGGCATAGCGGTTGTCGAAGGTCAGGGTATGAAAGCTGCGGTGCATAAGGTTTAGTTCAGCAGGTTCAGGCGTTGCAAGGTCCAGATCAGTCCGGTCAGGCCGATCAGGGTGGAGCCGGGCAAGACGACCCAGCGCCGGTAATGGTTGGGCTGTCGGCGTAACCAGCCGGTGAGAGCAAACGCGACGGCGAGCACGGCAAGCTGTCCCAGTTCAACCCCCAGGTTGAAGCCCATCAGTGCGGTGAAGTAGGCTGCTGCTGGCATGCCGAATGCTTGCAGCATGTCGGCAAAGCCGAGACCGTGTAATAAGCCGAATCCGAACACGAGCAGCAGCCGACGCAGGTTGCGGGCCGGGTTGATCGCCGATGTGGCTGGTGGTGGCCTGAGGTTTTCAAATGCGACAAACATGATGGAGGCAGCGATCAGGGGTTCGACCCATTCGCTGGGGAGTTGTACCCAGCCGAGCACGCCTAACCCGAGGGTCAGGCTGTGTGCCAGGGTGAACAGGCTGACCTGCCAGATCAGTGGGCGCCAGAGCGTGCTGTACAGGTATATCCCGAGGATGAACAGGATATGATCAGCGCCCAGTGGGATGATGTGCCGGAAGCCGGTTACGCCGTAGTCTACCAGCCGTGACCAGATTGATGGTTCAGGTGCGATCACATGTAAGTTAAATGGCGTACCCGGTGTATCGGTGCGCAGCCATTGCCAGTCGGACCAGTGCCAGATGTCAGCCGCCGGATCGGTCTGGCGCAGGCGCACGGCATTGTCGCCGAACCGGGCCGGATAGTACCACTGTATCGTCTGGCTGTTGGCGGGTAATTGACCGCTCAGGCTGAGTCGGCTGATGCGTGGTACTTGCGTGTAGCCGGGTGGCGGAATCTGTACCTCGTCCAGGTTGAGGGAGATCGGTTGCTGGTTGGCAGTCAGTTGTATCGCGCGCAGAAATTGTGGCTGGAAAGAGGCAAACTGTTGGCCCAGTTGCGCGGCAGATAACTGGCGCAGAGCATCATATTCAGCCGCCTGTGGAGCATCTTGTGTATTCTGATATTGCGCATTGATGCCGGTCAGCAGGGCTTCCAGACTGGCACGTATCTCCAGTATGATGCGGCCATCTGCCTGAGCGGTAATTTCAACCAGTGCTGGTCTGACCACGTCTGCTGAGGCTGGCAGACTGAACAGCCAGGCAAAGAGCACCATCCATACCAGGTAACGTTTGTGATTTTTTCTCATTGATGCCTATGGCTTCTGATTTATCTGCAACAACGTCTGTTTCTTTTGTGCGCTCGTTATTGGCCGTATTTGCCAACCATCCGGTGGCGGCTAATCTGTTGATGGTGACTTTATTGTTGCTCGGGGTCTGGGCGCTGGGCAAGCTGAACGTACAGTTTTTTCCTGATTTTGAGGTGGAGGTGGTCACGGTCAACACCGTCTGGCCAGGTGCCAGCGCGGAAGATGTGGAGGCGGCGGTCACGCTGCCGCTGGAACAGGCATTACGCACCACAGCGCAATTGGAAAAGCTGACTTCAACCTCTAGTGAGGGAATCAGCGCAATCCGCCTGGAATTTCCGGAAGGCACAGATATGGGAGCGGCTACGCGCCGGGTGGAGGCACTGGTAGACAGCGTACGTCAGCTCCCGACCGAAGCAGAGCGTCCGCAGATTACGCACGCGATGCGCTACGAACAGATCGCACGATTGCTGGTTTCCGGGCCCGATTCGCGCGACGAACTACGTCCGCTGGTGCGGCGAATCGAACGTGAGCTGTTGGATCGGGGGATTTCCCGGATCACGCTGCAGGGTTTGCCGGAAGAAGAAATCGCGATCCAGGTACCGCAGGCGGCACTGCTGAATCTGGAGATGCCACTGCGCGAGGTCAGTCAGCAGGTTGCGGCTTCTTCGCAGGATGTGCCTGCTGGTAGTCTGGGCCAGGATCAGATTGCACGCACCTTACGTGCGACCAGTCAGGCGCAGGAACCGGCTGACTTTGCGGCTCTGATGTTACCGCATCAGGGTCAGTTGATCCGGCTCGGTGATATTGCCACGGTTGAACAGCGCGCCCGACCAGATCAGGTCGAACTGAGTTATCAGGGCAAGCCTGCGGTTGAGCTGGTGTTGCAACGGGCTGCCGCAGCCGATTCGCTGGCATCGGCGCAGATTCTGCAGGACTGGCTGGTTGAGGCCCGGGCACAATGGCCGTCCACAATACAACTGACCGTCTATGATGAACGCTGGCAATTGATTGCCGACCGGATTTATCTGTTGCTGAAAAACGGGCTGGGCGGTTTATTGCTGGTGGTGGGTATTCTGTTTCTGTTTCTGAACGGACGGGTTGCCTGGTGGGTGACCGTTGGCATTCCGGTCTCGTTCATGGCGACCCTGGCGGTGATGTATCTGGGCGGTGGCAGCATCAATATGATCTCGCTGTTTGCATTGATCATGGCGCTCGGCATTATTGTGGATGATGCGATTGTGGTGGGTGAGGACGCGCTGGCGCATTATCAGGCTGGGGAGTCAGCGGCGAGTGCTGCAGAAGGCGGTGCCTGGCGGATGTTTGCGCCAGTGATGTCGTCTTCTCTGACCACAATTGCCGCCTTTATTCCGCTGTTTGCCATTTCTGGTTTTATCGGCAAATTTCTGGGCGATATTCCGTTTGTGATTGTGTGTGTGATTATTGCGTCACTGATCGAGAGCTTTCTGATTCTGCCGGGCCATCTGCGGCACAGCTTTACCCGCTTGCATCTGCAAACCCGCAGCCGTTTCCGGCAGCGCTGGGATCAGGGCTTTGCCTCTTTTCGTGATCAGACGTTTCGCCGCATGATCACCTGGGCGGTGCAGCATCGGTTGTCTACCCTGGCGGTAGCCGTCGGATTACTGATCGTACTGGTCGGGCTGATGCTGGGTGGTCGTATCGGCTTTGCTTTTTTTCCGAACGTGCCTGGCAACATGCTGGTTGCCAGTGCCTCCTTTGTGTCGGGTACGCCGTCGGCACAAGTGGCGCGTTTTATGCAACAGATGGAACAGACGCTGGAAGAGACGGATCAGGCATTTGGTGGGGAATTAGTGCAGGTCGCCACTGTGGCTCTGGGTCAGGGCTACTCTTCTAATGGTCGTCAGGCACAGCGGGGTGATCAATTTGGTTCGATCGTGGTCGAGCTGCCGCCAAACGACGCCAGAACTGTGACTAATGCGGCTTTTCTGCGCGATTGGCAGAATCGAATCACCCAGCCGCCTGGGCTGGAATATCTGACCTTCAGCGTGCGTCAGGGCGGTCATCCCGGTCAGGCACTGGAAATCCGGCTGACTGGCGGCCAGGCACAACAACTGAAACAGGCTGCACTGGCACTGGCGGACGCGATTAAGACAATTCCGGGCACCAAAAGTGTGGAAGATGATATGCCATTCGGTCAGCCGCATTGGGTATATCGCCTGAATCCGCTGGGTCAATCATTGGGCCTGACTACTGAACAGGTGGCACAACAGTTACGCGGGGCGCTGGATGGCTACCTGACTCAGATTTTGCGGGTTGGGGATGAAGATATTGAAGTCCGGGTAGTGCTGCCGGATGATGAGCGCCGCCGTCTGAATGCGCTGGAAGATTTATATCTGTTTCTGCCGCAGGGCGGCACGATTCCCTTCCTGTCAGTGGTTGAATTAACCACCCAGCCTGGTTTCAAAGCTCTGAGACACGTAGACGGGCAACTGGCAGCGACTGTATATGCCGACGTGGACAAGAGAACTGCGAATGCGAATGCGATTCGTGCCCGGCTCAGGGATACCGTGCTGCCAGAGCTGACCGCAACCTACGGGATAGAATGGGACTATACGGGGCGGGCTGAGGATCAGCGCGAGACCGCTAGTGATATGCAACTGGGTGCCGGTTTTGCACTGGCGATGATCTATATCGTACTGGCTTGGGTGTTCGGATCCTACACCTGGCCACTGGTGGTGATGGCGATCATTCCGTTTGGTGCGGTGGGTGCCTTGCTCGGACACTGGTGGATGGATGTTACCCCAACGATCCTGTCGATGTTTGGTGTGTTTGCGTTATCCGGCATTGTGGTGAACGACTCGATTATCCTGGTAGTGTTTTACAAACAACTCCGGGCGCAAGGCATGGCGTTGCAGGAAGCAGTGATTGAAGCCGGTTGCCGGCGCTTGCGAGCGGTATTGCTCACTTCGCTGACCACGATTGCCGGCTTGTTGCCCCTGTTATTCGAGACTTCATTGCAGGCGCAATTCCTGATCCCGATGGCCGTGTCGATTTCATTCGGCCTGGCGTTTGCCACCTTTTTAGTCTTATTTCTGGTACCCGCCCTGTTATCTGCGCTGGAGCAGGCCCAGGCCGGGTATCGTCGCCTGACCACAGGATAATTATGCGTCTGATTACTGACTGGTTTAAACGCACTTTTTCCGATCCGCAGATCGTCTTCCTGAGCCTGATGCTGCTGATCAGCTTCGGTGTGATCTTAGGATTGGGTGATATTCTGGCACCAGTGCTGGCGAGTGCTGTCATCGCCTACCTGCTGGAAGATGCGGTAGCCTGGCTGGATCGGCGGCAGGTGCCGCGTTGGTTGTCAGCCGGCCTGGCATTCATATTGTTTTTGTTATGCTTAACCGTGGTGCTATTCGGGCTGTTGCCGTTATTATCGCGCCAGGTGACCCAGCTGATACAACAATTGCCAAGTATGATTAACCTTGGTCAGCAAGCCCTGATGGCCCTGCCGGAGCGCTATCCGGACATTATTTCATCCGCCCAGATTCAGGAACTGCTGGAACTGATCCGGCAGGAAGTCGCCAGCCTGGGCCAGCAGGTGGTATCCATCTCCCTGGCTTCAGTCTCCGGTGTGCTGACCCTGATGGTCTATCTGGTGCTGATGCCGTTACTGGTGTTTTTTTTCCTAAAAGACAAACAAAAAATTGTCGCTTGGTTCTGCCGCTTTATGCCGGAAGAACGGCGGTTGGCAACCCATGTCTGGGTGGAAGTCGATAAACAGATTACCAACTATATGTATGGTAAATTCTGGGAAATACTGATTGTCTGGGCCGTGAGCTTTGTCGTGTTTATCAGCTTCGGGCTGCAATATGCGATGTTGCTGGCGGTACTGGTGGGTGTGTCGGTACTGATACCCTTTCTGGGAGCGACCCTGGTGACGATACCGGTGTTGCTGGTGGCGTGGGTACAATGGGGGTGGGGGCCAGAATTTATCTGGCTGACAGTCGCTTATTTCATCATCCAGGCGCTGGACGGGAATGTGCTGGTACCGGTACTATTCAGCGAAGCGGTGAATCTGCATCCGGTCGCGATCATCGTCGCTATCCTCGTATTTGGTGGGCTACTGGGCTTCTGGGGCGTATTTTTTGCGATACCTCTGGCGACCCTGATTCACGCGATCTTCAATGCATGGCCGCAGTCCTCCATGGCAGAATGAGTCTCTTTCTCCTGACTATAGAGCATGCGGAGGCATCAAATTTAATATTATGATTAATAAATCCCTGCAAAATATTTTAGCCGGCGCAGCCAATGTCGTTGATATTGCACCCTGTTCGGATTTTTCTCGTTTTGTGCCGAATGAATCGGCTGAGCAACCGCTGTCGGCCATGGAGAGCGAAGCGATGGCCGATAGTCCCGGGTAGGCGTCAGGCGCGAGCGTACGGTCGAAGTCGTGTCAGGGCCGTAGGCCCCTCAGACACGGTGAAGACCGTATGCAAAGCGCACCCGATACGCCGTCAAGCCATTTGAGGGAGCCTATCGTGCCATGCGAACCAGCGAGGAAGTATGGCAGGGTAGGTGGACGCAGGGCGTACCCGGGCAAAACATAGCTGTCGCCATTTCCCGAGTCCCATCTGGCGGCATGGACGCCGACAGATCTCACGAGGGATAACGCGACACCCCGCGTATGAGAAGCCATTGGGAGCGTACCGGAACTAACCTGAGAAATACACTAAAGCGTTACTCCGATGAGCAGCAAACGAAAGACCAGTAACCGTAAAGTTCCTGCCTCCACCCAGAGTCCTCAGAAACTTGTTGCTGCTCAGCAACGTATTCAACAGTACGCAGGACCTATTCCTCCACCGTCTATCCTTTCAGGCTATGATCAAGTGGTACCAGGAGCCGCTGAACGGATTCTCTTAACGGCTGAAAAAGATGCCCAACATACGAGAAACCTGGAAAACAAGGCTTTGGAGGTCGCTCGCCGCCAGCAGTGGTTAGGGCAGATTTTCGGTTTTGGGATTGGTATTGCCGTTCTGGTAGTCTCAATGATGGCTCTGGTGTTAGGGTATGAAAATGCAGCGATGGTACTTGGTGGGACGACAATCGTTGGTTTGGTTGCGGTCTTTGTGACTGGTCGCGTTATCCAGAATAAGGGTTAGCAACTATTTCATCTTATGCAGAGGCTGTCTAAATGGTTTGTATCAGACGATAACGTGTTGCACGTCCCTGGCCGTATCGTGCAAGTTTACGCATGTTGAGCAATTTTTTGAGTGTGTGATCCACAGTGCGTGAATTCAGATCAGTCGCACGGATAATCTCGCCACGACTGACACTGCCTACAGTCTGGATATAGTTCCAGATTTGATTCTGTTTATCGGACAGGAATAACGCTGTTGGCTGCTCAGTCATCAGCTGTAAGGCTTGCTGACCCTGAGTCTTAAGCATGCTGAAAAAGAACCGGAGCCAGGGTGTGATATCTTCGTTGTCAGTCTTCCAGTGTTGTTGTGTCTGATTCAGAGCCAGATAATAATCAGCTTTATTATCTTCAATGATTTTTTCATGTGAAACAAACGGACAGTACTGAAAACCGGCCTGGAGCAACATCAGATTCGTCAACAAGCGACTTAAGCGACCGTTGCCATCCTGAAACGGATGAATGGCCAAAAATTCAAACACAAAATTGGCAATGATGAATAAAGCCGGAAGCTGATCATCTGACAGTGCTTGTCGCGTCCAGTCGATCAGTTCGTGCATTTCTTTTGCGACCAGATAGGGAGGTGTAGGGTCAAAAATGATGCCTACTACAGTACCGGTATGGTCTTTTGCCTCGACCCGGTTTGGTCCGAATTTATAGCTGCCCCTGTGCCGCGCATCTTTCACTGCATGCTGCAGCATCTGCTGGTGTAAGCCGAGAATGGTGTTTTCAGACAAAGGGATGTGTCTCCATTGCTCGAAGATGGTCTGCAGAACTTCGATGTAGCCACCGACTTCCTGCTCATCGCGAGTTTTAAAGCGGGTGATATGTTGCTGCTGGTATAAATCCTGCACCTGCTGATCGCTGAGCTGGCTGCCTTCAATGCGGGTGGATGCACCGGTTGACGTGACCAGTACAGACGTCTGTAAGCGCTGAATAATCTGTGGTGATAAGGTATTGGTCAGTTGCCACTGGCCCTTGACAGATTCAAGCGTTGCGACATGACGGTAGAAGGTTGTTGCCAGCGCTGCCGGAAACTGAAATCGTTTTGCAAAACGGTGCATGTTTTTTCACCATCCGGGTTAGTGAGATATGGTGAGATCTGGTGAGATAACAGACGCATTGTAAAAAAGTGTGGTACGACGAGCAAGTGCACGAACGGCCTTATTGATTAGCCATTGATTAAGGAGCAGGTTATGCAACAGGATATGGCATCGAAGTTGAGTACACCGACGATCAGTCTGCACTGGATTGTTGCTTTGATGATGCTGATGTTATTGGCAACCGGCATCTACATGGAACAGACATCCGCTTATGCGCTGTACCCCTGGCACAAGTCTTTCGGGGTCGTGATTGTATTATTTGTCGTGTTGCGGGTTCTCTGGCGCTGGCAAAGTGGTTGGCCACCACCGGTACGTGACCGCGTTTTCTGGGAACAGCGGTTATCCGGAATCATCCATTATCTGCTGATCGTTGGTACTGTGGTCATGCCAATGTCCGGTTTTATGATGTCTGCACTGGGTGGACATAGGGTCGCTTTATTCGGTCTGGAGCTGGTCGCACGTAATCCGGATCCGGTGAATCCACAGGAAGTGATTCCGTTCAATGCACCGCTGGCTGGGGTCGCACATACCGTGCATGGCTGGGCTGGCTATATCCTGGTTGCTGGTGTGTTGCTGCATATCGCTGGTGCACTTAAACATCATATTCTGGATCAGGATGGTACACTGCGGCGCATGTTGGGTAAAACCGTTTAATATCCTGCAAGCCTGGTCAGTCGATAGTGCACAGGCACAGTGTGGTGGCCAGGTCTATCTGGTTGGCGGTGCGGTGCGTGATCAATTGCTCGGCAGGCCCGTCACAGAACGGGATTGGGTTGTCGTTGGCAGTACGCCGGAGCAGATGCTAGATGCCGGTTTTCGGCCTGCTGATCCGGAGTTTCCGGTATTTTTGCATCCGGTGACAAGAGAAGAATACGCTCTGGCCCGGCGCGAGACGAGTATAGCCGACGGATATCGTGGCTTTGCGCTGAATATTAACCCACAAATTTCAATAAAAGAAGACCTGGCCCGGCGCGATCTGACGGTTAATGCTATAGCTCAGGACATGTCAGGCAGCATCATTGATCCATACCGTGGGCAGCAGGATCTGGTTGCCCGGCGCTTGCGTCATGTGACGACTGCTTTTGCTGAAGACCCGGTACGGGTATTACGTACAGCCCGATTTGCTGCTGAACTTGGGCATCTGGGTTTTACCATAGCACCGGAGACGCAGCAGTTGATGCATCAGATGATGGCATCAAACTATGAACTGGCAGCAGAACGAATCCGGTACGATATGTGGAAAGCGCTTGCTGGTACGCAGCCCTGGCATTTTTTCGCCTTGCTCGCACAGGTGGGCGTGCAACCTGTGGCAGACATTCCGGCGGCTACACAAGTCGAGGCGCTGGCGGCACTCAGGCAGGTCTGTCACCATACATCTGATCCGGACCTCAGATTTGTCGCTTATGCATTACATTGCGTAGAGCTGGACAGATTGGACAGGGTTCTGACGCGGCGGGTAACCGGACTGCTGAAGCAGGCGCGTCGTGCCTGGTCACAGTTGACGACAACATTGCTGGATTGTGAGCCGACCACTGTCTGGACGTTTTTGCATAGCCTGCGTGCCTGGCACACAGAGGGAAATTATGCCGCCGTCATGCAGGTATTGCGGGCATATCAGCAACATGAGCGGTTACTGGCCAGAATTCAGGTGGCGCAGGCAGCAGCTTCAAAAGTTCGACCCGATGTACTCAGATCAAAGGGGCTGCAAGGAGCAGCTTTAGGGCAAAGTTTATGGGTGTGCCGCCAGGCGGCTATCGCAGCAGTCTGGCAGTAATTGATGTTGGCTATTGTTTTACGCCTTTGGCTAAGACTTTGATATTGCTCTTTTCTCTGATATTGCGGATATACTCGCCGACCTTCTGCCCTTGCAGATATTGAGTCAGTTTCTCGCGCACCTGGTCTAATTCAGGTACGGGTGTTTTACGAGTGTCTTCCAGTAACAGCACATGCCAGCCATACTGGGTTTTCACAGGCTTTTTGGAATAGGTGTTCTTATTCATTTCGGCCAGTGCATCACCGAATGGCTTTACCATTTGTTGCAGGTTAAACCAGCCTAAATCTCCGCCGACTGTTTTACTGGGCCCGGTGGACTTTTCTTTTGCCAGTGTTGCGAAGTCTTTGCCTGTTTTAAGTTCTTTGATCACAGCCTTCGCATCGTCTTCTGTTTTGAGCAGTATATGGCGCGCTTTGTATTCGATTTTCGGCCCTTTAACATGTTGTTCCTGATAAGCATCTTTGATCGCCTGTTCGCTGACTTTGGTTTCCTGCATCTTTTTGCGAATTAATGTCTCTGCAATTAAACGGGCATTGGCGACTTTCAACGCAGCTGCGATTTCGCGGTGTTTCCGGAGCTTTTCGCCTTCTGCCGAGCTGGCCAGCATAAAGACATTCACCAGCTCTTCCAGCAGTGCCGCTTGTTGTTCGGGCGATTCTACTTGCTGACCGGCAGTTGCCTGAGCACTGAAGATAGCCAGATCGAGGTTATTAATTTTGGTTTTGTTTACCTGAACCAGATCAGTGACCGCAGGTTTTTCAGCAGCTTGTAGTGCGAGCGGCACAGTGAGAGCCAGGGTAGTGATTAAGGTCTTAAACAGCATGGGTTATTCCTGTATTTTGAGGGTTTGTGAGTTAAAGGTTGAGTATATGAGACAGCTTATTCGACGCTGAGACCGCCACTATGTTCGTCCATAAGTTCCAGCGCCCGACCGCCACCGCGCGCCACACAGGTCAATGGGTCTTCAGCAATAATCACTGGCAAGCCGGTTTCTTCTTCAATCAGGCGATCTAAATCGCGTAATAATGCGCCGCCGCCAGTCAATACAATACCACGTTCCGCGACGTCAGCGCCGAGTTCGGGTGGCGTTTGTTCCAGCGCCTTTTTCATCGCATGCACAATGCCGCTGAGCGGCTCCTGCAAGGCTTCCAGAACTTCGTTGGAGGTCAGGGTAAAGCTGCGCGGTATCCCTTCGGCAAGGTTACGGCCTTTGAATTCCAGTTCTAATACTTCGTTGCCCGGATAGGCTGATCCGATCTTCTTTTTGATCTTTTCTGCGGTCGCTTCCCCCACGAGAGTACCATAATTGCGCCGGATGTAGTTGATGATCGCTTCGTCGAATTTGTCACCACCAATGCGTACTGAATTGGAATACACAATCCCATTCAGGGAAATAATCGCGACTTCAGAGGTGCCGCCGCCAATATCCAGCACCATGGAGCCGAGTGGTTCATCGACCGGCAGACCGGCACCAATGGCGGCAGCCATCGGTTCTTCAATCAGGTAGACCTCGCGCGCACCGGCACCTGCGGCAGACTCTTTAATCGCGCGGCGTTCCACCTGGGTTGAACCACAGGGTACGCAGATCAGGACTCTCGGGCTGGGACGGATGACGCGGGTTTCGTGCACTTTATGAATGAAGTATTGCAACATCTTTTCGGTGACGGTAAAGTCCGCGATCACGCCATCTTTCATTGGTCGGATCGCAGTGATGTTGTCGGGTGTCCGGCCTAACATTTGTTTGGCGGCATTGCCGACGGCGGCGACCGATTTGTTGCTGCTGCGTCCCCGGTCATGCCGGATTGCGACGACCGAAGGTTCGTCTAACACGATGCCCTGACCACGCGCATAAATCAGCGTATTGGCGGTGCCCAGATCAATGGACAGGTCGTTGGAAAAGATGCCCCGCAGGCGGCGTAAAAACATACGTTTTTCCAGAAACTATATTGGGATAAAAAACAATGTCATTATCATCTGCTGAAGTGACCCGGATCGCGCAACTGGCCAGACTGCATCTGCAACCGGAGGAGGTTACGGGCTTACAACATGATTTGTCAGATATGCTGGATCTGGTCGGGCAGATGCAGGCAGTGGACACACAGGGCGTACAGCCGATGGCGCATCCGCTGGCGATGACGCAACGGCTGCGTCAGGATCAGGTAACAGAGCAGAATCAGCGAGCAGCGTATCAGGCGGTTGCACCGCAGGTGGACGATGGGTTATACCTGGTGCCGCGTGTGGTTGAGTAAGGCTTGCCGATACTGATTAATATCATCAGCTGTGTGTTTTTCTGTGGCACATACCAGCAGGGCATGCCCCAGTTCCGGGTAATCTGCACTCAGATCAAAGCCACCCAAAATATCTTGTTGCGCTAAGGCCTCCAGAATCGGGCCGGGTGCTGTCGGCAGGCGCAGGACGTACTCATGGAACACCGGTGTCGGGAACAGGGTGTCGACGCCATCCAGGCCGGTGAGTGCATCGACCAATTGCTGACAGTGAGTGTGGCAGCTTGCTGCGACCTGGGATAACCCGGTACCCCCGAGGAGTGCCATATGGATCGTGGCCGCAGTGACCAGTAAGCCCTGATTAGTGCAGATATTGGAGGTCGCTTTAGAGCGGCGAATGTGTTGTTCGCGCGCCTGCAGGGTCAGGCTGTAGCCGGTATTGCCTGCCAGATCGACAGTTTTGCCGACAATGCGCCCCGGCATCTGACGTACCAAGCCTTTTCTCGTGCTCATAAAGCCGAAATAAGGCCCACCGGAAGATAGGGGTACGCCGAGTGGTTGTCCTTCACCAACAGCGATATCAGCACCTTTGGTGCCCCATTCGCCAGGTGGCTTCAGCAATGCCATCGCCAGTGGATTGACCACGCCGATCGCCAGCATCTGGTTGGCATGTGCCCAGTCAGTCAGCGCATCGGTTTCTTCCAGTACACCGAAAAAGTTTGGTTGTGGAATGACCAGTGCGGCAAAGTCCTGGTTTGCGAATGCAGCCAGAGCGGCCTGATCAGTGCGTCCGGTTGCCAGATCGAAGGGGACTTCAATCAATTCTATCTGTTGATTGCTGACAATTGTCTGTGCTACCTGGCGGTAGGCCGGGTGTAACGTACGTGGTAGCAGGATTCGTTTTGACTTGGTCTTGCGATTCGCACGTACGGCCATCAGAATCGCTTCTGCCAGAGCAGAGGCGCCGTCGTATAAAGAGGCGTTCGCTGCATCCATTGCCAGCAGAGCAGTCATCATCGACTGATATTCGTATAACAGTTGTAACGTGCCTTGACTGGCTTCGGCCTGGTAGGGTGTATAAGCGCTGTAAAATTCGCCCCGGGTCGTGATCTGCCAGACAGCCGCTGGTATGTGATGATCATAGGCGCCTGCGCCGATAAAGCACAAAGGTTGCCCGTCCTGCTGAGCGCGTTCCTGCAGCAGTCGGGTGACAGCCATTTCTGATAAGCCATCGGGCAGGTCAGACCAATCTGCTGTGCTGAGTGAATCAGGTATTTCATCGAATAATTCGTCAATCGTGTTAACGCCGATGGTGCTCAGCATTTGACGAACATCTTCTGCAGTATGCGGAATGAATGGCATGGCTGGTACTGGTTTTGATGTGATTTGAACGAACGGTAAAGGGTACAACTTGATCCGTTATTATAGATCAGTTCTGTTCTGGTTGACGCTGTAGTGTGTGATCAATGTGCCTGGGGAAATAGGTACCGGCGAAAAGGGAATTTCTGAAATACACCAGTTTGTTGGCAGCTGGAATATATATGGTGCGTAAGGGATTAGCTGAAAAAGCAGCGACGAAGTGGCGGATGCCGGATGAAGCCGGGTACTGTGAGTACCTGGATAGTCTTTGGTGTGAGTGAACAGATCTGAGGTACAGGATTATTGCCGGAAGTGCGTCGTAATCTGGCAACTATTGCGTGGATAATCGCGTGTTATGAGTCGGTATCTATGCTGGTCAGGCCCGATGAGGTAGATGCCGCGTATGCGCTGGTAGGCTTAGCTTGTGCTGGGGAGGGAGTATATGGAGGTAGATGGGTAGGTCACTGCGATCATTACGGAGAGTTGCCCACTGAATGACAATTGTCATCGTGATGTGTCGAAAACACAGTTTGAGGATCAGTTCATGCCGCTTCTGCACATCCCTTTGCCTGCGGCATATCGTTCGTCCTGAAATGAAATCCCGGCGTAACGCCGGGACTGAGTCATTGAAGAGATAAGTTTCCTAACTCGCTTCAGCGCGCAACACCCCGGCAGCGGAAACCATGTTTTGCAATGCCGGTATCACTTCTTCCCATTGCCTGGTTTTCAGGCCGCAATCAGGATTCACCCAAAGTCGTTCAGCCGGAATGCGTTCTGCTGCCTTGTTCATCAGAGTGATGATCTGGTCTTGAGCGGGGATATTCGGTGAATGAATATCATAGACGCCTGTGCCGATTTCGTTTGGATATTCAAATTCTTCAAACACATCCAGCAGTTCCATATCAGAGCGCGAAGTCTCAATAGTGATGACATCTGCATCCATGTCAGCGATGGATTTAATAATGTCATTGAATTCGGAATAACACATATGAGTGTGAATCTGGGTTTCATCACACACACCATTAGCCGTGATACGGAAAGATTCTACCGCCCAGTTGAGATAATCCTGCCATTCGCTGCGTCGTAGTGGCAGGCCTTCACGTAATGCAGCTTCATCGATCTGAATGATATTCACGCTGGCGGCTTCCAGATCCAGCACTTCTTCACGAATAGCCAATGCCAGTTGCAGACAGCTTTCCCGGCGGGGCTGATCGTCTCGTACGAAGGACCAGTTGAGAATGGTCACCGGGCCGGTGAGCATTCCTTTCATGGGTTTAGCAGTCAGCGACTGAGCATACTTTATCCAGTCGACGGTCATGGCTTGTGGGCGACTGATGTCGCCGAACAGAATCGGTGGTTTAACGCAACGGGAGCCGTAGGATTGTACCCAGCCGAACTGACTGAACACATAACCGTCGAGTTGTTCGCCAAAGTACTCGACCATGTCGTTGCGCTCAGCCTCGCCATGTACCAACACATCAAGGCCAAGCTTTTCCTGCTCACGTACCGCGTGTTCAATTTCAGACTTCATTTTTGCCATATAGTCATCCATTGAAATTTCCCGCTTTTTGAATGCCAGACGTGCCTTGCGGATATCCGGTGTCTGCGGGAAAGAGCCGATGGTTGTGGTCGGATACAGCGGTAGTTTCAGATGCTTGTGCTGTTTGGTGATGCGTTGAGCGTAAGGGCTCTGACGTTTGCCCAGTTTCTCAGTGATGTTTGCTATGGCAGCTTTTACTGCCGGATTATGGACACGCTCAGAACTCTTGCGGTTGTCGATAGCAGCCTGATTGGCAGCCAGTTCGTCTGCAACAGTTGCACGTTCCTGATTCAGGGCCTTGCCCAATACGGAAAGTTCTGCCAGCTTCTGTTTGGCAAAGGCCAGCCAGCTGTGGATATCGGCATCCAGCTTCCGTTCGTTATCCAGATCCACCGGTACATGCAGTAGTGAACAGGAAGGCGCGATCCACAAATGTTCGCCCAGTTTGTTCGCAATGGGCTCCAGCCAGTCCAGAGTGGCGTTAAGATCAGTTTTCCAGATGTTGCGCCCATCAATGGCACCCACTGATAACACCTTATGTGTCGGTAGGCAGGCCACGATTTGGCTAACTTCATCGCGGCCACGCACTGCGTCCACGTGCAAGCCGGCGACCGGCAGATTGCAGGTCAGCTGCAGGTTGTCTTGTAAGGTGCCGAAATAAGTAGCCAGCAGTATCTTGATTCGACTTGATTTCAGGTGGTGATAGGCGGTGTTAAAGGCATGTTGCCAATCAGCATCCAGTTCGGTGACCAACGCGGGTTCGTCAATTTGCACCCACTCTGCTCCGGCAGAGGCCAGCTTTTCCAGCAATTCGCTGTAAATCGGCAGTAGCTTGTCCAGCAGATGTAAACGATTAGATGCATCTTTTTCTTTGCTCAGCCAAAGGTACGTCACTGGTCCGATAATCACTGGTTTGGCGTTTACCCCAGCCTGCTGCGCTTCTGCCAGTTGACTCAGCAGACGTTCTGCATCCAGGTTAAAGGAAGTATTGGCTGTGACTTCCGGCACGATGTAGTGATAATTGGTATCGAACCACTTGGTCATTTCGCCGGCTGCCACACCGCTGCATGCACCACCGCAATGTGCCTCGGCTGACTCGGCCGAGCGACCACGCGCGACGCGGAAATAGTTATCCAACACATCGCCACTGAAACTGCTGACCCGCTCGGGCAGATTACCCAGCATGAAGCTCATATCCAGCACTTGATCGTAGAACGAAAAATCGCCGACCGGAGCAAAATCCAGCGCTGATTGGTCCTGCCAGTGGCGTTGGCGAAGCGCTGTGCCGACTGCTTTAAGTTCATCCAGAGATGATCGTCCTTTCCAGTAGGATTCAAGGGCGAACTTCAGTTCGCGGTTAGCGCCGATGCGGGGAAACCCCAGGTTATGTACTAAAGCCATGATCTGTTCTCCATTAAGTTGGTTTTGATACAGCATATGAAAAGCAAATCATGATGAATAATGGTATATTTTCATTTATTCATTATTATTTCTCATGAATTATTGTGATCACCTATGATTGACAGAGTACACCTGCGCATCCTGCGTGAAATTGAACGTCAGGGATCGCTCACTGCTGCTGCCAGAGCGTTAAACCTGACTCAGTCTGCTCTCACCCACACTATCAAAAAGCTTGAGGCACGTCTGGGCATATCCTTGTGGATCAAAGAAGGGCGTCAGTTGCGACTCACTCCAGTCGGCACTTACCTGCAACGCGAAGCTGCCCGGCTACTGCCACAGCTGGAACGTGTCGATAAAGTGTTACGCCAATACGCTAGTGGTGATAAAGGCATGCTGCGTATTGGCATGGAGTGTCACCCTTGTTATCAGTGGCTGCTGAAAATTGTAAAACCATTTCTGGCTCACTGGCCTGGCGTAGACGTGGATGTGAAACAGCAATTTCAGTTTGGTGGCCTGGCAGCATTGTTTAATCATGACATCGATATTCTGGTCACTCCGGATCCGGTGCTGCGTAAAGGTCTTTCCTTTGAGCCAGTGCTGAGATACGAACAGATGCTGGTAGTGGGAGACAATAGCCCATTAGCTAATCTTGAGCATGTCGAACCATGCCAGATATCAGACCAGACCCTTTATACCTACCCGGTCACCAGCGAGCGCCTGGATATTTACCAGCAATTTTTACTGCCGGCCCATTGTCTGCCAAAGAGACATAAGACGCTGGAAGACACTGAGATGATTCTGCAAATGGTCGCAGCAGGGCGCGGTGTGTCGAGTCTGCCGGACTGGCTGGTGGATACCTATCGTCAGAGTCTGCCTATACAGGCCATACGTTTGGGTAAAGAGGGTGTACACAAACAAATTCATCTCGGCCATCGTAACCACTCAGCTAACAATCAGCACATCACTGCTTTTATTCAAATGGCCTGTCAATATGGAACCATCGAGGTATGAAACCTCGCCTGCGACCAAAGGGGCGAGAGCTATGCCTCTCCCCC
>CAWUID010000010.1:0-51267 GCA_963922315.1 uncultured Gammaproteobacteria bacterium
TATGGCTGGAAAATGATGCCCATTGTACCAAACAAGACTTAACCAAAATCCTGACTATAAAAAAATAATAAAAGCGAATTCAGGAAAAACTATAAGCTTAAGATAAAGAGATCTTTTGGTCTTTTTATGGAAGTAAACCAAGAAGATTGTAGAAAACAAAAAAATCAAAAAATATTTATTTAATAAAGACTATAAATGCATGTATTTCACATAAATTTATCGGATTATTCATCAATTTAGCAACAAAATGCCAGTTATTTTTCTTGTGGACTTAAACTATGATCACACCGGGAACTGCTGCGGGAAATGTTTACCTCCCGTGAAAGAATAAAAAGACCCGGCCCTTTATTATAGCGATTGGCGGAGAGCGGCTGTTGACAAGGCCGGAGTGGCGCTGCATAATTCCAAGTTAACGTCAGTTCAGAAAAACGAAGCGCAAGATAATGATATTATTTAGAGAGCGCATACTATACGCTCAGAGTATGGATAGTGCAAGTCTTTTGGGCTGTGCTTTTTACATCAGTTTCTAAGAGCCTGTTTACAATCTGATGCATAATGCCGTATACAGCAAAAAACAGGCTCAAAATGGCTACTATATCGCTTACATACCGTACCTTTCACTGGATCGTAAACAGGTTCTAACGAAATATTACGTTTGTTTCAATAAAAACGCGACATGTTAGAAAGCTAACTATTGTATAAACGACTTATTTGTTCATCTCCACTCGCTATTCCGCTGCGGACTGCGCAAACCTGACAAGTATGAATGAGAGTGAATTAGTATTAACACTGCCTTTATGGCTAGCCAAGCAATCGTCGGTCGTAACTGATTCACATCTTCTCATTCAGGGGTGCTACTTAATGCCCGGGTAGAGAATAAGAGTGAGTACCGCAAGAAATCTTCGAGCAGGACGATAAATTTGCTGTCGCCAACAGCTAATTGCACCATATAAATGAACACAGTATATGGGCTTGACTCGGTTGCTTAATAGCTAAGTTTCAGGGTCGGACAGATTTTTTATGCCTGAAAACTACGTTTAGTGATTATGAACTTAAGAGCAGTTCATTCGAGGTACTGATAATAAAAAAGACTCTGGATAATAAGAAATATTGTTGAGCCGTCCGAGAATGGCCTATACCCAAGCCTTGCATGATTAAGGTGCTAGATTCAGTCCATGTCAGGAGAGTGCACGAGTTGAGCTTTACTTGTATGCACTTTCATTTCATGGCTGAAGTTCTTCTTCATGCAAGGCTTTTTCTTTTGTCGTTCTTAAAAATCAACAAAACTGGAGTTACTGCCTCTGCTGTACCTGATCAACATCATGCTGATATCTGGATATGCAAGCGTGATTTAGTATATCCTTCGCCACACCCGATTTTTGCGACATTCTGGCTGATTGAACGAGGACAGAATCAGTCGCCGATAGCTAGCGAACGTTTTTAATCTGAGAATTTCCCCGCAGCTTGCTGCGGGGACAAAGTCATGGGGGTTTCCAAAGGGGGAGGGGCGTAGCTCTCACCCCTTTGGCCGTGGGCGAGGTTTCATACCTCGCCCACGATTTAAAATTTGATTCAGTTTCAAGGCGTGACTTCGCCTGTTTTCCGGGCTGACTGTGTTGCAATTTGTCACAATAGAGTGACTATCCCTCTTCATTGCGACTTGTCAGCACAAAAAATGATTCAACATTATTTCCACTCAGCTTGTTGAGAATGCTACTTGGCTGAGATATGACACCATATTTAACGTATGGCTTTCCTGAGTCTCAATCGTATGACAGCTATCGTCGGGATTGGTTTCAGTTTATGGAAGGCTATCTGTGCATCTGACCAGACAGATAGCAAAAAAGCAAAGTGCTAAGCTGTCGTTTTTCAGAAAACCTGAATAACCTAAGGGGTGTTCTCAAGCAACTTCGTGGTTTGATTTCGGCCCTTTTCTGCGCTGACAGTACCGGAGGATATCGACTACCTTGGCACCCCCTATGTGGTGACGCAACGCTTCGTTATCAAGTGGGCACAGATCTGGTTAGCCGGTTTTATATTGCCTCTGTGTCTGACCTCGGGTTTGGAGCGTGAGCCCGGTTACGCGGATGATTCCAGTAAGTTGGATCAAGGTTCCTGGATATGCTTCCCTCGATCACTGTGGTTGACACGGAGATTCTGTCAAAAGCCAGAACACAACCGGAGTAAACAGATGCCGGCCTGCCAGCCCCGATTCGGGGTTGGCAGATCGTTTTTATGATTTTTTTTGTGCTACCTGATTGCGCAGGTAGGTAGGTTGTGCCCGTTCGGCGCTGACATAGCGCTGTTGCAACCAGTCTGTAGCACCCAGCCTGACAACATCTTGTGCCTGTACAAATGCATCCGGATGTACTTGTTGCACCGGGCTATATTGTTGCAGTGTGTCAGCATAGCTGGCCCAGGCACTGCCAGCACCGTGCCATTTTTCGGATGCAGAATAGTAGTCTGACCCTATTATTGCGTCTGGAGCACAAAGTTGTTCTTCACACTGGCTCTGCATAACCCCCTGATTGTCGCGAATAAACACTCCCCAGTAGACTTCGTGCATCCGTGCATCCAAACCAGCCAGAACATACTTTGCCTGATGTTCACGCGCTGCACCCTGTGCCAGTGCACGCAAGCTGGAGACGGGTACCACTGGCAGGTCGTGTGCCAGTGCGATACCCTGCGTCACAGCAGTGGCAATCCGCACTCCGGTGAAAGATCCGGGGCCACAGGCAAATGCAATGCTATCTAATTGTGATAGCCGGACTCCGCCTTCTGCCAGTAACGTGTCAGCCATTGGCAACAAGTGCTCATTATGTTGTCTGGCTTCAGTAGTGCAACGTTGTTGTATCTCATCATCAATCAATAACGCGACAGAACAGGCGGTTTCAGTGGCATCCAGTGCAAGTAGTTTCATTGTTGGTGAATAAAGTTGAGTGCAACCTCAGGGTCGCGGGTACGGGCAAAGTCGGGCATAGCTGCCAGAAAGGTATGACCATATGATTTTTTCAGCAACCGGGGATCGCACAGCATAAATATGCCACGATCTGTTGCATCGCGGATCAGGCGGCCGGCACCTTGTTTCAGTGTGATGGCTGCTTGTGGTACCTGGTAGGTGATAAATGGATTCTGACCGCTGGCGCGGATTGCATCCAGCCGGGCCTGTAATACCGGATCGCCGGGTGAAGCGAACGGGAGCTTGTCGATGACGACCAGAGACAGGGCATCACCACGCACATCCACGCCTTCCCAGAAACTGGCAGTGCCGAGCAAAATTGCATGGCCTTGTTCTACGAATTGTGCAATCAGTTCACCTTTCGGTGCATCTCCCTGCACCAGAATCGGAAACTCCAGGCCAGCCTGGTGTAATCGGTCTGCGGCCTCATGTAACGCGCGATAACTGGTGAATAATAAAAAAGCACGTCCCTGATTTGCCCGGATCAGAGGCAGAGCAGCATCCAGAATAGCTGTGACATAGCGTGGTTCATGTGGTAATGGCAGGTTACGTGGGACGTACCACAAGGCTTGTTGCGCAAAGTCAAACGGGCTGTCCCATTGCTGACAGGGCACATCATGCAGGCCGAGTTCGTGTTGAAAGTGAGTAAAATTCTCACCGACCGCCAGGGTAGCTGAGGTAAAGATCCAACTGGCCGGGTAGTCAGCCATCCGGTTACTGAACAAATCAGCGATATTGAGTGGGGTGAGGTGTAACCGGATACTCTGGCTGAATAATTCAAACCAGCGGATCATCGGTTGTGCGTCGCCTTCCGGGCGCCGTAGCCGTTGCAGCAGATTGCTGATTTCCTGACAACGTTCCTGGCAGTGCGCCAATTGTTTGCCGCGTCCGGCGATCAGTTCGAGTGTTTTATGTACTGCATGCAACGCTTGTTCTGATTGATCCAGTGCCGTCTGCACAGCGGTGTCGTCGGTGATTTCAGCCCAGGCATGACGTCCGGTGCCGGCATTGAATGCGAGGCGCAGATCGTAAGTGGTCTTTTTCAATTGATCCAGCTCGACCGGAAAATCGGCCAGATCACCGGCTTCTTCATAATAAGCGGCCAGGGTGTCCCGAATAAATTCCAACAACTGACGGCTACTCAGGCTGTCACCGAAAAAGCCACCGGCGATATCAGCCAGCTGATGGGCTTCGTCAATAATAAACACATCCGCTGCCGGGAGCAGTTCTCCGAATCCGCTTTCTTTCAGTGACAGGTCTGCGCATAAAAGGTGGTGGTTGATTACCACAATGTCTGCTTCCTGCGCCTGCCGCCGCGCTTCGACCAGGTGGCAGTCTTTCCAGTGCGGGCATTCCTGCCCGAGGCAATTATCTATCGTCGAGGTCACTTGTGGCCAGACGGTAGCATCTTCCGGAATGCCGGATAACTCAGCAATATCGCCGCGTGTGGTGTGTTGTGCCCAATCCTGTACCTGCAACAGCCAGCGCAATACATCTTTGGGTTGACCCCGGGCATCGCGCAGCGCAGACTCTAATCGCTGATGGCACAGGTAATTTGCCCGGCCCTTCAAGAGCGCGATTTTCGCCGGGCTGGCCATGGTCGCCTGCAGGCGTGGCAGATCACGCAGAAATAATTGATCCTGCAGGTTGCGGGTGCCGGTTGAAATGATTACCTTCATTCCGGACAGCAGAGCAGGCGTCAGGTAGGCAAATGTTTTGCCGGTGCCGGTACCAGCCTCAGCAATCAGGTGTGTTTGCTGTTCTATCGCCTGCATCACCGCAACGGCCATCTCCACCTGTTGTGGTCGGTGCATGAAGCCTGTAATCTGCCGGGCCAGCAGGCCGGTCGGGCCTAAAATATCTGTAATTGCGTCCATACTTTGTTTGCTTAATTGATAGATGCTGACATTTAACTCACTGTCACGTTTTAACCGCTGGTTAGCGCGAGCCTATGCACACGCGAGTCAGTTACGCTGGAGTTTCGTAGCATTGCTTGGTGTGGGCCATGTGACACTGAGCTATGTATTATTACAGGCTGTTGAGGAGCGGCTGGCTGCTCCGGATGTGTTCTGGTATTTTTATATCACCACTGCAACCACAGTCGGTTATGGTGACTTTTCGCCGACTTCAGTCTCAGGGCGCTGGATTGTGACCTTGTTCGTGATGCCTGGCGGTATTGTATTATTTACCACTGTGTTAGCGAAGCTGATTCAGGATGTGACGAATGCCTGGAGAAAACGCATGAAGGGCCTGAAAGATTTTTCACAGATGTCCGGTCATCTGGTGGTGGTTGGCTGGTGTGTACAACGTACAGCGCGGATAGTGCAATTGATCCGGGGAGATGCCTCTGAGCAACGGGATATCATTTTGTTAGCGCAGTTAAATGAAAATCCGCTGCCGGATGATATCCACTTTGTCCATACATCGAATCTCTCAGCATCGGCTGCGATTCAGCAGGCGGGTGTGCCGCGAGCTGATTTTGTGATGATCCTGGGTCAGGATGATAACGAATCGCTGACCGCTGCCCTGGCAGTCGGTGCCATATATACCGGTCATCTGGTGGTCTATTTTGAACAGGCCAGTTATGCCAGGTTGTTGCGTCAGCATTGTCCGAATGCAGAAGCTGTGGTGTCGCTGTCTGTGGAGAACCTGGTGCGTACCGCGCAGGATCCAGGTTCTTCGTCGGTAGTGACACAATTATTATCGAATTTAGAAGGCCAGACGCAGTATCGTGTCCGGGTACCACCCAATCAGGCTACTGTGACTTATGGTGAACTGTTTTTATTGTTCAAACAACGACATGATGCAACTTTGCTGGGCCTGGCCGACCAGACTGGCAGGGTGCAGCTCAACCCCGGTTCAGCTACACCTGTTGTCGCCGGTGATGCGTTATATTTCATGGCAGCCAGGCGACTGCGCAGCTCAGAAGTTGACTGGCCTTAGCATCTTCTATGTTGGTCCGGATCAGCATTTATTGGCAGATTGTATATGAATGAGATAGTCCCGGTTGCCGGATCAGCGCAACTGGAGCGGATACACGATATTCTGGATTCAGGTGCATTGCGTGCGGCAGTGCGTCTGTTGGACAGCCTGGCTCCGGCTGAGATTGCGCATGTACTGGAGTCACTCCCGCCGACGCAGCGTGAGATTTTGTGGGGTCTGATCCGCGAGGATTGTGATGGCGAAGTGTTGCTGTCAGTCACGGATGAAGTCCGGGCTGAGCTGACCCGGGGTATGAGCATGGCCGCCTGGCTGGCGGCTTCGGATGATCTTGATCCGGACGATCTGGCTGAATTAGTGCGGAAGATGCCGGATGCTGTGACCCGGCAGGTGATCAATGCGCTGGACGAACAGCATCGCAAGCGATTGGAGGCCGTACTCGCCTGTCCGGAGGATACCGCCGGTGGCCTGATGAATCCGGATACGGTCACGGTGCGCCCTGAGGTCACATTGGATGTGGTTGCGCGTTATCTGCGCCGACTCGGGAATCAGATGCCGAGTGATACAGATAAGCTGTTTGTGGTCAACCGGGATGATCATTACCTCGGTGTATTGCCACTATGGCGTCTGGTGAGTGGTAAGCTGGATCAGAGTGTGGCTGAAGTCATGAGTCTGGATCTGACACCTCTGCCAGTGATGATGGCTGCATCCCGGGTGGCGCAACGGTTTGAAGCCCATGATTTATTATCAGCTCCGGTGGTGGATGAAGCAGGCTGTCTGATTGGCCGGATTACGATTGATGATGTGGTGGATATTATCCGGGAAGAGGGGGAGCATCAGTTGCTCGGTCAGGTAGGTTTGTCTGAGTCGGCGGATATGTTCGCACCCGTTTGGGCCAGTGCCCGGCGGCGGGCAACCTGGCTGGGCGTAAACTTGTTAACCGCTTTTCTCGCTTCCTGGGTGATCGGTCAGTTTGAGCTGGCATTGTCACAGATTGTGGCGTTGGCGATTCTGATGCCGATTGTCGCGAGTATGGGGGGCATTGCGGGCAGCCAGACCCTGACTCTGGCGATTCGAGGGATTGCTCTGGGCCAGCTGAGTACCAAAAATATGCCGCATCTGATCTGGAAGGAGCTGGCCGTTGGCGCAGTGAATAGCCTGATCTGGGCAACCGTGGTGGCTATTCTGGTTGCGTTATGGTTTGCCAGTTGGAGCCTGGCAGTGTTAATCGGTGTGGCGATGACGATCAATCTGTTGTTTGCGGTGTTGTCCGGCGCTTTTCTGCCGCTTTTGTTGCAACGGGTGGGGATTGATCCGGCCCTGGCAGGTTCAGTGTTGTTGACAACAGTGACTGATGTGGTCGGTTTTATGGCCTTCCTGGGTCTCGCAACCTTGTTTTTGTTATGACATCTGCTGCCGATTACCGCAAGCTCTGGCAACATCAGTTATGTGCTGGACTGGATCAGATGCAGTTGACAGCGGACGGTGCGTTGCAGGCTGCATTACTGGATTATCTGGCGCTGTTGTGGCAGTGGAATCAAGCATTTAACCTGACTGCGATTCGCGATCCGCAACAGATGGTGGCGCGCCAGTTATTAGACTGTCTGGCAATTCTGCCTCAGGTACAGGGGCCGCGTCTGCTGGATGTGGGCTCCGGCGCCGGATTGCCAGGCATTCCACTGGCACTGGCACGACCGGACTGGCAATGGACATTACTGGATGCGAATGGCAAAAAGATCCGTTTTATCCAGCAGGTAGTCACTCGGCTTGGTCTGGCCAATGTGACTCCGGTCCAGGCGCGCCTGGAAGATTTCCGGACAGGTGTCGGGTTTGACACGATCACAGCCCGGGCATTTGCTGCACCGCCAAAGCTGGTATCCGCTACCGCAACGTTACGTGCGGATACTGGTTGTTGGGCGCTGATGCTGGGACGTTATCCGGCAGCACAGGTGACAGCATGGCTGGATGCTTCAGGTCATCATTATCAGGTTGTACCCTTGGTAGTTCCGGATGAGCCGGGGCAGCGTCACCTGTTACTCATCCGATAAACAGGCGAAGATACTATTGATGACTCATCATCCATTGCAACGTGATTTATTTGTTGACTGGTTTCGCGACGCAACTTCATATGTACATGCCCACCGGGATTGCATCATGGTGCTTTCTTTTGGTGGTGAGGTATTGAATGACCTATCGTGTTTCACGGCACTGATTCACGATATTGCGCTGTTAAACGGGCTGGGTGTGAAGCTGGTATTGGTGCCTGGTGTACGACCTCAGATTGAGGCTTGCCTGGCGCTGGCTGGCTTATCTTCGCGTTTTGTGCAGGGGTTGCGGGTAACAGATACAGAATCACTGGACTGTATCAAGGCGGCTTCCGGTATTGTACGGACGGATATTGAAGCATTGTTGTCGCTGGGGGTGGCAGATTCACCGATGGCAGGTACCCGGATTCGGGTCATTTCAGGTAATTTTGTCACGGCGAAGCCAGTTGGTGTACTGGATGGTGTCGACTTTCAGCATACTGGTACGGTACGGCGGGTAGATGTCGCAGGGTTGAGGCTGAGCTTGCAACATCATCAGGTGGTGCTGATTCCACCACTGGGCTATGCCTCGACCGGTGACATTTTTAATCTGAACACAAGAGATGTTGCTGCGGAAGTAGCGCAGGCATTAGAAGCGGATAAACTGATCTATCTGACCGCGGGAGATGTGATGGCTGAGCTGGCGGCGGATAAAACCCATTTCCTGCCGGATGAAGTGGCCGCACTGTTACAGAACCAGATGCTGGCAGATGATCATCGGCATGTTCTGCAGAATGCAGAACAGGCTGCGCGCAATGGTGTGGCGCGTATTCATGTGCTGGATCAGCAGATGAACGGTGCCTTATTAAGCGAGCTGTTTACCCGGGAAGGTACGGGTGTACTGGTGACTGCGACAGCACTGGAACAAGTGCGTCAGGCAACGGCAGATGACCTGCCGCGCTTGTTAAAGCTGATCCAGCCGTTTACCCAAGCTGATCGGCTGATTCAACGTTCCGGGGAAGATATTGCGCGGGATACTGACCATTTTCTGGTCGCAGAACGCGACCACAGCTTGTTGGCATGCGTCGCACTGTATCCGTTCCCGGCGGATGGTCTGGGTGAACTGGCTTGTCTTGCAGTGGATCAACTGCACAATAATGCTGGCCTGGGTGCGAAATTATTAGACGCGGTGGAACACCAGGCTAAGGCACAGGGATTACATGGTTTGTTTGTATTGAGTACAAAGACATCACACTGGTTTGCTGAGCGAGGCTTTCAACCTGCGACCCCGGAACAACTGCCAGCCATACGGCAAGCCAGCTATGACCAGCAGCGGTGTGCCAGAGTCCTCATCAAGCGGTTCTGATACATAATGAATACCTCACTGGTTTTAAAGCCGGTGATTTAACTCTTCAACTGGTACAACATTAAAGGTACTACCTGGTAATAAGAAGGCTTTGTTATGACAACTTCAGTGAAACTTGATGATGATTTAAAAAATCGAATACAACACTTAGCTGTTTCCCGACATCGCACGCCACATTGGATTATGCAACAGGCAATACGTGATTATATTGTACGTGAAGAAGCAAAAGAGCACTTCAGGCAGGAAGCCGTGTCATCATGGAAGGCCTACCAGGAAACAGGGCGTCATCTGACTGGTCAGAAAGTACGTAGTTGGCTCAATACCTGGGGTACTGAAAAAGACCTCGGGATTCCGCCATGCCACGATTGATTGTCACTGAAGGGGCCACGTCTGGATTAGAGCGTTGTCGTCAGTTCCTGAAAGAAAAAAATTCTTTGGCAATGATCCGGGCTGCTTCAGTCATTGAGCAACATTTTTCACTTCTGGAATCTGACCCGGAAATCGGAAGGCTATTTGATGATCTGTCAGAATTGCGAGAACTCATTATTCCATTCGGCAACTCTGGATATATAACGTTGTATCGGTTTGAAAAAAGCGATGACGCTGTTTACATTCTTGCTTTTCGACACCAGAAAGAAGCTGGGTACTAAAAACTTAAACAAATAAATATATTCCAAACGATTATCGCTGTAACCCACGATGATCATTTTGAATCAACCAGCTATTCGCCGGGTGGTAAACCAGCTATAACGAGTAGCGGTGTGCCAGGTTCCTCATCAAGTGGTTCTGATGCGTTAGTAGATGATATGGAACTCAGTCACTGGAGATGCCGGATGTGGTTTGCCCGGACTGAATATACCACTGTAACAACTTGCGTTGGGCAAAATGTTCTAATGGTTCCTGAACCGAATCATCTGGCAATTGTTGCATAAACCATTTCAGCCGCTCCTCGCCTTTTTCGTAAGATTCAAGCTCCAGCGTCAGATAAG
The DNA here is from genome assembly GCA_963922315.1 of uncultured Gammaproteobacteria bacterium. Classification (GTDB taxonomy): domain Bacteria; phylum Pseudomonadota; class Gammaproteobacteria; order Chromatiales; family Chromatiaceae; genus JAHDBG01. Next base: position 10,279 of record CAWUID010000010.1, read on the forward strand.
GCAGATAGTAATAAAACCAGTCTAAAAATTTTTGTGGGTCAGTCGGGGGTTGAGTCTTGTGTATGAAATGATCCTGCAATTCGGCAAATGAATCATAAGTTTCCTGGTCAGCTTCCTGAATTTTACTGACCAGGTCATCCCATTGAGCAGATGACAAATCATGCGGTGGTGCAGTGATCTGGTTCGCCTGCTGGGCCAGATCATGAATCTGGAGAAAATCCCAGTCTGTTTCTGCGGTCCATTGATCCTGAAATAAAAAAAACAGATCACGCAGGCCACGATTATAAAAATCAATCGGTTGTTTTTTATTCGTCAGTGCCGGAAACGCCATCTGATACCGATCATCCTGACTGGCCTGAGACAATAATTCTAAATTACGTAAATTTTGCGCTGGAACAGACATAGGCACTCAATATAGTGAAGTGAAATTTCATAATGACCATGAAAAAGGCAATTTTAGTTTTTTCCGTAAGTTGAGATAATCAACTTTTGTGTGAGAAGATGGTATCAATTTCGGCAATATGATTCTGAGATCATGATATAACGGATTATCAGAACCTTCATCTAAGCGAAACCAGGTGGTCAGGTGTTCATCGTTAACCAGTGACCAGAGGCAATGGTCCGGATGATAAAATGGCACAGAATATAACAAAGTGCGGGCGGTTTGCAGGTTTAGCGGCCAGGGAGAGTATTGATCAAGCCAGCGCTTCAGCCATTCAGTCTTATCTAAGGCAGCAATTGCCAGAAACATCATTTCCTGCTTCATATTATCCAGTGTATGAGCATGGTCCAGTACAGGCTGACAAATCAGTTGCAACTCAGTCGGTTGCAATGCAGGCAGTAATTGCAGCCAGGCGGTCATAGTCCGGCGGTTTTCTCCCGGGCAGAGCGCATCTAACGCAGATGCTGTATTTTGCAGATCATATCGATTGTGAGTGAGGGTTGCCCACAGACCTTCCTGCCATAATTGTTGACTGAGCGCATGAGGTGTAATGGCATACTGAGTATTATCAGCCAGGGCACCTAACAAACGGCACTGGCGTGTAAACTGCACAGATAAACTGTGTTCTGTTGCAGGGTCTAATGGTGGCCAGCACTGGCCCAGGAAACCACAATACTGACTGGCTGATTGCGGCAGGCTATCATCAGATAACACACAATCGCTCAGCCATTGCCGCAGAGTGCGTTCGTGCCATTGTCTGGCCGGGTTATTATCAGCGTGGTCTATGATGGCCTGAATCGCTTTCGATAAGGGTAGTGTGTGTGGCGGAAATTGTGTCAGCAGACAGGCAGCATATTGTTTGTTCTGAACGGTGAATGCCATCAGCTCGTTGTGTTCAGCCTGCGTGCTGATCTGATAAACAGCAACATCACTGATCCACAATCGATATAGCGCAAATATCAGGCGTTGCCGCAGGTTTGCGAAGTCATCCGTGGTCCGGAAATTTTTCAGCTCCTGCTGCCAGAAACGGAACAGACGCAGACGTTCAGGTGCTACCAGCGTTGTGGCACATATAGTACGTAATGTGGCCCATATGGTGGGCCAGGCAAACGTCACCTTTTTATATTCATCAGTAAACAGATTGGCATAATTGATCTGTGCCTGACAGCCTGCCTGAATCGTCGATAATGTCGATTGTAATGCCGCATAGCTAAACAGTTCCTGAGCGGACTGTTCCGGATCAGTCGGTTCTGACTGGATTTTTTCTGCAGTCGAATCAATCGGTTCCTGCACAGATGACTGTTCATTGTTTTTCGATGTTTTCTGTAATTGAGGCTGCACGGCGATTAAGGTATACCAATCCCCGTTGAGTGGTTGAATACCGCGGGTTTGTGTCAGAAAACGACACCAGATGTGTTTGTCTGGATGATCGGCAAGACCGGGGAAGTAGTGATGAAAAATTAGCGTCAAGTCTTGATGATCTTTTTCAAATAACCTGGCTAACGCCATATGATCATCAGTGAACTGGTGTGCTAATGTCTGTAATGCATGGAGTCTGAGCAGGGCACCAACATCCTCGGCATGTGTTGTGCCCAATTGTGCCGCGTGTAACAAGGTATTGTTGATCAGCAGTTTGACCAGACGTGGGCTGATATGTGGCATGCAGGCACTGACTGCCGCCAGGTCGCCGATCAGAACAGGATCACGCAGGCAGGCACAGTTCGGATTTTTTGCAGCCGCAGCAGCTGATAAATCCTGCGCCAGAGCAGCGCAATCTTCCGGCATACGAGGCGGCAAACGTAGCTTAACATCCAGTACCTTATGTAATAGCTCTGCTGGCGTTTCGGGATCATCACGACTGTTTAATAATGGATGTTCATCAAATGCGATTAATGTAACAGGTGGCAGATAATGACGAAAGTTATGCAGTGTGCGTAACAGACTGCGTTGTTTTGCTAATGGCAGTCGATCCATATCATCAATGATTAATACATCTGTTCTGATCCACCATTTTTTCAGTGTTTCGAACAAGCATTTTTGCAAATGATGATCACGCTGTATTTCATATATCAGTAAAGGTTTATAGTTTTTTCTCCAGAGGTTTTTCAATGTCTTAACAGATAATGTGGTCACTGTCAGAGCTAAAATGACCAATAATATCTTCGACCAGAGAGGTCGTGTCCAGCGAGCAATAAAGCGATCAAATTCCTGATCCAGCATCTGGGCTGGATAAGCAGTTGCTTCAAAAACGCAATAGCGAATGACTTTCTCATCACATGATAAGGTCTGTGCTTGTTTCCAGGTACTGGTTTTACCCTGACCTAAACCACCAAACAGCCCGATACATAAGGGCTCTGGTTTGATTTTTCCGGATAGATGAGTACGGATCAGGGTATGTAACTGATCACGAATTGTGTGCAGGCGTGCGGCATCTCCTTTATCCGGGTCACACCAAGGTAAGTCATCCAATGGTTGGTAAGGGTTTTGTTTAGTGCTCATGCAGTTGTGTCAGTATTATGATTTGCCGGCTAAAATCCGGGCTTCTTTTATGCTCGGTTGGAAGGTTTGTTGTTGACCGTTCTGCAGGTTGACTTCGTACCAGATGATAGTGCCTTGCCGGGTGCGTCGGGCATGACTGACGACGCATAATACGGAACGGTTCAGCTTATTATCCCACCGCAATTTGAGATACGGCCAGAGGCTGATCAGCCTGAGCTTATCTTCCGGATTACAAGTATCGCGCCAGGTGATATAAATATGTTCTGATGTATGATCTTGCGGGATTTCCCAATCCAGGTCAGCTTGTGGGAACGGATAGCCATTGCCACTGATGCGTTCTGCCTGGCGAGCTTCATTGAAATGAATCAATGGGAAATCAGCCCAGAAGGCTGCCAGATCAGTCAGAGTCAGGGCATGTTGCTGCAATGCTGCTTTCGTATCAGACCATTGACCTCGTGTTTTCCCATGAACTTTTTCATTACGCAGACGGCGTAACTCATCTAAACAGGTTAATGCCTGCCAGCCCTGATTTTGTTGTGCACCAAGATAAGGATTCCAGCAACGTATTCCATCTTGCCGGGCCAACTTGGGAATCAGGTCCTTTAATTTTTTAATAATGTGATCATTCTGCCAGTTGTCTGATAATGTCTCGCTTATTTTCTGATGTCGGGCTAACCCCAATGCTTGTGCCCAGGTCAGACGTAATGTAGCTTCCCAGAAATCAAGATAATAATTTACCCAATCACCTGGTTGTTCGTTTTTTTCAGCCTGCTTTAAAAAACCTGCTGCTTCAGCCAGTGGCGGTGGTAGTACCTGAGTTCCGGCAGAAAAATAAGATAACCAATACTTGTTTTGCAAATAATCACTAACATAGTGTGCCCATTGTTTAGCTGAGGTTTCAGCTTTATCCAGATAGTCGAGCTGATACTTTCCCGCACTTATTAATATATCAGGGTCTTTTCTACCATAAGCGGAATAGATGCAACCACTGATCAAGGGGTTCAAGCTATTCACTTTATTCATCAGTTCCACACCAAATTTGGTAGAGATAGAATCACCCTCAAGTCCTGGTAAATGCTGATCAAATGAAACAAAATGAAATCTTTTTTGGGTTAAATTTTTTGTGGCCGTTTGCATATCTCCTGCAATTTGGCAGTTAATTTCTGAGTGCAGTTTTTGTAGTTGAATGTTCATAGGTTCTGCCCAACCTGTTTTTTCATCTTCAACGATTAAGACATGAAATTTATCCATATTAAATTTCCTTTTCATTGCGTTTATTGCATTTATTAGGTAATGTCAACTGAAAACAAGTGCCGGTTTTTTGTGGTTGCAATGTGATTTCACCTTTCAGATCGTGTATCCGGCGACGGGTGAAATATAAACCGAAGCCTGATCCTGTTGATTTGGTTGTAATGCCTAGATCAAATAACGTGCTTTGTACAGAAGGTGCAATACCAGGACCATCATCACAAATCTGGACTTTTACATGGCCTGATTCTGTTGTTATGTGATCTAACCAGATTCGACTGCCTTCCGGGCAGGCTTCCAGTGCATTCTGAATTAAGTTAAAAAAGATAATGTCTAAAATATCAGGATCGGTATGCAATGGAATATCTGAGCCTGCTGTTTCAATGGTAATATACTTAGATCGTGCATTGGTGCTGAATTCTGCGGCTGTTGTCTGCCATATCTGACGTACATCACATGTTGCGGGCTCAGGTGATTTAATCCAGTGACGTTTGCGGTCAACTGATCTTTTCAATCGCTCTACAGGCTCGGTAATCTGGTTTAGGAACTGTTCTTTTTCACATAAATTATCTTTGAATAATTCAATCATGTTAGTAATCGCACCCAACTGAGTGACCAAGCTATGTCGACTTTGTGTGGCAGACTCACCTAATTCTTCCAGGTTGGTTTTTGCCATAGCCTGAATCAGGTACTCAGAAACTTTCGCCTGATAATAGCGCGCAGCATTCAGTAATTCACCTAATAATTGCAACATTTTTAAATGGCTATCATTAATCGCATGTTGCAACCGGAATAATAATACTAAAGCTGAATCAGGCGCTGTTTCTGGTGACCGATATAGAGGGACAATTGCCATAGAACGTATTTTAAGATCTTTGTTTTCACCATCAGGTATATCAATATTGTTATCTGGAATAAATTTGGCTCCCGGATTTTCTTCGTCCAGGATAAGCTTGATATTTGCACTTCCCCAGTTTTTTTGTATATGGTCATTCCAGAGTTGAGTTTTTTTATTATCATATAAGCTACTGTTTCGATCGACGACCTGATTAACTTCCCAAGATGATGTTGAATTTGGGAGTTTTTGTAAATTTAATAATCTGGCAAAACCAAAATAATCTGATGAAATACGATAAATCTCATCAACAAATGATAGCTCTGTATAATCCTGATTAAGTAAAGAGTGAAATGAAGTTAACAACTTTGTCTGGAATTCTCGTGCACGAAGTTCTTCTAAGGCATCGCCAGAGATCCGTGCTAAAGATGCAGCATACATTTCATCAGATTTATTATATGCACGTCTATTTTTTGATTCGAGATTGATTGCGCCTAAGCAGAGTTTTCCTGCCATCATGGGCACCACTAAACAAGATTGAATCTCTGGTAGTGTATTGTCGAGTTGAATACGACTATCTTTTCCCATATCACCTGATCTGAGCGGTTTGCCAGAATTAATTGCCTGAGTATAAGTAGATTCTTTAGTTTCCAGGGTGATTATCGGCTCAAATTGGTTTTTTAATCCATGTGGCCTGCCTTTTCGTTTTATTTCACCGGTTATTGAATCTACCAGGCGTAATGTTGTTTTAGCATTTGTTTTGTTATTGTAATGAATATCCTGATGTAGTGAATCTAATAGTTTTTCAATAATTGCATCTTCTTTTGTTTCGCCATCAACATATGCAATAAAATCCAGCAGATGATTTTGCCGATCATATAAACGTTGGCGTGCACGACGTGCGCCTAACAAATTCCCCAGATCAATCGCAAAACTGGTCATGAAAGTAATATCTGTTTGCTTAAACGGAGGTTGATCAGATTTCCGGTATAGCGTAACAGTCCCTAATATATTCATGCCATGTCGCATCACGCAAGCTAACACATGTTGGCCATTTAACGATGACGAGGCTAAGATGCCAAGTTGGGCTGCATTCAGATGCTCAATATATTGTGCTGTAGTCTGATCTGAATTCAATAAATCCTGGATAAAGGGCACTTGTTCCGGGAAGAATGATTGTGGTAAATCATCAGATTTTAGTCCGCAAGATGGTAATAATTTTAGCGTGCCATTTGCAGTAATTTCCCGAATAATACAACAACTATGCCCCATATAGTCGATTAAGTGCTTTTGTAAAGCAGTTAAAATCTCAGCTTCGGAGTTTTCATCCAGTTTATCTGCTTGCTGGCGTGCTGTTGTATTGATAGTCTCCCAGAGATCAAGCCATTTTTTTTGTTGTATCGCTTCTTGCAGTTGTTCCAGTGAGGTATACAGTTCATATAAAAATGTTGCATTCGCTCTTTTATTGAAGATGACTCTTTGTGCACCATGATTGAGTAATTGATCAGTGTCCTTCAGATCCTGCACCATTGATTTAGTAATAATAGCAATTGGTAAATATTGGCTGGCTTGGTGCTTCCTGAGGCCCTGAATAATTGTGCTGGTCGGTAGCCCGACATCCTGTCCCCGATCCAGAAACAAGGCACTCAAATGATCGCATGTTTGTATTTTGCGGATGATTTCAGATAAAGCATCTGATTGTCTGGTCAAATGTAAAGTATGTAATGTAAAGGTATCAGCATATTTTGCTAAACGGTGTTGTTCCTGTAAAGGATATAAAAAGGCACGGTCATCATCATCAACCACCAGAATATGTCGCTTTTTCTCTGCCGGTACTGCTGGCAGATCAAGCGCAGGAAAGTGATTTTTTAAATCTCCGGTGCTTTTTTTCAGGTCTGAGTTGTTCGCGATTAAGTCATCTAAAATAGCAATCGTTTTATCTTTTTGTGTCATTTTTTTCTCCCGTTAAGGTCTTCATGTATTGATGACGATCAGCAACCAGTTCAAGCATGAAGCCAACATGCATATCAGTATCCAGTTGTGCTTCCGGTATCAGAGTCAGGTGTCCCACCAGATAGCTGGCGACCAGACGTGCAATATACAATCCTTGCCCATGCCCGTTGATCCGGGTGGTAAAACCGCGTTGAAAGATGCGTTTTTTGATTCTGGCCGGAATACCCGGGCCATTATTCTGCAGATGAATCCAGACCGGGCCAGTCGGTTGTGCCTGGATCGCTTGTATCCGGATACACCGCTCTGCAGCTTGTGTCTCCGGCTCTGCTTCATCCAGGGCATTGATCGCATTTAAGACCAGGTTAGTCAGCAGTTGGGTCAGTAAGGCTGAGTCTGAAGTCAGGGTTAAGTCGGCTGGATCCTGTGCTGTTTGCAGTTTAATACCGCTGCGAGCCAGGCGATATTTGAGCAGATGTTTTAATTCGGTAAATAGAGTCTGTAACTGAAACGGCTCACCCTGGCTGCGTCGTTCCAGATTATTAAAGGCGTCTGTGATCGCATACAGGCGTTTATTGGTGCCATCTAATAAATGGATTGTGGCGCCTAAGCGTTGCAGGTCAGCCTTTGTGACTTGTTTTGCCAGCCGTTCATGCAGAGCTGCCTGGATCTCAATATAGCTGCTAATTGCCTGAGTCTGGGCACCGATTTCATGATGCAAGATACCCGGTGCTAACTCGGTCAGTAAGGTCTGGCGGTTCTGATGGATGTGTTGATTGATATTACGCAATTGATGATCCAGAAACCGGTAGGCCACTGTCAGAAAGTGCAGACACCGCCATTCCTGAGTTGCACCAGCCGGTATTTGTGGGCTCAGTTCGTCGCCGAATGCCGGATATAACAAATACAGGGCGCGGTCCGGATAGTTCGGGTGCTCGCTGGGTAAGGGCACGGCATTCAGCCAGAAACGGGCACTACGCCAGTCGCGGGTATGGTGGCGTTGCGCCTGTAACAAGGTATCGAATTCTCCCCGATAATCGTCATATTCCCGCAATAACGGGCTGAAGCCGAATTCGATTTTTTCATGTGCCTGTAATGTCTTCAGCAGGAGCGGACTGCGTTGTAGCCAGCCTGTTTCCTGTGTGCGCCAGTTGTGCCACAAATCAGGTTGCAGCCCGATCTGATGACTGGCTTCTATCTGACCGGGCGGGTCGGACAGTGGATCGCGTTCCAGCACCAGGCCGAACAGGAGTGGGCTGGCAGTGCCCGGTTGCTGGATTTGATGCAGGAATTCATCCAGCAGTGCTTCGCGGGTGATGCCACTGTTGGTTGCCGTGAATAAGGACTCTATCAGTTGGTCGTATCGGCGTTGCCCGACCTGTTTAACGGCCGGGTTGGTATAGGTGCCGATTTTTTTCCAGGGACGCTCCTGTTGTAAGGTCTGAATGCGTTGCTGGATTTTATCCGGCTCGGGTGTACGCAACAGCTCTTCAAGCAGCCGGTTCAGGATGCTGTCGAGTGAGGAAGACGGGTTGGATGACATGGCAACAAGCTCGTTATCTCAAATGGCAGGATACTGAAGGCGTGGCTTTTTCCGGAGACGAAGACTGTTTGATAGCGTTGGCCTTGAGGTTCATGTATTTCACCGGAATCAGCCGGTGCCCGATCATGTCAACAGCCACGCCACATTGTTCCAGGATGATATAACCCAGTAAGGGCTCGTATTCACCACCATCAGGCTCCATTTCCAAGAACAGTACTTCATTGTATACCGCTCTGAATCCTCTCACCCGGATTATCACCGGGCCACACACAATACCTTGCACAACATCTTGTGTGGCTGTTTGCAGATCAACCGTTTCCTCGGTACTGAAAGGGCCGAAATCTGCCTTCCAGGCCAGAGGTAACGTCAGATAACTGGCATCTGTGTCTACCAGCACGTCCATTTTTCTGGACTTGCCGGTTGTATTCAGATTCTGCAATGTGACTGTCGTGACGATTCTGCCCATGTTATCTCTCCTCCTCAGGATAGTAAAAAGTGACTGTTGCGCAGCCTGATGAGGGCTGCTTGAGTCGTCAGGAATCTGATAACAGTCTGAATTACTCCCGGGCTCTTCAGGTGGTTGATACGGTGAGCATAATCTCAGGTGTTGATGTTGCCTGGTGATCGGCATGTCCGATGATGCAGGTGTGGGGATAGCCGTTGTGTTGCAGGGCAGTCACACACCCGGCTGCCTGATCTGCCGGAACAGCGGCCAGCAGGCCGCCTGCGGTTTGCGGGTCGAATAGGACCGGATATAGCGGATGGTGGGTGATCTCGTCGCTCAGGTTACGGATAGCTCGTCGTGCGCGCAGGTTCGCTGGTTGTAGTGATGAGACGATGCCGGCAGCCAGCGTGTCCGGTACGCCATTCAGTATCGGTAGCTGATCCAGTCGGATGTGGGCATCACAGGCAGCGGCCTGCATCATTTCCAGCAAGTGGCCGAGCAGTCCGAAGCCGGTGATGTCGGTACAGGCTCGGGTGCCATGCTGGCGCAGAATGTCCACTGCATTTTGTTGGGACTGCATCATTTGCATGATCGCGGTTTCTATCCAGTCGCCCCTGGCCTGACCGCGCATCGCAGCAGCGAGCAAGGTACCAGTGCCAAGCGGCTTGTTCAGGATCAGTGCATCGCCCGGTTGCATACCACTTTTCGGCCAGAGTTGATCGGGCAGAGCGGTACCATTGACGGTCAGGCCAAATGCCAGCTCTGCCCCTTCGCTGGTATGCCCGCCTGCCAGGACGGCACTGTTGGCCTGTAACACTTCGGTTGCACCCAGCATCAGTTCATATAAGGTCTGTTCTGTGATCGCCTCACGTGCATACGGCAGGGTGGCGATTGCCAGTGCCGATTGTGGCCGCGCGCCCATCGCATACAGATCGCCCAGAGCATGATTCGTCGCAATCGCACCGAACCGGTATGGATCGTCAATAAAGGCGCGAAAATAATCCACGCTCTGTACCATCTTATGTCCGGCAGGTACTGACAGAATAGCCGCATCTTCTGTCTGCCCGGAGCTGGTTAAATCCGGATGAGAAGCGGTGGGCAGGCGTTGCAATACCCGGTTCAAGACAGTGCTGCCGACTTTTGCGCCACACCCGCCACAGCGCAGGGGCAGGTGTTCTAGTTCAGTCGCAGTCTGAGTATCCAGTTGCATCCCGGTTGCCAGTTTCGGTGGTGCCGGCGCGTGGCGTGCGGGTAGCTGGTTGTAACGTTGCAGAAAGCGCTGGTCAATCTGGTTTTTCAGGTGCCACAACCATGTGCCGCCGATGACCCAGTTGCCTCGGGTAGCGAGCGCATACTGATTGCCGGTGCTGATCAGGCTCAGATGATTACGCTGGCGGCGGTAGCGACGTAAAGTGCGGCCAGTGGCAATGCGGCGCAGGTTATCAGCGAGTATCGGGCCCTGGCGAACTGCATATACGCCGGATTTCGGGCAGAGCGTCGCGGGTGCTGCGATATCTCCCGCTGCAAAGAGATTCGGGTGTGACACACTTTGCAAGGTGTCATGTACCTGAATAAAGCCATTTGCGTCTGTGTCCAGTCCGGCCAGTCGTGGCCAGTCGGGCGCGCTCGCGTGGGTAGCCCAGAGGACGGCGTCAGCAGGGTAGGCGGTGCCATCTGCCGTAGTCAGTGTGTCGGTATCAATCTGTGTCACCCGGGCATTTGTGTGGCACTGAATACCCCGCGCTTCTAAGAGTTGTGTCAGTCTTTGCTGCAGGGTGGTCGGGTATTGATTGAGAAGGGTCGCATCTCGGGTGAAAAGATGGTAATGAACAAGCTGTGCATGTGTTTGCTTGAGTTCTTGTTGTATCCGGTATTGCAGTGCCAGAACCAGCTCAACACTGCCGGCCCCACCACCGACCACAGCCAGGTGATAAGGTCGGGTCCGGGTTTGCAGGTGAATCAGGATTTGTGACCAGCGAGTAATAAAGTGATCCAGCGGTTTGATCGGGATTACTCGTTTAATATCACCTGTGATACCAGTCAGGTGCGGTGTGGAGCCGGTGTTAATAGATAGCAGGTCGTAACGGATGGCGGGACGATGGCAGGTATGTAGTATGCCCGCTGTCGGATCCAGATCGGTGATCGTATCCAGGTACAGGCGGGCATTCGCGTATTGTGTCAGAGGTACCAGATCAATGCGGCTTTCATCCCGACTGTAATGTCCGGCCAGATAACCAGGCAGACAACCGGAATAAGTTGCATACACGGTCGGGTTGATTAAGGTTAAGCGTAATCCGGGTACAGGGTGCATCGCAAAGCGGCGTAAGACAGCCAGATGAGCATGCCCGGCACCGATCAGGACAAGGTCTTTGACGATAGGAGAGTCGTTTTTTTGCATACAATTATCTGTTTTTACTCACTTTTTCAGGTTGGCGAGTGCGGTATGTTACGGCAGAATCATCACGAAAAAAGTGTATTTTATGATTGGTTCTGTCATCTGATTCTGTCAGAATCGCGTCCGCAGACGGCGTTTCTGACAGTGCTGTCTGTGAACGGCTGATCTTCACTAACACTCGCCTGAATGGAGGCTATTGTGCTCAAGAAAACCTGTGCGATGACAACCCTGTCAGCGGTATTTGTTTCCACTGCGGCATTCGCAGCAGCCCGGGACTATATCAGCATTGTGGGTTCTTCAACGGTTTATCCTTTTTCAACTGTGGTAGCAGAACAGTTTGGTCGTAATACAACTTTTAAAACACCGAAGGTCGAAGCAACCGGTTCCGGCGGTGGGTTGAAATTATTCTGCTCCGGTATCGGGGTGGAGCATCCGGACATCACGAATGCCTCGCGCCGGATGAAGGCCTCTGAACAAAATAAATGTGCCGCTAACCGTATCCGGGATATTCTGGAAATCAAGGTCGGTTATGACGGCATTGTGCTGGCTAATGCGAAACAGGCACCACGCCTGTACCTTGATCGTAAAACAATCTTTCTGGCGTTGGCAAAACAAGTGCCCGGGCCAGATGGCAGATTGATTGACAACCCTTACCGGACCTGGAAAGAGATTGATTCGAACCTGCCGGATACCCGTATCGAAGTCCTGGGCCCACCGCCGACCTCCGGTACACGGGATGCGTTTGTTGAGTTGGCAATGGAAGGCGGTGCGAAACAGTTTGCCGACCTGAAAACATTGCGTAAATCAAAAGACGCTGCAGAGATTAAGGCATTGATGGCAAAGCTGGGTATTCCGGCCAGTGCCTTTAATAAGAAAGGTAAAAAGGTCTTCAAAATTGTGGCACACGCGATCCGTGAAGATGGTGTGTATATTGAAGCAGGCGAGAATGACAACCTGATTCTGCAAAAGCTGGCAGCCAACCCGAAGGCCGTTGGCATTTTTGGTTATTCGTTTCTGGATCAGAACCGGGATCAGGTGAAGGGCGCACTGGTGGATGGGCATATGCCGGAGTTTGAGTTGATTGCAACCGGTGACTATCCGATTTCCCGCCCACTGTACTTTTATGTAAAACTGGCACATGTCGGGAACGTGCCCGGGCTGGAAGAGTTTCTGGCTGAGTTTACTGCGGACGAGGCCTGGGGAGACGAAGGCTATCTGACTGATAAAGGCCTGATTCCGATGCCATCGGCGGAACGTGCAACCTATGCAGATAATGCAAAGCTGCTGACACCCATGCCAAAACTGCGCTGAGCACATTCACCAGGATGACGTAATATCCGGAGTATTCCGGATATTACGTCGCTTACACTACCTTATCGCTGGGTTGTGCTATGTCAGTTGCTGTACTTCTGATCATCCTGCTGGGGTTGTCTGCCTTTTATCTGGGCCGTGCGCGTGCGGTGCGTACAGTTGGCGGTGCCCACAGCATTCGCCAGCTACATTCATTACCAGCTTATTACGGTTGGTATTTAACCCTCTGGGTGATTTTACCAGTGGGTGCGGTCTTGCTGTTGTGGGGTCTGTTTCAGGAAATGGCACTCACTGCCTGGATTACCGCCAACCTGACAACAGAACAGCAAGCTCTGTCATCTGCTGAGCTGGGTTTGCTGATCAATGATATCCAGAACCTGGCAGCGGGTAATATCACTGCTGGTCAGACAACGCCTGAAATACAAGCTGCTGCTGTGCAATGGCAACAATGGCAACAGACTGCGCATCTTGCGCAAATCACCCTGATCCTGGCTTTAAGCAGTCTGCTTGGTGGTATTGCCTGGCGTGCGATTCATCCGGATATGCGGGCGCGTAACCGGGTAGAGTGGATAGTAAAAGCGCTGCTGATCTTCAGTTCTTCGATCGCTGTTCTGACCACAATCGGCATTGTGCTGTCTGTGTTGTTCGAGTCCATCCGCTTTTTTCATAAAATCCCGATCACGGATTTTTTGTTCGGTCTGGAATGGAGCCCGCAAACTGCATTGCGAGCGGATCAGGTTGGTGCCAGTGGTGCGTTTGGCGCCATTCCGCTGTTGGCTGGTACCCTGCTGATCTCTGCTGTTGCCATGCTGGTAGCGGTGCCGATCGGCCTGATGTCCGCCATCTATCTGTCCGAATATGCGCACCCTAAGCTGCGTCAGATCGCAAAGCCAGTATTGGAAGTATTGGCCGGTGTGCCAACCGTGGTTTATGGCTTTTTTGCGGCACTTACCCTGGCACCCTTGTTACGCGGCTTTGGTGAGACACTGGGTCTGGAAGTTGCCTCAGAAAGTGCACTGGCAGCAGGTCTGGTGATGGGTGTGATGATTATCCCGTTTATCTCATCCTTATCCGATGATGTGATCAATGCTGTACCGCAGGCATTACGGGATGCATCGCTCGGGCTGGGCGCGACCCAGTCTGAAACCATCCGCCAGGTCGTCTTACCAGCCGCATTGCCAGGTGTGATGGGTGGGATATTACTGGCGGTATCACGGGCGATTGGCGAGACCATGATCGTTGTGATGGCGGCAGGTCTCAGTGCCAATCTGACTGCAAATCCGCTGGAGGCAGTCACCACAGTGACGGTACAGATCGTGACGCTATTGGTAGGTGATCAGGAATTTGATAGTGCAAAGACTCTGGCGGCCTTTGCCCTCGGACTATTGTTATTTGTGATGACGCTGGCACTGAATGTCGTCGCATTGCGCATTGTACGTAAATACCGGGAACATTATGAATGAGCATCAGCAGGCGGTATACGCCACCGTACAGGCCTCGCTGAAGCGCCGATACGCGCGTGAGCGGCGGTTTCGTGCACTTGGCCTGAGTGCCATTATGCTGGGGTTATCTTTTGTTCTGTTGTTATTTGCTGACATCATCAGCAAAGGATACACCGCATTTGTGCAGACTCATATCACACTGTCGGTTTATTTTGATCCGCAGGTGATTGATCCGACCGGACAACGCGATCCGGCAAAACTGGCACGGGCCAACTATCGTAAGCTGGTACGAGCACCGCTCCGGGAACTGTTTCCTGAAGTAAAAAGCCGCCGCGATAGACGGCAACTATACCGACTGCTGAGCACAGGTGCGGCGTATCAGATCAAGGCCATGGTGCTGGCTGATCCCGATCTGATCGGACAGACCCGGCAGATCGCCCTGCTGGCTGACGACGATGTCGACATGATCACTAAAGGACATGTTGACCAGGCAACTGTCGAAGAACGATTTGGCACCAACTACTGGGGCTGGTTACAACAACTCAATCAGCAGGGCCTGGTGCATACCCGCTGGAACAGCGAATTTTTTACCGCCGGAGATTCACGGGAGCCGGAACTGGCTGGGATCGGTGGCGCCATGGCCGGATCCTTCTACACCCTGCTGGTCACCTTGCTATTATCCTGCCCGATCGGCATTGCCGCCGCTATCTATCTGGAAGAATTTGCGCCCCGCAATCGCTTCACTGACCTGATTGAAGTCAACATCAATAACCTGGCTGCCGTACCATCCATCGTGTTCGGGCTGCTCGGACTGGCAATCTTTATCAACCTGTTCGGGTTGCCGCGCTCCGCACCGCTCGTTGGCGGTCTGGTGCTCACCCTGATGACCTTGCCGACCGTGATCATCGCCAGCCGTGCCGCACTGAAGGCAGTACCGCCTTCTATCCGGGAAGCGGCACTCGGCATCGGCGCATCACACATGCAGACCGTGTTTCATCACGTCCTGCCACTGGCGTTGCCGGGCATGCTGACCGGTACTATCATCGGTATGGCACAGGCACTGGGTGAAACAGCCCCACTACTGATGATCGGGATGGTCGCATTTATTGTTGATGTACCAAACAGCCCGTTAGATCCGTCGTCCGCATTGCCGGTACAGGTTTACCTGTGGGCGGACAGCCCGGAACGGGCGTTCGTTGAGCGCACCTCCGCTGCGATTATGGTGCTGCTGGCCTTCCTGATCAGCATGAACGCATGTGCAGTTGCTCTACGCCGCCGCTTTGAACGCCGCTGGTAAAGTGTGGGACTCAGATTGCGATATGATCGTGTTATGCAGGATCTTGAAAATGAGTATGCGTTAGAAATATTACTGGACATGGCGGGTATCTTTTGGAAGATTTTTATGCGGATGTAGACCAATGGGTACAGAAAGGTGACATATTATGATGAAAATAGGTATTTTATCCTGGGATGCTTACAAAGCTCGTAATCTGGCGATAGCTCGGGGTGAGTTACAACCGGAACCATCTGGACCTGAAGTCTGGATGCCATCTATAGATGCTGTAGCAAAAATTCTGAGTGAAAAAAATCGTGTTTTATTACGCACGATTCAGGAAAAACAACCGCGCTCTATCGCCGAATTGGCAACATTAGTAAATCGCAAACAAAGTAATGTTTCACGTACGCTGAAAACAATGTCACGTTATGGCATTGCCGAGCTGCGTGAAGTAGGAGGACACATGAAGCAGCCGATTGCTCTGGCCACGGAATTTCAGTTAGAACTACGTCATGCCTGATATGCCACCAGCATCTGATGATGCAAAATTGTTTGATTCATCTTTTCAGACAGTGGGCGAGACCTGTGCGCCACACCCACGGATGACGGCATGTCAGGTCGATGTTTATTATGATGATAAACAAGCGATCTATGATGTCAGTCTGGATATTGCGTGTAATGAAGTGATTGCAATGATCGGCCCCTCCGGTTGCGGCAAATCAACCTTCCTGCGTTGTCTGAACCGGATGAATGATACGATTGCAGGTTGTCAGGTATCCGGTACTATCAAACTGGATCAGCAGGATATCTATGACAAGCGTTTAGATGTGGTGCCATTGCGGGCGCGGGTAGGGATGGTGTTTCAGAAACCGAATCCGTTTCCGAAATCCATTTATGACAATGTGGCGTATGGCCCGCGTATTCATGGACTGGCGCGTAAAGGTACAGAGCTGGATGAGGTGGTCGAAACCAGTCTGCGTCGGGCTGGCTTATGGACAGAAGTGAAAGACCGCCTGAACTCACCCGGCACCGGATTATCAGGTGGGCAGCAACAACGTTTATGTATCGCACGCACTATTGCCGTATCACCCGAAGTGATTCTGATGGATGAACCCTGTTCAGCGCTGGATCCGATTGCGACTGCCCGGGTAGAAGAATTGCTGGTTGAACTGAGTAAAAACTATACCATTGCTGTGGTGACACACTCTATGCAACAAGCGGCACGGATTTCACAACGTACTGCTTATTTTCATTTAGGGCGCCTGGTCGAGGTCGGTGAAACAACACAGATCTTTACCAATCCAACGCATAAACTGACAGAAGACTACATTACCGGTCGATTTGGTTAATCTGCTGTAACCTGCCAGGGGGCATATGAACAGTCCCGGACATTTTCTTGCTGGTCTGGATACAGACCTCAGAGAAAACCTGCTTCAGCAATTGAAGATTGAGTGGACACACCATTCAACCGGGCTGGAAGGTAACACTTTAAGTCTTGGCGAAACAGCCTATGTGCTGACAGAAGGCCTGACTGTTGACGGGAAGCCGCTCAAAGATCATAACGAAGTGATTGGTCATGGCCGAGCGGTAGACTGGGTAGTTTCTTTTGCCAGCGGAAATAAAAATTCAATAACGTTTGATGATCTGTTTGCACTGTATAAATTAGTTCAGACAGATGTCGTTCTGGATATATATCGTCCGTATGGTGTATGGAAACAGGAACCAAACGGGACAACAGGGCGTGACGCACAAGGCAGGGTGCAATTTATTGAATTTTCCGCGCCAGCAGATGTGCCGTTTCTGATGGAAAAGTGGGTTGCTGCGTTTAATGCAACTATACAACATGTGACTTCAGAAGCGACTGCGGCTCAGGTATTCGCTGATCTGCATACCACTCTTACCTCAATTCATCCATTCTGGGATGGCAATGGTCGTATGGCACGACTATTAGCTAATATACCTTTGTTACGTTCTGGTTTACCACCCGTTGTGATCCAGCGGACCTATAAAATCCGTGAACAATATATTGGAATATTGCAGGAAATGCAGAGTATGTCAGGCGTGTTTTCCAGGCAGAATGCGCCTGTTCCACTCGAAAAACAGCGGTTATTGCCGTTAATAAAATTTTGTCTGCAGCAATGGCAACATACTACCCAACTAGTGCAACAAGCGTATGACCAGCAAAAAAAGAGAAGCAAGTATTGGCATGCAGAAGCAAAGTAACACTGATGATCAGGACCAATGTGTGATGCAACAATCCGTGACTGAAGACCTGTTATCCTGGAATCTGACACAGCGACAATTATGCGCAGTGGAACTGATTTTGCAGGGTGCTTTTGCCCCACTGACAGGATTTATGAGTGAGGCGGATTATCAGCAGGTATTGAGTCAATGGCGTCTGACCTCAGGTGAATTATGCCCGATGCCGGTCACGCTGGATGTATCCCATGAATTTGCTGCCGCTATCACGCCGGGGCAACAGATTGTGTTGCGCGATCCTGAATTTGTTGCGATAGCACAGATGACCGTGGAAAGTTGCTGGCAACCGGACAAAACAGTTGAAGTGCAGCAGGTTTACGGTACTCAGGATGCGGCTCATCCGGGCGTTGATCATGTGTTGCACCGCACTGGCCCGATATATTTAGGCGGCACCTTGCAACAGATTGAGCTGCCAACGCATTATGATTATCGTCAGCATCGGCACAGTCCGGACGAATTGCGGCGTTATTTCCAAAAACTCGGCTGGCAGCGTGTGGTGGGCTTTCACACTGACCGGGTGATGCATCGGGCGGAACACAACCTGGTGGCAGGCATTGCACGTGACCTGGCGGCAAATTTATTGATACATCCGACCATTGGTGCCACATTACCAGGCCGTCTGGATCACTTTACCCGGGTTCGTTGTTACGAACGGGTGTTGGCAGAATACTCAGAACAGACCACCTGCCTGAGCCTGATCAATCTGGCGATCTCCGGAGCAGGGCCACGTGAAGCTTTATGGCATGCATTGATTCGCCAGCGATATGGATGTACACACTTTATCATCAGCGATGTATATGCTGACTCATTGTCGGGTGAGTATGACCAGCCTGCGATGCAGGTCTTAGCGGAGCGTTATGCGGCGGATCTGGAGATTGAGTTGGTTGTTGCTGAACCTGTGCAGTATGTGCCGGAACGCGCACAATATGTACCGGTATCACAGATTGATGCGGCAGCCCGGAGTCTGACTCTGACAGACGAGGAGTGTGTGCGGCGGTTACAGGCGGATTTGCCGGTACCGGACTGGTATTCATATCCGGCCGTATTGGCTGAGTTACGCTGCGCTCATCCACCTAAATATCAGCAAGGCTTCACTGTATTTTTTACCGGCCTGTCTGGATCCGGTAAATCGACAGTCGCAAATGCATTGCGGGTGAAGTTATTAGAACTGGGCGGACGCCCGGTGACCTTGCTGGATGGCGATGTGGTGCGCAAACATTTGTCCAGTGAGCTGACTTTCTCGCAGGAACATCGCAACCTGAATATCCGGCGGATCGGATTTGTTGCCAGTGAAATTACCAGGAACGGTGGGATTGCACTATGTGCACCAATTGCACCTTATACAGCAGTGCGGCGTGAAGTACGGGATATGATTGAAGCCGTCGGCCAATTTATTGAGGTGCATGTAGCGACCCCTCTGGCTGAATGTGAAAAGCGTGATCGTAAAGGTTTATATGCAAAGGCGCGGGCGGGTTTGTTAAAACAATTTACCGGTATTGACGATCCGTATGAAGCGCCGGAAAACCCGGAATTCAGACTGGACACAACACATACGACACCGGATGAGTGTGCGCATCAGTTATTACTGATGCTGGAAAAATCTGGTCTGATACGAGTATGAAGAATTCTGAGCTCAAACATTCTCCGGTGTAACGTAGATGTGACCGGGAATCTGCAATCAAGATGCTACGTATAGGGCTAGATGTAACACAGGTGTTATGCGTGGGCTTGTCTGGCAGCATCCAAATAGTGTTTCAGCAGGTCTGCTGACCAGCGGCGGTACAGAATTGGCAGGAGAGTCGCAGCAGGTAAGGCCAGACTGGTATCCAGTTGGGCATAAAGATCGGTGACGGCTTGTGGCTGATGAGAAATATCACATATATTATGTTGTAGTTGCGCTATAGCCTGTTGCTGATCGCAAGTCTGGAGAGGCAAGCGTTCTGGTGCGAAGGTGTTGAAGTCTGTAGCGGATCGGGTACCAGTGAGTTGGCTGACGATCTGCTGGCTTAACATCGGTGCGCGCTGAAAGCCGTCGCGTCCGGTACCGGTCAGGAGCCATAAGCCTTGGATGCTGGTACAGGCACCGAGCAGTGGATAGCCATCCACTGTGGTTGGGCGATTGCCTTGGTTGAATCTTAATAATCGCGCCTGGCTCAGGTGAGCGCTGATATCGCGTAAGCCACTTTGCATGATCCAGGTAGCACTGCCGACCGAGGCACCGGGTTGTGGGCGCCACCGGATCATGTTGCCGGCCCCCAGGTACAAAAGATGCGGGTCCTTAACATTGGGCACCACATGCAGGCTGCAAGCGTCTGTCCGGTTGGGTGTCCGGATGACATGTTGAATCTGTTCGGTGCCCAGCGCTTGTTGATCCAACACAAATGCGACACCATCACCAGCCATAATATGTGGAATACGGCCTGCAATGGCAGGGAGGGTATCCAACAGTGTCTGACATTCCACGCCGGCAGCGAGTATTACCTGATCCGCATGCAATGTCTCGCCGTTGTCGAGTGTGACACCGGCGATGGTTGCGTGGCCTGATGTTTTGGTACGTAATCGGGTCGCGGTGTGGTGTATCCGGGTGACATGAGGATGGTTATTGAATATCTGCTCCAGTGCTTGCAGCACGGAGATCGGGTTAATTGATCGCTCTCCGGGAATATATACCCCTGCGGTGGCACGCGCGGCGGCTTCCGCAGATAAGCCCGGTATGTCTGCGGGTAGAATGTCTTCGTAGGGTTCCCGATATGTTACTAAGGCGTGCCGTATTGTCTGGTAATCTGATTGGTCACGGGTATCTTGTGCATGCGCCAGGATGAAAGTACCATGCGGATGAATTTGTACCGCGTCTTCGGTTTTGATCTGGCTATTGATGTCATTGACGAATTCAGGCCACATAACTTGTGCCTGATGGGCCAGTTGAAAACAGGCTCGGTCGTATTTATGTGCAGAGCTTGCGGCTGTCACTTCACCGAACAGACCCAGCATTGCGCCAGCTGCAACGGTGGCGCCACCAGTCCGGTGGGGTGGGCCGATGATACCGATGTTAGCGTGTGGTACGGACTGGATCAGCCGGTAGGCAGTGGTCAGGCCGAGTATTGAGTTGCCAACGATTAAGTAGTCAAAGACCTTCATGTATGCGGAGTTTAATGCCTGAATAAACTATAGAGCAGGATGCCGCCAAGCAACAGGATGCCGCCGATCAGTATCCGGCGTTGATGGCGTTGGTGTTGTATCAGTTGCTGCTGGTGGTGTTGCAGAGCAGCCTGTTGGGTTTGCAAGTGTTGTGCCTGCTGGCTGGCTTGTTGCAGGGCCTGATAAGCGAGTTGCGGGAGTTCCGGCAAAGTTTCGGACAGAATCGGTAGGCTGTCGCGGAGGCGTTGGGCAAATGCGCGCGGGCCGACCTGGTCTGCCAGCCAGCGTTCCAGGAAGGGCTTGGCGGTCTGCCACAAGTCCAGGTCGGGATACAGTTGCCGTCCCAGCCCTTCGATGTTGAGCAGGGTTTTTTGCAGCAGGACCAGCTGCGGTTGTATTTCCATCCGGAAGCGACGTGCGGTCTGGAACAGGCGTAATAAGAACTGACCGAATGAGATTTCGCTGATCGGGCGTTGCCAGATGGGTTCGCTGACGGTGCGGATTGCGGCTTCAAATTCGGTAATGCGTGTACCTTCCGGCACCCAACCAGAGGTGACATGCAGTTCGGCGATTTTGTAATAGTCGCGGTGAAAGAAGGCCAGCAGGTTTTCGGCCAGGTAGCGCTGATCGGTACGGGTCAGGGTGCCCATGATGCCGAAATCGACGCCCAGATAACGCCCATCGGCACCGACAAAGATATTACCCGGATGCATATCGGCATGGAAGAAATTGTCGCGGAACACCTGGGTAAAAAAGATTTCGACGCCGCGCTCGGCCAGTTGTGGCACGTCCACGCCCTGTGCACGTAAATTGTCTATCTGATCCACTGGTGTGCCATAGATGCGTTCCTGCACCATAACGGTTTCGCAGGTGTAGTCCCAATAAATTTGTGGTACGTATAGCAGATCGCTGTCGGTAAAGTTGCGTCGCAGCAAGGCACAGTTTGCGGCCTCGCGCATCAGGTCGAGTTCGTCGTGGATCGTCTTATCGTAGTCTTGTACCACTTCGGTCAGGCGCAGACGCCGGGTGTCCGGGATAAATTTTTGTGCCAGGCGGGCGATCAGCAATAATAATTGCATATCGCGTTCAATGGTGTTGGCAATACCTGGTCGTACCACTTTGACGATGACTTCTGTGCCGTCCGGTAGGGTAGCGGCATGCACCTGGGCAATCGATGCTGAGGCAAGCGGTGACGAGCTGAAGTTGGCGAACAGGGTAGTAATAGGGGCTTGCAGCGCCTGTTCGATCTGTTGTTGTGCCTGTTCGTTGGGGAAAGGTGGCACCTGATCTTGCAGTTTGACAAGTTCACTCGCAATCGGGTCAGGCAACAGATCGCGGCGGGTGGATAAGACCTGACCAAATTTGACCTGAATCGGTCCCAGGGCCTGCAATGCCTCACGTATACGTACGCCAAGCGGGGCGACATTTTTACGCCGCCAACCGCCGACCAGTCGACAGCATAAGCGCAGGCCGCGGTAACGAGCCGGAATCAGTTCATCGAGCTGGTAGTGCAGCAGAACCCGCAGGGTCTGAATCAGACGCCATATTGAACGCATCAGGCAGCTTCCAGTTGGCAGATACGGGCCGCCAGGCGCTCAACATCGTCGCGCAAGACGCCAATGTCAGTAGCCTGTGCGCGCAGCTCTTCGGCATGTGGGGTCAGGCGGGCTTCTTCCGTCAGATAGTCGGCGATATTTTCGCGCCAGATCTGGTGCCGTTCCGCTGCACTGTGCCGCAACTGTCTGGTCGCTTCGCCGACCTGATAAGCGAGTGGATCACCAATCCAGTGTGACAAATGTTCTTCCCAATCTATTTCCAGGCCACCTAGCGCCCGGCTGAAACGCTGACCCAGCCCGGCTTCGCCCTGTATCTGCAATTTGCCGCGAAACAATAGCCGGGTGGCCTGAGTGCGATCTTGTGCGCACAACAGGTCGTAGCTGTTGCCCTGGATCAGACAGTCTGGCGCGCCTTCCCACATGGTAAATAGCTGAATATGTCCGGTATTATCCGGGACGACATAGAACGTCAGATTGAGGTCGGTGATCGCAATGCCGATACAACGACCATGATCAGCGGCAAGTTGTGCTGCGGTTTGTGGATCCTGTTCCAATAATTTGTTGCACGCAGTTTCCAGTGCGTGACAGATCCAGTCATGTAAAGCGGTTGATTCTTTCACAATTTATGTCCACGATGGATCGCGACAATGCCGCCGCTCAGGTTGTGCACATCACATTGCTCAAACCCGGCTGCTTCCAGTCGCTGCTGCAGGCTTGCCTGATCCGGATGTTGGCGGATAGATTCGACCAGGTAACGGTAACTGTCGCCGTCCTGTGCCACCCAATCACCCAGGCGTGGCAGGATGTTAAATGAATAGGTATCGTACAGGGTTTGCAGTGGTTTCGTGGTGGGCTTGGAAAATTCCAGAATGAGGCTGCGTCCGCCAGGTTTTAATACCCGATACATTTCCGCCAGCGCCCGGTCTTTGTCGGTGACATTACGCAGGCCAAATGCGATGGTGATGCGATCCACACTATCGTCAGGCAATGGCAGTTGTTCGGCGTCAATTTGCACATAGTGCACGGGATGTGTCTGGCCGCTGTCAATCAGCCGGTCGCGTCCGTGTTGTAACATGGCAGCATTGATATCTGACATCAGCACCTGGCCGGTCGGACCGACCAGTCCAGCCAGTCGGGTGACCAGATCGCCGGTACCGGAAGCCAGATCCAGCACGGTATGGCCAGGACGTACGCCAATCAGCTGGATCGCAAACCGTTTCCATAACCGGTGGACGCCGAATGACATCAGGTCATTCATCAGGTCGTACCGTCCCGCTACACTGTCGAAGACTTCTCGCACTAATCCGGCTTTTGCCTGCGTTTCAACCGTGCGGTAGCCAAAATGCGTGGTTTTATGCATGGGTTGTGCCCTCTGTCAGTGGATAATCACACAAGTCCGCGATGAGGCAGTTGTCGCAGTGGGGTTTGCGTGCGGTGCAGGTATAGCGTCCATGTAGAATCAGCCAGTGATGGGCGTCTTGCAGATAATCGGGTGGAATGGCCTGCAACAAGCCTTTTTCGACTGCCAGCACCGTTTTGCCTGGTGCCAGGCCGGTGCGGTTCGCAACCCGGAAAATGTGTGTATCCACCGCCATCGTCGGTTGTCCGAATGCAGTATTCAGTACCACATTCGCGGTTTTGCGTCCGACGCCTGGCAGTGCTTCCAGGGCAGCCCGATCTGCCGGCACCTGGCCCTGATGATGTTCCAGCAAACGCTGGCAAGTAGCGATAATATGTTTCGCTTTGCTGTTGTATAAGCCGATGGTTTGAATGTGTTGTTTCAGACCGGATTCGCCCAGAGCCAGTATTGCTTGCGGGGTATTAGCGCAGGCAAATAAAGTTGCTGTTGCTTTATTAACGCTTTTATCTGTCGCCTGCGCGGATAAAATAACAGCGATTAACAGCTCAAATGAGGAATCATAATGCAGCTCGGTCGTCGGGTGTGGATTCGCAGCCTGAAAACGGCGGAATATAGCGTTACAGGTATCAGTGTGCACGAAAAATGTTGAGGTCGGGTGATGTCCGGAGTGCCTGAAGCAGTAGTTAATGGTATTCCGGTGACACAATTACGGGGGGTCGGGTCGCAAAAGGCAGGACGCCTGGCGAAGCTGGGTATCCATACGGTGCAGGATCTGTTGTTTCATCTGCCTTTGCGTTATCAGGATCGCACCCGCATTATACCGATCCGCCAGCTACGTGCAGGCGATTCTGCGGTGATCGAAGTTACTGTCATGCTGGCACAAGTGCAGATGGCGAAACGACGTTCGTTGATGGTGCAGGTGGCAGATGATACGGGTAATCTGTGGCTGCGCTTTTTTTATTTCAGTGCGATGCAACGGACGCAATTGCAATCCGGGACTCAGTTGCGCTGTTTTGGTGAAGTGCGGCGTGGCCTGCATCATCTGGAACTGGTTCATCCTGAATATCAGATAGTGACTGCTGATCAGCCGATTGACGTGAATAAATCACTGACCCCAATTTATCCAACAACGGAAGGGCTGCATCAACTGAGCTGGCGCCATCTGACGGATCAGGCATTAGCCCAATTGGATCAGCAGATGCCGCTGCCCGAGCTGTTGCCGGATGCGGTACTGCAACAGCTGCAATTGCCGCCATTGCCGGAAGCGGTGCGATTCTTACACCGCCCGCCACCCGAGTCAGCACCACATACCTGGACTGATCAGCCGCCACCGGCGCAACAACGACTGGCATTTGAAGAACTGTTAGCACATCAGCTCAGCCTGCGTCAGTTGCGCGCCCGTCAGCAGACGCGCTCCGCGCCTTGCGTCGCATCAGATCTGCAACAGTTGGCAACCCGGCTGAGCGCCAACCTGCCGTTTCAGCTAACCAGTGCGCAGGCAAGGGTTGTCGCCGAAATCCGCACAGACATGGCTGCACTGCATCCGATGTTGCGTCTGGTACAAGGCGATGTTGGTTCAGGTAAGACGATTGTGGCTGCATTGGCAGCAGTTGCGGTGATTGAGGCCGGATATCAGGTTGCCCTGATGGCACCGACTGAATTGCTGGCAGAACAACACCGGCATAATATCAGCGCCTGGTTTAAACCTTTGCAGCTTCAGGTCGGCTGGCTCAGTGGCCGACACAAAGGGAAAAAACGCCAGCAGGTGTTGCAAATGCTGGCACAGGGTGAGCTTTCCATCCTGGTTGGCACCCATGCCTTATTTCAGCAGGATGTGCAGTTTGCCCGGCTGGGGCTGGTGATCGTGGATGAACAACATCGCTTCGGGGTGCATCAGCGACTGACATTGCGCAATAAGGGTGGCGACTTGCAGCCACATCAATTGATCATGACGGCTACGCCGATACCGCGTACCCTGGCGATGACTGCATATGCTGATCTGGATTTGTCAGTGATTGACCAGTTACCTCCCGGGCGACAGCCGGTACAGACAGTTGTATTGTCTGCGCAACGACGCGAACAGGTGATACAACGCCTGGGAGCCCATTGTCAGCAGGGCCATCAGGCTTACTGGGTTTGTACCCTGATTGAAGAATCTGAAGTATTGCAGTGCGAGACGGCTGAAGCCAGCCTGGCCAGCCTGCAACAAGCGTTGCCTGAGTTACGTATCGGGTTGGTACATGGCCGCTTATCAGCTTCAGAAAAAGAACAGACGATGCAATTGTTTAAAGCAGCGGAACTGGATGTGCTGGTTGCGACCACAGTGATTGAGGTGGGCGTGGATGTGCCGCAGGCGACTCTGATGGTGATTGATAATGCGGAGCGGTTGGGACTGGCGCAGTTGCATCAACTGCGTGGTCGGGTCGGGCGGGGGGCCGCAGCCAGCTTTTGTGTTCTGCTGTATCAGCCGCCGCTCAGCGCACTGGCGCGCGAGCGGTTGGCCGTGATGCGGGCCACCAGCGATGGTTTTGTGGTCGCGCAGAAAGACCTGGAACTGCGTGGCCCGGGTGAGGTGCTCGGTACTCGCCAGACGGGTGAAGTACAGTTCCGCATTGCGAATCTGTTGCGCGATCAGGCTCTGGTACCACTGGCACAATCAGTAGCCGATGAACTGTTACAGGCGCATCCGAAGGTTGTGCCGACGCTGATCAGTCGCTGGCTGGGTGACAAGACACGTTATTCCACCGTGTGATATCCAATGATGCAGAAAGCTGACACAGTGAAAACGTTTCGATTTATCAACAAGCAGGCTTTGAAAGAGTTTAAGGCCTTGCCAAGTCATATTCAAAAACGGTTTGCGCTTGATCTGGATGTGATTTGTCAGGGCAAGGAGCCATTTTCCAAATTCAGACATATTGCGGAAAGTGTCGGGCCAGGTGCCATAGAGTTGATTGAAAATGGCCGCCCGGCTTACCGCACTGTATATGTCGCTAAATTTAGTGATGCTGTGTACATCCTGCACTCATTTACCAAGACCACGAATGGGGTGGATCGAAAGGCGATGGCAACAGCTAAGAAACGTTACAAGGCCATGATGGCAGAAAATCAGATGTAAGACCTGATATATCAGGTCTTACATGTCATGATAAACGTGCTAATATATCAGTACTGATATAAAAAACGGAGTTAAGTAGATGTCTTCCATCAAATACAGCAATATTTTTGACGTTGTCACTGACGATCAGGAAGAAGCAAGTGAGTTGCAGACACGCGCCGACCTGATGATGGTAATTCGTGACATTTATCAGGACAGTCATTGCAGTAAAAAAGCGTTTGCTGAAAAAATCGGTCTGACACAGCCGCGAACCAGCAATTTACTCAATGGTCACATCGACAAGTTTTCTATTGATCTGCTGATGACCTGCTTTTTCCGCTTAGGCTTCCGGTTTAAACCCAGCTACAACAATCGTCAACTGACGATGACCGTGCAGGCCACAGAGCCAGCTTTGTCCATGGCATGATGCACGCGGTGTGATGCTGGCTTCAGACCAGTCCGATGGCATGCAGAAAAATCAGCGCAATCCCGAGTGGTGCCAGATAGCGGATTAACCACCACCACAGAGCGAAGCCACGGCTGAGTGCGAGTCCCTGTTCAGAAAATCGGCGCTGGGCCGCCCAGGCGGTGAATAGTGCAATCAACAGACCACCCAGTGGCAGCAGGATATTACTGGCCAGATAATCTTTCAGGTCGAAGAATGTTTTGCCGAACCATTGATATTCCGGACCAGACCAGTAGTTGAATGACAGCACTGAGCCGATGCCGAGTATCCAGGCCAGCCCAGTGACGGCCAGGGTGGCGCGTACCCGGCACCATTGCCAGCGTTCTGTCAGCCAGGCGACGGCTGGTTCCACCAGTGAAATGGCAGAAGACCAGGCTGCAATCAGCAGCAGGACGAAGAATAAGCTGCCGAAAAACTGTCCGGCTGGCATGCTGCCAAAGGCAATCGGTAAAGTGACAAAAACCAGGCCCGGTCCGGCGCCTGGGGTCAGGTCGTTTGCAAAGACGAGCGGAAAAATCGCCATACCGGCCAGCAGTGCAATCACGGTATCCGCGATGGCAACCATCAGCGTGGAGCTGGCAATGGAAGCCTTGCCTGGCATATAAGATCCGTATGCCATAATGGCCCCCATGCCGAGGCTGAGGGTGAAGAAAGCATGGCCGAGTGCGACCAGCAGGGGTTCTGCGGTAAAAGTGCAGCTTGCTCCCTGGCAGGTGTAAAACACAGCTGAAAAGTTTACATTGAATAAATAATCCAGACCCTGCAGAAATTTGCCGCTGGCCATTGCATAACCAACCAGTAAAATCAATAACCCAACCAACGCTGGCATCAGTATTTTCACCAGTCGTTCCAGTCCGTTCTGGACACCGAGTGAGACGACCAGTGCCGTCAGCAGCATGAATAAGGTGTGCCAGAACAATAAGGTTGCTGGTGAGCCGGTCAACTTGCCAAATAATGCGCCGGAGGTGGTTTTATCTAAACCATTCAGGTTGCCACTGATTGCTTCCGGAATATACGCAAATGCCCAGCCGGCGACCACACTGTAAAACGACAGGATCAGAAAGCCAGCCACGACGCCCATCCAGCCGATAATCTGCCAGCCGCTGGAGGCATGCTGTGCCTGGGCCAGGTTGCGCATGGTGTGGATCGGGCTTTGTCGTCCCTGACGACCCAGCAAGATTTCTGCCATCATCACTGGTACCCCAATCAGGGCGATACAAGCCAGATAGACGAGTACAAAAGCACCGCCACCATATTCACCGGTAATGTAAGGAAATTTCCAGATGTTACCGAGCCCGACGGCCGATCCGGCAGCAGCCAGGATAAATGCAAATCGGGTCGTCCATTGTGGATGGGTGGTTGTTGACATTATTCAGATCCTCTTTCTACTCAACGGATACCTCTGAAAACATCGCGAGCGACGCAAAGACAAGGAGAAAAAGCGTGACGTACAAGACATACATGAGCGTTTTTATTCGGCACATCCGTGTGCATCAACCCTTCAGGGTTGATGTGAAAATCTGCTCCAGGCAGATTTTTTAATGCAGTCTTTGCAAGCGCAGTCGTTTTCAGAGGTGGTCTCAATGTGGAAAACAGATGACGTGCTTTGCATCAATCCGTAATTGTACTTCGTCACCAACGGCATGATTGTGATGGCTGGGAAATAGTGACAACAAACGGGTATTTTGTGGGCTGCGCAGGGTATACAGAATTTCAGCGCCCTTAAATGCCTTTTCTGTGATTCTGGCCTGGATTGGTCCCTGAGTGTCTGGCACCAGATCGTCCGGACGCAACAAAATATCTACCCATTGGCCAGGTGTAGTACCTGGTGTATGTAGTCCTGGTTGTAATGTTCCGAACTCCGTGTCCAGCATGCCATCTGCCAGCACCTGACCGGGAATAAATTTACCCTGTCCGATAAAGTTGGCAACAAACCGCGTTTTTGGTTTGTGGTAGAGGTTATAAGGTGTATCCCATTGCAGAATCTTACCTTGATGCATCAGTCCGGTCTGATCAGACATCGCAAACGCTTCGTGCTGATCGTGGGTTACCAGAATGGCAGTGACCTGTTCTGCCTTCAGCAGATCACGCACTTCCAGACTGAGTCGCTCGCGCAGTTCAACATCCAGGTTGGAAAAAGGTTCATCCAGCAATAGCAGTTCGGGGCTGGGTGCCAGCGCCCGTGCCAGTGCAACACGTTGTTGCTGACCGCCGGACAGTTCATGCGGATAGCGTCGGCTGAGATCGGTCAGATCCACCGCGGTGAGAAGTTGTGTCACCCGTCCGGCATGTTTCGCCTTTGGCAACTGATGCAGGCCGAATGCGACATTATCAGCGACGGTCAGGTGCGGAAACAGGGCATAATCCTGAAATACCATGCCGACCGAGCGTTGTTCCGGTGGCAGACCGCCAGTGGCATCGGCGATCCGGCGTTGACCGATGTGAATGCTACCAGCTCGCAATGGCTCAAACCCGGCAATAGCGCGCAGGGCTGTGGTTTTACCACTACCGCTGCTGCCAAGCAGGCTGACGATTTCACCTGTTTGCACTTCGCAAGACAGACCATCCAGTATTTTCTGACTGGCATAGCCAACCTGAACCTGGTCGAGCTGCAACATGCTTACACCTGTTCACCACATAACAGAAATTCCATCAGGGCCTTCTGAGCATGTAGCCGGTTTTCGGCTTCTTCCCAGACCACGCTATGTGGTCCGTCCAGCACGTCGGCACTGACTTCCAGCCCCCGGTATGCTGGCAGACAGTGCATAAACAATACATCTGATGCTGCCAGAGCCAGCAGCTCTGTGGTGACCTTGTAGGGAGCAAATGCTTCCTGACGTTCATTTTTTGTATTTTCCTGACCCATGCTGACCCAGGTGTCTGTGACTACCAAGTGAGCATCGGTCACCGCCTGTTGCGGGTTGCGCACGATCCGGCAGGTTGCTCCGGCTGATTTCAACAGTTCGGTATCGGGTTCATAACCTGCCGGACAAGCGATCCGTAGCTCAAAGCCGAATTGTTGTGCTGCTTCAATATAGGTATGGCACATGTTATTACCGTCACCGACCCAGGTGACGATATGACCGGCAATGTCTCCCCGATGAGCGGCATAAGTCTGCATGTCCGCCAGTAGCTGACACGGATGATTCCAATCAGTCAGGCCGTTAATCACTGGCACCCGTGAATGTTTCGCAAAAGTGCTGACCCTGGCATGTTCAAAGGTGCGGATCATGATTACATCCACCATACTGGAAATCACCCGAGCTGAATCAGCCAGTGATTCCCCGCGCCCGAGCTGCATATCCCGTGGCGACAGAAATAATGCTGAACCACCCAGTTGGGCTATGCCTGCCTCAAAAGATACCCGGGTTCGGGTTGAGGCTTTGTCAAACAACATGGCCAGTACTTTACCAGCCAGAGTAGTTTGGATATGACCTGATCGTTGTAATGATTTCAGTATGTTCGCACGCCGGATGACAGATTGCAGTTCTGCCCGGTTCAGGTCAAATAAACTCAGAAAATGCCGGGGTGTGGAGGGTTGTTTCAGCATGATGAAGATGTGCAGAAGGCGTGGATAAGCTGACTTAGTTGTGTCACCAGTTGGTCAGCCTCAGCATCGCTCAGAATCAGAGGGGGTAATAAACGGATTACCTGGCCTGCAGTCACATTGATCAGCAGGTGATCAGCCAGCGCCTGTTGTACCAGTTCGCCACAGGGGCGATCCAGTTCAATACCGATCATCAGTCCTTTGCCACGTATCTCGCGTATGCCAGGGCAATTTGCCAGCGCCTGGCGCAGGTCAGCCAACAGACGGGTACCGAGAGCAGCTGCTCGGGTGGGTAAGTCCTCAGCCTGTAATGTCTGGCAAGTGGCGAGTGCTGCGGCACAGACCAGCGGATTACCACCAAATGTTGAGCCATGCGAGCCTGGGCTGAACAGTTTAGCTGCTGTACCCCGGGCTATGCAGGCACCAATTGGCACGCCGTTGCCAAGCGCTTTTGCCAGCGTCATCACATCGGGTTGTATTCCGGCCTGCTGACAGGCAAACCAGGTGCCGGTGCGACCCATACCAGACTGGATTTCATCCGCTATCAACAACCAGTTCTGCTCATTGCACAGTTGCCGGATGCCGGCCAGATAATCTGGTTGCGGTATCCGGATGCCACCTTCACCCTGAATGGGTTCCACCAGTACTGCTACGATATTAGTGTGTTGTGTTGCCAGCTCTGTAAGTGCTGTCAGATCATCATGCGGTGCTCGCACAAAACCGTCGA
The DNA here is from genome assembly GCA_963922315.1 of uncultured Gammaproteobacteria bacterium. GTDB lineage: Bacteria > Pseudomonadota > Gammaproteobacteria > Chromatiales > Chromatiaceae > JAHDBG01. The sequence continues at coordinate 41,812 of CAWUID010000010.1, forward strand.
CTAGTGGTGCGAAGCCGTGTTGTATGCGTGAGTTGCCGGTTGCGCTCAAGGTTGCCAGGGTACGACCATGAAAGCTGTGTTCCAGCACAATGACGGCTGGTTCCTCCATTCCATGTTGATGGCCCCACAGTCGGGCCAGCTTGATCGCAGCTTCGTTCGCTTCGGCGCCGGAGTTGGCAAAAAATACCCGGTCCATTCCAGCATGTGTGGTCAGAATCTCGCCTAGTTCATCCTGCAGACCGACCTGATACAGGTTGGAGGTATGCAATAAACGGCCTGCCTGGGCCTGAATCGCGGCGGTTACTGCCGGGTGAGCGTGACCCAGTCCGCAGACCGCGATGCCGCTGAGGGCATCCAGATAACGCTCGCCCTGGTCGTCGAATAACCAGCAGCCTGCGCCATGGGAAAAAGTGACGGGTAACCGTGCATAGGTGGGCATCAGAGACATGGGAATAGAGATTAGTTAGGTGAGATCAGAGGAGAGTGGTGTGTTGACAGATGAGATGAGTATTTTTCTGATTGCGCAAAGAGTGCAGGTTAATTCCAGGGTGTGCTGAAATCAAGATCCAGTGTTAACGATGAACATCATCATTTATTGCCAGTCTTTTTTGACATCTATAGCCCATTCCCATGAGAGGTGTACATTTTTATCATCGTCAATCACTTTACTTTTGACTTTATAATGGCCTCGGGCCATCATGCCTTTTGGCGTTTCATCAGAGGGCGTTATATACTCATGACTTTCCTGTTTTGGTGGATAACTTCCTATCATATAAGATTTTTTATCGACTGTTATACCTTTACGTGACATAACATGATGATATCTCAGTCCAGATACGATTTCGTGATGCACTTTGAATAACAGTTTGATCTTAAACTCAGTACCTTCTTTCATTGTTAATGCAGGTTTTTGTGAGTTATTTGCCAGGTCAAATTCTATATCCTCCCGCCCTTCAGTCGCTATTACCATTTTCTGCACGATAACTCTGCGCGGGTCATCTGCTGGAGCAGCCGCTGGATCTGCACTGGCCAGGAGTGTTTCTTTATATTTAATCAACGCTTCATCATTTGTATTTGCAAGGACTGGAAAACTGACTCCAATCATTGCCAGGAGTAAAGATATCGCTAATAGTTTGTGATATTTTTGAAGACACAACATTATTTTTTCCTGTTTCTAATGAATTGAAATTTGGTATATCATCGATAATTTCGTTACCAGCCCAATGATTTTTGTACTTTTTCCGGCGAAAAATGATATAAGGTAAGGTTCAGATTTTTACTGTAGTGGGCACTTTATGCAAATAACACCCAACATCGTACGCCATAACGATGCTTTGATCAATCTCAGGGTTCCTGTCGGGTGCGCTTCAAACTGATGTGGAGCGATAAGCCGGGCTACATGAGATCCAATGTCGTCAACATCAGTCTCAGCGTTTTCCGACCGGGCTCTCCGAGGTACGCCAGAATAACGCTTGCGAAAAGCCGACAGTAACAGATCACCACATCAGTTTGAATCGCACCCGCTCCTGTCACTTGTGCTGGGATATGTAACTGTTCAGCCTGATGGACGTACCAGTAGTCCGGTAACGGCTTGTGGGAGTTGAGTGACGACCAGTTGCATCCCGGGTTGTAATTGTGGCGAGCGTACCAGTACACGAGTATTTTGATTCGGTTGATGCCACTCTCCGAGCCGCTCTACCGTGATCGGTTGCAGTCGTTGGGTTTCGTCCAGATGGTATAGCCGGTGGCTACCGTACAGGGCGGTCGACGGTACAGCAACAACATTTTGTTGTACCGGTAAGGTCAGGCTCAGGGTGATGAATTGTCCCTGTGCCAGTTCTGACGGTGGATCTTGTACCATAAATACAGCTTCCAGGCTGCCGGTACCGGCTGTAACCTCACCACCTAAGCTGTGTAATCTGGCCTGAATCTGCCGATCTCCCAGGCTGCCCGTTGCTAATAGTGCATCTTCATTCGCTAGTGCCTGGTGCAAGTGAGCAGTATATCGTTCAGGTATTGCGGCTCGCACAATCCAGGCATCTGTGTCGTAAAGTTGCATGACTCTGGTTCCGGAATGCACCCGTTGTCCTGGCGCAACTGATACCTGACTGATTATTCCATTGAAAGGTGCTGTAATCTGGCAGTATTTCAGGGTCAGTTCTGCTTGTTGTTGAGTTGCCACAGCCTGGGTGACGCGCGCTTCAGCGGCTGCCAAGCGTGTTGTATGTTCCGCAATCTGCTGTTCGCGGGTCGTGAGTGCTATTGCGCGTTGTTGCACTAATTGCCGGGCGGTATCCAGTGCAGTTTGTGCCGTTACCCGCTTAGCAACCAGATTGCGTAGTCGCCGTTCTTCACTGCGCGCCAGATTCAATAGTTGTTGTTCACGTGGTAACGCGGCTTGATTAGCCTGATGCCGGATATGTTCTGCCTGCACTTGTGCCTGTGCTTCTGCCAGTTGTGCCTTGGCCTGAGTCAGGCGTAGCTGTGCTTCCTGGTCATCCAGTTGCACCAGTACTTGCCCACGTCGCACCGTATCACCAGCCAGGTGTTTTACTGTAACGACATCAGCTGCTATAGCGGCTGACAGGCTGGTGGTCCATAACGAATCTATATGACCATGTATATTCAGGCTGGGCGCATAATCAGCCGGTTCAACCGGCATCACTTGGACCAACCAGGCTTTTTCCTGCGCAGCGACTGGTTGTGATGTCGGTTTGCTGGCAATCAACCACCATGCGACTGATATGGCTATTACGATAACGCTCAGTGGTAATAACGAACGCAATACGCGACTGAAGACCTGACTTTTCATATGACGACTCAGAGAGAGTGTTCAGGGGTGATATGTTGCACCTGAGCAGATAAACTGCCTTGTGCGAGCTGCAATACGATACCATCACCCGGGCTGACCTGATCAGCCTGATGGATAATATGTTGTTTGTCAGCCGTACGGGCAATGCTGTAGCCACGTTGCAGAGTGGCCAGTGGGCTGAGGGCATGCAGTTGCGCCGCAGACTGGCGCCAGCAGGCAGTTTTTTGTTGCAGTATATGGGCCCAGGCTGTGTGCAGGCGTTGTTGCCAGTCGCTGATCCGGAGGTTTGTTTGTTGCATTGCGCGTTGCGGGCTTTGCGTTTCCAGCCGTTGTCTGGCGTGTAATAAGCGGTTACCCACCTGTTGTTGCTGGCGTTGGCAGGCTCCCAGCAGTCGCTGGTACAGTTCATCCAGCCGCTGCTGCTGTTGTAGCAGGTGACTGGTAGGGTGTCTTTGTTGCAATCTGTGTTGCAGTTGTCGCAGGCCTGTCCGGTGCTGTTGTACTGTTTGCCACGTCAGTTGTTGTAAACGGTGCCGGGTGGTGGTCAGTTGTGTCAGTAGCTTATGTCGTTCCGGTGTTACCAGTTCGGCTGCGGCTGAAGGTGTCGGAGCGCGCTGGTCTGCCACGAAATCGACCAGCGTCACATCAATTTCATGGCCGACCGCTGAGACCAACGGAATATGACCGGCCGCGACCCGCCGTGCCAGTTGCTCATCATTGAATGCGATCAGATCTTCCTGTGCTCCACCACCGCGTGCCAGAATCAGCATGTCACATTCAGCGCGGTCCAGTGCGGTTTGCAAAGCACAATTCAGTGCTGCCGGAGCTTCTGCACCCTGTACCAGCGTTGGATAAATCAGGACGGATGCACAGGGAAAACGGCGCTTGAGAATCTGGAGTATGTCACGTAATGCCGCACCACTGGGTGATGTGATCAGACCGATCTGTTGTGGAAATGGTGGTAGTGGTCGCTTCCGGGCCGGATCAAACAGGCCTTCTGCATGTAGTTTGCGCTTCAGTTGTTCCAGCGCCTGCTGATAGCGACCAGCTCCGGCCGGCTGGATCTGCTCCACAATTAATTGGCAGTCGCCACGGGGTTCATACAGCGCCGTGCGGGCGCGTACCACTACCTGCTCACCATTGGCAGGCAGTTGACGTAGTAACAGCCGTTTTTGCCGGAACAGGGCGCAACGAATCTGAGCATGACGGTCTTTCAGGCTAAAATAAACATGCCCTGAGCGGGGCAGCGTCAGGTTTGATATTTCACCTTCCACCCATAATAATGGGAAGCTGCTTTTGAGTACCTGGTGCAGCTCGCTATTCAGGCGGCTGACAGAATAAATGTCTTGTTGTGGTGTTGGCATTAGTAATGAAATGAGGCGATGAGATGGCAATTCTGAAGATTTTGCATTTCCCGGATCCGCGTTTACGGCGCCGGGCAGCGCCCGTGGCGCAGGTGGATGACGCCATCCGGGTGCTGATCGACAATATGTTTGCCACGATGTATCAGGTAGATGGTGTCGGTCTGGCCGCCACCCAGGTAAATGTGTTGCAGCGTGTGGTGGTGATTGATGTTTCACCGGATGCGGATCAGCCTATGGTGCTGGTCAATCCGCAGATTCTGGAAAGCCGGGGTGAAGCTGTCATGGCGGAAGGTTGTCTGTCGGTACCCGGTGCGCGTGAAAATGTGACGCGAGCGGAGATGATCCGCTTTCAGGCATCAGATCGTGACGGTAAGCTGTTTGAGCAGGAAGCAACCGGTTTGCTGGCGGCGTGTGTACAGCACGAAATTGATCATCTGGATGGTAAATTATTTGTCGATTATCTTTCAGGACTGAAACGGCAGCGTATCCGTAAACAACTTGAAAAACAAGCAGGTTAAACGTATCACGTGCATATTCTGCGTTTTCTGCAAAAAGAAATTGCGCTGCCAAAGACGACATTATTTGTCATTCTTACTTTGTCTGGTGTGGCGAATGCGGCTTTGCTGGTGGTGATCAATACGGCGGCAGATCAGATTGTCAGGAATGGTGAGCCAGGCCAGCTATTTGTGCTGTTTGTTTTATTGCTCGGCCTGTTTCTGTATACGCAATATTATGTGTTGCAACAAGTGGTACAGGCAGTTGAAAGCGGGTTGCGGCGAGTACGGCAGCGTCTGTCAGAAAAAATTCAGCAGGTCAGCGTCCCGTTTGCTGAAAATTACCTCAGGCTGGGTTATGTGACGACGCTGACTCAGGATGCCGCCACGATTGCTCAGGGATCGTTACGTCTGACGACAGCTCTGCAATCATTATTAGTCATTGTATTCAGCTCGGTGTATCTGTTTGTCATTTCGCCACTGAGCTTTATGCTGCTGATCTTTTTTCTGGCTGCTCTGATACCGGTTTTTTCGCTCAATTCTCACCGGGCCACCCAACAGTTGCAACAAAGTCATCAGACGCAGGCTGCGATTACCGGAAAGCTGGCTGATTTGTTGGTGGGTTTTAAAGAACTGCGACTTAATCCGGGTGCGAGAGAAGATTTTGTGCAGGATATCCGTAATCTGATCCAGGATTCGGCCAGATTTAAGGCGCAGGGAAACAGCCAAATTAATATTGACTTCATTTTTTCTAATCTGGCGCGTTATTTATTATTGATGCTCGCCGTTTTTGTTGTGCCGGTCGTGACTTGGGAGACGACTGACATGGCGCATCATGTCGTTGCCACCATTTTGTTTATTGTGGCTCCGATTGCATTGTTAACAAACGGATTGCCGAATTTAATGCGGACAGAATCTTCTCTCGGCAATCTGTATGTGTTGGAAGCAGAGCTGGATACTGCGGAACAGGATATCGCCGGGGCACGATCACAGGATTCTGTGAGTTTCCGGCAGATTACATTGCGTAATGTCACATTTCAGCATGCGACGGAAGATGTTTCACCCTTGTTATTCGGGCCTGTTGATATGACTCTGCGGGCGGGTGAGACAATTTTTATCACCGGTGCCAATGGTAGTGGCAAATCGACATTACTTAAATTACTGGCAGGCTTATATATTCCGGAAAAAGGTGAACTGATCTGGGATGACAGGATAGTAGATGCCGGTAATATCGCAGAGTACCGCAGTCTGTTTGCTGCGGTGTTTGCCAATAACATATTGTTTGACCAACTATATGGCATTCAGGCGAATGACAAGGTTGCTGCTGCGATAACAGACTGGCTGACCGACATGCAGCTACAAGATAAAACCACTTATCAACCGGATCGACATAATTTTAATGTGACACAGTTATCAGTGGGGGAGCAGAAACGACTGAATTTTATTGTCAGCGTGCTGAAACAGCGGCCAGTGTTGTTGCTGGACGAACTGACTGCGGATCAGCAGCCGCAATTTCGTGACCATTTTTACCGGCAGATTCTGCCCAGGCTGCAAGCAGCAGGCTACACCATTGTGTTGGTGACGCATGATGAAGATTATTTTGGTTTAGCAGATCGGGTTCTGGTCTTGCAAGATAGGCAGATTATCGGGTAAATATATTGATTTTAATTGATTTTTTTCAGAAAGAGGTCAGATTAGACACGCGGCGTGTTGTGATTGCGTTGATTGGTTCCGGATTGGCGAATGCGGCCTTGCTGGTAATTATCAATATCAGTGCGGAGCAGTCGGTGGATGCCTGGGAAAGGTCAGGACTGCTGTTCGGGTATGTTGCGGCGTTACTGATTTATTTGTTTGCGCAACGTTTTACGCTGGATCAGTCAATCACGGCGGTAGAGCAGGCATTAGGTGCCATGCGTATTCGTCTGTTCGACAAAATTTGTCAGCAGCGACCAGATTGTATTGAACAATATGCTGAAGTCGGCGACTATGCACCTTTGGTAAAAGATACGAATTTGCTGGCACAAGGTACGACTCAGTTTATTCTGGCAATCCAGAATGGCATGGTGCTGCTTCTGGCGATAGTCTATCTTGCATTTTTATCTGTGACGACTTTTTATGTGTTGCTTGTCATCATTGCGCTGGCAATCCCGTTTTATCGTGCTAATTTTGCTCAAAGCAGGCGCTTTTTGACATCTTCTTCTCAGCACGAATCTGTATTACTGCATTATTTACAAAAAATCCGTGATGGATTCAGACAGATAAAATCTGATGCGGCGGAAGCTGCTGGTCTGGCCACAGGTGCTCAGATGGCGAATGAAAAAACCAGCCAGTCCCGAGTGTTGTTTAATGCAAATATGGTCAACAATATTATCTTTTCTAATGCCATATTCTATGTATTTTTACTGATAGTAGTGTTTGTTCTGCCACTCTTTGTTGCAGAACACGAGGCGTTGTTATACCAGATAATTTCCACGGTATTGTTTATCATGGTGCCGGTGTTAACGCTGGTGCTGGTAGTGCCGATGCTGGCACGCACTACTCAGAATCTGCACAGTTTGTACCGGTTGGAAGCCAGATTAGAGGCAGCGCCGACCGAATGTATCATGCAGGCAGCAGAACCAGCTCACTTCACCACATTACGTCTGGAGCAAGTGAGCTACCGGTACACTGATCGGCAGCAACAGACCTTATTCACCGTCGGCCCGTTTGATCTGACATTACATCAGTCAGAGACGGTGTTGATTATGGGTGGAAATGGCAGTGGCAAATCAACCTTGTTGAAATTGCTATCTGGTCTGTATCGCCCGCACGGAGGCAGGTTGTATCTGAATGATCAGATGGTACAGGATGATCAGACATACACTCAGTACACCGGGTTGTTTAGTGCCGTATTGGCTGATTGCCATCTGTTTGATCGGTTATACGGACTCACGCCGGATGCAGCCGCTGATATACCCTTCTGGTTGCAGCAGATGCAGCTGGATGATGTGGTCAGTTTTGCGGACGGACGTTTTTCGTCTGTGCGTCTGTCTGCCGGATTACGTAAACGTCTGGCCTGCGTGGTGGCGCTGATACAGCAGCGACCGATCTGTGTGTTCGATGAAGTGACGGCTGATCAGGATCCGGCATTCCGGCGACATTTTTATTACCAGGTTCTGCCGTTGCTGAAACAACGCGGACGTACTGTAGTGTTGGTCTCACATGATGCGTCGTATCAGCATTGCGCAGACCGTTTGATCCGATTGGAACAAGGCAGGATTGTTGGCAATCCTGAGCCACTACCAACTTAAACTTCGTTGTGGGTGTTGAATAATGAAAATCAAAAAGATACTACCGATTTTGATAGGTAACCTGTTGCTGAGTACTGCCTCGTTTGCTGCCCCGGGTGGTGGGCTGATCGCTGACGGGACTGCCGGGACCTCGGTAAACCTGCGGGGTCAGACATTTAAAATCACTGGTGGAATCTCCCGGGGTAGCAACCTGCTGCATAGTTTTCAGGAATTTAATGTTGAAGCTGGTCAGACGGCTGACTTTCAGGCGGATGGAGCGACTCAGAACATCATCAGCCGGGTGACTGGCGAAAACAATAGCTGGATTGATGGCAGGATCAGGAGTACCACCAGTGACGCTGATTTATACCTGGTGAATCCACATGGTGTGATCATGGGCGAAAACGCCAGTCTGAGTCTGAACGGCGCATTGCATGTGAGTACAGCAGATTACATCACGCTGACGGACGGACAACGGATTTATACTGATCCCGCGCAGGGTGTGAGCCTGACGGTCGCGGCACCTGAGGCATTTGGTTTTCTGGATGCAGGCGTTGGCCAGATTCAGATTGACGGGAGTCAACTGGCTGTCGGGAGAGGTCAGGCGATCAGTTTAGTCGGTGGCGAGATCACACTGACATCAGGTGCCAGGCTGCAGGCAGGTGATGGACACATCAATTTGATTGGTGTGAGTTCAGGTGGTGAAGTGGCATTGATACCTGATGGTATCCGGAACACCACCATCCGGGCGAATACCAGTCTCACCGATAGTGAGATTGATGTTAATAATCTGTCCCGCAGTGAAACCGTTGGCAGGATATTGATGCAGGGTGATCGCATCACGGCAAGAAATGGCAGTCATCTGCAGGCAAGAAATAAAAGTCGTATTGATGCCGTGGGCAACAGTGTCGATTTACAGGCGAATGTGATTGAATTGACAGGTTCAGAGATCACGGCGACGGTGACTGGTGATGGTACCGGAGGCTCAGTCCGTCTGCAGGCTGCTGACCGGGTAGAGGTGTATAACAGTATGCTGGATACCAGGACCTATACAGCAGGTCATGGCGGCAATCTGGTGATTAACACGAAGGATATTACCCTGGCGGCAGATACCAGAATAGCTACAACCGCCAGGAGTACCGGTGATAGTGGTGTTATTTACCTGACCGCCACCGACGGTCAGGTTGAGATTAACAACAGCACCATTCATATGATGTCGAGCCATGCCGGTAACGGAGGTGGTTTGATGGTCGAGGCGTCAGACATCCTGCTGATGCAGGATGCCACGATCAACACAACAGCCAGGAGTACCGGCCGGGGTGGTTCGATTACCTTGCAGGCTGCCAATCAGGTTGAAATAGATGATAGCAACATCAATACCGGGGTGATTGAGGGTGCTACCGGCAATGGTGGCGATCTGACGATTGAAGCGACAGATATCACACTGCTGAATGGTGCGCGGATAAGAACCTGTTTACGATCTAATATTAAGCCTGCCAAAATATATTATGAGGACA
>CAWUID010000011.1:0-50271 GCA_963922315.1 uncultured Gammaproteobacteria bacterium
GAAAAAATTGACAGCATACCGCCAGTGATATGCCAGACACTCAAATAATTGAGAATGCCCCCTAGAAAACGACAAAATGAGTACCGATCACGGATTTGATATTCCGTTTGATCGTCGCCAAGGCCATAGAAACTTTGCAGGCACAGAATCTTGAACATCAGCACCTCATTGTAAGGCTTGCGTCCTGAGCCACTTTTCCGTGCTTTCTGACGAATGCGACTCAGCAAGGCACGAAAACCTTCCCAATCTACCAAGGCTGATAATTTCGGTAATGGATCGCCCAGCTTATCGAGTTGCTCATAGCGATTATTGAGGTCAAAAAATCCCGGTTGCATGATTATTCTCCGTGAGGCTCAATTCAATCGCATATCTTGATGAAATCGACCCATTTTTAGAAGCCCCCTATAGAAGCAATCCCCGTAGATACAGTAATAGCGCATCTTGCGAGTGAATATCTTCGTCAATACCGGCGCAGTCATAACCTTGATCCATTTGATGCTGTTATTGGTGCAACAGCTCAGAGTCACGATGCGGAGCTGGCTACATTGAATATAAAACATTTTCCAATGATCAGTCGTTTAGAACAACCATATGTTCCCTGAACGTACCGGTTATCAATACATTCTGAAACGATGATAAGGTATTTATTATGAAAAAATACTGGTAACTATTCCCAATATATGCGATGCACAAGCACTTCTTGCTGTGCGATAAAAATGTCGCGAGCAAAGCAAAAATAAGGTGTAAAAATCGTACTGAGCATTTTGTAATGAAGTATTTGTGAGCACAGTGGTTTATTAAAAGTACTCTTCAGAATAAAGGATAGACATGCTTGCTGAGTATTACCGACACATCGAAGAACGTAAGGCGCAGGGCATCCCGCCGCTGCCGTTGAATGCTGCACAGGTTGCGGCTCTGGTACAACTATGCCAACAGCCAGATGGTAATGATCCGGCAGAGTTGCTGGACTTGCTCAGCCAGCGGGTGCCGCCAGGTGTAGATGAGGCAGCACGGGTCAAGGCCGGATTTCTGGCCGAAGTCGCACAAGGGAAGACTGTCTCTCCGATCATGCAACCGGCAAAGGCGGTACGGTTACTGGGTACCATGTTAGGTGGTTATAACATCCAGCCGTTGATTGATCTGCTGGATAACCCACAACTGGCCGAACTGGCAGCAGAACAACTGAAACATACACTGCTGATGTTTGATGCGTTCTACGATATTGAGCAGAAAGCACAAGCAGGTCATGAGCAGGCACAGGCGATCCTGCAATCCTGGGCAGATGCGGAATGGTTTCAGAACCGCCCGGTAGTGCCGGACAGCATCACCGTCACCGTATTCAAAGTGACCGGAGAAACTAACACAGACGACTTGTCACCGGCGCAAGATGCCTGGTCACGTCCGGATATTCCGCTGCACGCGCTGGCGATGTTGAAAAATCCGCGTGAAGGGGTAGCAGATGCTCCGGCGCAGATTGCCGAACTGAAACAAAAAGGCTATCCGGTCGCCTATGTGGGCGATGTGGTGGGCACTGGTTCGTCGCGCAAATCAGCCACCAATTCCGTCTTGTGGCATACCGGCAATGACATACCCTATGTACCGAACAAACGGCAGGGTGGCGTTGTGTTGGGCGGCAAAATTGCACCGATCTTCTTCAACACACTGCAAGATGCCGGTGTGTTACCGCTAGAAGTCCCGGTAGATAAACTGGCGATGGGAGATGTAATCGTGATTCGTCCGTATGCCGGGCGAATAGAACGTGAAGATGGCAGTCTGCTCGAACGTTTCAGTCTGAAGACCGAAGTGTTACTGGATGAAGCTCAGGCGGGTGGGCGGATACCGCTGATTATCGGGCGCAGCCTGACCGAGAAGGCTCGTGAAGCCATAGGGTCAGGTCCTTCGATACAGTTTCGTCGACCACAAGATCCGACTGCATCTGAACATGGTCATACTCTGGCACAAAAAATGGTTGGGCGAGCCTGTGGTGTGGAGGGCATCCGGCCTGGTACCTATTGTGAACCGCGCATGAGCACTGTTGGTTCTCAGGATACCACCGGCCCCATGACCCGCGATGAACTGAAAGAACTGGCCTGTCTTGGTTTTTCAGCCGATCTGGTGATGCAGTCTTTCTGCCATACCGCGGCTTATCCGAAGCCGGTGGACATAGAAACACAACATACGTTACCTGAATTTATTCAGACACGCGGTGGGGTATCGCTACGTCCTGGTGATGGCGTGATCCATTCGTGGATGAACCGGATGTTATTACCAGATCAGGTAGGTACAGGTGGTGATTCACATACCCGCTTCCCGCTCGGTATCTCGTTTCCGGCCGGATCCGGGCTGGTCGCGTTTGCCGCTGCCCTCGGGGTGATGCCACTGGACATGCCAGAGTCTGTTCTGATCCGGTTCAGTGGTGAGATGCAACCGGGTATCACCCTGCGTGATCTGGTGAATGCGATACCCTATGCTGCATTGCAGCGTGGCCTGCTGACACTGGAAAAAAAGGGCAAGCAGAACGTCTATAACGGACGCATCATTGAAATACAAGGGCTGCCGGAACTGACGGTTGAACAAGCGTTTGAACTATCAGATGCGACTGCAGAACGGTCTGCCGCTGGTTGTACCATTGCACTTTCTGAAAGCTCAGTTGCAGATTACCTGCGCTCCAATATCGTGATGTTGCGCTGGATGATAGATCATGAATATGGCGACGCACGCACGCTGGAACGGCGTGCCCGTGCAATGGAAGCCTGGCTGGCCGATCCAGTCCTGTTGCAGGCAGATGCAGATGCACAATATGCCGAAGTGATCGACATCAATATGAGTGAGATCACTGAGCCCTTACTGGCTTGCCCGAACGATCCTGATGATATCAAACCGTTGTCAGCTGTGGCTGGTCAGTCGATAGACGAAGTGTTTATCGGGTCCTGCATGACCAACATCGGGCACTTCCGTGCAGCCGGAAAATTACTGGATGCGGCGGCGACCACCCTGCCGACCCGATTATGGGTAGCGCCGCCGACCCGGATGGACCAGCATCAGTTGATGGAAGAAGGCTACTACAATACTTATGCAGCGGCGGGTGCACGTACCGAAATGCCGGGTTGTTCGTTATGTATGGGCAACCAGGCGCGGGTAATGGCGAACGCGACAGTAGTTTCAACCTCAACCCGTAACTTTCCGAACCGGTTGGGACAGGGCGCTGATGTCTATCTGGCATCCGCTGAACTGGCAGCGATTACTGCGACTCTGGGTCATTTGCCCAGTCCGGAGGAATATCAAACCTACGCCAGTCAGATAGATACCCTGGCACCGGAGATTTATCGTTACCTCAATTTTGATCAGATGCCAGATTTTGTACAGTCAGCACAACATGCCGAACAAGAGGTTGTAGTGAAATTAGGCTTATAATCTAGTATTTACTTTATGAAGGGAGCATAGAAATGCCAACACAAACTAACGTGGCTCCGAAGAGACCAACACTAACACAACAGGTTAAGACTCAGGCAGCGCAGATTGAGCAGCTAACAACACAATTGCAACAGAAAGAAGAAGAGCTGACATCTTTGGCAGGACAAGCAGATACGGCGCAAAAAGCGCTGCAGGACCAGTTGCAGCAAAGTGAAACCGGTTGGCGTGAGGCGAATACTGAGTGTGATCAGCACAAGAAAAAAATTACCAGCATTACCCGCAAACTCAATCAAAAAGAAAAGCAGATTGAACAACTGACAACTGAACTAACACAAAAAATCGTTACTGCTGAAACTCAGCTGACGGAGGTTTCCGGTCAACAGCATAAGATAAAGTCTGACAATATCATTAATCTGCATATTATTTCCGGTATGGCACTTGGTTTGTTACCAGTTCCACTACTGGATATTGCGGCACTGACTGGGGTGCAGTTGAATCTGTTACGTAGTTTGTGTAAACATCACAATGTTGAATTCGATGAGCAGAAAGGTAAAGCATTCGTTCATGCACTGATCAGCGGTACGACACCAGTTGCCACTGTTGTCGGTCTGAGCAGTGTAATAAAGCTTATTCCGGCGATCGGCACGATTGGCGGTGGTATTGGTATGGTCGTTGGTTCGGGTACATCCATTTACGCGATCGGTCAGGTATTTGCCACACATTTCCGTACTGGCGGTACTCTGCAGAATTTCTCAGTGGAACATTGGAAGTCATTTTTCAGAAACAAGTTGCAGGAAGGGAAAGATCAGATCAGACACCGGCTGCAGGATGTAAAGCCACTAGCTCGATCAGTCTGAATCCAATCTACGCATTGACCAGAGCACTGTATCCCGTATAATGCGCGCTCGCAACGGCAGACATATGGCCGAATATCAACGCGCTAAACGTGTTGTGTATACTCAAATTCTGTTGTCCGGTGTCCTGATCATTGTTTTTTTGCTATTTGACACATCATCGGCACGAGATGCCTTGTGTGGTGGTGTTGTTGCGACAACAGGCTCGCTCATAACTCTATATTTTGTTTCTGGTCAGTATCAGGCTGCCAGGCCCGATGCCATTGTCAGGCGATTGTATCTGGGCCAGTTAGCACGATTCAGTGTGATTGCCGGAATGTTTCTCGCTATGATGCTGATGATTGATAGCCTTAACCCGGTAGCTTTGCTGGCTACCTTTTTTATTGTCCAGGTTTTGCCGCTGGTTACTTTTAACTTCTATGACCGGAAGACGTCTTTCGCTCAACGCAGATAATATTGCTTATGGCTGGTACAGAAATCACATCTGCTGAATATATCAAGCACCATCTGACGAATCTGACATTCGGGTATCATCCTGAAACCGGCTGGGGGATGGCACATACTGCGCAGGAAGCCACTGAAATGGGCTTCAATGCAATCCATCTGGATTCCATTGGCTGGTCTATAGGTCTTATTGCCCTGTTTGCGTTTTATTTCCGCCGTGCAGCACAACAGGCAACGTCGGGTATTCCGGGTTCATTACAGAATGGCGTGGAGATGATCGTTGATTTTGTCAACGAAAGCGTGCGTGGTTCTTTTTCTGCTAAGAATGATCTGGTCGCGCCATTAGCACTGACCGTATTTTGCTGGGTCTTTCTGATGAATCTGATGGATCTGGTTCCAGTCGATTTATTGCCCTGGCTGTTCAGTCTGGTCGGCATACACTACATGAAGGTCGTGCCAACCACTGACCCGAACATTACCTTTGCACTTGCGCTTGGTGTGTTCATATTGATTGTGTTTTACAGCATTAAGATAAAAGGTGTTGGTGGTTTTGTCGGGGAGCTCACCGGAATGCCATTTCAGACTAATAATCTGTTGCTGAAACCGATATTTATGCTGGTCAATTTCGTGTTGGAAGGAGTGAACTTAATTGCGAAGCCTATTTCATTATCCTTACGTTTATTTGGCAATATGTATGCGGGTGAAGTAATCTTCATCCTGATTGCATTAATGTATAGTGGCGGCTGGTTAATTGGCATTTTCGGTGGTACTTTACAATTTATCTGGGCAGCTTTTCACATTGTGGTCGTTACTTTGCAAGCCTTTATCTTTATGACCCTGACGATTGTTTATCTGGATATGGCCCACGCTGAGCATCACTGAAGAATATCCTCACATCTGAGTTCTTTTGGATTTCGCTTCTTATCTACCTTCACCATTTATTTTGGAGATCGACATGGAAATGGCACAAGCTTTGGTTATCATCGCTGCAGCACTTATGCTTGGATTGAGCGCAATCGGTGCTGCTATCGGTATCGGTATGCTGGGTGGCCGCTTTCTGGAAGGTGCCGCACGCCAGCCTGAATTGATCCCGATGCTACGTACTCAGTTCTTCATTGTGATGGGTCTGACTGACGCAGTACCAATGATCGCTGTAGGTCTGGGCATGTACGTGATGTTTGCACTCTGATTCTGCATTTCAACCGACAGAGTATGATGGTATGAACATCAATCTGACACTGATTGCGCAATTGATCTCGTTTGCGGTATTTGTCTGGTTTACGCTGCGTTTCATCTGGCCACCGCTGATGGACGCAATGAACGAACGTAAGGCAAAGATTGCAGATGGCTTGGCCGCTGCCGAACAAGGCCAGCAAGCGCAGGCACAAGCACAGCAGGAAGTTGAATCCGTATTACAGCAGGCGCGGGTTCAGGCGGCTGAGATTAAATCAAATGCCGAAAAAGAGGCCACCCGAATTGTCGATCAGGCACGGGCAAAAGGTCGAGCCGAGGCTGAACGTCAACTGACGGCAGCTCAGGCTGAAATCGCGCAAGAAACCAACAAAGCTCGCGAAGGATTGCGGGCTAAGGTGGCGGAATTGGTAGTCGCAGGTGCCGAAAAAATTCTGCAGAAAGAAATTGATGTGAAGGCACATCAAGCGATTCTTAATCGTGTGGCACAACAGATCTAAGGCAGACTGATGGCTGGAGATGCAACAACCTTCGCACGCCCCTATGCTGAGGCGATATTTGCGCAGGCGCAACAGACCCGACAGACCGACTCATGGTCTGCAATGCTGGATTTGCTGGCAACTCTGCTTGCAGATGTGCAACTGAAAAAAGTACTGGCAAACCCTGGCCTGACGCAGATACAAAAGGCCGATTTAATCCTGAGTATCGCGGATGACCATCTGACTCAGGAAGGTAAAAATCTGGTTCGCCTGCTGGCACAGAACACACGTCTTGCGTTACTGCCTGAGATACAGACTTTGTTCAGGCATTATCGGTCAGTGGAGCAGGGCACGATCAGTGTTCATCTGACTACCGCTTACGCACTTACATCCGCTGATCAGAATCAGCTTACGAAGTCATTGCAACGTCGGCTGGAGCGTTCAGTAGAATTACGTAGCGAAGTAAACCCTGAGCTGATCGGCGGTTTTCGTTTGCGTGCGGGCGACCTGGTGATCGACGGCTCTGTCACCGGACAACTGCAACAACTTGCACATGCACTGAATTGACCTGAGATATTTTAGGATAAGCCTACATGCAACTTAATCCCTCAGAAATCAGCGAACTGATTCAACAGAAGATCCAGAACTTTGATCTGACCACTGAAGCTCATAACGAAGGCACTGTTGTGACAGTGACCGACGGAATTGTGCGGATTCACGGTCTGGCAGACGTGATGTCGTATGAAATGCTGGAGTTTCCCGGCTCTGTGTACGGACTGGCACTGAATCTGGAGCGTGATGCCGTTGGTGCAGTAGTACTGGGTGACTACAAAAACATTTCTGAAGGTGATCCGGTCAAGTGCACCGGTAAAGTGCTGGAAGTGCCGACCGGGCCTGAGTTACTGGGTCGTGTGGTAGATGCACTGGGCCACCCGGTGGATGGTAAGGGTCCGATTGCAGCACAAACGACAGCACCGATAGAACAGATCGCGCCAGGTGTAATTGCACGGAAATCAGTTGATCAGCCAGTACAAACTGGTATCAAAGCCATCGATGCGATGGTGCCGGTTGGTCGTGGGCAGCGCGAACTGATTATTGGTGATCGGCAAACAGGTAAAACTGCGATTGCCGTAGATGCGATCATCAATCAGAAAGGCACCGGGGTAAAGTGTATTTATGTTGCTATCGGTCAGAAGAATTCTTCTATCGCCGCTTTAGTGCGCAAACTGGAAGAACATGATGCGATGGAGCACACGATTATTGTTGTGGCTCCGGCAGCTGATTCGGCGGCGATGCAATTCATCGCACCCTATTCCGGCTGCACCATGGGTGAATATTTCCGTGATCATGGCCAGGATGCACTGATCATTTACGATGATCTGACCAAACAGGCCTGGGCCTATCGTCAGGTTTCACTGTTATTACGTCGTCCGCCGGGACGTGAAGCTTATCCAGGCGACGTATTCTACCTGCACTCCCGCTTGTTAGAACGAGCAGCCCGGATCAACGCAGATCATGTTGAAAAAATCACAGATGGTAAAGTAAAAGGTAAGACAGGCTCACTGACTGCATTACCGATCATTGAAACCCAGGCAGGTGACGTGTCTGCCTTCGTACCAACCAACGTGATATCCATCACAGACGGACAGATCTTTCTTGAATCTGATTTGTTTGCAGCAGGTATGCGTCCGGCAATTAATGCGGGTCTATCGGTGTCACGGGTTGGTGGCGCTGCACAGACGAAGATCATTAAAAAGCTGGGTGGTGGTGTCCGTCTGGCTCTGGCGCAATATCGTGAACTGGCAGCTTTCTCGCAATTTGCATCCGATCTGGATGAAGCAACCCGCAAGCAACTGGAACGTGGCAAGCGGGTAACAGAGCTGATGAAGCAACCCCAGTATACTCCGCTTAGTATCGTAGATATGGCGATTTCGTTGTTTGCAGCGAATGAAGGCTACCTGGATGATATTGAGATCAATCAGATCGTGGCATTTGAGTCTGCACTGCACCATTATCTGGCAAATCTGCAGGCAGATTTGGTAGCACAAGTGAATAAAGATGCGGATTGGAATGATGAAGTGGCTGCTGCCTTCCATGCTGCGATCAAAGATTTCAAAGCCAATCATACCTGGTAATTGAGTTTATAAATAACAGGACTGAGTGATGGCAGGCGCAAAAGAAATCCGTACCAAAATCGCGTCCATCAAAAGTACGCAGAAAATTACGCGTGCGATGGAAATGGTGGCTGCAGCAAAGATGCGTAAGGCACAGGATCGGATGCAGTCCAGCCGTCCGTATGCTGAAAAAATTGGCCAGGTGATCGACCATATTGCATTGGCTAATCCGGAATACAAGCATGCATTTATGGTGCCGCGCTCAGAAGTAAAGCGAATTGGTTACATTATCGTATCATCAGATCGCGGGCTATGTGGTGGGTTGAACTCCAACTTGTTCCGTTATCTGATAAAAGATATTCAGGCTTTGCAGGCAGAAGGGAAAGAACTGGTCTACTGCACGATCGGCAGTAAAGCACTAGGCTTTTTCCGACGGGTTGGCGGCAAAGTGATGGCACAGACGACCCACCTCGGTGATGCACCTCGCATCGAAGATCTGGTCGGCACTATCAAAGTGATGTTGGATGCATATGTGCAAGGCGAAGTCGATGAAATCCGCCTGGCTTACAACACCTTTGTAAATACGATGACCCAACAGCCTACAGTGAACCAGCTGGTACCGCTGGCTCCTGGTGCGGATGCAGATCAGCTGAATCATCACTGGGACTACATCTACGAACCTGACGCACGCGTTGTGCTGGACAGTTTGCTGACTGCGTATATTGAGTCTGTGTCTTATCAGGCAGTCGTAGAAAATGGTGCGTGTGAACAGTCGGCACGGATGATTGCAATGAAATCTGCAACCGATAATGCGGGTGACCTGATCAACGAATTGCAACTAATCTATAACAAGGCACGTCAGGCAGCAATCACGCAGGAAATCTCGGAAATCGTCGGTGGCGCAGCCGCAATTGCCAACTAATGGTTGCAAAAAGCACCTCTAAAATGTCATGAGCTATGAGGATTATTCATGAGTACAGGTAAGGTCGTCGAAATCATCGGCGCAGTGGTTGACGTACAGTTTGCCCGTGATGCAATGCCGAAAGTTTACGATGCATTGCAAATTGCAGCCGCTGGTCTGACCCTGGAAGTACAGCAACAGCTGGGTGATGGCATTGTACGTACCATTGCCATGGGTTCAACCGACGGGCTGAAACGTGGCTCAGAAGCAATCAATACAGGTACACCAATCAGCGTACCAGTCGGGCAAGCAACTCTGGGTCGGATTATGGACGTGCTGGGCGAACCAGTAGACGATGCCGGTCCGATTGCGACACAAGAACGGATGCCGATCCACCGGGCAGCACCGAAGTTGGAAGATCAATCTGCTTCTACTGAAGTACTGGAAACCGGCATTAAAGTCATTGACCTGATCATGCCGATCCAGAAAGGCGGTAAAGTCGGGCTGTTTGGTGGTGCTGGTGTCGGTAAAACTGTGACCCTGATGGAGCTGATCCGTAACATCGCAGTGGAACATTCCGGCTTCTCAGTATTCGCCGGTGTGGGTGAACGAACCCGGGAAGGTAACGACTTCTATCACGAAATGTCCGAAGGTGGCGTACTGGATAAAGTTGCTCTGGTATACGGTCAGATGAATGAACCACCGGGCAACCGGTTACGGGTTGCACTGACTGGCCTGACGATGGCAGAACATTTCCGTGATGAAGGTCGTGATGTTCTCATGTTCGTGGATAATATCTATCGTTATACCTTGGCCGGTACCGAAGTGTCTGCGCTGTTAGGTCGGATGCCTTCCGCCGTAGGCTACCAACCGACTCTAGCGGAAGAAATGGGTGTTCTGCAGGAACGGATTACTTCGACCAAGACCGGTTCTATTACCTCATTCCAGGCAGTGTATGTTCCGGCAGACGACTTGACTGATCCTTCTCCGGCAACCACGTTTGCGCACCTGGATGCAACCCTGGTACTGTCACGTCAGGTGGCTGAGCTTGGCATCTATCCGGCAGTAGATCCACTGGATTCAACTTCACGTATTCTGGATCCACATGTCGTTGGACAGGAGCATTACGAGGTTGCACGAGGTGTGCAAGGTGTATTGCAACGTTACAAAGAGCTGAAAGACATTATTGCCATCCTTGGTATGGACGAATTGTCTGAAGATGACAAACTGACTGTACAGCGAGCTCGTAAAATACAACGTTTCCTGTCACAACCCTTCTTTGTGGCTGAAGTATTTACCGGAGCACCCGGTAAATATGTTTCGCTACAAGAAACAATTGCCAGCTTCAAGGGCATCCTGAATGGTGAATATGATCACCTGCCAGAGCAAGCCTTCTACATGTGCGGCGGCATTGAAGAAGTGATCGAAAAATCAAAGGCTGACAGCTGAGTTCGGAGAGACCACCATGGCGATGACCTTACATATTGATATCGTCAGTGCTGAAGGCCATTTATATACTGGTCAGGGGCAAATGGTGTATGCGCCCGCAGTGATGGGCGAGATAGGTATTGCGCCGAGCCATACACCATTACTGACCCGTTTGAAGCCAGGTGATGTGCGGGTTGATCCGGGTAACAATCAGCCACAACAACATTTCTACGTATCTGGCGGCATGATCGAAGTGCAGCCATTTAAAGTGACCATCCTGGCAGATACTGGTATTCGGGCATCTGATCTGGATGAAGCAGCGGCACAGGAAGCAAAGCGTCGCGCTGAAGATGCATTGGCAAATCAGCAGGCCGATATGGATATGGCAAAGGCTCAGGTTGAACTGGCTGAAGCTGTTGCTCAGTTGAAGGTCATCAACCAGCTACGCAACACCCGTTAACAAGTTCTTTTCGAGCCTTACCAAGTTCGTGAAACCTGCGGTCTATATTGAAACCTCTGTTGTGAGCTACCTCACAGCCCGCTGAAGTCATGACATTCGTATCGCTTTTCAGCAAAATATTACGGCGGACTGGTGGGAGCTGCGTCGTCATGATTTTGAGTTATTCGTTTCCGAATTTGTGATTACGGAAGCTGCTCGTGGCAATGAAGAGGCAGCAGCGAAAAGGCTTGCAATCATTCAGGAAATGACCGAACTTGAGACGTCGGATGCGGCAACAGTGCTTGCAAGCGCACTGATTGATAAGGGTTCCTTGCCTGCGAAGGCACAGATTGATGCTTTTCATATTGCTGTGGCTGCCACTCATGGCCTGGATTTTTTGCTGACATGGAATTGCAAACATATTGCTAATGCCGTCATGCGGCCTGAAATTGAGAGGATATGCCGTGAAATGGGCTTTGAGCCCCCCGTGATTTGTACACCAAATGAACTTCTGGAGCCTATTGTATGTGGGTAGATCCAATTGTTGAAGAAATACGGGAGTTTCGTGAGTCATATGCTCAGAAGCATAATTACGACATTAATGCGATCTTTCAGGATATAAAAAAACGGCAGCTGGTGTCCGGACGCCAATTAGTTTCACGTCTACCCCGCAAGCCACAGTTTTCATCCTGTACTATACAAAAACCGGTTTCATTCTGAAGAGAGAGCCTGAAGGAGACTATGGTAGAAGCAATGTTGATGGTTGATTTTTTTACTGTTGATATATACAGGTCTTTTAAGGTTGATATATAGGTGAAAAAATGGCTAACAAAAATCAACACGTAGTAAAGCGGGATGATGGTTGGGCAGTAAGAGGAGCAGGTAACTCCAAAGACACCTCTCATCACAACACCCAACAGGAAGCCGCAGAAGCCGCACGTAACATCGCAAGAAATCAAAAGAGTGAAGTTTTGATTCATGGTAGAGATGGGAAAATTCGTGAGAGAGATTCTTACGGTAATGACCCATTTCCGCCTCGAGGATGAATACTCCACCGGCTAAAGCCGGTGGTTTCAAGTTACGGCTTAAAACCGGATTAGTCGAGCTAACGGTCAAACCATCACTTGCTTTGTCATTTGCTGACGGTCGCTTTTATATCTGGCAAACGGGTCAGATTTAAGATACTTGATAGTTGTTATAGTCGCCGATCTGTTTTTCCTACGTTTAGCTATATCGATCTGTACGAGTAAAGAGATTCAAAAAAGTTTTGAAAAGCACCTTGTTTTTCAAGTAATTGGAGCTGTAATTCTTTAGATTTCGGAATATACTGAAAGCCTCTAACCTTATTGCTTAGATGCATTGATTGAGTATACAAGGGTCACTATTCCATCCTTCATAATCAAAATTATGATCTGACCCTATTATTTCGACTGACTCACAGTCTCGACAGCCAAATGTCACAGATTTTGCAGTCAATATGGGCAAAGGCTGCCCGGTTTGGAAATAGCTACGAGAGTGGTTATTCCAATGCGCTAAAAGACGACTACATCAGTTTGAATCGCACTACTCTGGTCTTAAATTCTGCATTATGGTGTTTTTGTTGTGTTAGCATGGTGGTTTCCCGGAACCTGATCCGAACCATGATTTGAACCGTCAGAGGACCAGATGGCTGCATTCAGTTGGCGTGCGTTAGACTCAGCAGGAAAGCTGCGTAAAGGCGTGATGGAGGGTGATTCCGCCCGTCAGGTACGGAATAAACTGCGAGCAGAATCTTGTGTACCGACAGAAGTCACCCCCGTTGTGGTGGCAGCGGCAAAAAAGACCAGAACGGCGTTTAACCGGCCGGTCAAGCCACGCGATCTGGCGCTGTTTTCGACTCAGTTGGCAGTATTGCTGAATTCCGGTCTGCCGTTGGAACAGGCATTGGATAATGTGGTGGCACAAACGAAAAAGAAGCCAGTCGCGAATCTGTTGAAGTCTGTACGCGCCCGGGTATCAGAAGGACATACCCTGGCGAACGCTATGACTGCCTTTCCTGGCAGTTTCCCGGATTATTATGTGCCGACGATTGCAGCCGGCGAACATTCCGGGCATCTGGTAGAAGTAATGGAGCGGCTGGCCGAATATGCTGAATCCAGTTTTCAGTCACGACAGAAGTTACAGATGGCACTGTTATATCCGGTGATTGTCACGCTGGTTGCGTTTCTGGTGATCGTGGTGTTGCTGGTGTATGTGGTGCCACAGGTGGTGCAGGTGTTTGAATCCATGCAGCAAACCTTGCCGGCACTGACCACCGGATTGATTGCAGTCAGCGAGTTTTTGCAACAACAAGGACTGCTGCTGATCCTGATCGGCGCTATCAGCCTGCTGGGGTATCGCTATGCTTTGCGTATATCCAGGATACGTCGGGCCGCACATGCGTTATTATTGCGGATACCGGCGCTGGGCGGTTTTGTCCGGCGGGTTACGGCTGCACGTTTTGCCCGCACCTGTGGTATGTTGCTGAACAGCCAGGTACCGGCGACTGAATCACTGGCGATTTCGGCACATGTGGTCAGTTTGTTGCCGATCCGGAGTGCCTTGAATGCTGCAGAAGAGCGGGTCAAAGAAGGCATGAGTCTGCAACGAGCACTCCAGATGACCGGATTTTTCGAGCCTCTGATGCTGAATCTGATTGCAAGTGGCGAAGCCAGTGGCAATCTGGGTGAGATGATGGTGCATTCTGCACAAGTGCAGGAAAAAGATAATAATGTGGTGGTCGAAACAATGCTCGGGGTATTTGAACCCCTGATGATTCTGGTGATGGGTTCGGTTGTACTGACAATTGTGCTGGCGATTTTGTTGCCCATCTTTAATATGAACCAACTCATTCAATGATTGCAGAGGTTATTTGTTGATGATGAATCAGTCGTTACGGCAAAAGCGGGCGCACCGGATGCGTGGCTTTACCCTGATTGAGCTGATGGTGGTGGTTGTGATTCTGGGTGTACTGGCTGCACTGATTGTGCCGCAGGTGATGGATCGACCAGATCAGGCACGTGAAACCAAGGCAAAGCAAGATATCCGCGCGCTTCAGGCTGCGCTGGATTTATATAAACTGGATAATTTTTCTTATCCGACGACAGATCAGGCTCTCGCTTCACTAGTGCCGAAATATATTGCCCGGATGCCGAAGGATCCCTGGGGTAATAAATATCGTTACCTGAGCCCGGGGGTAAACGGTGCTGTTGATATCTACACGTATGGTGCAGATAATCTGAAAGGTGGTACCGGATCAGATCAGGACATTGGTAACTGGGATCTGGAGTAATGTCGGCGTCCGTGTTCCAACGTATTGCTTTATTGGCAAAATCAGATCCCGAATCTGATCAGCGGCTGGCTGCAACGGTACAGATTCTGTACCGTTTTTTATTGCAACATGATTTGCAGGTCATGTGTGATGTGGCAGCGGCTGACTTATTACCAGAAGTCACGGCAATACCCGCAGACATGCTGGCCGCACAGAGTGATCTGGCCATTGTGGTGGGCGGCGATGGTACTTTATTACGTAGTGCCCATCAGTTTGTACATGCCGGAGTGCCACTGCTCGGTGTAAATCTGGGGCGCCTTGGTTTTCTGGTCGATATCTCACCGGATGAGATGCTGACCGTGTTGACTGCGGTATTGCGTGGTGAATATCAGCAGGAAGAGCGGTTTTTATTATCCTGCACTATCGGAGATCAATCACCACAGCTGGCGCTGAACGATGTCGTGTTACACAAGTGGCATATTGCCCGGATGCTGGAGTTTCAATTATGGCTGGATGGTACATTGCTGGATACGCAACGTTCAGATGGCCTGATTGTTGCGACACCGACTGGTTCAACCGCTTATGCCTTATCAGGTGGCGGGCCATTACTGGCACCAGGGTTGGATGCAATGGCGCTGGTACCGATCTGCCCACACACGCTGGGCAATCGGCCGTTAGTGGTGAACAGAGAAAGTATGATTACAATGGCGATCTGCGGTCGGACAGACCCGGCTCATGTCCGGGTAACCTGTGACGGCCAGGTCAGTCTGTGTCTGTCAGCAGATGAACAAGTGCGGATCAGCCAATATCATGTGCCAGTGCGTTTGTTACATCCGGCAGATTATGACCATTACACGATTTTGCGCACCAAACTGGGCTGGGGCGAACAACCGGTGTCATAACAGATGTTGTTACAACTGACGATTCATAATCTGGTGATTGTCGACCAGATGAACCTGGATTTTCAGGCTGGTTTCAGTGTGCTGACGGGTGAGACCGGAGCAGGTAAATCAATCTTGTTGGATGCCTTGGGACTGACTTTGGGTGCGAAGGCGAATCCGGGCCTGATCCGGGCCGGGTGCGATAAAGCTGAAATACATAGCGTGTTCAGCCTGGATGATTGTCCCGCAGCCCAGGCCTGGCTGGTAGAACAGGATCTTGCAGAAGAAGATCAGTGTATATTGCGGCGAGTGCTGGTACGTTCTGGTCGTTCGCGTGCTGCGATCAATGGTCGACCGGTGACTCAGGCAATGTTGCAGACTCTGGGGGAACAATTATTACAGATCCACGGTCAACACGCGCACCAGATATTACTGCGTCAGGCAGCACAGCGCCAATTGTTAGACCAGTATGCACAGCTGACCGGGACAGTTAGTCAATTGCGCCGACAATACCGCATATGGCAACAAGCCCGGCAGACGTTGGCTGACTTGCAACAGGCTGCGGATGAACGTGGCAAACGCCAGGATTATCTGCGCTATCAGTTAGATGAATTAGAACCAGTATTAGAGATAGCAGCGCAAGCTGAAGAGTTAACCGCAGAACATCGTCGGCTGGCACATGCAATGCAACTGCAAACGATCAGCACCACCACCTGGCAACAGATACAAGGGGATGATCAAAGCCTGACCACACAGCTGGGTCAGGTAATCCAGTCATTGCAAACAGCGGCAGAGTTGGATGAATCGCTACAACCAGTGCTATCCTTATTATCCTCGGCTGACATTCAGCTAGGTGAAGCAGCTCAGGTTTTACGCCGTTATACCAATCAATTGGTACAAGACCCGCAAGCATTGCATGAATGTGAGCAACAATTGTCGGTTTTGCATGATCTGGCGCGTAAACATCGCACAGAACCAGGGCAACTGACAGAACTAGCGGAGACACTACGCGCGGAACTTCAAACACTAACACAGATTGACCAGCAACTGGACGTGCTGGCTGCAGAAGTAGCACAACACGAACAGACCTATGCAAAACAAGCACAAGACATCAGTGAAGTGCGTCAGGCAGCAGCAGTACAATTGGCTCAGATCGTCACCGATAATTTGCAAACGCTAGGGATGCAGCAAAGTGATTTTCAGGTAAACTGTATATCGGCTGAGTCAGGCCCATATGGCATGGACCAGATCCGATTTTTGATACAAACGAACCCAGGCCAGCCATTAGCAGCCCTGACCGATGTGGCCTCCGGGGGAGAATTATCACGCATTGCATTAGCGATTCAGGTCGCGACCAGTGACTGCGCTCAGGTGCCGACACTGATATTTGATGAGGTCGATGTTGGTATCGGTGGTGCTGTTGCAGATATTGTCGGGCAATTGTTGCGCAGGCTCGGTCAACGTCATCAGGTAGTATGTGTGACCCATCTGGCGCAAGTAGCAGCGCAGGGACATCAACATTATCAAGTGCAGAAACAACAGATTCGGGGTGTCAGTCAGACCCGGATCCGGGCACTAACACAAGCAGAACGAGTGCATGAAATTGCTCGTATGTTAGGCGGTGTAGCGATTACCGAACAGACACACCGCCATGCCGCAGAAATGATTAAACTCGCACAATCTTCAACAACGGAGTCACTATGCTGAACTGGGATGATCCACTAAGTAAACCATCATTCGGAAGTGTTCCGGATGCAGTGATCGCTAATACCTCCACCGAGGACGTAGAGCGTTTGCAATCTGCATCGAAGCAGGGTGTGCAAGGGCTGGAAAACCTGACCATAGGTGCCGAGCGCATCCGGGTGGATGACAAAAAGATCATCAACTGTCGCGCTGACGTGAACCAGCTAGTACCGTTTAAATATGAGTGGGCCTGGCAGAAATATCTGGATGGTTGTGCAAATCACTGGATGCCACAAGAAGTCAATATGACGGCAGATATCGCTCTGTGGAAAGATCCGCAGGGGCTGACAGATGATGAACGTCTGATCATTAAGCGTAATCTGGGTTTTTTCTCTACCGCCGATTCACTGGTAGCGAACAACCTGGTACTTGCGGTTTATCGTCATATTACGAATCCGGAATGTCGCCAATATCTGTTACGCCAGGCTTTTGAGGAGGCACTACATACGCATGCGTATCAGTATGTGATTCAATCGCTTGGATTGGATGAAGGCGAGGTCTTTAACATGTACCGCGAGGTACCTGCGGTTGCACGTAAGGCAGAATGGGCATTGCCATTTACCCAATACCTGGCTGATCCTGATTTTCATACCGGTACAGTAGAAAACGATCAGAAATTGTTACGTGAGCTGATTGCTTTCTATGTCATCTTTGAAGGCATTTTTTTTTATGTCGGTTTTGTACAGATACTGAGCATGGGCCGCCGCAATAAAATGACCGGCACGGCGGAGCAGTTCCAATATATTCTTCGGGATGAATCCATGCATATGAATTTTGGTATGGATGTGATCAATCAGATCAAGCTCGAAAACCCAGACCTGTGGACTCCTGAATTTCAGGCCGATATCACCGGTATGATTACAGAAGCTGTTGAGTTAGAAGTAGCCTATGCACACGATACGATGCCACGGGGTGTATTGGGCCTGAATGCCGGGATGTTTGCTGATTACCTGCAATTTATTGCCAATCGACGTTGTGGTCAGATCGGACTGCCGGAACAATATCCGGGCGTGACGAATCCATTCCCGTGGATGTCTGAAGTACTGGATTTAAAAAAGGAAAAAAACTTTTTTGAAACTCGCGTAACCGAATATCAGACTGGTGGTGCGCTCAACTGGGAGTGAGTCTTGTCAAAATAATAGCCAGATACACAAACTAGGGAGCGTTCTCAATTAACTGAGTGGCAATGATGTCGAATCATCTTTTGTGCTGACAAGACGCAATGAGAAGTCATAGTGGTTTTATTGCGACAATTTGCAACACAGCCAGCGCAGAAAGGGGCCGGGATCAAGCTACGAAGATGATTGAGAACGCCTCCTGGTAAATGGATAACCGCGGAGTATAGCTACCGGGGAAAATCAATAAAATCAACTTACTGAACGGAATGAAATCCAGATGAATAACCCTGACGCGTGTATCCATGATTTGTTTACAGAACAAGTCGAGCGTACCCCGGATCAAATAGCATTGGTGACTGATACAGTAACCCTGACCTATCGGGCACTGGAACAACGAGCAAACCAAGTAGCACATTATCTGCAGGGGTCGGGTCTTCAGTAAGGCGAGTTGGTTGGGTTATGTATAAGGATTTTCGTACCACCTGAAGGGGTGAGAGCGAGTTTATGCGGCAATGGCTTCAGCTTGCACAGGAGCCAGGTACTGGTTGTAGCTGTGTCCTCGTTCAAAGTTGTAGCACCTGATGTATTTGAGCACATCGGTTTGCGCTTGATCGAAGCTACTATAGCCGTTTTCTGGCATCCATTCGGTTTTGTCGCTGCGGAAGACACGCTCCATGGGACTGTTGTCCCAACAGTTGCCTCGCCGACTCATGCTTTGTTTCATCCGATAGCACCAGAGCCGTTGTCGAAAGGCCAGGCTGGTGTCATGACAGCCCTGGTCAGAATGAAACATCACGTCTTTGGGGCAGCCTCTGGTGTAGTAGGCCATGGTCAGTGCCCGGCTTGTCAGGACAGAATTCGAATTGCCTGAACAAGCCCAACCAATGATCCGTCGAGCCTATAAATCTATCACGAGAGCGAGATATAGCCATTGCGTGCCTGACCAGATGTATGTCACATCACCGCACCAGACCTGATTAGGTTGGTCGGTCTCAAATTGCCGATTGAGGTGGTTATCCGCAATATCTGACGGCTTAGTCGCTGGTTTATAACGATGTTTTCCGGGCTGTTTGCTGGTCAGGTTGGCCTCTTTTATCAGACTTCTCACTTTGTAGCGTCCGATACGTTCGCCTTGCTGTTTCAGTTGGCCCGTCAGCGTTCGGCTACCTGCCGCCCGTCGGCTGGCCTGATGCAACGAAACGACCTTGGCTTTCAACCGTTCCCGCTCTGTATTGACCGTATTTTTGCGTTGCTGATACGAATAATAGGTGCTGCGCGGGATATCTAACACCTGGGATAATTCACGTTTTGGATAATCAGCGCTCAAAATGTCTACCAGCTCTATACGCTGGGCAGATCCGACATGAAGAGCGCTGTCGCCTTTTTTAAGATGGCTTTCTCCCGTTCTCATCGTTTGATCTGGGCTTTCAGCGCTTGTATCTGGCGCTGGGTGTCTGTGATAGCCTGGCCTTTTTCAGGGGATTCACCACGGCGCTCCTGCCGCAGTTGCCTGACCCAACGATCTAACGCTGTGTAGCCAACTCCCATCGCTTCTGCGGCAGCTTTCCGGCTATAACCCTGATCCAGCACCAAGCTGGCTGTTTCCTGCTTAAATTCTGGTGGGTAAGATTTCCGTGGCATTTGTGGCTTCTCTTTACGCTTGAGGGGTGGGGCTGAATTCACTCTTCATAGGGTACGAGATTATTAGACCACTGCAGTTTTCCTGACTCCCTCACCACATACTCAGCAATGAATCTCGCTACACTGAGAACATTGAAAAAATGCGTTTTCAATCCGGGCTGACACTATTAGAGCTGGTATTAGTTCTGGCGATTTCAGCTATTTTATTGAGCGTTGCATATCCTCTGTATACAGACTATGTGCAACGAGCGCGACGTACCGAAGCCACTACTGCATTACAGGTAATTGCACTGGCACAGGAACGTTTTTACAACTTGCAGGGTCAGTATGCTGTGCAACTGGCTGATCTGATGCTGGAGGTCTCTGCCTGGCAGACCGGTGTGACTGAACGGGGTTATTATCAGTTAGCCCTGGCAAAACAGACAGATCAACAGGCCTATCGCGTAACAGCTACTGCGACTGGATCACAAGCCCGGGACTCAGACTGCCATCAGTTCTGGCTGAATCACCTGAACCAGCGAGGTGCTACCAACAGCACTGGTGCTGGTAGTATCGGTTGCTGGTGAGCATGTAGATGCGATACGGCTTGCACTTGTCCCGCAAAGATGGACAATACCTTGAATTCAGGCTGGTTTGCCCTGACTTATTTATTTGCTGAGCCAACTACTTACCTCCAGAGAGTGACACTATGAATCGTTATCAATCTGCTGTTTCACGTTCGGTACACCAATCGGTGCCGATGAATAAGGTATTGAAAAATACCTATACACTATTATCGGCCACACTGATCTGGAGCGCGGTACTTGCCAGCGTATCCATGGCATTGAGTCCGCCGCCATTTATTTCTCTGTTGACCTCCATCGGCGCTTTGGTGCTGCTATGGTTTGTTTTACCACGCACAGCTGACTCCAGTGCCGGTTTAGGGATGGTGTTTCTGATCACCGGTTTGCTTGGTTTTGGCTTAGGGCCGACCCTGAACTTTTATGCTGCCATCCCGAACGGCAGTCAGATCATCGCTACCGCTTTCGGTGGTACCGGGCTGATTTTTATCGGGCTGTCTGCCTACGCATTAACTTCGCAGCGTGACTTCAGCTTTTTAGGCGGTTTTTTGTTCATCGGGCTGATGGTCGTACTGGTTGCCTCGCTGGTGGGTATCTTTGTACAGATACCAGCTTTACAACTGACCATCTCCGCTGCTGTTGTCCTGTTGATGTCTGGTTTGATTCTGTTTGAAACGAGCCAGATTATACGTGGTGGCGAAACCAACTATATTATGGCCACTGTCAGCTTGTATCTGAGCATTATCAACCTGTTTCAGGCCCTGTTGCATCTGTTAGGCGCATTCGGCGGTAACAACGACTGATACTACACGTTACCCCATAAACAAAAATACCCCCGCAGCTTAACAAGCTGCGGGGGTATTTTTGTATCCGATCAGGTATGCGCTGAGGGCGCCTCTAAAAACGTTGCGGGTGAAGCAAAGACGAGGCGCAAAAGCGCAGTGTACGAGGTGTCCTTTAGTTTTTAGCTGCTTCCTTGCGCGCCTTAACCTCTTTAATCACGGTTTCAGCCACATTAGCAGGGCAGGCTGCATAGTGCGAAAATTCCATGGAGAACTGACCACGCCCTGATGTCATGGTGCGCAAGTCGCCAATGTAACCGAACATTTCAGATAACGGTGCATCTGCTTTGATCCGCACGCCGGTTGGTCCGGACTCCTGGCCCTGAATCATGCCGCGACGACGATTTAAGTCGCCGATCACATCACCAACATGCTGCTCCGGTGTGAAGATATCCACTTTCATAATCGGTTCCAGCAATTGCGGTGCTGCCTTCGGCACAGATTGACGATAAGCGGACTTCGCAGCTATCTCATACGCAACAGCAGAGGAATCAACCGGATGATAGGCACCGTCCAGCAGGGTGATCTTCACATCCAGTAACGGGAAGCCGGCGAGTGTGCCTTCTGCCATGCTGTTGGCAAAGCCTTTTTCCACAGCTGGCCAGAATTCACGCGGTACATTACCACCGGTCACTTTTGATTCAAACACAAAGCCGCTGTTGGTTTCTCCCGGCTCTACCTGATAATCAATTTTAGCGAACTGGCCTGAACCACCGGTTTGTTTTTTGTGGGTATAGCTATCTTCGATCTGGCGGGTAATCGTCTCGCGATAAGCTACTTGTGGCTTACCCATGCTCACATCCACACTGTGTGTCCGTTTCAGGATATCCACCTTGATATCCAGATGCAGCTCACCCATACCTTTAATAATGGTTTCGCCGGATTCCAGATCAGTTTCGACCTGGAATGATGGATCTTCCTGCATCATCTTATTCAGCGCGATCCCCATCTTCTCAGTTGACGCCTTGTCTTTCGGCTGAATGGCGATGGAGATCACCGGATCCGGAAAGACCATTGGTTCCAGTGTTGCCGGTTTTTTCGGATCACACAAAGTGTGTCCGGTCTGGGTATTTTTCAGCCCGACCAGTGCGATGATGTCACCAGCCTGCGCTGAATCACGTTCTTTGCGGTCATTCGCATGCATTTCTACGATACGACCGATCCGCTCATTCTTCCCGGTAAACGTGTTCAGTACTGTCATACCTTTCTGTAACTGACCGGAGTAGATGCGAGTAAAGGTGAGGGATCCGAAGCGGTCATCCATGATTTTGAACGCAAGCGCCCGTAGCGGATGTTCCGGGTCGACCAGAGCTTTCTGTCCGGTTTCGTTACCTTCCGGGTCGACTTCTGGTTGTGGCTCGACTTCAACCGGGTTCGGCAGATAGTCCACAACGCCGTCCAGAACCAGTTGTACGCCTTTATTTTTGAATGCAGAACCGCAGAAGGTTGGAAAAAAGTCCAGCGCGATGGTACCTTTACGGATACACTGCTTGAGCTGTTCTAAGCTGGGTTCAACGCCTTCTTCCAGATATGCTTCCATCAGGTCATCATCCTGCTCAACTGCTGTTTCGATGAGCTGTTCACGGTAGGTGTTGACCTTGTCTACCATATCTGCCGGTACATCGGTCAGTTCATATTTTGAAGGATCTCCGGAGTTGTCCCAGACCCAGGCCTGACGGGTGAGCAGATCCACTACCCCGGTAAAATCATCTTCGATACCAATTGGTAAGGTCATAACCAGCGGGTTGGCACCCAGCACATTTTCAATCTGGTCTACTACGCGATAAAAATCGGCACCCATACGATCCAGCTTGTTGACAAAAATAATACGGGCGACTTCCGATTCATTTGCATAACGCCAGTTGGTTTCAGATTGCGGCTCAACCCCGCCTGAACCACAGAATACCCCAACACCGCCATCCAGCACCTTCAGTGAACGGTACACTTCAACAGTAAAATCGACGTGGCCGGGAGTGTCGATGATATTTAACTGGTGATTTTTCCAGAAGCAGGTTGTAGCAGCGGACTGAATCGTAATGCCACGTTCACGTTCCTGATCCATGAAGTCTGTGGTTGCTTCGCCATCATGCACTTCACCAATTTTGTGCGTTTTGCCGGTCAGGTTGAGAATACGCTCGGTGGTGGTGGTTTTTCCCGCATCAACGTGTGCAAAAATGCCGATGTTGCGGTACAGGCTGAGATCAGTCATCAAAATTCTCTTACAATAAAAAGATTATCAGAGTCAGCAGTGCTGGCTAAGGCGAAACAACAAGTCATTATAACATTGCTCAGTAGAGAACCGAATGTCTTCCATACCCATTGACTCAGTGCAGGAACAACAGATTGCAGCCTATCTTACTGAGCATGTCAACTTTTTTGTACGTCACCCGCAAGTATTGACGGCATTACATCTGCCGCATGTTACTGATGAGGCAACCTCTTTATTTGATCGGCAGATGCGGCAGTTACGCGCACAGAACCAACAGTATCGCAAACAGTTGGCAGAACTGCTACAGGTTGCATCCGAAAATGATGCGATTGTGCAACGTTTGCACCAACTCACTCTCGCTCTGATCCGCATTCAGGGTACTGAACAATTGATACAGACCCTGCCTGATCAGGTACAGACAGTTTTTCAGGCAGATGCGGTGGCGATTAAGTTGTTTGCGGCTGATAAACTGCAGAGTCAGCCCAAACAGCCAGTTGTTACACAATTTTATGCATTTCTGCAGCAGGGACAGCCTGATTGCGGGCCTGTATCTGCTACCTGGTCAGATTATCTGTTTGGTACTGAAACGATACGTTCAATGGTTATATTGCCGCTACAGTCAGCAGATCAGGTTGGCATTCTGGCTATTGGCAGTTGTGATGCAAACCGATTTCACATGGAACAGGGCATGGATTTTTTACAGCGTTTTAATGAAATAATGAATGCGATACTGTATAAATTTTATGTAAGTATTTAATAAGTAAAATTTTTATCCGGAGTTTCACGATGATATGGAAACAATCTGATACCAGGCGACTGATATTATTTCTTGCTGGTCTGCTGGCTTATAGTGCGGTGTCAGCCATGGTGAGAGCACCTGAGCCTGAGATCATAGAGCGTGCTCAGATAACGCAACTGATTATTCGATATGTTCCGGGTGAGGAGTCAGCTCAGGTCTCACCAGAAGTCAGACAGCAGAATCTGATTCGACTGGTGCAACAACAAGCGCAGCTGACTGTGCGGTATGTTCGTACGCTGGCCAGTGGTGCTATGGTGCTGGCGCTGCCAGAACCTATGACGTTACAGATGGCACAACATTATGCGGAGTTGATTGCAGCCTCAGATGAGGTGCGGTATGCCGAGCCAGATAAACATTACCGGCGACCAATGAGTAGCCAGTTGCGTACCCCGGATGATGTCTCGTTTTCAGGTGATCAATGGTACTTACAAACATCGGATCAACATCCGGCAGCCGCCAATTTGCCGGCGGCCTGGCATCTGGCGGTCGGACAGCAAGATATCATCGTCAGTGTGCTTGATACGGGCGTGTTGGAGCATGACGATCTGAATGATCGCTTGATGAATGGGCGGGCCAGTGAATCGGGATATGATTTTGTTAGTGATGCAACAGCCTCTAACGATAGTGATGGGCGAGACCGCGATCCGACTGATCCGGGCGACTGGTGTGCTGATTCAGCAGAGCCGGAAGACAGTAGCTGGCATGGGACGCATGTTGCTGGCATCATCGGTGCAGAAACGAATAATTCACAGGGGATTGCTGGTGTGGACTGGCACGCCCGCCTGTTGACCGCGCGCGTGCTGGGTGCTTGTGGTGGTAGCCTGGCTGATAATCTTGATGGAATATACTGGTCTGTTGGTAAGCCGGTGGATGGTGTCACTAACACGACGCCAGCGCATATATTGAACATGAGCCTGGGAGGGGAAGGGGCTTGCAGCCGGGCTGAGCAGGAAGCGATTGACTATGCTGTGTCTCGTGGCGCTGTCGTCATTGTCGCGGCTGGTAATGACAACAGAGATGTAGTGAATGATTCGCCAGGGAACTGTGAAAACGTGATTAGTGTCGCGGCTCTGGATAAAGATGGCTCACGGGCTGAATTCAGCAATTTCGGGACGCGGATTGACATTGCAGCTCCCGGGGTAGATATGTTTTCCACTCTGGATACGGGTACCCAGGGGCCGGTTAACGATAATACTTATAAAGCTGAAGAAGGTACCAGCCAGGCGGCTCCTGTTGTATCTGGTGTGGTGGCACTGATGCTGAGCAGTAACCCGCGCCTGACAGACGGTTCTGTTACCAATGTACCAGCTCTGATAGAGACGAAGCTGAAGGCTACTGCTCGTCCTTTTCTGACCGATACGGCAAATGATTGCACGAAAAATACCTGCGGTGCCGGAATGCTGGATGCACATCGGGCGGTGGTTGCTGTCAGTACGCCACCAACGGTGAATACTGGGGAAGACCAGGCAGTGAAAGGGAATGAACGGGTAAGTTTATCAGCCAGAGCTGCTGACGATGATTATAGTGGCGCGCTCAGTTATACCTGGCAGCAGACCAGCGGCCCTCAAGCCACTTTATCCGGGGCAACGACGGCATCACCTTATTTCACCGCACCGAATGCCGGCGGCCAGCTGGTCTTCACGGTTACAGTGACTGATGACACCGGATTGTCTGCTACCGACTCAGTGACGATCACCAATACAGCAGTCCCGCAACCGCCACCTGTTGAGGAAAATCAGGGCGGTGGTGGTAGTTTAAATGGTCTGTCATTACTGTTTGGTGGCGTGGTAGCTTTGCTGATGCTGGGATCAGGAAATTACCGGAAAAAGTTATTATATGGAAGAATCTGAGCATGCCTTACGTTAACATCAGAGTCACGAAGGAATCCGTATCGCGGCAACAAAAAAAAGACCTGATTACAGGTGCGACCCAACTATTGGTGGATGTGCTGGGGAAAAATCCGGCAACCACCATAGTCGTCATTGATGAAGTCGATACCGATAATTGGGGTATCGGCTATGATCAGGTCAGTGAGTTACGTCAACCACCAGATTGAATTTATCATCGCTGTTTTTTCATAATTCTCACTTGCGGGTGTTTCAATCAGACTTGCGTTAGAAAGCACCCTGAAACTTACGCATCATTTTTTCCATACCACCACCACTGAATTTTTTCATCATTTTCTGAGTACTCTGAAATTGTTTTAACAATTTATTAATATCCTGTACCTGTGTGCCAGAGCCGGCAGCGATCCGCTTTTTACGCGAACCTTTAATAACCTTAAAAAACTCACGTTCGTGTGGTGTCATTGAATTAATAATGGCAACCATCCGATTGGTCTGAACCGTATCAAATTGTTGTTTCACTTTATCTGGTACCTGATTCATGCCGGGCAATTTATCCAGCATACTGCCTGCTCCCCCCATGCCCTGAATTTCCTGTAGCTGATCACGAAAATCAGCGAGAGAAAATCCCTGACCTTTCTGTATTTTGCGCGCCAGTTTTTTTGCTTTGCGCTGATCAACTTTTTGTTGTACTTCCTCAACCAGAGAAAGTACATCACCCATCCCCAGAATGCGCGAAGCAACCCGATCCGGATAGAACGGCTCTAAAGCGGTTGTATTTTCGCCAGTACCCAAAAATTTAATGGGTTTACCGGTCACTTGCCGGATAGATAATGCAGCTCCCCCACGCGCATCTCCATCTGCTTTTGTTAAGATAACCCCGGTCAAGGGCAATGACTGATCAAATGCCTGCGCTGTGATGGCAGCATCCTGGCCAGTCATAGCATCTACAACAAATAAAGTTTCAACCGGATCAACGACAGCGTGTAAGGCTTGTACTTCTGTCATCATGTCAGTATCAACATGCAATCGACCAGCTGTATCTACAATTAACACATCGGCAAATGATCGTTTTGCTGCATCCAGTGCTGCAGTGGCAATCTCAGTCGGTTTCTGTGCAGCATCAGATGGGTGGAGAAGGGCACCAATATCATTTGCTAATACCGCCAATTGCTGGATAGCGGCCGGACGATAGACATCACAACTGACCAGCATCACTTTTTTACCAGACCCTAACAAAAAACGTGCCAGTTTGGCCGCACTGGTTGTTTTACCTGAGCCTTGCAGCCCGGCAAGCATGATGACCGCAGGCGGCTGAGCAGACAGATTAAGCGATTCGTTCTGTTCACCCATCAGAACAGTCAGCTCGTCTTTCACGATTTTGACCAGAGTCTCACCGGGAGACAGGCTCTGCATAATTTCAGTGCCCGCCGCTTTTTCGCGAATCTGTTGCGTAAATGCCTTAACCACAGGAAGGGCAACATCCGCTTCCAGTAATGCCATGCGGACATCGCGTACAGTTTCGCGAATGTTATCGTCAGATAATCTTCCCTGACCCCGAATCTTTTGTAATGTCTCGTCCAGACGATCAGTCAGATTGGCAAACATACGAATATCCTGCGGTAAAAAGCAATGTTAGTGAGCATTCTCAATGAGCTGAGTGAAAATGATGTTGAGTCACTTTTTGTGCTGACAAGGCGTAATGAGGAATCATAGCTCATTCTATTGCGATGGGGGTGGGGAATGGCTCGTTATTTCATCAGATGTTGTTCATCATAGGCGGATCAAAGTGGCTGAAGCAAGCTACCTCCAGACTGAATTCCCGATCCCTGTTTAATTTAACATAATATATATTATGCGATATTTTTGAGCCTGATCAGAAAAACATTATGAGTGATATCAATCTCTTATCTGCGACACCATAATGCCGGATCAATCGGCTGTCCCTGATGCCGAATCGCAAAATACAGGCCTGCTGTACGTTGGCCTCCGGTATTTCCGGCCTGAGCAATAGGTTCATCAGCTGATACCTGATCACCAACTGTTTTTAACAGACGTTGATTATGCCCGTACAACGACAAATAGCCTTCACCGTGATCAATGATCAGCAGTAAACCAAAGCCACGCAACCAGTCAGCAAATACCACCTGGCCGCCATAACTGGCTTGCACCGGTTGACCGGCTTCTGCTTGCATCAATACACCATCCCAGCGCATTGAGCCAATTTTACGTGCACCAAACCGGTGTAAGATATGCCCCTGAGTCGGCCAGCTTAACTGCCCACGCTTGCGAGAAAATGGCGCAGTTTGTTGTTGTGCAGCACGATTTGCCAGTGCACGTTGTAGCTGGTCCAGTAAAGACTGTAATTGTTCTGCATCGGCCTGTCGACGTTGTAACTCAGCATCTTGCTGATGTAATTGTTGATCTAACTGCGTTAATAACTGTTGCCGTTGTTGTTGCGTAATCTGTAAATCATGTTGCGCTGACTGTTGTTGAGTGCGGAGAGTGAGTAGTTGTTCCTGTTTTTGTACAATGTCATGTTGTGTATGGGTTAATTGTTCTAGCACCTGTTTAGCTGAACTCATCCGTATCATACGTGTATGATTCAGGTAGTCGTAATAAGTGAGCATCCGGCTGAATATTTTTTTATTCTGCTGGTTTAATAATAGCTTCACCTGTTGTTGCCGACCCATCTGATAAGCAGTACGAATTTGTTTTACTAATTCCCTGCGTTCTCGTTGCAGAGTCAGTTGTTGTTGTTTTGCCTGCTTCCGGAGTCGTTTTAGCTGTTGTTGTTGCTTGTCATAGCGTTTGGTTAAGTCATGTAATGTCTGTTGTAACTCGCTCATCACAATTTCACTTTTTTCCAGGCTCTGACTGACCTGGTCTCGCTGGTGCTGAGTGGTTTGTATCTGAGTTTTAATTTGTAATATGTTCTGACGCAGTTCGGCCAAACGTTGCGCTGTCTCTGTTGAGCGATCTGTACTCTCATTAGCATGTACTGGCAATGTCCATAACAGTACCATACTCATCAACAGAATCAATTTACAATATTTTTTCTTCCACATAGTCAATCAATTTATCTGGTTACTGATGCGTCATATTCAGAATCACTATCAGGAACATCGTTTGTTATCACGTCGCCTGCTGATAGCAACTATAGGTGTTGTACTTATACTTGTACTGTTAGTCGGTCGACTAGTGCAACTACAAGTTCTCAATCATACCCACTTTACGACCTTATCCAAAGACAATCGGGTGCGCTTAGAACCATTGCCATCTACCCGGGGATTGATTTATGACCGGCAGGGTGTGTTGCTGGCTCAGAATCAGCCTGCTTACAGTCTGGAAATGATTCCGGAACAAGTGCCTGATATAGAAAATACCTGGTTCAGGCTCAGTCAATTAATTGCTCTCAGTACCCACGATCGGGCGCGATTTGAGCAAATCAAACAACACCGACGCCGGTTTGAGCGTATTCCGGTGCGTATGAATCTGACATTAAATGAAGCTGCACGCTTCGCAGTTGTGAAGCACCAGTTTCCCGGCCTGGACATTCAGGCTCGGTTACTACGTCATTACCCTTATCCGGCAGCGACAGCACACCTGCTCGGTTATGTGGGCCGGATCAGTCAGCAGGATCTGGATCAGATGGAAACATCATCTCATTATGCTGGAACGACTCATATTGGCAAGATCGGCCTGGAAAAAACGTATGAAGAAACTTTGCATGGTAATGTTGGCACCCGCCAGGTTGAAGCAAATGCAGTAGGCCGTGTTATTCGGGTTTTGCAACAACAAGCTCCTTCGCCTGGCCAGGATTTACATTTGTATCTTGATATCCGTTTGCAGCAGGCAACACTAGCTGCTTTTGGTGAGCAGCATGGTGCTGCCGTTGCCCTGGATCCGAAGACCGGGGGCATTTTAGCGATGGTTAGTAAGCCGACTTATAATCCGAATCTGTTTGTACAAGGGATCAGCCATGCTGATTACCAGGCATTGCGTGATAACCCGGATCAGCCATTGTATGACCGTGCACTACGTGGGCAATATCCGCCTGGTTCTACGATTAAACCTTTCATGGGACTAGGCGCATTAGAAGATGGCCATGTTGATGACCAACATACTGTCTTATGCCCAGGTTATTTTCAATTACCGAATCAGGAACATAAATATCGCGACTGGAAAAAAACCGGGCATGGTTCTGTCAATCTGGATGAAGCGATCACTCAGTCCTGCGATGTATATTTCTACCAACTTGCATACGAGATGGGAGTCGATGCACTCAGCACATCACTGGCTTTGTTTGGTTTCGGTGAACATACCGGAATCGATCTGCGCGGTGAAGCACGTGGTATTTTACCTTCACGCGACTGGAAACAACGGACACGTGCCCTGCCCTGGTATCCGGGTGAAACAGTGATCATGGGGATCGGACAAGGCTATTTTTTGAGTACGCCATTGCAACTGGCTGCTGCCACAGCTGCCATTGCGAATAATGGTTTATACCATAGTCCGCGTCTGGTGAGATTTGTGCAAAATCGTGGAGAAGCACAACCTGTTCAGATACCAACCGCAACCCGACGCTTGCCGATTCGTGATCCGGCGCACTGGGCCTATATTCGCGCTGCGATGGAACATGTGGTTATGGATCCCCAAGGTACTGCGCGTAGTCTCCGGACTGCGGATTATCGTATCGCCGGCAAAACCGGTACCGCTCAGGTTTTCAGCATCAAACAGGACGAGGAATACGACGATACCAGAATCACGAAAAAACAGCGCGATCATGCCTTATTTATTGCATATGCCCCGGTTGAAGATCCACAAATTGCGCTTGCAGTGATCGTTGAGAATGGTGGTAGCGGCAGCACGGTAGCGGTACCGATTGCTCATCAGATGATCAACACATATCTACGTAGTCTGACGAAATCAGCTAATTTGTAAGCCAAATGATTTTCAATATAAAAAGACCTGACTCTATTAAGCTATCAGCTCGGTGTGACTTGTTGTTGCATACTATTGCTGTGTATGCAAAGTCTGCATAGCAGATTGCCAGTTGCCAGTATAGATGTGTTCCCATACCACAGTGATCTGGTCTAGTGCAGATTGAAGCTGGGTGTCTTCGATCTTTCCGGGTGCTGACAGCACATGCTTCAGCACGGCCGATTTGTGTCCCGGATGGCCGATGCCAATACGCAAACGTGGAAATGCTTGCGTACCCAGCGCCTGAATAATATCCCGCAGACCATTATGTCCACCGTGTCCGCCCTGCTGCTTTAAGCGCACAGTGCCGGGTGGCAAATCCAGCTCGTCATGCACCACCAGCACCTGATCAGGCAGCAGACGATAAAAATGCACCAGGGACCTCACCGCACGACCACTCTGGTTCATGTAAGTGGTTGGTTTCAGTAGCCACAGATTCCCGGCGGCAGTCGGTAATTGCGCAATCAGTCCATGAAACCTTTTTTCCTGGCGAAAGGTAACATGATGAGATTGTGCCAGCCGGTCCAGTAGCCAGAAACCGATATTATGTCGATGACTGGCATAATCCGGGCCTGGATTTCCCAGACCGACCACACATTGTATCATCAGGGCAGCGTCAACCTGCTGCGCTTTCTTCTGCCCCGGTCGCCTCTTCCGCTGTGGCTTTTGGCATGTGCACTGTCACAACAGTGTCATTATGTCCTTCCTGAGCTAATGCAGGAATATCCACACCGGCAGGCAATGCCAGATCATTCAGGTGCAGGCTGTCACCGGCGTTCATCTGCCCGACATCAACTTCAATATATTCAGGTAAGTCCTTGACAGCACAACTGATTTCAATATCTGTGAGGGCATGGCTGGCTTTACCGCCCGCTTTGATACCTGGTGCTGTCATTTCGTTGATGAAATGCAGTGGCACATGGAGCTTAATCCGGTCTGTCTCTTTCACCCGCAATAAATCCAGGTGTGTCACAAATGGTTTAGCCGGGTGTCGTTGCAGATCTTTGAGGATCACCTTCTGGGTCGTGTCCCCGATCTTTACGGTCAGCACGTGCGAATAAAACGCTTCATGCTCCAGGTGCTGCTCCAGCTTGTTATGTAGTGTGGCAAACATTTGTGGTGTCTGATCACCACCATAGATGATGCCAGGTACCAGCCCCTGACGACGCAGGCGGCGGCTCGCACCCTTCCCTTGCGCCTCACGAGCTATTGCATCAATCTGAAAATTTTCCTGCATCATGTTTCTGCTCCGGCAGTGAAAGTGAAACGGCTGTGCTTAACAGCCCGGACAAAGTTCTGACATCCGCGACCAGACGTTAGAACATAAGCAACGAATATTATTCGACAAACAAAGAGCTGACCGATTCTTCATCATTGATGCTACGCATCGATTCGGCCAGCAGGCTGGCAATTGGCAAAGCGCGAACTTTACCACAAGCCTGTATTTCGGCACTCAAGGGTATGGTGTTGGAAACCACTAATTCATCCAGGGTAGACTGTGTCAGGTTACAGGCTGCTGCGCCAGATAAAACTGCATGAGTGCAATATGCCACCACCCGCGCGGCGCCAGCCATCTTCAGTGCATCAGCTGCTTTACATAAAGTGCCTGCTGTATCCACCATATCATCAACGATCACACAAGTGCGGCCATTAACATCACCGATGATATTCATTACCTGTGCTTCGTTCGCTTTCGGACGGCGTTTATCAATAATTGCCAGGTCGGCATCATCAAGATTTTTCGCGATGGCACGCGCCCGTACTACCCCACCGACATCTGGCGAAACCACGACCAGATCCGGGTATTTCTGCCGCCAGATATCGGCTACCAAAACCGGTGAGGCATAGATATTGTCCACCGGAATATCAAAAAACCCCTGGATCTGATCAGCATGCAGATCCATAGTCAGCACCCGATCAGTGCCTGCCTTATCAATCATTTTGGCTGCTAATCGAGCCGTAATCGGTACCCGGGCTGAGCGTGAACGACGATCCTGCCGGGCATAACCGAAATACGGCACGACAGCGGTGATGCGACGAGCGGATGCCCAGCGCAGAGCATCGACCATCACCAATAATTCCATCAAATTGTCGTTAGTGGGAGATGAAGTTGGCTGCACCACAAAAACATCACGTCCGCGTACATTTTCCTGGATCTCGACCATGACTTCGCCATCACTGAATTTACCAACG
The DNA here is from genome assembly GCA_963922315.1 of uncultured Gammaproteobacteria bacterium. Classification (GTDB taxonomy): domain Bacteria; phylum Pseudomonadota; class Gammaproteobacteria; order Chromatiales; family Chromatiaceae; genus JAHDBG01. The sequence continues at coordinate 33,367 of CAWUID010000011.1, forward strand.
TCGGCTTTACCCAGTGACAGATTAAGGTAAGTGGCAATACCGGCTGCCAGTTCCGGATGAGCATTACCGGTAAAGACCATCATATTGCCGGATGGTGAAGAGTTCAGCATGGTCAGGATTCCCTGATGTGGGATAAATTCGTCAGGCTGGAGGCTGAGTGATGAGGTTTGTATGAACCTGTATCAGCATAAGGAGAATGGCTGGGGTGGCAGGATTCGAACCTGCGCATGCCGGAGTCAAAGTCCGGTGCCTTACCGCTTGGCTACACCCCAATTAAAGATAGGAAGTCAGGTGGCTACTTGTTGCAGCCTGGTATGCAATGGCGACTGATTACATCCGGATGTGATGAAACCACTACAGTCTGCGGGGCACTGTGCTAACACTTGTTGTGCTGCTTCAGGTGAGGAAAATTCAGCAAATATGCAGGCTCCGGTGCCTGTCAGGCTGGCTGGCGCAAATTGTTGCAGCCAGTGCAGAGCATCTGCAACAGGTGGAAATTGCCTGAGGACAACGGGCAGACAATGGTTGTCCCGCTCACCTGCAATAAAGTCGCATATTGTGATTGCGGCAGCGTCTCGTGTCAATTGCGAATCTGCAAATATTCTGGCGGTACTGACCTGGCAATTCGGGACTAATACCAGATAATGAGGTTCCGGCAGGGTCAGAGGTTGCAGTTGTTCGCCAATGCCTTCTGCCCAGGCGGCCTGACCCTGTACAAACACTGGCACATCTGCCCCCAACTGTACCCCTAATTGTGCCAGTTCCGTCAGATTCAGGCCGCACTGCCAGAGTTGATTCAGTGCAACCAGTACAGTAGCAGCATTTGAGCTGCCACCACCCAACCCGGCGCCCAGCGGCAATTGTTTGTGCAGTGTGATATCCGCTCCCCGGGTACAACCTGTGTGGGCTTGCAATAGTCTGGCAGCTCGCAATGTCAGGTCTGTTTCTTCTGGTACATCAGCCAAGGCTTGTGTGCGTTGAACACGTCCGTCTGATCGCACACAAAAATCCAGTGTGTCACCCTGCCGCACAAACTGAAACACTGTCTGTAGCTGATGATAACCATCCGGGCGGCGGCCCAGAATACGTAACATCAGATTCAGTTTCGCCGGTGCTGGCCAGCCTATTGAAATTTGCTGATTCATACGTTTGCCTCCACCCGACACAGGGCCTGCAAGCCGCAATGGGTACAAGTCTGTGCATTCCGGGGTGCGATTTCGGCATGACCGGACTGAATTTCAGTGGTCAGTTGTGCCAGCACCTGGCGCCAGTGCCGGATGAGATCTGGCCAGTCTGTCACTGTATCGCTCGGTTGCAGTGCCGGAATGCCTGGTGCGATATCTGCATACGTGGCCATGCCGCGAAACCGGGTACTCTGCCCATGCACTTGTCCCAGCAGTGCCGCGACCGGCTTTTCTGCCTGCAGGCAGTACAGCGGTACCTGCCATTCCCCTGGTCGTTCTGCGGCCCAGTCTGGTTGATTCAGCAGACCACTTTTATAATCTATCACGACTTGTTCGCCATCAGCCAGTTCATCTACCCTATCTGCCTGCACCTGCAGATCCAGGCCATGTAGTGTCAATGGGCGCCGTTCTTCCAGATGACGCACCTGAAACGGCGTCGTGCGTTGTTTTTCCAGTTCCAGCCAGGTGTGTATCAGTTTTACCAGTCGTTCTGTTTCGAGTGCAACAAATGCGGGGTGAAACAGATCCGGACGCTGCACCGCAGCAGTTTTTAAGACCTGTTCTGCACAGCGGGTGAGCAACGCTTGCAATCCCGCATCTGACATAGACTGTAGTCGATCCGAATCCTGTAGTTCAACCCAGACCTCGTAGAGTAATTGGTGCAACAGCTGGCCGCGCAAACGAGCATCCGGGGTAAAGCTGACACTTGGCCAGGCTTGTGCACCTAACCGGAACCGGGCCACAGCCTGAAACGGACAAGCTGCCTGGGCATTGAGCAGATGGGTGCCACCACGCGGCGTCTGGCCAGGAGGTACAGCTTCAGGCCAGGGCAAAGCGGTCAGTTCTGTTGTCTGACTGGCAGCCTGATGTAATTCTGAGATCAGGGTCAGGCCCATTGATTCGAGTGTGGCAGGCGACGCTGCTGCGAACAATGGACTGATGTCCCTCGGTTGATCAGCGATTTGTGCGGCATAGCTGACCATGACGGTGGGTGCCATCTGACACCAATAATCGGTCAGGCGTTGGGCAAATGCCAGTTCCTGCGCGCCGGAAGCATGCGGCATTGCCCGTTCACATTGCAGTGATGTCGGTAATAACGGATGTGGCCGGGCTGCTGGCGGCCAGTTCAGTGCATCCATCCCGAGCAGCCAGACCGCATCAAACTGCAAACCGGATGCTTCCAGTGGGCCCAGAATATGCAACTGATGCGCGGTAGATTCTGCCTGGAAGATAGTGCGGCTACACAACTGATGCCAAATGTTGAGAGTTTCTGACCAGGTCATCTGCGCCTGCACCAGTTCCAGGCTGGCCAGCTCACTCAACAAACGACGCAGGCGTGCTGCCTGCTGGTATTCGGTACTGTTGAGCCCATGTCCGGGCCAACCCAGAATCTGTATCAGTTGGCTCAGTTGTTCAGCCCGGGCTGTGGGCGTTGCCAGACGGGGTTGCCGTGCTACCTGTTGTTGCAGGCGGGCCAATCGCGCAGTCAGATCAGAAACATGGCAGGCATCATCCTGTGTTGCCAGAGTACGTGCGCGTCGTATCAATTGCATCAGGTTCAGTTGCGGCTGACCATCCTGATACAAACGCCGATCCAGCGCAGCACGTGCCAGCCATTCATCCGGCTCACCAATAAACGGCGAGCGTAGCACAACGCTGATCTCAGCCAGTGGCAGGGGCTGTGGCCGGGTCAACTGCAAAACCAGCAATAATTGGGCCACCAACGGACAATCTGCCAGCGGGCAACCCAGCGCCAGATTGAAAGGCAACCCCCCTACCCCGCCAGGCAACATGGTTGCCGGACTGAGGATTTCACCAAAGCCTTGTAACAGGGCCGCACGCTGTGCCTGTAACTGCGGTGTGATGACGGCAATTCGAAGGGTTGGGTCTTGCTGAATGTATTGTTTGGCCCAAATCGCAGCAGCACGAATTTCGTCCCGTGGACAATCCAGTCGAATTGCCTGCACCTGTGCCTGGCAGGTTGTGTCTGGCAGCGTCTCCAGAACAATGCCTTGCGCCTGAAGCTGATCCAGCAAAGTTTGTTGTTGTGGGCTGAACTGGTCAAAACCAGCAAATGTTATCCGGGCTGGCAACGTCAGAGCAGCAGCATGTTGCGTGAACAAATCTGGCAACTCAGCTGCGGTGATCCAGCCATGTGTTGCGCATTCCTGACGAAAGGCTTGCTGCCAGCGCACAAAACAAGCCGTTTCGGGTGTGATCTGTGTTTCCAGTGCATCCACATCCAGTTGCCAGCCAAGCCATAAGCGCCAGGCTTGTTGCGCCAAACTGGCTGCTGCCTGCGGGCGGAGCCAGGCCTCAGCATCCTGTTGCACGATGCGCTGCCAGATCAGCGTTTCCTGCATCTCCTGCAACAACACTTGTGTGACCAGGCCCTGATCTACCAACGCCATGTAATTTTGTTGCAGCCAGGCAGACCAGGGCAGAATCATGGCACTCTGCCAGACCGTCGCCTGGGTCGCCTGTTGCTGATCGTGTTGCTGGCGCAGTTCGCGAGCCAGGCGGTTGTTGACTGTTACCAGCATCCGGATTCAGCTTTCAGGTGGTATGAACGAGTGGCCATGTCACCAGTCCAGCTCTGCTGCACAATCCGTAATCAATGTTGCCATACCATCCTGAATGGATTCACGCATCCCGGGGATATTTGATAAGTACAAAGTTTCCTGTATTGCACTCCAATCATCCTCGGCGAGTAAGACAGCGCGATTGCGTTTGCCGTGGATATAAACCGGCGCATGAGATTCAGCAGCCTGATCAATGAGTCGGTACAGATTGTCACGAGCTTCAGAAACAGTCAGGGAATGCATCATGTAAGTGTCTTTGATCTGGTGAATAAAAAGCTAAAACCGTACGTAAAAAAATACGTTGTATCAATGTCAAAGTGATTGCCGGGTGCAATTCAAACTGGTGTGGTGATCGTTACCGCAGGCTTTTTGCAAGCATTATCCCGACCTGCTCTCCGGAGGACGCCAGAAAATACCCATCCATGGGAGCTCGGCTGCGGCCGTCCATGGCCGCAGACGCCCCCGGAGAGCAGGTCGGGATAATGCCCCGCTTTAGTACAGTGGAGCAACCATCTTCGTAGCCATTTTCAAGCCGGGCAGCCTTTGCAAACATTTGTGGCAAAACCTGCGACACCGGTTGTCGTGACCATGCGGTACCGTGACAAGCAGCCTGTATGCAGAAAACGGATCGACCGGGAGACTGTTCGCTGAAGTTTGTTTGCTCCTCAGACTGGATAAATTGGTAGCCCATCCGGCAGATGCATGACTGTAGCTTCGCTACGGACAAAACGACAGGTATTCGCTGGAGCTTTGGGTGAACACCTGGCCACCGATGTGTTGCCGGTGCATGAGCAGTCCTGGCAAGTTTTGTTGCACCACAGCGCCATCCCGGTGGGAATGACCGCGAAGGTGGTTGTGCCACCTTACTCTCAGAGCGTTTCCCGGCCGGGGGGCTCCGAGGGCGTCTGCGGCCATGGACGGCCGCAGCCGAGCCCCCAGGACGGGTATTCTGGCGTACCTCGGAGAGCCCCAGTCGGGAAACGCCGAACCTGACAGCGGCTGCATAATTTTTCTGCGGCAAGTAAAAACAGGGGAACAATATTTTTCTTTATCGCGTTAAATCGCATTCTGTTCTTAATTCTGAACGTCATACCTGGATTTTCAGGAAAATATCTTATAGTTGAAAGCACCTTACACTTTGAGCGACTGCCATACGATGCCTTCCCAGACTCACGTTATACCACTGAACTCAGCAACACCGCCGGTTGGCCATGTGCACCTGGTGGGTGCCGGTCCTGGCGATCCGGATCTGCTGACCCTGAAGGCACATCGCCTGATCAGCCAGGCAAGCTGGATTGTACATGATCGCCTGATTGCTCCGGAGATTCTGGCACTGGCAGCGGACGCTGCCGAACTGATTGAAGCTGGCAAGCAGGGCTTCGGCGATAGCTGGCATCAGGCAGACATCAATGCACTGCTGATCCGGCTGACCCGGGATGGTCAACATGTAGTGCGTCTGAAATCAGGCGACCCGACACTGTTCGGGCGGCTGGATGAAGAAACGACAGCTCTGGATGAAGCGGGTGTCGCCTGGTCCGTTGTACCCGGTATCACCGCGGCTTCTGCTGCCAGTGCAGCACTGGGTCAGTCACTCACCCGCCGCCAGCGCAACAGCAGCATGCAACTGGTCACCGGACATGACATGCGGGGCTTTGCCGCACATGACTGGCGCAGCCTGGCTCGTCCCGGCAATGTATTCGCAGTTTATATGGGTATCCGTGCGGCGCGCTTTATGCAAGGTCATCTGTTGATGCAGGGTGCAGCAGCGGATACACCAATCAGTATTGTGGAGAATGCCTCGCGCCCGACACAATGCATCGTTGCGGCAACACTCAGCACACTGGTGACACAATTGAGTCAGCACGAGATTACCGGCCCGGCAGTTCTGTTGTATGGCCTGGAGCCGAGGCAGGCACAGTCCGTTACCCTTCCCCGCCAGCAGGTAGCGCGATGAGCAAACCATTCAGTCCGGGCATCATCACCGCGAGTAATCTGCGCGATGGTGAAGTTGTTTATTTTACGGTGGCTGATGACTGGAGTCCTGAGCATACCGCAGCCGAATGGCTGGCAGATGCTGCACAGGCGGCGCAACGTCTGGCACGAGCACAACAAGACAGCCACCTGGTAGTAGATCCTTATCTGGCAGATGCCCGTCTGAATGAAAGCGGTCAACCGGAACCGACTCATTTCCGCGAACAATTTCGTACCCGGGGACCTTCCAATTATCTGCATGGTAAACAAGCTGGTTAAACGCTTTTTTTCAAAAAATTTTTGCAAACAGAGTCGTTCAGAATTTCCCTCAGAAATCACATGATGTATTCGTACCAACCCTTTGATAAAGCATTCGTCAGACGTCGCATTGCGCAGTTTCGGGAACAGATTCAGCGGCGGCTGGATGGTCACCTGACGGAAGAACAATTCAAGCCATTCCGGTTGATGAACGGCCTGTATCTGCAATTACATGCGTACATGTTACGAGTCGCGATTCCGTATGGCACTTTCAACCCGGCACAATTGCGTCAGATGGCACATATCGCTGATCGCTGGGATAAGGGCTATGGCCACTTCACCACCCGGCAGAACATCCAGTATAACTGGCCGCAACTGGACAATGTGGCCGACATTCTGGATGCACTGGCGGATGTTGATATGCACGCGATCCAGACTTCCGGTAACTGTATCCGCAATGTTACGGCTGATCATTTTGCCGGTGCAGCCGCAGACGAAATCGAAGACCCGCGCCCGACTGCGGAACTGATCCGGCAATGGTCTACCGATCACCCCGAATTTATGTTTCTGCCACGTAAATTCAAGATCGCCCTGACCGGCAGCCCACAAGATCGGGCAGTGACCCGTGCGCATGATATCGGCCTGCGGATGCAACGCGATGCGACTGGTGCGCCAGGTTATGAAGTGATTGTGGGTGGCGGCCTGGGACGAACCCCTGTGATCGGTCAGGTAATCCGCGACTTTTTGCCGAAAGCGGAACTATTGCCCTATCTGGAAGCGATTGTCAGCGTCTATAACAGCATCGGAAGGCGCGACAATCTGTACAAAGCACGTATCAAGATCACCGTGCAACAAGTCGGGTTGGATGCCTTTCGCGCACAGGTGGAAGAACGCTTTCAGCGCATTCGCCCGCATTTTAATGGTGTGGATCAGACCATACTAGCCAGGCTGGAAACTGCATTTGCCCCACCTGAGTATAAAACAGCGGATACCAGTGCCTTCGACCAGGCCAGAGAAAGTAATCCGATCTTCAATGCCTGGGCAAATACGAGTCTGCATCCACATAAACATCCGGACTACACGATTGTCACCGTCTCGCTGAAAGCGCGCGGACAGACTCCGGGTGATATCAATAGTGATCAGATGCGTGCCCTGGCGGACCTGGCTGAGACTTACGGACACGGTGATCTGCGCGCCAGTCACGAACAGAATCTGATTCTGCCACATGTGCACAAAGGCGATCTGCCAGCACTGCATGCCATTTTGCGCCAGCAAGGGCTGGCAACCGCAAACATCGGTCTGATCTCAGACATCATTGCCTGTCCGGGAATGGATTATTGTTCACTGGCCATGGCACGCTCCATCCCGATTGCGCAACAGATTGCGCAACGGTTTGCTGAGCTGAAGCTGGAACATCAGATCGGACCGCTGAAAGTCAAAATATCCGGCTGTATCAATGCGTGTGGTCATCATCATGTCGGCCATATCGGTATCCTCGGCATGGATCGGGGCGGTGTCGAAAGTTATCAGATCACCCTCGGTGGCGACCATACCGAACAAGCCACGCTGGGCAAACGTACCGGACAAGGCTTCTCTTATGAGGATATTGTCCCGGCCTTGGAACGGCTGATCTATGCCTACCTGGCACAGCGCAGCACCGATGATGAACCCTTCATTGATACCTACCGCCGCCTGGGTCCGGCACCTTTTAAAACGGCTTTATATGCTCATGCCTGAACAGAATACACTGGCTGCCCGGATTGCCGGGCTGAACAAAGAGTATCGCGGCCAACCGACCCGGTTGTTCATCGAACAGGTACTGCATGATCCGCGTCTGGGCCGGATTGCACTGGTATCTTCCTTCGGCGCTGAATCAGCTGTCCTGCTGCATCTGGTCGCGCGGGTGAACCCGGCAATTCCGGTATTATTCATTGATACGGGTAAACTGTTTCCGGAAACACTCGCGTATCAGCAACAACTGACCGACCAACTCGGGCTGACCGATCTGCGTATCCTGAGGCCTGACCCTGAAGCGCTGGCAGCTCTGGATGCTGATGGCATATTACACCAGACGGCTCCCAATACTTGCTGCGAACTGCGCAAAGTACGCCCATTACAACAGGCGCTGGGCGCGTTTGATGCCTGGATCAGTGGACGGAAACGATTCCAGAGTGACACCCGGGCAGATCTGGACTATTTCGAGAACGAACAGGACCAGCGTATCAAGATCAACCCCCTGGCACACTGGACGCCGGATGAGCTGGAACATTACCGGCAACAACACCAGTTACCAGCCCATCCGCTGGTCGCGCAAGGCTATCGTTCTATCGGTTGCGCACCCTGCACCTCACCTGTTGACCAGCATGAAAACAGCCGCGCTGGTCGCTGGCGTCACAGCACAAAGCATGAATGTGGCATCCATTTTGTGAATGGGCACATCCAGCGCCTGAATGCAACACCAATCAGTCAGGCAGCGTGAACATCCTTGTTACAGACACAGGCTTTGAGACAGAGACCCAACCCCATGCATGGGTCACTTACATGTCAGATATGATCTGGTCTGCTGATATCTACGCATTAGAGGTGCCGGTGACTACCGACACACAATCTTTATATGCGCATCTGGATAACATCAGCCATATCCGTATTCCCTTTGCGAAGTTCAGTGACGGGCGTGGTTATACGCTTGCGCGTCAATTACGTCTGCTGGGCTACCGGGAGCATCTGCGAGCTGTCGGGGAGCTACTGCCTGACCAGTATGCTATTGCCCGCCAGGTCGGTTTTGACGCGATTGAACTCACGCCAGAACAAGCCACTCACCATCCTGAAGCTTGCTGGCAGATCCGCGCAGACTGGTCACAGCACGATTATCAGGCTCGCCTTGGCTGCAACATCTCAAGTGAATAAGCCGAAAGGCATTCATAACCCTTTTCGGTGAATCAAATTTCAAATCGTGGGCGAGGTTTCATACCTCGCCCACGACCAAAGGGGCGAAAGCTGTGCCTCTCCCCCTTTGGAAATCCCTATGGTTTCCCCCCCTGCAGCAAGCTGCGGGGAATTCTCAGATTAAAACCTGCTCTTCCAGCTTCACAGCTGGCCCGCCCGACTTTCTCCCGACATGACTTCCCACTTCTGGTATGACGCCCGCCAATCTGATTGCGTCACCAAGTATTTACCCTCCGCCTTGCTGGCTATGCTGTCGCAGACTATGCTGGATGGTATCTGCTGCGGCGCAGGCACTATGGTATGCGGCCTCCACCGTACCTGATCCACACCAGTCGCCACAAGCCGTCAGTCCGGCATCAATATCTGTGTAATGTAACGCACCGAGTGTTTCCGGCACACAAGTCGCATATCGCCATAAATGTAGCGCCCGATGTGCTGGCTGGCTTAAATCCTGTCCGATCAGTTGCCCAGCCGACTGTATCATCTGTGTTTGCACCCATTCTTTGTCAGCTTCGCTATGCGCTGCTGCCCATGTACTGGTCGAGTGCACAACGACAGAATAGCCCGCCGGACGCCCAGGTTTGGTGTGATTCAGCCATATCCGATGAATCATCGGGTCGGTCGCTTCAGCAATCTGCCAGGACAAAGGCAGGGATTGGGCAAGGCCTAGCATCAGGACATAACAACCGTCCATAGGGTCGGTCTGCACGGCTGGCAGATAGCCTGGTGGCAGCAATGCAGCAGTCTGGGCAGGTGGTGCCGTGCTGATCACCCAATTGTAGGGACCATACAAATTGCCTTGCTCGTCCTGCAGCCGCCAGTTGCGTGATGTTCCCTGAATGCAGGTAATACGTATCTGCCGCTGGACAGACAGATCCTGCGCCAGATATTTACCAATCTGGTTCATCCTGGGAACACCGACATACCGATGTTCCGGGCACTCGATAATGACTGGTGCCTTGCCTGCCTGTAATTCCACATCAGTGGTTTGCCAGGGTGCCACGACACCAGCCTGCTCCAACATGTGCACAAAATCCTGAAATGCTGCACTGGTCGCAGTAAAGCCAGGGGCACCATGATCAAACTGGTAATCATCCGCATAACGGGTTGCCAGTCGCCCCCCCAGGCCACGTGATTTTTCAAACAAATCATAGTGTGCACAGGACATCAGTCTTCGTGCTAGTGTCAGGCCGCTAAGGCCAGCACCGATAATGGCAAGGCGGGGCTGATCTGTGGGTACTGGTCTGTTATGCATCATTCTGCCAAAAGTCAGTGGTGTGCTCTGGCTGGTTTGCCATCACTACCAGGTAATGAAATTCGCACATTCTGCATCATACCGCGATCTTCATGTTCCAGAATATGGCAGTGCAAAACGAATTCACCAATATAACGCTGATACCGGGTACGGATGATCACAGTATGTTTACCAGGCACAAACAGGGTGTCTTTCCAGACATGTTTTAAGCCGGCATAAGGTTCATCACCACAATTCAGCTCAGCAGGCTTATCGTCAGCACTGTCATGACAAGCGGCATAATCATCCGGGTGATAGGCACTCACATCATCGCCTTGATCATTCAGGATCTTAACAATCTGAAACGGATTCACGTGGATATGAAAAGGATGTCCGCCATTCGTCGGTTTACTATTGAAAAATGATTTGAGCGTCCATTCTTCCACATCCCCCAACACCAGGTCACGGTCTACCCGGTCCGGTGCATAAGCCGCCAGTTTTTCCGGCCATTGTTGCGCTTTATCCAGTTCGCCGACTTCAAACTGTGTTTTTCCGTTCTCCCGGTCACTGGCCATATTAAACGCCAGGGTTTGTTGCCCTGTGACTTCATCATCTGTCACCGTTTTATGCGGCACAAAGTGCGTTAACCTGAGTGCCCGCAGATCATCTACCACCTGAGTCCGTATCTGTTCAGGCATTTGTTTCTGTGCGGACTGTATCAGTTGACCTTGTACATAAGACACAACATTGTCGACTGTTTTACCACTGGCAGAAACCTGTACAAACGCCAGAACCTCTCTGGCCTCTGACAGACCACCAATTGTATGCCCTGTGGCTGCTTCATCTACTAAACAATAAGTGCCTGGTTCAGGAAATACCATCAACAGATCTTCACGATAGCCGGGTTGCAATGTGGCTGTCTTTTGTTCCGCTAATTGATGGCGGGTTAAGCCATCCATAGCCAGCGAGAGCTGCGAAATCCTGGGCCCGGCACACACTTCATGAATAATATGTTGTTTTTGTGCCGGCGTTTTTTCAGCGAAAGATGTAGCCGATAACTGATCGCTTAATGTATCCGGCACCTTGTGGAAGCTCGGCTTAATTGTTTCTGCGACACCGGCATGAATCAGACGCCAGCGTTCGATATCACCCGCTTGCGCGGCAAACGTTGGCATGACATGACCATTGATACTGATGTAGCGGCCTGAGGCCTGCCAGACACCAAAGTCCAGCTGATCGTAACCTTCTATCGTACCAACGTCATGTTCACCACAAGACCAGTGTTTTTCAGCACCTGCTGTTTTAATCGTGCCCTGTTTATCCCGACAGGCATAAGGCATCTGGCCGAATACAGCAATGCGTTCCACAACAGGTGCCTCACCGGTCTGTTGCAGCAAGGTATCAATATCTCCTGGTTGTCCGGTTGCTGGCAGACGATTCCCGCGAATAATCAGTGCTCCGGCCATGCCACTGGATACCTGCAATGCCGTAGAACCATGCAGATGCGGGTGGTACCAGAAAGTGCCGGCAGGATGGTCGTCCGGAATCTGCCATTCATAATTAAAATCGACGCCCGGATCAATTTTGATCAGAACATTATCTGAATTGCCTGCCGGGCTGATCCATAAGCCATGGCTATGCAAGTTGGTTGCATTAAAGTTGTGTGGTGTGTTGATATCAGAGACGGGTTGACAGTTCTGATCTTCCGGATTCAGCTGGTTACTGAGATTCAGCCGTACCCGATCTCCCGGCATGATACTGATTGTTGGTCCGACCAAGTGGTCATCTGTATCCGTCCGCTGATCTACGTAAGCGCGTAACGACACTTTATCGTAGGTATTCGTGGTCGGATTAAACACCCTGCCCTGAGTTTTTTTAACGGCCAGATTGATATCAACACGACCAGGTTCAGGTAGTGTGCCGGTACTTTTGAGTTGTGGCCCATGTGCCGTCAGTTCAGGCGGGTTATACATCACCTGATCTGCAATCTGTATTGTTTCCTGTGCCTGAATCGCCGGGACAACAGCCACTGAGAGGAACAACAGCATGCCAGACAGGTGTTGATTAAAGCGGGTTTCGGCCTGTTTTTTCATTATCATTCCTCTTGGTAAGTAAAAAAATTATATCGCGGTATCAGGTTTACTTAATATTGAGTGCCTGTCGTATTGCCGCGGCATCATCTGCTATTTCAGGCATTCTCTTTGCCAGCCAGAGGCTCAAGCTGGCTGAGATCACGCACGGCACCCCGGGCAGCTGACGTCGTCAGCGCCGCATAGGCGCGCAGAGCCTGTGAGACTCGTCGCTGACGTGGCTCTGCCGGTCGCCAGGCAGCAGTGCCACGTGCCTGCATCATCTGCCGCCGTTCCGCAAGTATCTGGTCGCTCAACACAACCCGCATACGCCGCTGCGGGATATCAATTTCTATCAGATCACCTGCTTCTATCAGCCCGATAGCCCCACCCTCAGCAGCTTCTGGTGAACAGTGTCCAATTGAAAGACCTGAAGTACCGCCCGAAAAACGCCCATCAGTAATCAGCGCACAACTCTTGCCCAGTCCTTTGCTCTTCAGGTAGCTGGTCGGATATAACATTTCCTGCATACCCGGCCCACCTTTCGGTCCTTCGTAACGGATCACCAGGACATCACCCGGTTGGATTTCGTCACCCAGTATCGCTGCAACTGCCGCATCCTGGCTTTCATAAATACGCGCCGGGCCACGGAAGGTGAAGATAGATTCATCCACCCCGGCGGTTTTGACGATGCAGCCTTGTTCTGCAATATTGCCATACAACACAGCTAGACCACCTTCCTGTGAATACGCATGGGCGATATCGCGGATACAACCTGCGCTGCGATCAGTATCTGTTTCCGGCCACTGACGATCCTGGCTGAATGCGGTCTGGGTCGGCACACCTCCCGGTGCTGCCAGATAGAGCTGTTGCACCTGATCGGTCGGGGTACGCATCAGATCCCATTGATCCAGTGCTTCACCCATTGTCTCAGCATGTACGGTACAAGCATCGCGATGAATCAACCCACCCCGGTCCAACTCTCCCAGAATACCTAACACACCGCCGGCACGGTGCACATCTTCCATATGATAGTCCGGCGTTGAAGGAGCCACTTTGCACAAGTTCGGCACTTTGCGGCTCATCCGATCAATATCCTGCATCCCGAAATTCACGCCACCTTCATGTGCAGCAGCCAGCAGGTGCAATACCGTGTTGGTGGAACCACCCATCGCAATATCCAGCGCCATGGCGTTTTCAAATGCAGCAAATGTCGCAATATTGCGCGGCAAAACCCGCAGATCGTCCTGCTCGTAATAGCGCCGGGCCAGATCCACAATCCGTTGCCCGGCTTCCAAAAATAAGGTTTTGCGTGCTGCATGTGTGGCGAGCAGTGATCCGTTGCCAGGCAAGGCCAGTCCGAGTGCTTCGGTCAGACAGTTCATGGAGTTGGCGGTGAACATGCCGGAACAGGAGCCACAGGTCGGGCAGGCGGAACGTTCGATTTGTGCGACGTCCTCGTCTGTTTGCGTGGCATCTGCGGCCTTCACCATCGCATCAACCAGATCCAGTTTCAGCACCGTTTCCTGTCCGGGCAATTGCACCTTGCCTGCCTCCATCGGCCCGCCAGACACAAAGATGGTTGGGATATTCAGCCGCATCGTCGCCAGCAGCATGCCTGGTGTGATCTTATCGCAGTTGGAAATGCACACCAGTGCATCCGCGCAGTGTGCATTCACCATATATTCAACACTATCGGCGATCAGATCGCGCGAAGGCAATGAATACAGCATGCCATCGTGACCCATCGCGATGCCATCATCCACGGCGATAGTGTTAAATTCTTTTGCAACCCCACCGACCCGCTCAACCTCACGTGCCACCAGTTGTCCCAGGTCTTTCAGGTGGACATGGCCCGGCACAAACTGTGTGAAAGAATTCGCAATCGCAATAATCGGTTTATCAAAATCACCATCCTGCATGCCGGTGGCGCGCCATAAAGCACGTGCACCAGCCATATTGCGTCCGTGTGTTGTCGTACGTGATCGGTAAACGGGCATGAATGTCTCCAGTATTCAGCGCTGCATACGCAGGATAAAAGGTTTATCATGTCAGATAACTGATTTTTATGCAAAGTGATCCTACCAGGCATGCCCGATACGCTGATCTTCGAACAACCACTGAATGAAAAATGCCGTTTGCTGCTGCGTATGGCACATTTATTTGATCAGTTGGACTTCCATCTGCCTCAGACAGAACGCTGGCATACACGTGCCGCACTACGGGCGTTGCTGGATATTGCGAATGTTCTGGCGCGCGCCGACGTAAAGCCGGAATTGCTCAAAGAACTGGACTTTTATAACACGGTGTTATCTCGTGTCACACCTGGTCCGCAGGTCAATATGCAGGCGCTGCAACAAATCCAGGCAGAACTACGAGACACGCATGCCACATTGGCAAGTCAATCAGGCCAGCTGGGTGAAAAATTACGCAAAGATGACTTTCTGAATAGTATTTACCAGCGTAGCGCCATTCCCGGCGGCACCTCGGACTTTGATCTTCCTCAGTTGCATCAGTGGCTGCAACAAGACCATGCCGCGCGAATGGCTTGTTTACAGACCTGGTACGATCAAGTGCAGATGGTACGTTCAGCAATAAACTTGTTACTGCGCATGATCCGCCACAGTACAACCTTTGTAACGAACCAGGCAGTTCGTGGCTTTTTTCAACAAAACCTGGATCGTGATACGAAAGTGCAGATGGTGCGTATTGCACTACCTGCAACAACAGATTTATTTGCTGAAATCAGCGGTGGTCGCCACCGTTTCAGCATACGTTTTATGCAATTTATGCCCGGCCAGGCGGCCATTCAGACTGATCAGGATATTGCCTTCAAGCTCAATATCTGTAGCACAGCAACTGCCTGAACATACCATGCCAACAGCAGTAGTGTTATCAGATCCTACGCCGGAACTCACCGACCAACCCACCTATATGTTGTAGTCAAGCCCAACCTGAAACTCAGTTAAGCACATTATTCAAATTCGATGGGCGTCAAATCGCCCAGCGTCGTATGCAGGCGACATAAGTTGTAATACGCGATGTACGCTCTCACATCCGCTACAGTGTCTTCTCTTGTCGAGTGGACATTCCCACGTTAACCATTCGCGCTTCAGGTTGCTGAAGAAGCGCTCAGTCGGTGCATTGTCCCAGCAATTTCCCTTGCGACTCATCGAACACACCATGCTATGTTGGCTTAGCAGCGCCTGATAGGCATGACTGACATACTGGCTCTGCCTCGGTCCGAATCATGCATTAGCCCCTCTGGCGAATTGCGCAGATTGATCGCCATCATCCGTGCTCAATTAACTAGCGTCGTTTCCATGCGGCGATCCGGATGCCAACCGACCACTCGACGGAAGTACAGGTCGATCACCACCGCCAAATAAACCCAGCCCTTCAAGGTCCAGATGTAGGTGTCGACGCAATCCCCATCTAATCATCCCACGCCGCCACACAAACCGATGGGTACCTCAGCGCAGTACCGGCAACGACGAACAGAAAGGAACATACCACATGCCACGCAGACTGATCAGTTTTGACTGGGCCATGAAAAAATTGCTTCGTAGTAAAGCAAATTTTGACATTCTGGAAGGCTTTCTGAGTGAGTTACTCAGAGAAGATATTCAGGTGGTTGACATTCTCGAAAGTGAGAGCAATAAAGAAAACAGCCGGGATAAATTTAATCGGGTAGACCTTAAGGTGACCAACAGGCGTGGTGAGATTATCATCATTGAGGTGCAATATGAGCGTGAATTTGATTATCTGCAAAGAATTCTGTTCGGCACCTCTAAGGTGATCACTGAGCATCTTAACGAACATGAATCTTACGCCAGAGTCGTCAAGGTCATTTCGGTGAATATTCTTTATTTTGATTTAGGCCAGGGGGAAGATTATGTTTACTATGGAAAAACGACTTTTCATGGCTTACATCATCAGGATACGTTGCAACTATCACAAGACCAGCAGGAACTGTATAAAAAAAATAAAATATACGAAATATTTCCGGAATATTATCTGATCAGGGTTAACAATTTTAATGATATTGCTGCAGACACATTAGATGAATGGATCTACTTTCTGAAGAACGAAGAAATAAAAGAGGATTTCAAGGCAAAGGGACTGAAAAAGGCAAAACAAGCGCTCGACATTCTGAAACTACCGGAGCAGGAACGCCGGGCCTATGAAAGATATCAGGATGATTTGCATTATCAGGCCAGTATGGTTGAATCAACTTATACTGCTGGTATAAATAAAGGTATGAAAAAAGGCATAAAAAAAGGCAGAAAAGAAGGTAGGGAAGAAGGCAGAAAAGAGGGCATGCAAGAGGGCATGAAAAAGAGAAATATTGAAATAGCGAGTAATTTACTGGCTGGCAATATGCTTGACACACAAGCTATAGCTGCAATGACAGGATTAACCTTGCAGGAAGTAGAAAAATTAAAGGCTGGATAACCTGACAGGTTTTATACTGAATCTGAAAAACCGGACTACGAAAAAATTAATCTATCCTGAGAAGAAACACATTGAAAAAACGTGTTGGCATTATCGGCGCTGGTCCCGCCGGGCTGACTGCTAAAGTGGACACCATAGTCCAGACCATTAGCAGGCTGTTGAAATTCTGCACTACTGAGCCAAAAACAGGCTTGATAATTCATCAG
>CAWUID010000012.1:0-50100 GCA_963922315.1 uncultured Gammaproteobacteria bacterium
GTTAACCTGGCTTTTCTCACCTTATTATTGCGAAGATTGTAAACAGGTTCTCAGTAAATGGCTCCTGACTCATATTTTGTTGCTTCGGCAGTAACGCCATATTCCCCAGACGATCTATTGCGCTGATGTAGCTGTCGCGTCCGAAGCTGGCCTGCCAGGCATCGTCTGGTGTATACGGCAGCACATGCTCCAGAGTCAGATTCAGCGGTGGTTCCTGTTCGCTGATATAGGCTTCAATCGCCCGCAGCAGGTACATGATCTTTTTGTTCGACTGGCGGCTGGGTAGAGTTTTTTCGGTAAACGCATGACGAAACGTATCATCATCAGGATAAATGGTGAGCATATCCTGCGTGATATCGTACAGGCTGGCCTGGTGGCGAAACAGCTTATTCGCCATTTTGTTATAGATTCGTTCCTGATCCCTGGACGGTTTGCCGCAAATCACGTTATAGCGTATGGTCAATGCTGAGATACGTTTTGTCAGTTTGATAAATTCTGTCGGCGATAATCGGGTATAGCCGATCATCAGGACACTCAGGGGTGTCCTGATATTGAATAAAGTTAATATTTCCAGATAATGACGTATCTCATGATACTGTCCGTCATTTTCTTTCCAGAAATCGTCATGCGGGTTTTGCAACGCAGCATAGATTGCAGCATATTTTTTCAGGCTATTTAAATAAGGGAGTACCTTGTCTGGCTGATCAATAGATCTTTGTAAAACACGGTACAGGTCACCTTTTTTGGGGATTTTTTCTGACATGCCGGTATGGCTGCGTAAAAAGGCGGTGAATTCGGTTTCTCCTAACTGATCCAGAATGCCTGCCCAATCTTCATCAAATGCATCAAAGTCCTGGTCTGTACAGATGTCTGTCTTATCTATCCGCGATAAAAGATAATTTTTCAACAGATCCGGGGTGGAAAGGTGTAATCCACGAGCATTCAGTGTTTCGAAGACGGTATACGCATTCAGGTCATCTGCGACACTGATCGTGGTGAATAACAGTCCGTCGGCAATATCATTGATTACCTCTGCGACTTGTTTGCCGGATGTGCAATTTGTGAATTTTTCCTGAAAGTATGTAAACCCCTTATTGATCTGCCGGTTGGTGCGGGTGATGTTGCGTTTTGAATGAATACCGAGAGCCCGGCTGAGACTCTGAAAGTGTTGTTTGTTATGTCGGTTCAGTATTAGTTTGGGTGCGATGCTTAAACTGATCGGGCTTTGCACATCCAGATAGATTCTTCGGTAGGCAGCGACTCTGTTTTCATTATCTTCGGTTGACTCACCTTGTCTGGCCAATGTGTCTAATCGGCTCAGTCCGGCGATCAGGATGAGTGAGATGGTCGTCAGGCGTTGCTGACCGTCGATCACCCGAAAACATTTTCCGTCATCCGTCTGAAACACCAGGTAGCCCATAAAATGCTGGACACGTTTTTCCCTCATTGCAGTGATATCGCTCCACAATTCATCCCACTGATGTTGTTCCCAGGCATAATCGCGCTGAAACCGGGGCACCTGATAGGTCTTGCCGTTTGACATAATGTCTGCATACACCCGGTTTTGCGGGTCCAGCTGGATCTTGCGGAAGGGCTTGAGTTCTGGTGACATGGCTGGAATCTCTGGTGACGGTCAGTGGCTGGCGTTAGTGGTATGCAGTGTTGCCTGATCAGCAGGCGCGAGCTCTGCTGCTTCTATCTGCGCAAAACGGCGACTGATCTTTTGTGCTGAAGTATGGATCATGCCGACATCGTCATTTGCCTGGCGGATGTGAGTCGCGAGCTTATCCATCCGTTGCTGAAAGCGGTTAAAGTCAGCAGACAGCTTGTGCAGGTGTTCCTGAATGATATGCACCTGCTGCCGGGTGGCATCATCCTTCAGCACTGCCCGGGCAGTGGTCAGCACTGCCATCAGGGTGGTCGGTGAGACCAGCCAGATCCGCGCCTGCTGCGCTTCGGCGACCAGTTCCGGATAGTGCGCGTGGATCTCGGCAAACACTGCTTCTGCCGGAATAAACATCACCGCGCCATCAGCAGTTTCGCCCGGGATCAGATATTTATCCGCAATGTCGCGGATATGTTTACGGATGTCGCGTCGGAACTGGCTGGCGACTGCCTTCTGCGCTGTTGGCTCGGTTGTTTGCAGTTGCTGGTAGCCTTCGAGCGGAAACTTCGCATCTATCGGCACCTGGCCGGTCGGGGCTGGCAGGTGCAATAAACAATCGACCCGTTTGCCATTGCTCAGCGTCGCCTGCCAGGTAAAGCTGCCTGCCGGCATCAGGTTCTGAATCAGGGCCTGGAGCTGCACTTCGCCAAATGCACCGCGCGAGCGCTTATCATCCAGAATCGCCTGCAGACTGACCACATGGCCAGACAGCTCGGTGATTTTTTTTTGTGCCTCGTCAATCCGGCTCAGGTGCTCCAGTACGCGCGCGAAGGTTTCGGTGGTCTTGTCGAAACCAGCCTGCAGCCGCTGTTCTACCTGACCACTGATTTCGTGCAGTCGTTGATCTGTAGTCTGCGTGAGCGCCGCGACATGTTTGCTCAGAGTATCCGTCGTCACGGTCAGGGTCTGCTGCATCTGCTGACCCATGCTCGTCAGGGTCGTTGCCAGCGTTTGTTGCTGGGCTTGCTGTTGCTGTTGTAGCTGGGCGGTTAGACGGGTCTGCAGGTCGCTGGCGGTGGTGGTCATCTGCTGTTCAGTCCGACCCAGCCGGTCGGCCATGGCCACTTGCAGCGCTGCCAGGGGTTGTGCTGTATCAGTCTGCTGCTGTCGTCGGTGATACCAGATCAGCAACCCCAGATTCACGCCGGCCAGGATGATGATCAACGCTAACAACCAATAGATGTCCATATGGCCTTCCTGTTACTGGTGTCTTATGGGGTGAGCAGGCATAATAGTGGGTTATCCTGCGACTTTCTGATGACGGCAGTTTTCTTACGGATACTGAGTAAACTATGAGCTTTCAGCTATTGCTATTTTACCTGTTTGCAGCAGTCCTGATCGGTGCAGCACTGATGGTGATTACCCGCAAAAACCCGGTGCATTCGGCACTGTTTCTGGTGCTGGCCTTTTTCAGTTGCTCCGGACTCTGGCTGTTGGCGGAGGCTGAGTTTCTGGCGATTGCGCTGGTACTCGTGTACGTCGGGGCGGTGATGGTACTGTTTTTATTTGTGGTGATGATGCTGGACATCAATCTGGCTGAACTACGAGCAGGCTTTGTCCGCAATGCACCAGTGGCGGTGCTTGTCGCCCTGCTGATCGGCGCACAACTCGTGCTGGTACTCGGGCCGGAGCGATTCGGCCTGGCACAATTCGCCGCACCGATACCGAAGCCTGCCGATTACAGCAACACCGAGGTGCTGGGCCTGGCATTGTTTACTGAGCATCTGTATGCGTTTGAAATTGCTGCTGTGATCCTGCTGGTCGGCATCATTGCCGCGATCAGCCTGACCCTGCGCCGCCGTCCCACCACCCGCTATCAGGATCCAAGCAAACAAGTGCAGGTGAAGGCGAAAGACCGGTTACGTGTAGTAAAGATGGACGCGGAGGATGCAGCATGATTGCTTTATCTGATTACTTGCTGGTAGCAGCGATTCTGTTTGCGATCAGTGTCGCCGGAATCTTCCTGAATCGTAAAAACGTGCTGCTGCTATTGATGTGTATTGAATTGATGTTACTCGCGGTTAACATCAACTTTGTCGCATTTTCACACTTTCTGGGCGACATCCAGGGCCAGATATTCGTCTTTTTCATACTGACGGTGGCTGCTGCCGAGGCCGCGATCGGACTGGCAATCCTGGTTGTACTGTTCCGCACGCGACGCACCATCAATGTGGCTGATCTGGATACCTTAAAGGGATAAAGATGGACGCGATATTTCTCACCATCGTACTGGCCCCGCTGTTCGGGGCAATTGTGGCCGGCTTCGGGCAACAAGTGATCGGACGCACCGCAGCGCATGGCGTCACCATCGCCGGTGTCGGCCTGTCCTGTGTTCTGTCGCTATATGTCCTGTGGGCTTATGCATTTAACGATGCACCTACCTACAACGAAGCGGTTTACACCTGGCTGATCACCGATGGGCTGCGCTTTGAGATCGGCTTCCTGGTGGATCGCCTGACCGCGATGATGATGGCGGTCGTCACCTTTGTATCACTGATGGTGCATATCTATACCATCGGCTACATGCATGATGACGACGGCTACGAGCGCTTCTTCAGCTATATCGCGCTGTTTACCTTCGCCATGCTGATGCTGGTGATGGCCAACAACTTTATGCAGCTCTTCTTCGGTTGGGAGGCAGTGGGGCTCGTCTCATACCTGCTGATCGGGTTTTACCACCAGAAAGATACCGCGATATTTGCCAACCTGAAGGCCTTTCTGGTGAACCGGGTCGGCGATTTCGGTTTCCTGCTCGGTATCGCCGCCATCGTGATGTATTTCGGTACGCTGGACTATCACGAAACCTTTGCGCAGGCGCCGGAATTGGCCACCACCACCATCTCAATCTGGGGTGATCAGAGCTGGTCACTGATGACCGTGATCTGCATCCTGCTGTTTGTCGGTGCGATGGGTAAATCAGCCCAGGTGCCACTGCACGTCTGGCTGCCCGATTCCATGGAAGGCCCGACCCCGATCTCAGCACTGATCCATGCTGCAACCATGGTCACGGCAGGCATCTTTATGGTTGCGCGTATGTCGCCCCTGTACGAACTGTCCGAGACTGCTCTGACCTTCGTGCTGGTGATCGGCGCTACTACAGCGTTCTTCATGGGCTTGGTAGGCATTGTGCAGAACGACATCAAACGGGTTGTTGCCTATTCAACCTTATCGCAACTGGGCTACATGGCCGCTGCCCTCGGTGTATCGGCGTATGCAGCTGGCCTGTTCCACCTGATGACCCATGCATTTTTCAAAGCGCTGTTATTCCTTGCTGCCGGATCAGTGATCATGGGCATGCATCATGATCAGGACATCCGCAACATGGGTGGACTGCGCCGTTATATGCCGATCACACACTGGACCGCCCTGCTCGGCACCCTGGCCCTGATCGGCTTTCCCGGGTTTGCGGGCTTTTTCTCCAAAGACGCGATCATCGAAGCGGTGCATCATTCGCAGATCGCAGGTGCAGGCTACGCATATGTTCTGCTGCTTGCTGGCGTGTTCGTTACCGCCCTGTACAGCTTCCGCGTGTACTTCCTGGTCTTCCACGGCACCGGGCCGCGCGATACGCATGCCAAAGCACACCTGCATGAATCACCCTGGGTCGTGACGGCCCCTCTGATCCTGCTGGCGATCCCGTCCGTGGTGATCGGCTGGCTCGCTGTCGAGCCGATGGTGTTTGGCGACTACTTCGCTGGCATACTGACTGTCGCCAGAGTGCATGACACACTCGGCCAGATCAGTTTTGACAGCCCCTGGGGCTTCATCCTGCATGCCTTTGCCGGACCACCGGTCTGGCTGGCGCTGGGCGGCACCCTGCTGGCTGGGTTCATCTACCTGTATCGACCCTGCATCGCCGAATGGGCAGAACGCAAGTTTGGCTGGGCACACCGCCTGCTGGCACACAAATATGGCTTTGATGCGTTTAACCAGGCGGTCTTTGCCGGAGGCAGTCAGATGCTGGGCAAAGGCCTGTGGCGAGTGGGCGACCGGGGCCTGATTGACGGTATGCTGGTGAACGGCTCAGCCCGCTCAGTCGGCTGGCTGGCAGGCCTGGTGCGCTGGGCACAGACAGGCTTTCTGTACCACTACGCAATCGTCATGATGCTCGGCTTGCTCGGTTTGCTCACGTGGTTCGTGTTGGGTAACGGTTAAATGGCGACTGCTGCAGATTTAGTATTCAGAGTGAATAGGCATTAGAAAATAAGCCGATAATTCACCGGTTATGATTTGATGTTGACAGTTCAAATATAACTATTACCAGGAGTTTGAAATGAAGATGTTTCGCTTTCTTGCAATAACCGTTGTTTTTTTCTCAGTCGCTTCTCAAGCGTATGCACGATCATGTGATCGAGATGAATACGATAAAGCTGAATATTTTGCTGAAATAGCAGGAAAAAAGATGGTAAAAAAATATGGAGGTGGAAGAGATATTCGAGTGAATATGCGTTCATGTAATTACAATTCATATTCAGGCATATATAAAACAAAAATCGAAGTCTATTGGAATGGAGCCATTTTCAGAAGCAATAACTACAATATTGATGGTGAACTGCAAATGAAGTCAGATGGAAGTCAGGCTGAATTTTCTGAAACATATGCGAATCAAAACGTAAAAGACATTCGGTTTATGGGGTATGTAGCCGGTGGTATCGTCTTACTTGGAGTTGTTGCTTCTGAAAGCCAATAAGCCTAAAAATGACATCCAGCCGACTAATATCTTGATCCCAACACCGATATGCCGTCATAGCATCAGGGTATTCGTGGGTCAATCTTGTCGCTAATGCTTGGGTAAGTTTAGAAGCATGAATTATATGTAACAGTCATTGCCTGTTGGGGTTGCGTTGTCTACAGACAGCTACCCGTAAATTAAGCAATGGCTAGGCATAGATGATCAGTACAAACTCATCGGTTCTATTCTCCAATGGTATCCTGACTCGTATGAAGGTATACACAGACACATCAGTATTTGGTGGCGTATTTGATGAAGAATTTGTCGATCCAAGCAAAGAGTTTTTTGCTCAGGCTGACTCGGGGAAGTTCAAAGTCGTTGTGTCGGCGGTAGTGAAAGCCGAAATTGCATCTGCACCTGAGATGGTCCGAGACTTATTCTATAAAGTTGCGGCAAAAGCGGACATTGCTGAAGTAACACAAGAAGTTTTAGCGTTACGAGAAGCGTATTTGAGTGCTGGTGTTGTTACGCAAAGATCTACTGATGATGCAACACATGTTGCGTTAGCAACAATTTCTGGCTGTCAAATGATCGTCAGTTGGAATTTTAAGCACATAGTGCATTTTGAAAAGATTCCTAAATATAATGCAGTCAACGCACTTAACGGCTATAGCAGCATCAATATATTTTCACCTCCACAGGTAATTGAATATGATGACTTATGAACCAATATGTGTGCAATGGAAGCGGCAGGGCGCTGCATGCTTGGCTGAGCAACTTTCTGGTTTGCATGCTGAACAAGAATTAGTGTTCTGGCAAGAGCAAACTGAACAACTAAAGTTTTTGCAAGCTGAAGCAAGGCAGCGCCTGACAACGCCGTAAACATGAATCGTAAAATGCACTTTCATCCCTTGCTGTGCTTTTTGCGTCTGGTTATGGTTGGCGTTCCTCTGATGCTTCGGTCTCTAATTTATCTGTCGGTGGCAAAGCTGTCGACGAGCAAATTATTCGACCCGCTAATACCCCGTATCAAGGTATTGGCGGGTCAGCTCTGACGTTAACGTCAACGTCAACGTCAAAATGAAAGGTACACCTCGTTCTACTGATTGACAGATGAAAGTTTATAATTGGAATCAGGAGAAAAATGAAATCCTTAAAAAAGACCGAGGTGTTTCATTTGAAGAAATTGTTTTCCACATTGAAAATGGCGACGAGTTAGATGTGTATCCACATCCGAATCAAGAACGTTACCCAAATCAATTGATTTCTGTTGTTGCTGTGAATAATTACGCTTACTTGGTTCCGTATCTGGAATCGGAAGAAGACGTTTTTTTGAAAACAATTATACCCAGCCGCAAAGCGACAAAAAAATATATTGGTGAATGATTATGCCCAGCTATAAACTAAGCGAAGAAGAACAAGAAATTCTGGATGCTTTTGACGCAGGTGAAATAAAGCCTGTTCCAAATTCAAAAGAAGAGATGAAAAAGCATAAAAAATACGCAGTTGAGACTTTAAAGAAAGATAAAAAAATAAGTATTCGTATTGCAATTCAGGATCTTTATGAAATCCAAAAGATGGCCGTATCAGAAGGTATCTCATACCAAAAATTCATAGTAAGTATTTTGCATAAATTCGCAGATGGCCAATATGTTGAAAAAAGGTTTCATGATCAAAGAAGTAGCTGATTTGAAGTAAATATATAAGGTTTTATATTCAAAACGGAAAATCCACATAAAAAGCTGTTTAAGTATGTACCTTCGGCGCTGGAAGAAGGTCAGCCTTGTCCTTGCGATCTCCGATTTATACAGTGATGCAAAGCTGTCGGCGAACAAATCGTTTGATCCATCCAGTACTCTGATTATTACCACCGCTCCATCATTATAGTAGTGTATTCATCAGTTAACTCAGGCTGAAATGTAGTGGATTGTGCTTATATAAAATGAGTTATCAGCATGGGGCGTATTAGTGCAACAGTAAAAATTAAGAACATACTTGAACCGGATGCTAGTATCAATTGTGATGCACTTGTAGATACAGGTGCTGCTAATATGGTGCTGCCAACGGCATGGAAATCACGTCTGGGGAACCTAACGACTATCCGGACAGTTGACTGTGAAACAGCGACCCAAGAGCTGGTTTCTGCTGAAATATGTGGTCCTGTTGAAATACGTATTGAAGGCTTCGACTCGGTTTTTTCGGAAGTGCTGTTTCTTGATATACATCCTGATGAAGGTGAATATGAGCCGCTTATTGGCTATATCATTTTAGAGCAGAGCCAGGTTACTGTTGATATGCTGGGGCATCGTTTACTTCACGCTAAAAAGGTTGACCTTAAATGAAATGGTGTGCTCCATAGTACACATGCCAGGATAATCTGGATGCTTTATTTGATGCTATGCAAGAGCTTGTCTGGGTGATGATTTATATTTCAAGTGATGGGTTTAAGAAATGAGTGTTGACTGGCCGATATTGAGTGTATTGATCTGGTTGCCGTTACTGGGTGGGTTGCTGGTGTCAGCGGTGGGTACTCGTTCAGCCGATGCGGCACGTTGGCTTGCTCTGGGTGTCGCAGTGCTGACCTTTGTATGCAGTGTGCCGTTATATACCGAGTTTGATATCACGACCGCCCAGATGCAGTTTGTTGAGCGTGTGCCCTGGATTCCGTCGTTTGATGTAACCTATCATCTGGGTGTGGATGGCATTTCGATGCCGCTGATTCTGCTCACTACCTTTATTTCGATTCTGGTAATTGCCGCCGGTTGGGCTGTGATTCAGCATCAGCCCGGGCACTATATGGCGGCTTTTCTGGTGATGGAAGGCATCATGGTCGGGGTGTTTGCAGCGCTGGACGCAATGTTGTTTTACGTCTTCTGGGAAGCGATGCTGATTCCGATGTTTCTGATCATCGGGATCTGGGGCGGGCCGAACCGGGTGTATGCCACGATCAAGTTTTTTCTGTACACCTTCTTTGGCTCGGTGTTCATGCTGGTCGCGCTGGTCTATCTGTACTTCCAGAGTAGCACGATGGACATTCTGGCTTTCCACAGCCTGAAGCTGGGTCTGACTGAGCAGATTCTGATATTTATTGCCTTTTTACTGGCGTTCGCGGTCAAGGTACCGATGTGGCCGGTGCATACCTGGTTGCCGGATGCACACGTTGAGGCGCCGACTGGTGGCTCGGTGATCTTGGCGGCGATCATGCTTAAGATCGGTGGTTATGGCTTTCTGCGTCTCAGTCTGCCGATCACCCCGGATGCGAGTGCTGAGCTGGATTGGCTGGTGATTGGCCTGTCGCTGATTGCGGTGGTCTATATCGGTTTTGTCGCGCTGGTGCAGCAGGATATGAAGAAGCTGGTGGCCTATTCTTCGATTGCACACATGGGTTTTGTCACCCTCGGCTTTTTTATTATCTTCAGGATTCTGACTCAGCAGGATTCAGGCGCTGTACTCGGTGTGCAGGGCGGCATGATCCAGATGATTTCACATGGCTTCATTTCCGCTGCCTTATTCCTGTGTATCGGTGTGTTGTATGACCGGCTGCACAGCCGCCAGATCGCGGACTATGGTGGTGTGGTGAATGTGATGCCCTGGTTCGCTGCATTTATGGTGTTCTTTGCAATGGCCAATGCCGGTCTGCCTGGCACCTCCGGGTTTGTCGGTGAGTTTATGGTAATTCTGGCGGCCTTCCGGGCTGATTTCTGGTTCGCTCTGCTGGCGGCAACAACTCTGATACTGGGCGCCGCTTACAGTTTATGGATGGTGAAGCGGGTATTGTTCGGCAAGGTCGGTTCTGAATCAGTGGCTGCTTTGCAGGATATCAATGCGCGGGAAACGGCAATCCTGGCGATTCTGGCATTCATGACTTTACTGCTTGGTGTTTGGCCTGCACCATTGATTGAAGTGATGGAGGTGTCTATTACTAATCTGGTGCAGCATGTCAGTCTGACCAAACTGTAAGAGCTATCACCATGGCAATGCTGGATAAAACGAAAGAACAGATCGGTTGGTTGAAGGTAGTATTTGCTTTGTTAGTGGCTATTGATGTTTCTTTGATTGGATGGTTAGCACAAAATTTCAATAAGGCGGAGCCGCTCCTGATCTTTATTGCGGTGCTGATAGTTGGACTATTAGGTGTCGCAGTTGTTGCTATCAGCTATGCGACATATCGTAAAATTGAGAGTCTGGGGAGTCTGTGATGGGCGAAATCATGTTAGTGGTCGCGATTTTGATATTTGTCGGCACATTATGTTTTGTCGTTATACAAACCATTCATAATATGCGTGATGATACTGTTTCCTCGAAAAATAAGGTATGTCACGACAGTAAACACAATGAAAGAAAATAAATTATTTTTTCATATTATACTTTGTTTATTTGCAGGCTTTTTCAGTGGTTTTGCAAGTGCCGATACTGAGTATAAGCTGACGTTGCCGGAGTTTGAGCAGTGGCATCACAGTCAAGAGAAAGAACAGGCGCTGGCCTATGAGTTGCGCGATCACTTTCTGAAGCTACAGGAAGCGATTGCAAAACGATCACCTGATCAGAAAAAACGGCGTGGCACCCACGCAAAAGGGCATTGTGTCACTGGTACTTTCCGGGTGTTGGATGACGATGAGCTGAGCCCAGCGGCTGTTGCCAGCCAGTCGTATTGGAGTGGTAATGCCTTTGCACTGGGTGGTCGTCCGGTTAAATTGGGTGCTTATCCCTGTAATCTGTTCGTGCAGCATTCGGATGATCTGATCAATAAAACGATCACTGCTGGTCAGGCTAAGCAGCGCGGAGCTGATTATCTGGGGGAGCAATTGACTGATACATTGCAGTCCGGAGGCCTATGCCACAAGCTATTTGTGCAGCTTCTGGATGAAACGGATCAATACCGCAGTGGCTTTGATAAAAATCTGATTGAAGACACGATCCGTGTCTGGACTGGCCCGGTGCACACAGTGGCTGAACTTCGGATCAACGGGGAACATTTGCCGGCGGTAATGTGTGATGATCCGGTGAATGGTTTAAATCCGGCACAGGTGCATATTGATTTGCCCGGTTTGGGACAAATTAACCGGGCACGCTCTCTGGTGGAAGCTGCTTCGCGAGCAGCCCGCTGAAACAACAGATCTGAAACATGATGAGTGTATCGTTAGAACAGCAAGTTGATGCAGCACAAGCTGCGATTCAGGCAGTCAGTGATCTGACAGGTTTGGATGCCATCCGGGTGCAGTATCTTGGCAAACAGGGCCTGTTGACGGAGCAGCTGAAACAGCTGGGTAAGCTGCCAAAAGCCGAGCGTCCGGCTGCCGGACAACAGATCCATCAGGCCAAACAGGCGGTACAGGCGAGTCTGGCAGCGCGCAAACAAGCGTTGCAGCAGGCTGCTTTGGCACAGCGCCTGGCGGCTGAACAGATCGATGTCACCTTACCTGGACGCAGCGCTGAACGAGGTGGTCTGCATCCGGTCACGCGCACCATGCAGCGGATTCAGGCATTGTTAACCAGTGCGGGTTTCAGCGTTGCGGAAGGGCCGGAGATTGAAGATGATCAGCATAACTTTACGGCGCTGAATATTCCGGCTCATCATCCGGCACGGGCGATGCACGATACCTTTTATTTTTCTGAACATCTGCTGCTGCGCACTCATACCTCGCCGGTACAGATTCGGGTGATGGAACAATCCCGTCCACCGCTCCGGGTGATCGCGCCGGGGCGTGTCTATCGGTGTGATTCTGATGTGACGCATACGCCGATGTTTCATCAGGTCGAAGGCTTTCTGGTAGATGAGCAGGTGACGTTTGCGGATCTGAAAGGCATTCTGCAGGCATTTTTGCAGGCATTTTTTGAAAATGATCAGCTCAGTGTGCGCTTCCGGCCTTCTTATTTTCCGTTTACCGAGCCTTCCGCTGAGGTGGATATCCAATGTGTGATGTGTGCTGGTGAGGGTTGTCGCGTTTGCGGACACACTGGTTGGTTAGAAGTGCTCGGTTGCGGCATGATTCATCCGAACGTCCTGCAGCAGGTGCAGATTGATCCTGAGGTCTTTACTGGTTATGCATTTGGTATGGGCGTCGAGCGTCTGACTATGTTGCGGTATGGTGTGGACGATCTGCGCTTATTTTTTGAGAACGATCTGCGCTTTTTGCGTCAGTTTCACTGAGTCCGCCTGAGTATGCAGTGTGTCTGAACCAGATTGCCCTGCTTTACAGGTGCGTAACCTGTATTACTATCGTGGCGAACGATTACTGATTCACAACCTGAGTTTTGCTCTGTCTGCGGGCCAGTGGATACATATCCGGGGACACAATGGCAGCGGTAAAACCACATTATTGCGGTTGTTGGCTGGCTTGTTACCTGCTGAAAATGGCGAGCTATGGTGGCAGGGTAGGGTGATTCAGGGTCAGTGTGCGACTTATCAGCAGGCTTTGTGTTATCTGGGTCATGCGAATGGCTTGAAGGATGGGCTGACACCAGTGGAGCATCTGTGCTGGACCGCGACGTTACGGGGTGCACCGATCAGCACTGCGCAAGCGCGCCAGTCACTGGAGTGCTTTGGCCTCAGTCAACAGGCCGATCTGTTTTGTCAGGATTTATCGCAGGGACAGAAGCGTCGCGTTGCTCTGGCATGTCTGGGTGATACCCGGGCCACGCTCTGGTTGCTGGATGAGCCGTTTAATGCGCTGGATCATGATGCCTGTCAGCAATTGCAATGCTTGTTGGAACGACATCTGGCGCAGGGTGGACTACTGATTCTGAGCAGCCATCAGGACGTTAACTTATCCGGCGTCTCACCGCAGATGATCACCCTGGATCAACAACATACTCCACACCATGTTTGATGCTGCCTGGTGCCTGATACAGCGTGATCTGCGGATTGCCTGGCGACAACGGGGTGGTGTGTTGCTGACCTTGTGTTTTTTTGTGCTGATTGCACTGTTATTTCCGCTGGGCATCGGGCCGGAGGCAAAGACATTACGTTTAATTGGCCCGGGCATTATCTGGGTCAGTGCACTATTAGCCAGTTTATTAGCCTTGCCGCAATTGTTTGCCACAGACTATCAGGATGGTAGTCTGGAGCACCTGTTGCTGGCGCCACAACCATTGGCCTGGTTAGTGCTGAGCAAAATCGTGGCGCACTGGTTGATCACCGGTCTGCCGTTGGTGTTGATCGCACCGCTGCTGGGTCTGCAATATACCTTATCAGATAGTGGTTTGTGGACGCTGGTTACTGCCTTGTTACTGGGTACACCAATCCTCAGTCTGTTTGGTGCAATCGGTGCTGCGCTGACGCTCGGATTACGTTCCGGTGGCACTTTGCTCGCCCTGCTGGTGCTGCCGTTATATGTGCCGGTATTGATCTTTGGTGCGGGTGCGGTCGAAGCCACGACATCCGGGTTGGGAGGGCAGGCACATCTGTCACTGCTTAGCGGCTTATTGATTCTGGCCTTGCTGGGTACGCCTTTTGCCACCGCTGCTGCGTTGCGGTTGGCAGCGGAATAGTAGTCAGGCTGGCTTCAACCAGGCAGAACCGTCAGTTGTTCCACACGTTGCAGGCCACGAGGCAATAACAGGCCGCGTCGCCCACGTGGTGCCCGGTAAGCAGCCAGGTCAGAAGGCTTCAATGTATATTGGCGTTTGCCAGCTGTGATGCGCAGGCTGCTACCTGCCGGGATCAGGCTGACGTGTTGTACCGCTTCAGCACCATCTTTTGGCAGCCGGATCAGTTTCTGACCTTTGCCACGTTGTAACACTGGTGCCTCACTGGCAGCCAGCACCAACAGATAACCGGCATTCGTCACCAGCGCAATCTGGTCAGAATCCGCCGCAGCGCTACAAACAGGTAATAATAGCTGTGCCGCCGGGTGCGGGTTGAATACCACTTTGCCGCTTTTTTTGTGTCCGTGCAGTGCCCGGGTCGGCACCCGGAAGCCATAGCCGTTAGTCGCGCACAATAGCCAGTGATGCTTTGGTTCGCCGCCAAGTACGGCGATCATACGTGCACCTTCCGGCAGGCTGAAACGGCCACTCAGAGGCTCACCCTGACCACGAGCTGAAGGCAGGCTGTGCGCCGGTGTGGCATAACAGCGTCCGGTACTGTCCAGAAACACCGCAGTTTGCTGGCTGTGCAGACGAAATGCGTGCTGGTAATGATCGCCTGATTTATAGTTCAGCTCAGTGGGTACCAGATCGTGCCCTTTCCCGGCGCGTACCCAGCCCTTTTGTGAAAGTACAATCGTCAGAGGCTCACTCGGCACCAGCTCGGCGGCGTCCAGCGCTGCGGCTGCCGGACGTGAAACAATCAATGAACGGCGCACATCACCGTAACGTTCCGCATCTGTTTGTAATTCGTGTTTGATCAGTGTCTTGAACTCGTCCGGAGAGGCCAGCAACTGTTCCAATTCGGTTTTTTCGGTTGCCAACTGATCCTGTTCCGCCCGTAATTTCATCTCTTCCAGTCGTGCCAGATGTCGCAGACGGGTATTCAGAATCGCTTCTGCCTGGCGCTCGCTTAGCTGGAATTGCGCCATCAGCTCAGCTTTTGGTTCATCTGCTTCACGGATAATCCGGATCACCTCATCCAGATTCAGAAATGCAATCAGTAGGCCGTCCAGCAGATGCAGCCGGTTATCTACCTGTGCCAGTCGGTGTTTCAGGCGAGCACGTACCGTAGCGAAACGATAATCCAGCCATTCGCGCAGAATCGTGCGCAGATCCTTCACCTCAGGGCGGCCATTCAGGCCGATCATATTCAGATTCACCCGATAGCTGCGCTCCAGATCTGTGATGGCACACAGATGGCTCATCAGCTGATCCGGATCCACCCGGCCAGAAGCAGGTATCAAAACCAGCCGGGTATCCTGATCAGACTCATCTCGCACATCAGCCAGCCAGGGCAGCTTTTTTGCCTGCATCTGTGCGCCAATCTGGGTCAGAATGTTAGCGCCGGAGACCTGGTGCGGTAAGGCAGTGATCACAACCTGACCTTGTTCAGACTTCCAGCGGGCGCGGGCACGCACTGAACCACTGCCTGTGGCATACAAAGCCCGCAATGCTGAAGGCGGCGTGATAATGTCAGCAGCGGTCGGATAGTCCGGGCCCGGAATAAAATCACAAACCTGTTCCAGGTTGGCATCCGGGTGATCAATCAGATGGATGCAGGCCTGCACCACCTCGCGCAGACTGTGAGGTGGAATATCAGTCGCCATGCCCACCGCAATGCCGGTTGCGCCATTCAATAGAATATTAGGCAGACGAGCGGGTAATTGCCCAGGTTCCTGCAACGTGCCGTCGAAATTTGGTTGCCAGGGCACAGTCCCCTGACCCAGCTCAGCTAACAGCAACTGCGCATAGCGCGTCAGACGTGCCTCGGTATAGCGCATGGCAGCGAACGACTTCGGGTCGTCGGATGAGCCCCAGTTACCCTGGCCGTCAATCAGCGGGTAACGATACGCAAACGGCTGAGCCATCAGCACCATTGCTTCATAACAGGCACTGTCACCATGCGGATGAAACTTGCCGAGCACATCACCGACCGTGCGGGCAGATTTTTTAAACTTCGCAGTGGCGGACAGGCCCAGCTCAGACATCGCATAAATGATGCGTCGCTGTACCGGTTTGAGACCGTCACCAACAAATGGCAAAGCACGATCCAGAATGACGTACATGGCGTAGTCCAGATACGCCTTTTCGGTGAAAGTCTTGAGTGGAACCTGTTCCATAAATGTGCTTAACGAGAGGGTAATAGGCGGAGAGGATTCACCGGTTTGCCACGACGGCGGATTTCAAAATGCAGACGAGGCTGACCAGTCTGCGTGCGGCCAGACTCAGCAATCAATGCGCCTTGTGACACCTGTTGCCCTGTTTTCACCCGCAGGCTGCGGTTGTGACCATATGCGCTCAGATAGTCGGCATCATGCTTAATAATGACTAACTGACCATAGCCGATCAGGCCGTTGCCGCTATACACAACCCGACCAGCGGCGCTGGCACGGACTGATGTGCCAGGAGACATAGCCAGTTTGATCCCTTTACGGAGGCTGTCACCTGACTTAAAGGTATTGGTCAGCCTGCCTGTAGCAGGCCAGGCCCATTGAATCGCCGAATACAGTGGTCGGGTGGATGGACGAGGAAGTGTTGGCGGAGGACGAGAGGTGGGCCGGGGAGCGCGTGATGCTATGGTCGCAGGTACTGTGCGTTGCAGGTGCAGAGTCTGTCCGGGTTTGATCAGATAAGGTGGGCTAATCGCATTCAGTCGGGCCAGTTGCTGATAATCCAGGTGATGGCGCCAGGCAATGCTGTGCAGCGTGTCTCCGGCCTGAACCTGATAAGTGGCCAGATCTTGCTGCAAAGTGTCTTTTGGCATCCTGGTTTCGAGTGGTGCTTGCCAGTTTGCGGTGCCACAGGCAGTACAGCATAGCAAAATGTATGCCCCGCAGAGAGGCATCATCAAATGTTGCAGACGAAGTGGAATCATACAAGGCATGAGGCATGCATATGAATCATGATAGCACGGTGAATACAGTCTTATTTGTTGTATCAGCGCCTTCCGGGGCAGGCAAGAGCAGTTTATTGCAGGCGCTGCTGGCGACAGATGACCGTTTGAGTTTGTCTGTTTCCCACACCACCCGTCCGGCGCGGCCGAATGAACAATCAGGCGTTCATTACCACTTTGTTGATACAGCTATGTTTCAACATCTGCGTCAGCAGGGTCATTTTATAGAAAGTGCTGAAGTCTTCGGGCAACATTATGGCACTTCAAAAGCGGCCTTACAGCGCCAGTTACAGGATAGTGACGTCGCGCTGGAAATTGACTGGCAGGGTGCCCGTGCCATCCGCGCCTGCTTTCCGGATGCGATCACTGTTTTTATCGCACCACCGAGCCTCGCAGTGCTGCAGAATCGCTTGTTGCAGCGGGCACAGGATGCGCCGCATATTATTCAGCAGCGCATGCAGCAGGCAAGATCTGAACTGTCACACTACTATGAATATGACTATCTGTTAATTAACGAAGAATTCGATGTTACGTTGCGCGACTTACAGCACATACTGGCTGCAGAACGGCTGCGACTGACACGCAGA
Organism: uncultured Gammaproteobacteria bacterium; assembly: GCA_963922315.1. GTDB lineage: Bacteria > Pseudomonadota > Gammaproteobacteria > Chromatiales > Chromatiaceae > JAHDBG01. The sequence goes on from CAWUID010000012.1 coordinate 17,409, forward strand.
GGGACGCACCCGACAGCACAACAAGTGTGTCACATGCTCAAGTAGTTGTCCGTGCTGTGATAATAAAGATTTGATTTTATCTTTTTTCCAGGTATTATTCTCGTTAACTGAGGCTTTCTGTTTCAGCATCCTGGCAGGCAAACCGACGTAACGGAAAAGCATTTTGCGATGTGATAATCCATTGCGTTGCTAACTGACTTGTCGGTATAATATGCGCCCATTCCGGTGCAGCCCCTCATAATCCAGACAGCAAGAGGAAGCTTTTAAGAGTTGTACGGTTTACCGTGCGACCCTCCAAGATTTCTCGCGTGGTGCGGGGTCTGTTATACTGAACAGCAGAGCAAGCTCAAGGCACGGAAAATTCTTGTGGAACGGGATTGCGCCAGATCATGCAGATACATATCGGCATGATCATCACGTTTTTAACCTAAACCTTTTACGATTGTGAATCAGCAGGAGTTGTTTACGATGAATAAAAAACTGGTTGCGCTAGCTGTTGCCGCTGCATTTGCCGCGCCGGTAGCTATGGCTCAAATCACCTTATACGGTAAAGTTCACGCCGACCTGCGCATGACCGATGATGGTGATGACGATATGTGGAGTATTAACAGCAATACTTCCAAGCTCGGATTTAAAGGCCATACTGATCTGGGTGACGGTATGAAAGCCCTGTTCAAATTTGAAACAACTTACAGTGGCTTAGATGCTTCTTCCACTTTGGGTAGCCCACGCAATACTTACATCGGCCTCTCCGGTGCCAAAGGCGCTCTGTTGGTTGGTCGTCACGACACGCCAGCTAAAATGGCTTTTTACGCTGCTGGTAACGATCACTTGGGCGACTCCATTATTGATTTCAATAAAGTCGATAAAGCAACGGGAGCCGGGTTTACCGAAAAACGTCAGGCAAACTCTGTTGTTTACATCGCACCAGCCATGTCCGGTTTCAAAGTTGCTGTTGCTGCCATGCCAGGCGAACAGAACGGTGTGACCGACGGTGTTAAGGCAAATGATGACAATGGCTTGATTGATAGCTACTCTTTGGGTGTCATGTATAAGGGTAACGGCATCAAAGCTGGTTTTGGCTATGAAAACCTTGCGCATGACAATGCACAAGGTCAAGCTAACAACGACACCAAAATGACCCAGCTTGGTGCTAGCTATACCTTTGAAAACATCACAGTGGGTGGTCAGTACGAAAACACCAAAAACTATGCCAATGATGCTGACCAGACCAAGCAGGTCATGGGCTTAGCCGTTAAGGCAGGATTTGGTAAGAATGCCGTAATTGCTAATTTCAGCAAGCAAGACGTTGAAAATTCTGCTGATAGCTCAAAAGACAGCGAGTCTCAGAATATTGGTGTTGCAGTACAGCACAAAATTAACAAGCGTGCTAACGTGTATCTTGCCTTTAATAAGCAAGAAACCGATGATATCGACCGCAACAATGTTGCACTGGGTATGATGTATAGCTTCTGATCACATTAGCTAACTGAAACCATAAAAAAACGGGGCTTAAAGCCCCGTTTTTTTATGCAATTTCTTATGTCAGGTGATTAAGGTTCCGATCCCTTTCTGGGTGAACAGCTCAATCAACACCGCATGAGGTATCCGCCCGTCAATAATCCGGGCGCTCTTCACGCCAGCACTGACCGCACTAAGTGCACACCCTATCTTGGGTAACATCCCGCCCTGAATGGTCCCGTCTTCAATCAAATCATTGACTTGCCTGGTATTCAGGCCAGTCAATATCCTGCCTTTTTTATCTAGTAAGCCTTTGGTATTTGTCAATAAAATCAGACTTTCCGCACCCAGCACTTCCGCTACTTTGCCAGCTACCAGGTCAGCATTGATATTGTAAGATGTCCCGTTCTGATCGACACCGATCGGTGCAATCACCGGGATGAAATCGCCCTGCCGCAGCAGATTGACGACCGAAGCATCAATGCTTTCAACCTCACCAACATGCCCGATATCGATAATTTCGGAGGGTTTTTGCGCAACTTCTTTCGGGGTCAGTCGCAGTGGGCGCGCATGAATCAAACCGCCATCTTTGCCGCTTAAGCCGACAGCATGCCCCCTGTGTTGATTGATCAGATGTACAATCTGTTTGTTGACCAGCCCGCCAAGCACCATTTCGACCACATCCATGGTTTCCGCGTCAGTAACACGCATGCCCTGTACAAACTGGCTTTGTTTTCCCAGCCGTTCAAGCAGTTGACCAATCTGCGGTCCGCCGCCATGTACGACGACTGGGTTAATGCCAACGGTTTTCAGTAGCACCAGATCCCGGGCAAAACTGGATTTCAGTGTTTCATCTACCATCGCATTACCACCGTACTTAATCACGATGGTCGCGCCACTGAATTGTTGGATATAGGGTAAGGCTTCGCTCAGAACCTGGGCGACATGATCGGCTTCGGTAAAACTGAGTCCCATAACAGCAGGCTTCCTTTGGTTAGAATTGCGTTTGTTTGCAGGTCATCGTAGAATATTCAAAGAATAGCAGAGCCGAGGAGTGCTGCGACCTGATGGTTTATCATCGGGCCAGGCTCGGTCAGCTGCTCAGGGTATCTGCCCTTATGTAAAACGGCACTCACTCATTGTAACAGGAAGATAAACCATGAGTGAGTTTACCGATTATAAGGTAGCTGATATTCAATTGGCTGAGTTTGGCCACAAAGAGATTGCGATTGCTGAGACCGAAATGCCAGGTCTGATGGCGCTGCGGGAAAAATATGGCGCCAGTAAGCCATTGCGTGGTGCACGTATTACCGGGTCTTTACATATGACCATCCAGACTGCGGTACTGATTGATACGCTGGTAGCGTTGGGCGCTGAGGTACGTTGGTGCTCATGCAACATCTTTTCAACGCAGGATCATGCTGCTGCTGCCATGGCAGACAAAGGCATTCCGGTATACGCCTGGAAAGGTGAGTCTCTGGCAGAATATTGGTGGTGCACTGAACAAGTGCTGAACTGGCCGGATGGTCAGGGGCCCAATATGATTCTGGATGATGGTGGTGATGCTACTTTGTTGATACATAAGGGTGTCGCTTGTGAAAAAGATGGCCGTGTGCCAGATGTCAGCACTGCAGAAAACGAAGAAGAAGCGGTCATTCTGGAGGTTCTGCAGCGTAATCTGGCAGCAGATAATGGCAAATGGCAACGTCTGGCGGCGAACATCCAAGGCGTGACGGAAGAAACCACGACCGGTGTGCACCGGCTATATGAAATGGTGAAGGCGGGAGATTTATTGTTCCCGGCGATGAATGTGAACGATTCGGTCACCAAGTCTAAATTCGATAATCTGTATGGCTGCCGCGAATCTCTGGTAGATAGCATTAAACGTGCAACTGACGTGATGATTGCTGGCAAGATTGCAGTAGTATGCGGATATGGTGATGTGGGTAAAGGTTCCGCACAGTCGCTGCGTAGCCTGAGCGCGAATGTCTGGATCACTGAAATTGATCCGATCTGTGCGTTGCAAGCAGCAATGGAAGGCTATCGTGTAGTCACTCTGGAAGAAGCGGTTGCCGTTGCTGATATCTTTGTGACCACGACTGGTAATCGTGACATCATTACTCATGATCACATGGTCGCGATGAAAGACCAGGCGATTGTGTGCAATATCGGCCACTTTGATAACGAAATTCAGGTCGATTCTCTGAGGCAATATGAGTGGGTCAATATCAAGCCACAGGTGGATCAGATTATCTTCCCTGACGGCCATCGGATTACCCTGTTAGCAGAAGGGCGGCTGGTGAATCTGGGTTGTGCGACCGGACATCCGAGCTTTGTGATGTCAAACTCATTTACTAATCAGGTACTCGCTCAGATTGAATTATTCACGAAAGGTGATGAATATCCGATTGGCGTGTATGTATTGCCAAAAAAACTGGATGAAGAGGTAGCATTGCTGCATCTTTCGAAGATTGATGTACGGCTGACAAAATTGACTCAGCACCAAGCAGACTATATTGGCGTGCCGGTGGAAGGGCCATACAAGCCTGAACATTATCGCTACTGATTCAATCGCGTTCTGAGACCTTTTCTCGGGCATCCCTGCAAAGGGATGCCCGTTCACCCAATATACCTCCCTTATCTTTTATTAGGGACGGTGAATAATTTTTGGGCATACCCGTTATGACTCAACAAATCACCATCAGCTGCGAGCTGTTTCCACCTAAAAACGCCAGCGGTATGCAAAAAATGCAATCCGCTATTACTGCATTGCAAAGCCGGCGTCCGGCCTATTTTTCCTGTACTTATGGTGCGGGAGGTTCTACCCGGGATAATACGTTCACCACGGTTGACTGGTTGCTGAATCAATCGCTTGAGGTGGCACCTCATCTGACCTGTATTGCAAACACTCAGGAAGATACACTACGTATTCTGCGCCGTTATCAGGCACAGGGTATTCGTCGGATTGTTGCATTGCGTGGCGATCGTCCGGCAGATAGCCTGCCTGTAGCACGTGAGTTGGTCTATGCTGACGAGTTAGTCAGTTTGATTCGTGCGCACTTTGCCGATCACTTTTATATCGAAGTTGCCGCTTATCCGGAAATGCACCCGGAATCAGCGCATCTGGCTGAAGACTTAGACCATTTTCAGCGTAAGGTTGAAGCAGGGGCAGATGGTGCGATTACGCAATATTTTTATAGTGTTGCCGCATATACAAATTTTCTGGAAGCTTGTGCGAAACGCTGTATTACGGTGCCGATTGTCCCCGGCATTATGCCGATTGTGAATTATGCCAGCCTGCAACGTTTTTCAGAACGATGTGGTGCAGAGCTGCCGCGCTGGCTATGCCGCCAATTGGATAGTTATGGCGACGATCAGGCCAGTATTCAGGCTTTCGGGGCTGACTTTGTTGCACAATTCTGCACCCAATTGCTGGCTGCAGGAGCGCCTGGCTTGCACTTTTATACGTTGAACCAGGCAGCACCAACTTTGGCGGTCTGGGATCGGTTAGCTGTCTGAATAGCCAATAATCTGGCATACAAAGCGTAATAGGGTAGTGATGGATACGATTGTTCAGATAGCCGCCTTGCGTGAGCGATTAGCTGTGTGTCGGCAGCAGCGCATTGCGCTAGTGCCGACCATGGGCAATCTGCATGCTGGTCATCTGGCGCTGGTGGCGCAGGCGCGGCGTATAGCAGATATTGTTGTGGTGAGCATCTTTGTGAATCCACTGCAATTTGGCGAAAATGAAGACCTGGCGCAATATCCGCGCACTTTGTCAGCAGACCGGGCGGCACTGGCTGCCGCCGGGGTGGATCTGTTGTTTACACCGGGTGTGGCTGAGTTGTGCCCGCGACCCCTCGCAGAACAGACTCAGGTGCTGGTACCTGGTATCAGCGACCAGTTTTGTGGTGCGTCGCGTCCGGGCCATTTTGCCGGGGTAGCGACGGTGGTGTGCAAGTTGCTGAATATTGTGCAGCCGGATATCGCGCTGTTTGGTCGCAAAGATTATCAGCAGTTGCATATTATCCGGCAGATGGTGGCTGATCTTGCCTTGTCGGTACAGATTCAGTCAGTGCCGACAGTGCGTGAGCCGGACGGTCTGGCACTTAGTTCGCGTAATCAGTATCTGTCGCCGGCTGAACGGGTGATGGCGCCACGGTTATATCAGCAGTTGCAGCACGCGGCAGAGCAGGTTGGTCAGGTACCAGTGTCCTGGTTGACAGCCGATCTGGCAGAACAACTGAATGCTGCCGGTTTCCGTACGGATTATGTTCATCTGGTGGATGCCGATAGTTTGGGCCTGTTGCAGTCCGGCAGCAAACGTGCAGTGATTCTGGTGGCGGCCTGGCTGGGCCGGACGCGATTGATTGATAATGTGGTGGTATCTTTATCCCCTTCGCAATCTGAGGAAGATTGATGGCATGCAGTGAGTTAACGGCGGTGACGCCGATAGATGGCCGTTATGCGCAACAAACGCAGGCATTGCGTGCCATTTTCAGTGAGTATGGTTTGATCAGGCGTCGGGTACTGGTTGAGGTGCGTTGGTTGGAGACGTTGGCGCAATCGTCGCTGATTGATGAGGTGTCTGCTTTGTCACCTGCGGCACAAGCTGTGCTGGATAATCTGGTGTCAGGCTTTGATGAGCAGCAGGCACAGCGGGTGAAGGCGATTGAATCAACCACCCGGCATGATGTGAAGGCAATTGAGTATTATCTGAAAGAAGTGCTTGGTACCTGCGCTGAACTGGCGCCGGTGGTCGAGTTTGTGCATTTTGCCTGTACCTCAGAAGACATCAATAATCTGGCGCATGGACTGATGTTACAGGCCGGGCGGGATGAGGTGCTGTTACCGCTGGTCACGCAGGTGATTGATAAGTTGCGCGAAATGGCGCACGAGCAGGCGCTTCAGAGCATGTTATCGCGCACTCATGGCCAAACGGCGACACCAACCACGCTGGGCAAGGAGCTGGCGAATGTGGTGGCTCGTCTGGATCGGCAGTTGCAGCAGATCAGTTCGGTGCCATTGCTGGGCAAAATGAATGGTGCAGTAGGCAACTATAACGCACACAGCATCGCCTTTCCGGATGTGCACTGGCCGAATTTGTGTACTGCATTTGTTGAATCGCTGGGCCTGGTGCCCAATCCGTACACCACCCAGATTGAACCGCATGACTACATGGCTGAGCTGTTTGATGCCTTGGCGCGGTGTAATCAGGTTCTGCTGGATTTTTGTCGGGATGTCTGGAGCTATATTTCTATCGGTTATTTTGTGCAGAAGACGGTGGCTGGTGAGATTGGTTCTTCCACCATGCCGCATAAGGTGAATCCGATAGATTTTGAAAATGCGGAAGGGAACCTGGGTCTGGCGAATGCAATCTTCGGCCATTTATCTAGCAAGCTGCCGGTATCCCGCTGGCAACGCGATCTGACTGATTCGACGGTATTGCGCAATATGGGAGTCGGCTTTGCCTATACTTGCATTGCGTTGCACTCGATTCTGCGCGGACTGGATAAGTTGGAGGTGAATGAAGTGAAGATAATGGAGGACTTGCACCTGAGTTGGGAAGTGCTGGCGGAGCCGATTCAGACAGTAATGCGGCGTTATGGTGTGCCGGAAGCGTATGAAAAGCTGAAAGCACTGACCCGGGGGAAACAGATTGAACAGCCGCAGGTCGAGGCGTTTATTCAGTCGCTGGAGATTCCGCAAGAAGCAAAGCAGCGTTTGCTGGAGCTCACGCCAGATCGCTACTTGGGATGCGCTGCTTCACTGGCTGAACAGGTATAAGAACATCTCTGAAAATTACTGCGTTGCAAAATGCTCATATGCGACTTACACACGGCGCTTTTTCGCCTCGTTTTTGTTGCGCTCGCGACGTTTTCAGAGGTACCTGTAAGCAGGTTGTGTTAAAATAAAAAGTTTAGTTCTGTAGCCCGAAAAACTGCGTAATACGCGCATGAGACTCAGCTTATGACCGAATTTGCCAGGGAAGTCCTGTCCATCAGCCTCGAAGAGGAGATGCAGCAATCTTACCTGGATTATGCGATGTCAGTCATTGTCGGCCGGGCACTGCCGGATGTCCGCGATGGGCTGAAGCCAGTGCATCGGCGTGTGCTGTATGCGATGGGCGAGCTGAATAATGACTGGAACAAGCCGTATAAAAAATCGGCGCGGATCGTCGGTGATGTGATTGGTAAATATCACCCGCATGGTGATACCGCAGTCTACGACACGATCGTGCGCATGGCGCAGCCGTTTTCACTGCGTTACCTGCTGATTGACGGGCAGGGTAACTTCGGCTCGGTTGATGGCGATTCGCCCGCTGCAATGCGGTATACCGAAATCCGCATGTCACGGATTGCGCATGAACTGCTCGCCGACATCGACCGCGAAACAGTTGACTTCACCCCGAACTATGACGGCTCAGAACATGAGCCGAGTGTCCTGCCTGCCCGTATCCCGAATCTGCTGATCAATGGTTCATCCGGCATCGCAGTCGGTATGGCAACCAACATTCCGCCGCATAATCTATCCGAAGTGATTCAGGGCTGTCTGGCACTGATAGATCAGCCGGATATCACCATCGCCGATCTGATGACGCATATCCCGGCGCCTGACTTCCCGACTGCTGCGATCATTAATGGCACTGCCGGCATCCGTGATGCGTATCGCACCGGGCGCGGCAAACTATACTTGCGGGCGCGCACTGAATTTGAAGAGATGTCTGCCGGGCGCGAGCGTATCGTAGTACGCGAGCTGCCGTACCAGGTTAACAAAGCCCGGTTGCAGGAAAAGATTGCCGAGCTGGTGAAGCTGAAAAAAATCGATGGCATCACCGCGATCCGTGACGAGTCCGATAAAGACGGGATGCGGCTGGTGATTGAGCTGCGGCGAGGTGAAGTGACCGAGGTAGTGCTGAACAACCTGTACCAGCACACCCAGATGCAGACCGTGTTTGGCATCAACATGGTCGCACTGGTAGATGGCCAGCCTCGCACCCTGAACCTGAAACAACTGCTCGAATACTTCATCCGCCACCGGCGTGATGTCGTTACCCGTCGCACCTTGTACGAGTTGCGTAAGGCGCGGGCACGAGCACACGTGCTGGAAGGCTTGGCAGTCGCACTGGCGAACATCGACGAAGTGATTGCGCTGATCAAGGCGGCGCCGAATCCGGCGACTGCACGACAACAACTGGTATCACGCATTTGGCACTCTGGCACGGTAGAAGCGATGCTGGCGCGGGCAGGTGCGGAAGCATCCCGTCCGGAAGATCTGGCGCCTGAGTATGGATTGACCGACGGTGGCTATCGGCTGACCGAAGTGCAGGCGCAGGCGATTCTGGATCTGCGGCTACACAAGCTGACAGGGCTGGAACAAGATAAAATCATCCAGGAATATGCCGATATTCTGGAAAAAATCGCCGGGTTGCTGGAAATTCTGTCTGACCCTGATCGGTTGATGCAAGTGATCAGGGACGAATTGAGTGCGATTGCGGCACAATTTGGTGATGCCCGTCGTAGCGAGATTCGGCGTGATCAGGCCGATCTGACCCTGGAAGACCTTATTACACCGGAAGATATGGTGGTCACCCTGTCGCATCAGGGCTATGCCAAATCACAACCGTTGCACCTGTACCAGGCACAACGGCGCGGCGGTAAAGGCAAAACTGCAACTGCGATCAAAGATGAAGACTTCATTGACCGGTTATTCATTGCGAATACGCACGATACAATTCTGTGTTTCTCCAGCCGGGGTAAATGTTACTGGCTGAAGGTATATGAACTGCCGCAAGCCGGACGCACCGCGCGTGGCCGACCAATGGTGAACCTGTTGCCACTGGCAGACGATGAACGGATCAATGCGGTCCTGCCAGTACGGGAGTATGCTGCAGACCAATATGTGTTCATGGCAACAGCCGCTGGTATCGTCAAAAAAACTGCGCTGAGCGAATTTTCCAATCCGCGCAGTGCTGGCATCATTGCGATCAACCTGCGGGATGATGATCAGCTCATCGGGGTTGAACTGACCGATGGTGAACAGATCATCATGCTCTCCAGCACTGCCGGCAAGGCGACTCGGTTCGTTGAATCTCAGGTACGGTCAATGGGACGGCAGGCAGCAGGTGTGCTCGGCATGCGATTGCAGCCGGAACAGCAGGTAAACTCACTGATTGTCGGTGACCAGGGCGATGTACTGACCGCGAGCGAACAAGGCTATGGCAAACGCACCTCGATTGACCAATATCCAGTGCGCGGGCGCGGTGCCTCTGGTGTGATTTCGATCCGCACCAGTGAGCGCAATGGCAGCCTGGTAGGTGCTGTGCGGGTTGCGCCGGGTGACGAAGTGATGCTGATCACGGATGGTGGCACACTAGTCAGAACGCGCAGTGATGAAATTTCACAACTCAGTCGTGATACCCAGGGCGTTAGCCTGATCCGTTTGAGCAAAAACGAACAACTGATCGGCATTGTTGCACTGCCGGTTTTACCTGAAACACCAGAGACAGACGAATAACGTATGGCAAAAGAAGATGTAATCGAAATGGAAGGCACGGTTGTTGATACCCTGCCCAACACCACATTTCGAGTTGAGCTGGAAAACGGACATGTGGTGAATGCACATATCTCCGGGCGGATGCGCAAAAACTACATCCGTATCCTGACCGGTGACAAAGTGAAGGTTGAAATGACACCATATGACCTGACCAAAGGCCGTATTACCTATCGCGAGCGCTAAACTACGCTGGCTGGCAGCATTTGCGGCAGGTGCGATTACTGTACTGGCATTCGCGCCCTACGGGTTGGGCCTGATCGCAGTCTTCACCCTCGCATTTCTATACTGGCAACTCAACCAAGCTGAGACCGGCAGGCAAGCAATCGGCCTCGGCTATGCGTTCGGCCTTGGCCTGATGGGGTTCGGTGTCTCCTGGATACACCACAGCATCGTCCAGTTCGGAGGCATCAGCCAGATCGCGGCGATTGCCATCACTGCGTTATTTGTCGCGGTGGTCAGCCTGTATTTTGCCCTGTTTTCCGGGGTCTACCACACACTCAATCGTTACCTCAGCACTCGGGCTGCATTACTCGGCTTAGCGCCGATGGTGTGGGTCAGTGTCGAAGCGTTACGCAGTTGGTTGTTTACCGGCTTCCCCTGGTTAGTAGTCGGGTACAGCCAGATCGACCTGCCACTGGCAGGCTATGCACCGATCGTCGGCGTGCTCGGCATCAGTTGGCTGATTGCCCTGAGCGCCGGGCTGTTGCACGACTGGCGCAGCAGCTGGAGCTGGGTCGGCCAGATCATCATCTGGGGATTGGGCGTATTACTTACCCAATATACCTGGACGCAACCGATCGGCGAGCCCTTCCAGGTCAGCCTGATTCAGGGCAACATTGCACAACAACACAAATGGCAGCCGGACTGGTATCCGGAGACGATCCACCGTTATCGCAGCCTGACTGAGCAGGTAGCCGACAGCGAACTGGTGATCTGGCCGGAAACCGCGATCCCGGCCTACAACACCCGGGTTGAAACCAGCCTGTTGCGGCTATTGCACGACATGATGCACGAACAACAACGCGATCTGCTGACCGGTATCATCGTTAAAGAAAAAGGTCGTTATTACAACGCGATGATCAGCTTGGGACAGTCCGGGCGACAGGCCTACTACAAACGGCACTTAGTCCCGTTTGGCGAATACCTGCCTGGCAAGGCCTGGCTCCAGCCGATCCTGGATTTCATGCAGATCCCGATGTCGAACTTCTCGGCAGGTACCAGCGACAAACCAGTCCTCAGACTTGCCGGGCAACTCGCTGGAATCGATATCTGCTACGAAGATGCTTTTGCCAGCGAAGTGATGCGCGCCCTGCCGGAAGCAGGCTACCTGATCAATGCGAGCAATGATGCCTGGTTCGGCGACTCACTCGCACCGCACCAGCACCTCCAGATTGCACGGATGCGGGCGCAGGAAACAGAACGTTACCTGCTGCGTGCGACCAACACTGGCATCTCAGCGATCATCAATACAAAAGGCCAGATCCAGCAACAGGCCGACCAGTTTGTGACCACTGCCGTGACCGGCATAGTCCAGCCCCGACAGGGGACGACGCCCTATGCCATCTGGGGCGATTGGAACCTGCTTCTGTTCGCTCTGGTCAGCTGTACCGGCATTCTCCTGACAAATCGACGGCGCGACTTATGACCAGACAAGTTATCAGAACAGACCAGGCCCCACAAGCGATAGGTACCTATTCCCAGGCGATCCGTACTGGCGATACCGTCTATTTGTCCGGACAAATCCCACTGCAACCGGATACCATGATGCTGGTCACCGGCGACATCACCAATCAGATTCGGCAAGTCTTCGACAACCTGCAAGCCGTGGCGCAAGCGGCGGGTGGCACACTGGCCGATATCGTCAAGCTGAACATCTACCTGACTGACTTGGACCACTTTGCTGCAGTCAACCAGATCATGGCTGAGTATATCGCTGAGCCCTATCCGGCGCGTGCCGCTGTTGGCGTCGCGGCTCTGCCAAAGGGCGCGCAGGTCGAGATGGATGCGGTGATTGTCTTAGACAAAGCCGATTAGCGACAACATGGCCGCTGAAGCGCCACTGATCCGGATACGCGGCTTGCACTATGCCCATGGTGATCGACCGATCTTCTCCGGTATCAATCTGGATATCCGGCGCGGCCAGATCACTGCGATCATGGGCCCATCCGGCACAGGTAAGACCACCCTACTCAAACTGATCACCGGCCTGCTGACACCAGATGTCGGCAGCATACAGATAGATGGCCAGCCCATCCATCAGCTCACTACCCCACAACTGTACCGGCTACGCATGCGGATGGGGATGTTATTCCAGAGTGGGGCACTGCTGACCGACCTGAGCGTATACGACAATGTGGCACTGCCACTGCGCGAACATACTAAGCTCAGTACCAGCATGATCCGTAAACTGGTATTGCTGAAGCTGGAAGCGGTCGGATTACGTGGTGCCAGCGACCTGATGCCAGCCGAACTGTCTGGTGGTATGGCACGTCGCGTCGCACTGGCGCGTGCGATTGCATTGGATCCGATGATGATCCTGTACGACGAGCCATTCACCGGCCAGGATCCGATCTCCATGGGCATATTGGTCAAGTTAGTGCGTCAACTGAACGATGCTGCTCACCTGACCAGCCTGCTGGTTTCACACGATATCGCAGAAACCTTGCGCATTGCCGACCAGGTCTGCCTGATCGCGCAACAACAAGTGATTGCGCAGGCTACACCAACAGACTTACAGCAGAGTACAGATCCCTGGATACAACAATTCATGCAGGGGCAGCCAGATGGGCCGGTGCCGTTTCATTATGTAGCTCCGCTCCTGAATTCTCAGATGCTGAAGGGGTAACTGATGCGTACCAGTCCATTACAGACATTGGGCGAATGGGGGTTGCGATATGCCACTAATCTTGGCACAGCGGTACTCTTGTTACTGGCATTGCTACGAGAGAGCGTAGCGATACTCAGTCAGCCACGACTGTTACTGGAGCAGCTCTACGCCATTGGCACAAAGACCTTATCCATTATTACAGTGTCGGGTCTTTTTGTTGGAATGGTGCTGGCGTTACAAGGCTATGCGATACTCGCCCGATTTGGTGCTGACACAGCACTCGGCCTGATGGTGTCAGCTGCACTGGTGCGTGAACTAGGCCCGGTACTCGCCGCTCTGCTGTTTGCCGGGCGTGCCGGATCGGCAGTCACTGCAGAAATTGGGCTGATGAAGACGACAGAACAAATCTCCAGCCTGCAAATGATGGCAATCAACCCGGTGCGCCGGATACTGGTACCGCGCTGGATTGCTGGGTGTCTCTCAGTGCCTTTACTGGCCGCACTCTTCAGTGCAGTCGGCATCGTCGGCGCCTGGCTGCTGGCGAAGATCATGCTGATGCTGGATGACAGTGCCTTCTGGAGTGGCATGCAATTCGGCATAGACTTTGCCGACGATATCCTGAATGGTGTCATCAAATCTGCGGTATTCGGCTGCATCGTGACCTGGATCGCCATCTACCAGGGTTATCACGCAACTCCCACCTCGCAGGGCGTCAGCCAGGCAACTACCCGCACCGTCGTACAAAGCTCTCTTCTGGTACTAGGTACCGATCTGCTTCTCACCTATGCTATGTTTGGCAGTGCCTTCTGAATACACCCAATCCACTGTCGCACCGGGTTTAAATCCGGTCACCAGTCCCTTAAGTATATTCAGCATCGCATCCACATCATGACTGCGCAGAGCTGAATCCAGACAATCCAGATCCGTTTTCAACTGATCCCACATTACAAACGAATCTTGTGCCCGCATGATCTTAGGATGTTCTGTTGGCAGAGGATCGTCACCCAGCAGTAATTCCTCATATAACTTCTCACCCGGGCGCAGGCCTGTCACTTCAATCTCAATATCACCTTCCGGGTTACCTTCATCACGTATTGTCAGCCCGGACAGCTCCACAACACGCCGGGCAAGATCTGTAATTTTTACCGGCTTACCCATATCCAGCACAAAGACATCACCCCCCTGAGCCATGGCACCGGCCTGAATGACCAACTGAGCAGCCTCAGGAATCGTCATAAAAAAGCGATTGATATCAGGATGAGTCAGGGTAATTGGCCCGCCATGCCGAGCTTGCTGGCGGAATCGGGGAATCACAGAACCGGATGAACCGAGTACATTGCCAAACCGTACCATAGAAAGCCGGGTGCGTTGATCAGCATGATGCGCAAACAAGGCTTGCAGACACAGTTCAGCCAGGCGTTTGCTGGCGCCCATCACATTCGTCGGGCGGACTGCCTTATCAGTGGAGATCAGTACAAAGTCTGCCACACCTGCCTTTATCGCAGTTTGTGCCGTAATCAGGGTACCGAACACATTGTTCCGGATACCTTCAGCAAGATTGTGTTCAACGATCGGAACATGTTTATAAGCAGCGGCATGATAAATCGTATCCGGTTGCCAGGTTTTGATGATCTGATGCATGCGTGTTACATCCGCAACAGAACCAAGCAGAGGAATCAGACGGCTCTTTTGTCGGCTATCTGTTGCAGTTACCTGATGCTCCAGCTCGCTGTGAATGGCATACAGCGCATATTCGCTGATTTCAACCAGTAACAGGTGAGTGGGTTGTTGTTGCAGAATCTGCCGACATAGCTCACTGCCAATCGAACCACCGGCACCTGTAACCAGAACAACCTTGCCAGTGATATTTTTGCTCAGCAGCGCATGATCGGGAGTAACCGATTCCCGATTGAGCAGATCGTCAATCTCCAGCTCATGCAGATCAGAAATGGTGACATTCCCCTTCGCCAGATCAACCATACCCGGCAAGGTACGCACTGCGACAGGGTAGTGTCGGATATGCTCCAGAATTGTTTGTCGTCTGCGCCGACTGGCTGAAGGAATGGCCAGCAACACTTGAGCTATCTGTTCAGATGCAACCAGATGTCCGAGCTTTTCCGGTGGGTGAACCTTCAGGTGACTCAGCACACGACCTTGCAGGTGTTTATCATCGTCGATAAAGCCTGCAACGCGCATTTCGTGATTATTGCGCAGGATGGATGCCAGTTGTTGTCCGGAATTTCCGGCACCATAGATCAGGGTATTAGCCGGGCTGGTATTTGATCGGCGCAGGGTATTGCCACCTAACCAGTGGTATGCCAGTAAGCGTGAGCCGCCAATCGCAAAAAAAAGTAGCAGTGGTTGTATAAAACCAACAGAACCTGGCACATCAACCCTATCAATGCTGATCAGCAGAGCAGAGTACAACAGACCATAGAGACCAATTGCCTGGCTGATAGCCAGCATGGCGGACCAGCCAGCATAGCGGAAGATAGCATGATACAGACCAAAGACCGTGAACAAGGGTAAGGCCAGTGCAACCGAAATGACGGAAGCAGCAAACATGCCTTCTGTGAAGCTGGATAGTTCTCCTAACCGTAAACAGAAAGCCAGCCAGATTGTTAATATGCAAAGGCTGACATCTATGACTAGTGCAATGCTGCGTTTAGTGACGCGAGGAAGAGCCAGAATCAAGTTGCGAGGTTGTTGCAGAGTATGCACACAAAACAGAGGAGGGGGGCTGGAAGGCATGGTTCAGGCAGGTGTTATTGCGGATGAAGCCTGTTGCAGTACAGAAGTGATGACATCAGCGGTTTTGTTGATCTCAGTAGATGTGAGGGCGGGGTGTACCAGAAACATCAGACTGGTTTCGCCGAGTATTTTCGCATTGGGAAGGTGTTGCGCCGGGCGGTAGCTGGTATTGTCAAAGGCCTTTTCTAAATAGACCTCAGAACAACTGCCCGAGTAGCAGGGTATACCTGCGGCATTGATTGCGTCGATGATGCGGTCGCGGTTCCAGCCAGGCGCTAGATTCTCTGGTCGCACGAAACAATAATATTTGTAATAGGCGTGTATGCAGTTGAGTTTACAAGATTGAGAATCTGAGCCAGATGGACAATCGCGATGGCAGCGGAATGGTGCCAGGCGGATACAGCCGTCGGGTCCGGCATAGGGTGTCAAAGCATGGGTGAGGGTGGCAGCATGGGCTGTCCGCAGGCGCGTCCATTCAGGCATGCGTTGTAGCTGGATGCGGCCAATGGCGGCCTGCATTTCGGTCATGCGAGCGTTGGTGCCGAAGTCTTCATGCAGCCAGCGGAATCCGGGCGGGTGTTCGCGTTCATGGACAGCAGCATAGTTTTTGCCGTGGTCTTTGCGTGCCCACATGGTGCGCCATAAGGCTTCGTCGTTGGTGGTGACCATGCCACCTTCGCCGCCGGTGGTCATGATTTTGTCCTGGCAGAAGGACCAGCAGCCGATGTCGCCGATAGTGCCGACGCTTTGGCTTTGGTAGCGGGCGCCATGCGCCTGGGCGCAGTCTTCGATCACTTTGAGTTGGTGTTGACTGGCCAAATCCATAATAGTAGCCATGTCGCAGGGCCAGCCGGCCAGGTGGACGCAGAGGATGGCGCGTGCGTCTGGGGTCAGCACGGCGGCGATGGTGTCGGCGGTGATGTTCTGGCTGTTGAGGTCGACGTCGGCGAAGATCGGCTTGGCTCCGACCTGGATGATGCTGGAGACGCTGGCGAGGAAGGTGCGCGGGCTGACGATAACTTCGTCACCAGGACCGATGTCGAGCGCGTGGAGGGCGATTTCCAGAGCGACGGTGCCGTTGGCCAAGGCGATGGCATGCTGGCTGCCGGCCCAGTCAGCAAATTCTTTTTCGAAAGTGCGACCCTCATTGCCGGTCCAGTAGTTGACTTGGTTGGATAGCAGGACTTTTTGTACCGCTTCAGCTTCTTCTGTGGTGTAGCTGGGCCAGGGGGTAAGGGGGGTGTTGAGCATAGGTTTCAGATAGGTCGTGCGGGTACGCCCGCTACGCAGGTGTTGTCGGGGATGTCGGTGATGACGACGGCGCCGGCCCCGATGGTGACATTAGCGCCAATGGTGAGGTTGTGTTTGATACTGACGCCGATGCCGACCCAGCTGTTTTCGCCGACGGTGATGTTGCCGGCCAGGTGGGCGCCGGGGCTGATGTGGACGCTGTCGGCCAGGTGGCAGTCGTGGTCTATGCTGGCGCTGGTGTTGATGATGCTGGCGATGCCGATGGTGGTGCCCGGTTGTATGACGGCACCGGCGCAGATGAGGCTGCCGACACCCAAGACGACATTGGCGGCGAGGTAGGCGGTGGGGTGTTGCAGGGTGGTGAGCGGGTGTTGCGCTTGTTGTATTTGTCGGGTTTTGCGCAGGCGGGTGGGGTTGTCGCCGATGGCAATCAGGATGCCGGCGTATTGGTGGCCTTGTTTCAGCAGGGTGGTGGTGTTGCCGACGATGGGCCGGTTTTCGATGTGTTGCTGGGTGGGCCAGGTGTCGTCGTAGTGGTGGATGGTTGCCCAACCGCTTTGTGCGGCGGTGTCAGCGACGACTTTGCTGTGCCCGCTGGCACCGAGTATGGCCAGTGCCTTCATTGCCGGGTTCCGGTGAATCGAGGCATGGTGACGTCGTTGTCGGCATGGATGTCGCTGCGGGTCAGGACTTTTTTGATGGTGAGCAGGAGTATTTTAAGGTCTAGCCAGAGGCTTTGGTGTTCCACATACCAGACGTCCAGAGCAAAGCGCGCTTCCCAGGAGATGGCGTTGCGTCCGTTGATTTGCGCCCAGCCGGTGATGCCGGGGCGTACGGCCAGGCGGCGGGCTTGTTCGGGGGTGTAGAGGTCGCGGTAGTCAGCGATGAAGGGGCGTGGGCCGACGAGGCTCATGTCGCCTGTAAGGACGTTCCAGAGTTCGGACAGTTCGTCCAGGCTGAGGGCGCGCAGGATGGTGCCCAGGCGGGTCAGGCGTTCGGCATCGGCGAGGGGGTTGCCTTCAGCGTCAGTGGCGTCGCGCATGGTGCGGAATTTGATGATGGCGAAGGGCTGGCCGTTTTTGCCGGAGCGGGTCTGGCGAAACAGGATCGGACTGCCGATTTGGCTGCGTATCAGGCTGGCGATGAGGAGTAGTATCGGGCTGAGCAGGATCAGCAGTAGCAGGGCGGCGCTGATGTCGAGCAGTCGTTTTAGCATGGGGCGGCCTGTTCCAGCCACTGCACCCATTGGCGGGCCAGTTGGCGGCGATCGAAGTGTTGGCACGCCAGTGCGCGGCTGTTGGCGCGGTAGGTGTTGAGCTGGTTGCGGTGGTCGGCCGCGTGTTCCAGGGTGTCGGCGAAGGCGCGGGGGTCGTCGGGGGCGATGGCGTAGCCGTGCTGGTGTTGTTGTATGTGTTCGGCGAGCCAGCCGGGGTAGTTGTTGAGTACGGGCAACCCGGCGGCGAGGTAGTCGAAGTATTTGTTGGGTGAGGTGCCGTCGTAGAAGGCAGGGATGTTGGCGAGGATTTGCAGGCCGAGGTCGGCGCTGGCGAGCAGTCCGGCGAGGCGTTGTTTGTCGACCGGGTCGTGGAAGATGACGTTGTTTAGTCTTGCTTGTTGCGCGCGCGCTTGCAGGGTGGGTTTGCATTGGCCCTGACCGATCAGCAGGATTTTGATGTCGTTGCGCTGGCGGCGTTGGAGTTCGGCGGCGGCGTCCAGGATGGCGTTGAGGCCGTTGGCGAGGCCATGGGTGCCGCTGTAGACGGCGAGCAGGTGGTCGTCGGGGATGTGCGCGGGCCGCCAGGGTTGTACGTTGGCCGGATCAAACAGGCTGAGGTCGCAGCCGTTAGGGATCAGGGCGATGGGGGTGCCGGTGGGGGTGCGGGCGGCGATGCCTTTTACTATGCCGGGTGACAGGCCGATCAGACGCTGGGCCGAGCGGTAGCTGAGCCATTCCAGAGCGCTCATCAGTTGCAGGATGACGGGGTTGCGGATGACGCCCATCGCGCGGGGCAGTTCGGGCCACAGGTCGCGCACTTCGAAGACGAAGAGTTTGCGGCGTAGCCAGCGGGCGAGGATGCCGGGGAGGCTGACGGTGAGTGGGGTGCTGGTGGCGATGATGACGTCGTATGGTGCGGTGAGGGCGATGCCGAGGCTGCGCCAGGCGTAGCGTAGGAAGGTGCGGCTGCGCTTGATAAAGCCATCGGCGTTGGCGTAGGCGAGGTCGTATTCGATGAGATGGATGCCGTCGATGGTGCCTTGTCGTTGGCCTTTGTGGAAGGGTTGGCTGAGGCCGGTGTGGCCGCCGCGATAGCTGCCACAGACGATGGTGACGGTGTGCCCTTGGGCGATCAGTTGTTGCGCCATGGCGTAGGAGCGGAGACCGGCGGCGCCTTGCGGGGTGGAGAAGTGTTGGTGGAGGTACAGGACGTTCATGCGGTCCAACGGATGGTGGTGTATAGGGTGCCGGCCTGGGCGACGGTGATTTCAATAACCGGTACGGTGGTTTTTTCCAGGTAGTGGCGTGATTCCCAACCTTCGACGATGTGGTAACGGATTATCGGCATGTTGGCCTGGAGGCTGAGGGTGGTGTGTGTTTCGGGGTTGTGCCACTGGGGGTGTTCCGGGCTGCCTTGTGGCTGCCAGTCGCCAGGGTGCAGGCGCCAGCGTAGCACGGCGTGTTGTTGGAAACCACTGATCTGATCGGTGATGTGCAGTTGGGTTGCGGTCAGTTGCACGCTGCGCCGGTGGGTCGCGCCCTGGTGGTCGCGGTAGCCGACACCGAAGTGTTGTGTGTGTTCGGTTTGGCGCAGAGGTTGTTGCCAGTGGGTGTGCAGCCAACACCCGAATAAAAAGCGGCTGAGGCGCGGCATCGGCTCGCGGGCGTCGAATTGTACGGTATTGTGGCTGGCGATACCTTGGAAATAGTGCAGCCAGCGCGGTTCGGTGTGGTAGCTGTAGCTGCCGGCATCGCGCAGCAGGTTGTTACCGTGCAGCCACAGGTCGAGGTGCAGGGGGTCGGCCTGGCTGGGGCGAAAGCGGTAGCGTGGATAGCGCAGTAACACTTGGGCCGGTCCTTGGTGCAGCCAGGCAAAGCCGCCATCGTCAGCGATGCGGCTACCGGTGGGTGCGGCAGCCTGGTTAGGGAGAGGGATGCGCAGCCAGTGCAGGGGTTGGTTCCAGTCGCCGTCGGTGGGGTAGGCGCATTGTTGGCTAAACAGGGCGCTGGCGAGCTGCACGCTGGGGCGGTAGTCGCGATAGGCGCTGTCGGTGAGCGGTAGCAGGCGGGCGCCGTCATTAGGGCCGAGGTTGGGGCCGTCGCCGTTTGTGGGCTGGATCAGGTGGCGCAGCCACTCGGTAGCGGCCTGGGTGCGTTGTTGCCAGCGCTGGCTGAAGGCGGGGAGTTGCTGGTGACGGCGCCAGACTTCGACCGTGCTGAGGGTGTCGAGCAGTACACGGTGGTAGTTCAGGGAGTATTGGGTAAAGAAAGTGCCTTGTTTACCGATTAGACGATTGATGCGGTTTTCTAACCAGCGGCGTCCGCTGCGGGCCCAGCGCCGGGCCTGGGTATCGCCGTGTGCGGCGAGCCAATTGCCGCCGATATACAGGGCGGCAGCTTCGGAGGTGCCATGGTTATTGTCTTGTGCTACGGCGTAGGCGATGGTGGGGGCAATGCGTTGCAGGTGTACCCGGATGAGGGCGATCAGGCCGGGTTCGGGTTGGCTGGTCTGGTCCAGAATCAGTGCGGCCATAGCCAGGTGTATGACGCGGATGCTGGCTTCCTGGCCGCATTTCCAGTTGGCGCCACGATACGGTGGGTTGCGCTGGTTCCAGTCGGTGAGCCAGGTGTTCAGACATTGCAGGGCCTGGGTATCGCTCAGGGCGGCTTGTTGCACGAAGGCGAGGACCCAATCGAAGCGGGATAGTTCCCATATTGTCTTGATGTCGCCTGTTTGCGGGTCGAAGTCAGGGATCTGCCACCAGGAGCGTTCGGGGGCGGCCATCGCGGTGCCACTCAGTGGATCGCTGTGCCAGTTGGGCGGTGTGTCGCTGATGGCATACGGCCGGTAGCCAAATAGCAGGCCGTGTGTGCGCCAGTTCTGTGGGGCACGTAGGGGAGTGGTGTTGCGGTTTGCATTCGGGGTACGGAAGTAGGGGCCGGTCGGAGCTTCGGCCTGTAGGCGGCGCACGGGGTGGACGCCCAGTTTCAGGCCGAGTCGGTAGATAGCGACGCGCCCCAGGTTGCGGAGGCCGAGGCGGGGATAGGTGGTGAGACGGCTCAGGAAGGACAAGAGGCGTCCTGTGCAGCCATGTGGGTGAGTACCTGGTCGAGATGCGGTTGTTGTGTGGCGGTGAACACGGTGGCGGTGACCAGCCGGGTATGCAAGGTGAAATCGAGCGATTCGGCGCTGGTGCTGCCGTGGAGTTGACCGGCGCCAAAGGGGCGCAGGGTGTATACCTGTTTGTGTTGCTGCACACAGGCTTGCATTTGCGGCAGGTAGTCTTGTTCCTGTGGGTTCCAGTAGACGGTGAGTCCGTCCAGGCTGGGTATTGCCAGTGCCGCGTCGGCAAAGCCGGGGGTGTAGGGAAAGCAGGTGATCTTTGCGGCCTGGCCGGTGGTTTTCAGCTGTGCAAAGGCGGTGTGGAGGTCGGTATGTTGTTGCTGGAAAGCAGCCAACCGGCGGGTTTCGTGTTGCAGGTCGCTGCGCCACATCCATTGTATGTGATGGATCGTGTCGCTACCGAGCAGGTGTTGATAGGCTTGCAATTTGGCGAGCAGTCGATCTGGTGAAAAGTGGTTTTCTGCAAAGGAGGGCTCGGCCAGTTTGACCATATGGCGAAAGGTGACGCCGTCTTCCCGCAGGCGGCGCAGCACGTCGCACAGCAGCGGAAAGCTGTCGTATTCCAGCGAGCTGTGCAGGGTATCGATACCGCGCTGGTGCAGATCGCGGAAAAAATTCACCCAGAATGCGGGCTCCTGGGTATGCGCCAGTAGGCGCATGGTGCCCCAGATCAGCGACATGGGGTCTCCGTGTGCAGCGCGATGGCGCATTTCCATAAAAAACGTTCGGAAGTTCGCGTGGCACTGAACGCATGTCTGCCGTGCAACACCTGGTTATCCTTCCACACCACGGCATCCCCGGACCGCAGCTTGACCGGTTGAATGTACTGTTGAATACGGGCCGAGTTGAGCAGATAGTGCTGGAATTGCTCAACCAGAGTGCGTTGTGTGTTCGGCAAGTTCTGGTTGACACAAAAATAATTCCAGTTAACGAAAACCTCGTCGTCCTGCTGGCGCAAGGGATATTCTGAACGGGCATCACCGGAGCGTTCATGCAGAATCCTGGTTGTCGTTAATTGCTTGAGGAGAGCCGGCTCTTCGGCAGCCAGACTGGCATACACATTCTGGCTATCAATAAAGATCGTTTCGCCACCTTCTCCGGTATTCGCCACACAACACATCAGCGTCGAGGGAAAGTCCGGAATATAACTGCCATCGGTATGCAACGGTTGTGCCGCTGCAGAATGCCGGTACGCATTGGGAATACTCGGGTCATAACGCACCTCCATCCAGATCTGATTGGTACGCTGCGCATCACGCGAGCCAATGGTGGCATCCTCGGCCAGCGCCAGCGGTTCACCCAGATAGGGAAACAGATCATTATAAAATTGTTGTACATCGGCGATGGGTTGCTCTGCCCGCAACACAAATACCTTGTGTGCTTGTTCTTGCCAAGCCGCCAGCAGCTGCTGGCAGGCTGCAGCTTGATTTTGGGTGTAGATAGGGATTTCGAAAATCATAGATAACATTTTT
This sequence comes from uncultured Gammaproteobacteria bacterium, assembly GCA_963922315.1. Taxonomy (GTDB): domain Bacteria; phylum Pseudomonadota; class Gammaproteobacteria; order Chromatiales; family Chromatiaceae; genus JAHDBG01. The sequence goes on from CAWUID010000012.1 coordinate 40,067, forward strand.
ATGCGAAAGGTAGATGCTTTTCTAAATTAACTATTTTTTTGCCAAATTATAAATATAAATGTTGGGCGAAGTGCTGGAAAAATTGCTTGTAATGGTTTGTGAATAATAGTGTAAAGAATCATCAATATAATACTTCTTCTCAGGTAACCAGGAGGCTCATCTTGTCTAACTATTTTGTAGTTAAAAGATAGTTTCTTACTAAGCTCACACAATTGTTGAGCGCTATTTAAATTATAAAGAGCCGGGAAGATGTCCTCACTATTCCGACCACTCCCTAGATTTTTTATCAGCCAGTTTTTGGTTGTTTCTGGGACAAGATTATTTATCATTGAGATCCAATAATATTTTGAGACAGTAGAATGAATAATTTTGCCGTTTGGGCTAAGAAGATTAAGTTGTGTTGCAATAAAATGCTCAGTGTTATCAATGTGCTCCATAACCATTTGTGAATAAATACAATCAATGTTTTTTTCATGCAGATGTTTGTTTATATCATGGGCTGGAATACATAATGCTGAATCAAGATAAGGATTATTTAAGACACGATCGTCTAAATCAACACCTATGATTTTTTTAACTTTCGGATAATCTTGATTTTGCATTCCTTGACCGGAGCCAGAGCCGATTTCAAGAACAACGCTATTTCTTTCTATATTTTCACATACTAGTTTAAACCAAAGTTTAGGAGTGGATTTCCGAAAAAATATTTTAGTGATTAAATCCAGCTTTTTTTGTCTATCCATAATGTTATGCGCTATAAATAGGTATGTGCTTTATAAAAAATTCTATTAACAATTTTTGATCTTATGGTTATGTGGCGTGCTGATTTCATGGGAACCTAATTCATATGGTTACCCATAAGTCAACTTATTGGGTTCGTAAAATATTCGCTATTTCAATAGTATACTGACTTACTTCAAAGATTTCCTCTGCGGCAATCGCTGGTGTGCCGTTCTGAATACCGGCTAAAAAGGCAGCTGCACAGTTCTGTTGGCCTTTATCCTGTTTCCACAATGCTATTTTTTTGAACTTCGGCCAGCCGTAGGCAGACAGTTTGCGGAAATTATCCAGTTGCAGCACGCGTCCTGCGGCAAATACCTCGACCCGTTCTTTCGGGAAACTGGCTGCACCATTCGCCAGATACAAAATGGTGCCGAACGAACCATCGGCAAAGCCCAGGGTGATCGATGCTTTATCTTCGGTAATGGCGACTCCCGGCGTATCGCCCATGCGGCGCGCCTGCACCGACACAATCGGGCTGCCGGCGAGAAAACGCATCAGATCAATAAAGTGACAAGCCTCGCCAATAATACGACCACCACCCACTGCAACATCTTGTGTCCAGTGATCCGCCGGAATGTCTCCGGCATTCATGGTCATAATGAACGATTTCGGCTCGCGCACCGACTGCAACAAGGCATGCATCTTTTGCACCTGCGGTGCAAAACGGCGGTTAAAACCGACCATCAATTGCGGCCCATTGCCCGAGGTATGGGTTGCCTCATAGGCTTGTTGTACAGAATCCAGACCGGCGGCATCAATCGCCAGTGGCTTTTCCACAAACACATGCTTGCCGGCAGCCAGCGCCTGTGCCACCAAACCGGCGTGCGAATCGTGGCGAGTCACCACCGCCACCGTATTGATGGCCGGATCGGCCAGCATCGCCGAAGTATCAGTCGACGCATGCGCAAAACCAGCCTTATCGCCATGAATCACGCCACTGATGCCACCGGCGGTGACAATCGTATGAAACTGCGCACCGGCTTGCTTAAACGCCGGAATCAACATGCGCGAGGCATAATTGCCCGCACCAATAAAGCCCAGCACCGGCTGGTTGGTATGAAAGTGGCGAGCGGCACTCAGCGTCACCTGTGGCAGCATCCGCGATACCGGTTCGGAGCTATACACCAGCACAATACCGAGTGCCGACTTATCAGCAGTTAGCAGCGCATAGGCCTCAGGCGCCTGCTCAAACGCAAAACGATGGCTGATTAGCGGCGCCACATCCAACTGCCCACTGGCCAGCATATCCAGCACCGCCTCAAAATTGCGTTGCTCGGTCCAGCGCACAAAGCCGCGCGGATAATCGTGCCCCTGTTCCTCATAGGCCGGATCATAACGCCCCGGGCCATACGAACAACTTATCTGAAAACTGAGTTCTTTCTCATAAAAATCTGCCCGGTTCAGCGCCAGACCGGTCACTCCTACCAACACAATGCGCCCGCGCTGACGACACATCTGTGCCGCTTGCGTCACCGGATCGTTCGACTGCGTGGAGGCGGTGATAATCACCCCGTCCACGCCCTGCCCACGACTGAAGGCTATGCCCGCTGTGACCGGATCTTCGCCGGCACCTGGGTTGCAAATCTCCGCACCAAATTGCTGTGCCAGCGCCAGCTTGGCGGCATCAAAATCAATCGCCAGCACCCGACAACCGTGTGCTCGTAGCAACTGCACCGTCAATAGACCAATCAGACCCGCGCCGGTGACCACAAAAGACTCACCCAGGGTCGGCTGCGCCAGACGAATCCCCTGCAAGCCGATACTGGCGACCACGGTAAAGGCGGCGGCCTCATCGTTTACGCTATCGGGAACGTGGGCGCACAAATTCTTCGGCACCTTCACCACATCTGCATGTGAGCCGTTACTAACCACCCGCTGACCGGCCTTGAAACCGGCTACCCTGGCGCCGACTTCGGCGACCGTGCCAACATGGCAATACCCCAGCGGCAATGGCTGCGCCAGCTTGGATTGCACCGCCTCGACCGTCGTCATCAGCCCATCGGTACGCGCCTTTTCCAGCACCATCTTGACTTTTTCTGGCTGCTGGCTGGCTTTGTCCAGATAGGAGGCTTTGCCAAAACCGACCAGCATGCGTTCGGTACCGGCTGAGATCAGCGATGTCCGGGAATGAATTAGCAGATGCCCGGCGCTCACTTGCGGGGCTGGCGCTTCAGCGATGGTGGTGCCGCCTTTGGCCATGTCTTGCAGGATTTGTTTCATGAGGGTGGAGAGACTTCCAGAGAAGATGGGCGGGAATAGCGGATCAGTACCGCACGATAGGGACCTTTGAAAACGAACAAACTGCCGGCGGCAGCGCCTACGGTGCCAACAGTATCTATAAGCGCCTGCATATGGTCTGCATTGCCCGCACCACCCAGCATAGTCATTGGGGTGTCAACTGCCTGGCGCACTTGCTGGGCGAGCGATAGGTCGTAACCCTGCATTTGCCCGTCGCGGTCAATGGCGTTGATGACAATTTCACCGGCACCCAGGTCAACTGCCTGCTGGCAAAATTCCAGCAAGGGTTGTTTGTGTTTTTGCCGACCATTGTGCGTGTACAGTGTGTAGCCAGAAAACAGGCGATTCGCCTTAACGTCTACAGTGACAACAACGCTCTGAGAACCAATCGTTTCGGACATCTCCCGGATCAAAGCGGGGCGAGCCAGTGCAGCAGCACTGACGGAGACTTTCTCAAAGCCGGCAGCAACAACGTGTGCAGCTTGCGTGGCGCTGGTGATGCCACCGCCGTAGCACAGTGGCATCCGTGATTCGACAGCCAGATGCCGTAGCCGCGGCATTTGTGGGGCATAGCCTTCGGCAGTGGCATCGATATCAATGAACATGAGTTCGTCTACGGCTTTCTCATTGAAAATTTTCACGGCATTCAATGGGTCGCCGACGTATTTGGGCTCTTTGAATAAACGGGTTTTGACCAGCCCACCACGATGCAACAGCAAGCAAGGAATAATACGAGAACGTAACACGGTTACAGGTCCACAAAATTGCGCAGTATCGCCACACCATTGGCATGGCTTTTTTCCGGGTGGAATTGCAAGCCGAATATATTGTTGTGCATGACTCCGCATGGGAGCGGAGAGCCATAATGTACGGTGGCTGTAATATGCGCAGTGTTTTCGGCAGCAAAGTAATAGCTGTGCAAAAAATAAAACCCTTGTGCGGCGTCAACCTGCTGAAACAACGGCAAATCTTGTAAGAGACGTACGGCATTCCAGCCCATGTGGGGTAACTTGGGAAAATCAGCAAGCGTACTAATATCAATGCGCCGGATATGCCCCGGTATCCAGCCTAAACCAGGCAGGGTGCCTTCATCACTGCTATCGGCCAGTATTTGCATACCAACGCAGATGCCGAGAATTTTTTTCTTTTGTTGGATAACCGCTTGGTGTAACACCTCCACCAGACCGGATTGGTGCAAGGTATGCATCGTGGTATCAAAGGCACCGACGCCTGGCAGAATATAACGATCTGCGGCCTCAAGCTGTTCAGGGTTGCTGGTAATGCAATGCGGCACTTTCAACTGCTTAAAAATGTTAGCAATAGCGCCTACATTACCGGAGCCATAGTCGACGATGGCGATCATCGTTTAACGGCTCTCTCAACACCTAAAAATTTCAGCGTTTTGGCCCCGAGATCAAACAACCACTCACGATTTTTATAATCGCGGTAGGTCTTTAGTGGCATCTCATGATACTGACGGAGCTCTGCAACGGAAATGCCCAGCTTAGTAGCGATATAAGCAAGGTCTTCATCAATAGTAACAGGGTCATATGCCGGTTGTTTTAGTTTCTCTAGGGCTTCTTCACGCGTCATTTGCCCAGTTAAAATCAGACTAGAATACTGCACACGTCGTGTGTCGTAACCAAAACGTGTGGGCAACCAATAACCTTCATAAAAACGGGTAAAACGGGATTCGAAATGCTTTTGTGGATAAGGACGCCAACCGTATTTTTCAGAAAGTGTTTGAATAGCGAGTGCTTTCGTATAAGGCAGATAATTCAGGGGTTTGAGTACCTGAACACCCTTGAAATAGCGCAGATAAATCTTATGAAAAAAAATAGAACTAAAAGGGTAGGTCTTTAACGGAATGGTGCCAAAACGTGTGTGAATATCACGTAACTGAGGCATGTCTGTGCCATAGTACAGCCATTCTTTAGGATTGCGCACACACTCGGTTGCGTAATTGCCACCATTCAAAATAGTTTTTATTTTATGCTTGTGAGCAAAATGGTAAAGAGTGGCAATAAAAGCATGATCTTGTGGAATATCTAAATGCGGCACGCCAGATTTAAAAAAAGCCAGTTGAAAATCGCGCATCTCCTCCCAGTTAATCACTTCCGTATATAAATCCAGTCCTAGTTTCTCGACTAAAACCTGAATATTATTGACCGCAATATCACTGTCCCAACCGCCATCCACATGAAAAACCAAAGGGCGCAAGCCAAATTCAGTGACCACCAGGTGGAGCATATAAGAACTATCTAAGCCACCACTCATGCCCATAATGCAATCAAATGGTTTGCCTTTGCCGGCGGCCTTAATTTTATTTATCTTTTCCTTAAGCAGGCTGGCACCCTTTTCATTAGGATGCCAATTCGGTTGAATATCAGATGCAAACCCTAAACAGTGATCGCAAACACCTTCTGCATTGAAAGTGATTTGTTTGTCGCTGGTGTCCATGACGCATTGAGTACATATCTGATAAGCTGAATTATATGCTTGGTTAATATTGGGATTCATGCGCTGAAATAGCTCCTACAAGCCTGATGTAAGTAATTGATTGGCAAGTTTTTTATAATCCAGCATATCGCGTGCCAGGTGGTACGATTGTTCACCCATTGCAGATAAATCACGGGTGGCTGAAGTGCGAAACATATGTGTAAGCGTCATGGTATGAGATAACAGCCAACCATTATTCTTAACGTATACTTGATGTGATTTAACATCATCAATGGCGATCGCACAGTGACAACACATGCTGTGTTGCATCGTGACGGATTGGGTGCCAGGCTGCACATAAACATCTGCAGCACAAAGAATATTGGTCAGTTCTTCAGCGTTTTTCCAACCTAGATACATCACTTGTGGATTGGCAGCAATCAGCTGTTCCGCTTGTTCTTTAATCTCTTCATGCAGAGAGCCAGTAATCAAAAGACAGCTATTTTCTGGCGCCGCCTTGGCAAAAGCCTGCAAGGTTTGAATGAGTTTTTTGCGGTGCGTCTGCTTTCCTGACTGGACGTAGATAATACTGTCCAGGCTTTGCTTTAATTGCTGGCGGGCAGCGGACCGCCGTTGCTGGTATTCCGCTGCAGGTATAGGGTAGCCACCTAAGGGATAGAATGTTAACTGGTTTTTTGGAATACCATAGACTTCTGTAACAAAATCCATGGTTTCCAAAGAAATACACAATACTTTGCGGGCTTGTTGTGCCGCTCGACGGGCATAAAAACGATAATACAGTTTGTGTAAAAATTCGCGCGAAATAAAACCTCTAGCGCTATTGTACCAATCCTCATGGCTATCTATATAAAACAATACTTCAGGATGATCCTTAGTGTACCGGGCAGCGGTTATAATTTCACGTCCACACAGCCCATGAAACAGCATCATATCCGGAGAAAAATCTTTAATGTGGTTATATACGCCGGTATGAATACGCAGTTTTTGGGCGATTTTAGCCGGTAGCCAGCTTACATAAGGAATGCGCTTAACTGTCGCTCCATCCGTGCCCATGTATTCCATGGGTTTGGAGTATATGCGTTTTCCTTCGCTCGAAAAATTTTCAGTGGAGGCAATGACTAAAACTTCATGTCCATCTTTCACATTTTGCTGTACCAATGCATTTTCTTGATATGTGGCTTTATCTATATAAAAGCAAGATAAACATAAGTGTAATATCTTCAATTTTTTTCCAATTGATTTAAAAAAACTTCTGGGTTATTAAAAAAAGGCCCAAACTGATATAGTTTTTTATCTGAATAGTCCCACCAGGCGCTTTTTAAAAGTTTTTCAATAGTTTCATTGGAAAAACGTTGCGATATTTTTTTTGCTGGATTACCTGCAACCACTGTATAGGGTGCAACATCGCGTGTTACTACAGCACCCATACCGATGACTGCGCCATGTCCTACATTAACGCCAGCCCGAATCCGCGCGCCAAAGCCGATCCAGACATCATGGCCAATATTCGTGCGTGGCATTTCATAGAAATCATGGTGTGCAAATTTAGCTTTTACGCTATCGCGATGGGATAAAAATACCGGACTCGTGGATACAAAATGTATAGGATGCTTAGAGCCACCAACGTATACATGATCAGCAATTGAGCAAAACTTACCGATATCTGTGTTTAGTAATACACAGTCATAACCGCAAAATGAATGCTTACTCATATTACTGCCAACAACCTGGCTGCCAGGCTCCACTTTGGCTGTAGCATGTATTGTACTCGCCCGTACAGCACTGAGTTTAGAGCGCTTTTGCAAACGTGCTAATAAGTAACGAAAAAAACCTTTGCCGAATAAAGATCGTGACATTATATAATAATCATTTTTTTGATTAAATTTGATAAGAAGTTTTTACAATAAAAAACAGGTAAGCTATATAATAAAAAGTTAATGAGATGGCGAAAGCTTGAAAGGCTGACAGCCAAAAAAAATATTCGCTAATATACAGTGCGCCGATAATGCTGATAAATCCATATAACTGCAAAAAAAAAGCAGTGGCTTGTCGTTTAGTTGCAGCAAAAATAGTACTCACTGGCGAAGCTAAAAATTGAAAAAATATAGCTGGCGCTAGCCATTGCACCATGACACCTGCACGAATCCACTCTGGACCGAATACCCAGGGAAATACGATAGGTGATAAAAACATAATTAAGCTACAAGGTATGATGCCAAATTTTAATAGCGCCCATATAATAGTGCGCGTAAATTGTCCGAGTTTGTTTTCTTTGTTTTTTGCAGTAGCTTGCCCTAAATAAGCCCGAGAAATATTTCCACCTATCAAGCCAATTGGAATACTCACAATACGTTGCGCTAAAAATAGCGCACCCGCCTCTGCGGCACCGGCTAGCGTTGCAATAATTACCATTGGCAAATTCAGCAAGGCCGAATTGAGTAAAGCTTCTGGTACAGAAAAGACGGGAAACTTATAGTGTTTTTTAAGATTACGCCATAGTGTAGTTAATGAAATGTGGATTAATGCAGATCTATCCTTGTTTTTCAGCAGGAGCAAAGGAGGTATGGAACCTAAACCTATATAAATAACATGGCCTATGATCAAGCCGTAAGGGGAGAGAGATACGAACCCTAATCCGGCTTGCGTTGACGCTCCTGCTGCTGCACGTGTTATTTGGGTACGTGCGATCATGCCAAAGCGCTGTTTACGGATAGACCAAAACTGGAGTATTGAATAACTCGCTGTTAGCCAAACTCCTAGTGGTAATAGCCACAAGTAATTAGTAAATTCCGGTTTGCCCAGGGATTCTGCTAAGAATACGGGGAATGCCAGACTCAAACATGTCAAGAGAATAAAAAAACAGGTTGCAGCGATAAAACTCAGGGCTAATAGGTTAGCAGCATCGGCGTCTTCTTTGGGTAGTGGAATGGCAAGCTCAAGACGTAAACAGGCTGCAACCGATAGTGTCATTAATAATGCGGTATAGATGCCTAATAAACCGAAATCTTCAGGGGTATAGAGTCGCGTTAGAACAGGTAGTATTAAGGCTAAGATGGCTTGGCCGATGATGGTGCCGCCAGACAATATACTTACACTGCGGATAAAGCTGTTTTTTGTTAGAGATTTGAGGCTGTTTTTTATTTTATCAATGGATTGCATGGGTTTTTTTCTCGACCAAACAACCATAAGATAAAAATAGATATGAGTATTCCGTGAGTGAGCAGGGCTGTGAATAGATCACTATCTGCCCATGCGGTTCGAAATGGGTTAAATAAAAGGGCAGCAACTAGAAAAACAGGTAGTCCTTGGCGGATTAAGGTGTTTAAAAATTGCACGACTAAGCCGATAATTACACTGTAGAATAAAACACCTAGTATTCCCATGTGGGCATAACCAGTGCCAATTAAACCGACATTAAAAGAGAAAGGGCGGCCATTACCGACCCAGTCTCCTAAGTACTTCGGTAAACTGGTGTTTGTATACTGATTATCTATAAAACCAGACAAAATATTATCTGCAAAATAGACTTTTGGATTTTCCATAAAAAATAAAATCCAATCGGTTGTTGCTGAAGCGGCAACAAATAAGGCGCGTCGGAATACAATAGAAGTAAGTTCTCCTAATTCTAAAAACTGTAGTAGGGTAAGTAGTATGCATATTGCTAGGCCAGAATAACAATATAAATGGCTGATTTTGGTGTTTCCAGAATAAAGGCGATAAGCCATATAAATTAATATGGGTGCAAACAAATGTGCTCTATGTTGTGTTATAGCAAAAAAATATATTTGTACTAAAATAGTGAATATGATTAATATGTAAGAGCGGCGATAAAAACCTACAGCTAATAAGAGTGGATTAAAGCATTTCTGGACCCAGAGGTTTATATAAGCCATAAGTTTTACATCTAATATTTTACTGGTGTCTTCTCGTAGCATGTAAATTTTCGAAAGATCCAGGTTTATGTTGTTTGTCGCTCCAGAAATAAATGTCCATATAATGAAGAGAAAAATCATAGACAGGCAGAATATGATAGATAATTTTTCTCCATTCTTGATGACGAGGGCTTTAATCGAGAAGAGATTTGACTGTGAAACGATCTTGGCAGTTAAAACTCCCAGGTTAGATAAGAGAATTGTCTCGCGTCCACGCTCCATATCCATGCCATATATGGAAGTCATAGGAATGTATAGAAAAAGCATTACGCTCATAAAAAATATACCGCTGATATTTTTTTTTTCGTGCGGTATAAAGAATGCTGGTAAAAGAGTCCAAAAAAAAGACTCTAAATGTTGCAAGGAAGAGTAATTTATTGGCAGTGGGGTTATAAAGTGATGTTCGAACTCCGGAGATACATGGAGATAATAGCAAAGATCTAAGGTTAGCCTGAAAAACAAAATGCTTAGTATAAAAAAATAACGTTCAGTTGTTTTTGCACTACTAAAATTGGCTTTCTTTAAAATAACTTGTAATAATTCGATTTTCAAAGTTTTGGTACTAACAGGCTGTTGAAATTCTGCACTACTGAGCCAAAAACAGGCTTGATAATTCATCAG
>CAWUID010000013.1:0-47656 GCA_963922315.1 uncultured Gammaproteobacteria bacterium
GCGATATGAAGAAGCGGAGCAGGCGTACCGGGAAGCAATAAAACGTGATGCCCAATTTGCATATTCCTGGCATAACTTAGGTAATCTGCTGCAACGACAAGGTCGATATACTGAAGCGGTGGAAGCATTTCGTCAGGCAATCGTTTTGGAAAAAGACGATAAAACTTTACGTTATCTGTGTCTGACGGAGCTAGGTCTGATTGCAGATCAGCCGGACTGGGTGATGGAAGGTCTGACGGGTGCGCGACAGTCAGTCAAGACAGTGAAGTATCGTCAAGTGCTGGCCTTGCTGACTCTGGGGCAGGCGTTGATGAAGCAGGATCAGGCTGCTGTGTCGGCAGCACATGAGGCATTGCTGGAGCAGCGGGCGGCGGCTGAGCCAGCAACAGCAGGCTGGATTTTTGCTGACCAGGCACCGTTTATGGCGCGTTTATCCGAACCGGATCGGGTGTTATATCAGGCATGGATATCAGCGCTGAATGTGCAGGCGAAGGATAAAGCCGACCCGGTTGCGGCATTTGCGGCCTGCTGCGGATAAACCGGTATATGAACCCACATCAGTTTGTATTATGCTTCCGATTTCTTTTCCGCAACCCCGAGCTATAGTCCTGTTATGACTAATCTGAGCCATATCCGTAATTTTTCGATTATTGCGCACATTGACCATGGTAAATCGACCCTGGCGGATCGGTTTATCCAGTGGTGTGGCGGGCTGAGCCAGCGCGAAATGGCGGCGCAGGTGCTGGATTCGATGGATCTGGAGCGTGAGCGGGGTATCACGATCAAGGCGCAGGCGGTCACGTTGCATTATCCGGCGCAGAATGGGATCACTTACCAACTGAACTTTATCGACACGCCTGGGCATGTCGATTTTTCGTATGAGGTCTCGCGTTCGCTGGCTGCATGCGAAGGTGCATTGCTGGTGGTGGATGCTGCGCAGGGGGTTGAGGCACAAAGTGTCGCGAACTGTTATACCGCGATTGCGCAGGGCCTGGAGGTGGTGCCGGTTTTGAATAAGATCGATTTGCCCTCGGCTGAGCCGGAGCGGGTGATCCACGAAATTGAAGAGATCATCGGGATTGAGGCGACCGATGCCTTGCCGGTCAGTGCGAAGACGGGCCTGGGAATTCCGGAGCTGCTGGAATCTCTGGTCGCGACGATTCCGCCGCCGGTCGGTGAGCAGGATGCACCGTTGCAGGCACTGATTATTGATTCGTGGTTTGATTCGTATGTCGGCGTGATCTCGCTGATCCGGGTGGTGCACGGTAGTATTCGCCCGAAACAAAAGATGCATATTATGTCCACCGGGCGTGCCTATCAGGTCGAAAAGGTCGGTGTCTTCACGCCGAAACGCACCTTTACCGAACAATTAGCGTGTGGTGAAGTGGGCTTTGTCATCGCGGGTATCAAGGAGATTGATGCAGCACCGGTCGGGGATACGATCACTCTGGCGGATCAGCCAGCTCCGGATCCGCTACCTGGCTTCAGTCAGGTACATCCGCGGGTGTTTGCCGGGCTGTACCCGGTCTCGTCGGATGATTATGAAAATTTCCGCGATGCGCTGCAGAAGCTGCGGCTGAATGATGCTGCTTTGCACTATGAGCCAGAAACATCGCAAGCGCTCGGTTTTGGCTTCCGGTGCGGCTTTCTGGGTATGCTGCACATGGAGATTATCCAGGAGCGGCTGGAACGCGAATATCAGCTTGATCTGATCACCACGGCACCGACCGTGGTGTATGAGGTGCTGGGCAAAGACGGCAGTGTGATCCGGATTGATAATCCGGCAGATTTGCCGGATCCGGGCCGGATCGAAGCGATCCGTGAGCCGATTATTGAAGCCAATATTCTGGTGCCGCAGGATTATCTGGGGAATGTGATCACCTTGTGCGTCGAAAAGCGCGGGGTGCAGAAAGATATGCGTTATCTTGGTGGTCAGGTGCAGTTGGTGTATGAATTGCCGCTGAATGAAGTGGTGCTGGATTTTTTTGATCGGCTGAAATCAGTCAGCCGGGGTTATGCTTCATTTGAGTATGAACTGAAGCGTTTTCAGCCGGATCGTTTGATCAAACTCGATATCCTGATCAATGGCGAAACGGTGGATGCACTGTCTCTGATTGTGCACCGTGATCATGCGGATAGTCGCGGTCGCGCACTGACCGAAAAAATGCGCGATCTGATTCCGCGCCAGATGTTTGAGGTGGCGATTCAGGCAGCAATCGGCAGTAAGATCATCGCGCGCTCCACCGTCCGGGCGTTGCGTAAAAATGTGACCGCGAAATGTTACGGCGGGGATGTGACGCGCAAGCGCAAGCTGCTGGAAAAACAGAAGGCTGGCAAAAAGCGGATGAAACAGGTTGGTCGTGTGGATATTCCGCAGGATGCGTTCCTGGCGGTGTTGCAGGTCGGCGGCCAGGATCAGAAGTAGCGAGTGAGTTTTTTTTGCTGATTTCGCCTGGCACGCTCCGGTGTCAGTGTGGAACGCTCTGGAGAATATGTTGTTATGTCGTATGCGCAATTGTTAGATGGTAAGGCCGTGGGGGCTGACATCATTGAGCAAATCAGGCAGGATTTATCTGAAAAAGAAGACCAGGCCCTTCCGGGACTGGCAGTGGTGCTGGTCGGTGAAAATCCGGCTTCGCAGGTCTATGTGCGCAATAAGCAGCGTGCCTGTGCCCGGGCCGGGTTGCATTCTGAGCTGATCCGGTTGGCGGCAGACAGTACGCAGGCTGATTTACTGGCAACGATTGATCAACTGAATGCTCGGGAGGATATTCACGGTATTCTGGTGCAGTTGCCGCTGCCGGAGCAGATGGATGAACATCAGGTGACAGAACGGATTGCGCCGCACAAGGATGTCGATGGCTTTCATCCGTACAATATTGGTCGCCTGACACTCCGTCGGCCAGCTCTGCGGCCTTGTACACCAAAGGGCGTCATGACTCTGTTGCAGTACACCGGCATGGCGTTAGCGGGCAAGGATGCGGTGATTGTGGGTCAGTCGAACATCGTAGGTCGACCAATGATGCTGGAGTTGTTGCTGGCAGGTTGTACGCCAACTGTGTGCCACAGCAAAACGGCGCAACTGGCTGATAAGGTGCGGGTGGCTGATATTGTGATTGCGGCGGTCGGTATCCCGCGTTTTGTGCAAGGTGACTGGATTAAGCCGGGTGCGGTGGTGATTGATGTCGGGATTAACCGACTGCCAGATGGTAGCCTGTGTGGTGATGTGGATTATGCCGCGGCACGTGCCGTGGCGTCCTGGATCACGCCGGTGCCGGGCGGAGTCGGGCCGATGACAGTGGCCAGCCTGTTGCAAAACACAGTACAAGCCGCCGCCAGCTGATTCACTACTGCATCAGAACTTGTTGACGGTCTGTTGTATTTGCCTCAATTGTCGTCAGACGTGGAGAGTCAGTATGAAATTTTCTATTGAAGGTAACGAGTGCATGCCACCTGTTTCAGGTGGTTGTTTAATTATTATGCTGGACAGAGAAGCAATGCAGGTTGTGAGTGTGCCATCACCCAATCTGTTTGCAGACAGGTACAGGCATAGTATTTCTGAAAATTCAGATACTTTTAAAGACGCCGCAGGTAATGAATTTTCAATATCAGTCTGGTCTTCGAATGCCGGGGTTGACTGGCAACTTGATGTGACCTCAAATGACGATGCAGAGGGTTTGAAACATCGTATTGGTGTGGAGTATAAGCCGAATGAGTTCTGAACAATGTAAACATGAATTTTATGCGGCGTTTTCATCAGGGATTGAGATGATTAAAAATCAGTCTCGTGATGAGTTTCATAACAGATTGTATTATGCGAACCTGATCAGTTTGATGGAAAAATATTTATATGACTTATTTATTTATGAAATATCTTCAAACAGAGAGGCTATCGTAAAGCTGGGTTTACAAAACAGGTTTAAATCCGAATCACTGAAAATACCTTATCTGTTAAACCATACTGTCGAAGAATATCTTATAAATGCAATGAAGCATGTGGTATGGCACAGGCTTAACGACATTGATGTATTGTTTAAAAACGCTCTTGGTATAAAATTTAACATCAGCACTGAGTTACTTGAAGTTCTGAATAAAAGGCATCACGTCGTCCACAGAAATGGTTATGATCTGGTCGGCAGAAAGATCGTTATTTCTGATGAAGATTTGCAGTCATGTGTATGTCTCATTAATGCTTTTGTTTCTGAAATAAATCGAAAGTATATAGAATAAGGTGAGGTTGGCAGATTATCAATAAGCAAGCAGCTACTTCCGCAAGTAGTACAACACAATCAGGCATCAACTGTTATTAGCTCCAGGTCGCTTGGAATTTTCATCCTGTCATTTGATAGGATATGGCGGCATCCGGATAGCCTAGCTGTTGCAAGGTGAATAGCATCAGGTAAAGCGCCTTTGGTTTCTGATTTGATTCTGGCAGATTCTAAAAGAATTGCTTTAGAAACAGGGGTTACGGTAAAGCCTTCTCTGTTTTGCAGAAATTCAGTGTACAGGGATGCCAGCTCTATATTCTTTTCTTTTATCGGTTTTACTAAACATTCGGCAAGAGTCAGTTCACTCGTTATTATGTGAGTTTTCCGGGCATAAAGTTGCTTGATAATATGAGTGGTTTTTCTTGAAAATGCTTCATTCAGTTCTATAAAGTAGATGCAAATGTTAGTATCTATGTATATGCTGGGTATAAGGCTATTAGGTTCTACTTCCATTCGTTTCTCAAATTCGTGATGAAGTCATCGACTTCATGAGTAGATTTGAAAGTGCTATAAGCCACACCGGATCCCGCAAAATCTGAGAGAGATGCTTCTTTTTTCTGGTGACGTAGTTTTTGCAGCGCTTGTTTGTATTCTGGTTTTTCTGTCGATACGGCGTTGGCGAGTAGTTCAAATCGCTCAAATGATACAGTGACGAGTGTTTCTCTGCCATGAGAGGTGTGTATGACTCCCTGTTTACGGGCAGCCTCTACAAACGCTCCATAATGGTCTTTTATTTTTTTAGACGACATACATTGCATGATTCAAGTCCTTTGTACGAAAGATATAGAGCTATTACAGCTATAATAGCTCTAAATAAAAAATATCAAGACTTTACAGCTCAATCATCGTTCATCTAACGCGTGCGATAGTTTCTCGTATGCGGATAGCTCACAAATTGTAGTGCCTGCTGAATGACTTCGATTCCGGCTGTTGGGTGGCACGCCTGTTCTGTCAGGTGTCGTCGCCAGGCCTTGGCTCCCAGCTGGCCCTGAAACAGGCCGATCAGGTGTTGGGTGATTTGTTTCAGCCGTACGCCGTCAGCCAGTTGTTGTTGTATAAAAGGTAGCATCTGTTCCACCACTTCTTGCCGGGATTGTCCTGTCGGTGCATCTCCCCACAGTCGTGAATCCACTTCTGCCAGCAGCCAGGGGTTGAGGTAGATTGCCCGTCCGGACATGACACCATCCACTACATTCAGTTGTGCCGTTACCGCATCCAGCGTATCCAGCCCTCCGTTAATGATGATTTCCAATTGTGGAAAGGCTTGTTTTAGCCGATGGACTACCGCATAGCGTAGTGGCGGTATTTCGCGGTTCTGTTTCGGGCTCAGGCCATGTAACCAGGCTTTACGGGCATGTACGATAAAGGTGCTGCAACCGGCTGCCGCAACGGTTTGCACAAACTGGTGTAGTTCAGCCTCACTGTCTTGCTGGTCGATCCCGATCCGGTGTTTGACGGTGACTGGCAAATGGGTGACAGCACGCATGGCCGCTACGCAGTCGGCAACCAGTGCTGGTTCTGCCATCAGGCAGGCGCCGAAGCGTCCGGCCTGCACCCGATCTGACGGGCAGCCGACGTTCAAGTTGATTTCGTCATAGCCCCATTCTGTTGCCAGTTTGGCACAACGGGCTAAATCTGCCGGATTGCTGCCACCGAGTTGTAACGCTAACGGATGTTCTTCAGGGTCAAATCTTAGGAAGCGTGCCGGATCGTTATGCAGCAGTGCACCGGTCGTAATCATCTCGGTGTATAGCAGGGTCCGCCGACTCAGCTGGCGCAGAAAATAGCGGCAATACCGGTCTGTCCGGTGCAACATCGGAGCAACAGATAGACGCCGGTCTAACTCAACTGATTGTAGCTTGTTGTTTTTCGTTGTTAATTCGCATGTTTCAGGCATTCAATCTACTGCTTAAATTGGCACATTTTTAACTTCTAGTCACTATAAAAAAATCTTGAATCTGGGTATTCCCCGCAGCTTGCTGCGGGGACAAAGCTATGGGGGTTTCCAAAGGGGGAGAGGCGTAGCTCTCGCCCCTTTGGTCATGGGCGAGGTTTCATACCTCGCCCACGATTTGAAATTTGGTTCGCTCCGTTTTGATCGGAGGCAGCTTTATTTGAGTTATGCTACTGCAAATCTATTTTACTGATAATATAAGTTTTCCTGTTCGAGGGAAGAAATATTTCCAACCATCAGATTAGCTATTGCAACGAAATAAGACTAAGTTGTCGCAACATACGTGTCACCAATTCGCGTTGCATGTCAGTGCGCAATTGCTGCACTTCTCTATCGCTACTGAGTCGGTTGTTTTGTGGCTGATATACAATTCGGCTGGTATGTATTCTGGTGGGATTAAGGGAGGCGTTTTCCCCTGGACGTTTCAGATTAAACTGCCAGCTTAAGAGCAGTTCATATTCTACGGCTTCATTTTGTGTATTGACACTGAACAGGCGTTTGTCTTGTTGCCGTTCCGAAATCTCCAGAATGTGTTGGCCACCCTGAGTCACAATTTGCACTCCAGCCTGATGCAGCTGGCGGGTAATTTCGTGCGACAGATCAGAATAAAATGCGACACCTTCAAGTTGCCATGAACTGG
The DNA here is from genome assembly GCA_963922315.1 of uncultured Gammaproteobacteria bacterium. Lineage (GTDB taxonomy): Bacteria > Pseudomonadota > Gammaproteobacteria > Chromatiales > Chromatiaceae > JAHDBG01. The sequence continues at coordinate 6,863 of CAWUID010000013.1, forward strand.
AAATATGCGCCAGTTGTGTCAGTTGCCCTCGTAGCTGAAATCCACAAGCACCTAATGTTATCAGTACTAGCAGTGCGCCGCTGATTAAGTATAAATGGATTAATTTGGCATGTTGTATCATAGGTATAATTACCTACGAAAAGCCGGGAATATGATGCAATAGGTTGACCTGTGCTGAATCTGAGTTGCGGGATGAGCTTGCATTACGCTTCTAATAGTTTATTGGTAAAAAAACCGTAATGTGTAACCTGCTACCTCAATATCTGAATTAAAGGCTTATGATATCATAAGCGAGACTTTATGCCTCACCCATGATCTAATCTACTTTACCCTTAAGCCGGTAAATTCAGCCGAATTTCGTTTTTTATCTAACTCTTCTTTAATAGTTTCTTCATATTTTTCGATGTCGCTGATTGTCATGTTATACCACTCATCAATCCAGTAATACATACGTCTGTAGTATATCGAATTGATGCGGACAAGTGTTTTCTCCAGGATAGATTCCACTCTTTCCTGTAAACCAAACCATTTGAAGTTAATCTCAGAAAACTGATAATTTATCATGGTTTCTGACTCGGTGCTTAACCAGTCCGTGGCAAGCGATTTTTGTCTTGCGTCAGGTACTATTTTTTCAAGGTTTGGTGTCAGAAGTTTGTTTTCATCGCTAATTCGCGGATTCAGAATGTCGATGGCTATTACTCTGCGGGCACTGACTTTTTCTTCATCTAGTAATAAAGCGTTATTATTCTCTTCCTTGCCTGCTATACTGGTTTCTTGTGTTCTGATATGAAAAGCATCTTTCATATAATGATTGGTATACTCTGATCTTACTTCAGGATAATTTGTATGGCGTTTGACGTGTACTTCTGGACTCCCTTTCGGGGATAACATTCGTATTGTACGGGGGATCTGATCTGAAAGGTGTAAGATACTATGTTCATAAAGTACATTTCCCAGGTCAGGATCCTGTCTTGGCTCTGGAGGAATAACGATCTCGACACCTTTGTTTGCTCCGGTTTCCAGTAATCTCATTTTACTGGTTGTATAACGGGATCCGATTTCGTGTTTTTCTACGCTGAATGGCATAGGTATTCTGATTTCTACGAATCTCATGATTTAAAGTTCCTGTTGTTTAGTGGCCAAGGCAATGGTATGCGTGGTACTTTGTTTAATTTTAGTATAATTACCAAATAGTGTTTTAAAAGTGCGCTTGATGAAATGCCGCAGGCCGTTCACTACGACCACATAACATCTGCCCCCCGGTTCCAGGTGCTGACAGATATCATGAAAAAAGAGTATGTAATGTTCTTTGTTGCTTTTTGCCGGTAGGTTGCTGGCGACGAGCGTAAAGGTCTGTGGGGGTATGTGTTGCAGGCCGTTACTGAGTACGACATGAGCATTCGGAATCTGGTTACGTTTCAGGTTTGCCATGGCATATTCAACTGCGACGAAGTCTTTATCGACTAAACAACAGTGGGCTGCATGTTGTGCCATCACCATACCTAGCGGTCCATAACCACAGCCCAGATCCAGTGCCCGGTCAGTTGGCTGGATTTGCATATGTTGCAACAGCAGACGTGTGCCGGTATCAATCGCTTTGGGTGAAAATAGCCCCCAGGTGGTGTGAAACTGATAGTCCTTTCCGCATAGTTGTTCGGTAAAGACGGTATCCTGACGCAGTTGCTCAATGTTGATGGGGAGGGCGCACGGCTGTGCATTTCTACTGTGGTGGTTCAATTGATCAAAGAGGGCGCATGGCCATGCGCCCCTACTGTGGTGGTTTAATTGGCTGGAGAGGGTGCACTACCGTGCGCCCCCTACAGGTGGATGTTGACACAGTTGGTGGATTGTATGGATCAGGGCCGGGCTGGGTCGGCTCAGGTCAGGCAAGCTGATATGTGAGCTGCCCGGTTGGCTGGAGAGTCGGGGTAGCTTTTGCTGACTGGCATGGGCTTCTGCTTCGACGGTAAACACACTTTGTCTGACAGATCGGTAAGTATTGCGCAGGCCAGCATGGTGTAACACATCATTCAGCCAGTGACGCCCGCCAATAGTCATGGCAGGCCTGTCCCACAAGCTGAGATAAACTGTTGTCGGTTCTGGTCTGCTACAGTTGTTGCGAAGTGCCTGGAGAAAATGTTGTGCGGCTTGTTCTGCGCTGTTTGTTAAACCGGTCAGTGTGCCGAGCGCGTGCATTTGCTCAGCCAGGTCATACAATTTTGAGGGTTCACTGTGAAAGACATGAATATCCTGCGCAGTCAGCCAGGCAAGATCGCTGGGACGATTACCGGAGGTCCAGGCGATCACCAGGTCTGGTGCCAGTTGCAGGATGCGTTCGCGGTCTATGCCACCGAACGTATTGAGGCGGGGGATAGATTCCGGCAGGTCAGTTGAATGTGCCGCAGCGGCAACCAGCAGATGTTCACCGCCTATTGCCTGTATCAATTCAGTCGCATGTGGCGACAGGGTAATAATCCGGGGTTGCGCCCAGATGGTTGATACGGACCAGAGCAGGCTGATCAGAATGCACTGAGTAATGCGGCGAATGTGATGACACCTGCCCACAATAATATCGTCCGTCTGATAAGCGCGGCATAAGCCAGCACACTGTCACGGCCCGTGGCTGCAGAGTTGGTTAATGCCGCTTCACCGGTAGCTTGTAACAAAGCGGTATGGTTCCAGGTATGTTCCCGTTCCAGTGTCCGCCAGGCGTTGATCACTGCTTCAAAATGACCGGTAATCGCATAACCCAGAGCGGTAATCCGCGCTGGTAGCCAGTTGACCCAGATATGCACCTGACGCAGGCTCCTGGCCAGGTCAGGTTTTATGGTTGCCGTATCAGCTAGTGATACCAGGTGATCCAATATCCGGTATAACACGGCTCCGATAGCCCCGAATAAAACGAAACCTGTGATAGGGCCGATGAGTGCTTGATTTGCCTGGATCAACAACCCTTGTTTGACTTGGTGATCCGGGTCCTGGTGATGAGGGTTCGGTTCGGCAAAATAGCTGGCGATCTGATTGGTATGTTGATTTTGTCCAGCAGTCCGTGCTTGCAGGTAGGCTTCAAGATCACGTCCCAGATTGCGTGGTCCGAAGCTGAACAGCAAGGCTGCCAGTCCGAACATCCAGATGAATAATCCACCCAGTGCTGGCATGATCAAGAACTGACAGATAACCAACAGCAGCACGAGCGGAATCAGCATCCAGTTAGGGTTTGTAATGTGGTGTGCAATATGAACCAACGGTTTCGCTGCCAGCGCTCGTTGATAATAGGTGATGAAGATATCACCTGCCCGCCAGCGGCTGGCGTTCCAGACGATATGCTCCAGGCATAATGCCAGGATCAGTGTGATGGCAGTAATCATAAATAAGCACTCTTCAGGCTTGTAGCATTCAGTTTATTGGTATTAGGGGGCGTTCTCAATCAACTTCATGGTTTGATTCCGGCCCTTTTCTGCGCTGACTATGTTGCAACTCGTCCCAATAGAAACACTATGACTCCTCATTGCGCCTTGTCAGCACAAAAAATGGCTCGAAATCATTTCCACTCAGCTAATTGAGAACGCCCCCTAGTCAAGATCTTCGGGATAAGTGATTTTACGATTGTCAGTGCGACCTGGTACCATCAGCATTGACTCGCCCGCCCACTCCATGACACTGGCTTCATCAGTCAGTGGCAGGTTGCTGGCACAGACAGCTTGCAGGTGTTGATATAGCAGGCCGAATCGACACATCTGCGGTGTGAACGCATGCCAGATGCGGCTGCGATCCAGCGTACGGTGGATCATGCCATCTTTGCCAACCTGTTTCAGGGTGTCCGCAGCGCGCTGGCCTAGTAATCCGCCAGCAGCAGTCGGATGCGCTGTGACCTGTGTAATCAGATTTTCCAGGTCATCCGGGTGCAAGTAGGGGCGGGCAGCATCATGTACCAATACCCAGTCTTCCGGCTCAGCTTGTGCGGCGAGCATGTGTAGTGCCTGCAAGACTGAGTCACGTCGCTCAGCACCGCCAACAACACGCACAATGTCCGGATGTCGGGCGAACTGGGTTTGTGCCCACTGGTGATCATCCGGGCTGAGTGCCACACAAATCTGCCGGATTGCCGGATGATTGATCAGAGGCGCCAGCGCATGGTCGATCACCTGCTGGCCATCTAGTGACAGGTATTGTTTCGGAATGGCACTTTGCATTCGCTGACCGACACCAGCTGCCGGGACGATCGCCCAGTTAGTCATGCCGGATCAGTTGAAAGTAGGTCTCGCCGGGTCGCACCAGCCCCAGATCGTAGCGGGCACGGGCTTCTACCGCATCACTATGTTGTTGCAAATAGCGGATTTCAGCCAGCATGGCCTGATTACGCCGGTGCTGTGCTGCCAGTGTCTGTTGTTGTTCAGTCTTTTGTTGCTGTAAACGATGCACGTCGGCCAGGCTACCGGTGCCAATCCAGAGTGGATAATGCAGCAGCAGGAGTACAACCACTAAGCTGAAATTGAGCAATGCCATGTCGGTTGTTCAGCAGGTTACTCACTCATTATTGCTCTGGTGATGGCTGCCAGCGCAGATCAAGCTCGCGGGCAGCGCGCACGTCATCCAGGCGTTTCACCGCTAGGGTATGAGGCGCTGTTCTGACTCGTTCCGGCTCGGTTTCAGTTTCTTTCTGCACCGCAATCATAGCGGCAATAAATGTATCCAATGCGTCTTTGTCTTCTGTTTCTGTTGGTTCAATCAGGAAGCATTCAGGCACCAGGAGCGGGAAATAAGTGGTAGGCGCATGTACACCATAATCCAGCAGGCGTTTGGCAAAATCCATGGCGCTGACCTGGTGATTTTTTGCCTGATGTTTCAGGGTCAGGATAAATTCATGGGTAGCCCGACGCGTCGGATAAGCGAGTTCAAAGCCAGCATCGCGTAATTTTACTGCCAGGTAATTTGCATTCAGCGTGGCATATTCGGCGACACGTTGCATTCCCTCGCGCCCAAGCAGACGTGCATAGATGTAAGCGCGTAATAGTACTCCGGCATTACCGGCGAACGTGTGCAGTTTGCCAATGGTTTGCGGACAGTCCGTTGCTGTTTGCCAGGTGTAGCGCCCGTCTGCTGTCTGTTTGACCATCGGTACCGGCAAATAAGGCTTTAAACGAGCACTCACGCCAACTGGCCCGGCGCCAGGGCCACCACCACCATGTGGAGTGGAGAAGGTTTTGTGCAGATTCATGTGAATTACATCAAACCCCATATCACCTGGTCGGGCTTTACCCAGAATCGCGTTCAGATTTGCCCCGTCGTAATACAACAGGCCGCCAGCGGTATGCACCAGGCGGGCAATTTCCTGAATTTTGCGTTCAAATACACCGAGTGTGGATGGGTTGGTCAGCATAATCCCGGCAGTTTGCGGGCCAAGGGCTTGTTGCAATGCATCCAGATCGACATCGCCATCTGCCAGGGTTGGAATTTCACGTACCTTGTAGCCACACATGACGGCAGTGGCAGGATTGGTGCCGTGAGCAGCATTCGGCACGATAATCTCGCAACGTGCATGATCGCCACGTGCTTCGTGGTAAGCACGGATCATTGCCACGCCGGTAAATTCTCCTTGTGCACCTGCCGCCGGGACCAGCGAAACTGCCTGCATACCGGTGACTGTTTTCAGCATTGTCTGCAACTCATACAAGCAGCGCAGATAGCCCTGGCTGTGTGAATCCGGGGCATACGGGTGCCGACTCAGTAATCCCGGCAGCATCGCCAGGCTGTTGCAGGCCCGGGGATTGTATTTCATGGTGCAGGAGCCGAGTGGATAAAACTCAGTATCAATGCAAAAGTTTTTGCGCGACAGCCGGGTGTAATGGCGTACTGTCTGTAACTCGGAGACTTCAGGCAGCGCTGCTGGTCGTTGGCGCCGGAATGTATCCGGTATTCTACTCAGATCACAGGTGGTGTCCGGTGTCTGGGCAAAGGCACGGCGGCCTGGGCGGGATTGTTCCTGAATCAGCAAGGCGAATTACTCGTGTCAGATGGTAAAGTGGCGTAATGCAGATAGCGGGTGTGATAGTGATCTATTGTCCGGTGTAAAGCGTGTAATGATCCGGTGTTCTGAATGACATCATCGGCTGCCGCCAGGTAATCAGTTCGGCTATGCTGACTGGCGATGATTTGTGCGGCTGCTGTGGCGGAGGCCTGATCACGTTGTTGAATACGGGCGATCTGAGTTTTGACCGGCACGTCAATCAACAATACCCGGTCTGCCGGGTATTCAAACTGACTGGCTGGCCAGAGTGGAATTACCAGTATGACATAAGGCCCGCTCGCTTCGCCATGTTGTTGCAACATATCGCGATGGATGGCTGGATGCAGAATCGCTTCCAGTTGCGTGCGTGCGACGGCATCCTGAAAGATGCGGGCCCGTAATTTTGCACGGGCCAGACTGCCATCTGGTTGTAACAGGTCGGAACCAAAGGTCGTAACGATTTGTGTCAGCGCCGGGCTGCCCGGACGTACCAGTTTTCTGCTGACCACATCAGCATCTATGACTGTGATGTCCAGAGTTCTGAAATAATCACTGGCGGCAGATTTACCGCTGCCGATACCACCGGTCAGTATCACAGTGTACATGATCAGGGCACCATCAGGCTGAGATACCAATGATTAATATCGGCACCATAGAATAGCGCGAGACAACCTGCAGCGGCAAGGTGCGGGCCGAATGGCATCGGAGCCTGGCGATCCTGGCGGCGCAACAGAATCAGGCCAATGCCCAGAATCGCGCCACTGAGTGAGGCAAATAACAAAATTTGCGGCAATAATTCCCAACCGAGCCAGGCACCGAAGGCAGCATACAATTTGAAGTCACCGTAACCAAGGCCGTATTTGCCGGTGACCAGATGGAACAGATGAAATACCAGCCACAGACTGACATAGCCTGCAATAGCACCGATGACAGCTGATTCAAGTGTGGTGAAAGTCTGACCCAGATTAGCGATCAGGCCAAGCCATAGCAGGGACAGGGTCAGTTGATCCGGCAGCAGTTGGGTATCCCAGTCAATCAGGCTGAGTGCCAGCAGATACCAGACAAATACACAAGCATACACCGTAGTAATATGCAGGCCAAAATGACTGATTGTCAGCCAGGTTGCCAGCGCAGTTGCAGCTTCTAGCAGCGGATAGCGGGGGCTGATATATACCGCACAATGAGCACAGCGTCCACGCAGCCATACCCAGCTTATTATCGGAATATTGTGCCAGGGATGCAGGCTATGACGGCACTGCACACAATGCGATCCGGGCCAGATCAAATAATCCAGCCCAAACCAGAGTCGGCGCGTGTTAGCCGGGTATTCTGAGTCGGCCGGTGTAGTGCAGATTTTTTGCGGCAGCCGGATGACCAACACATTCAGAAAGCTGCCAATAATCAGGCCCAGCAACATCGCAAAGCCATCTGACAACCAAGGTACCAGATTCAAGCTCATCCCGGTTGAGTGGTAGGTTGTTGCTTGTTTTCTAAGTACCGCCTGAATACTTCCGAATCATGGTCTAACAGCTTTTTGCAGATATTCTTTCTGATCAGATGATCATCAGGGTAAAACCGAAAATAACGAGCAAACCTGTCATTCAGGCTTTTCCATAATATCTGTAACAACATGATTTCTTTTCGTGAATTGATATCTTTGTATTTTTTTCTGAATTGTGTTGATAGCCAATTCCGAACAATTTTCCGGAAACTATCCAAACCTGGAGTTATCGAGTATCTTTCATGACATGCATTTAATATTTTCACATTATTGAGTTGGACGGCACTCTCAACATAAAAATTTCGAATAAGTATTTCCTGAATCTCAGCTGTAGACCACCAGTGAATATGATCAAACTGTTCCTGATACGGTAATACTATTCTATCTGCAACGACATCCTTATGAAAAGCAATCATTTGCTCGTCATTGATCAATATAGACTGATATTGCAAAAACTTTATTTGCAAGTGATCTGTTTTTGGAACAACAGGTACGCTAATGGAAGGTTGAAGTTTTATAGTGCCGGTTTCAAATTCATCAAACCCACCTTTTATAAATGCAATGTCATCGTCGCAAAAAACATAATAAGTATACTGATTTTTGGCTAGTGCGAGGTCTAACAGCTTATTTCTTCCTTGTGCCCAGGAAGAGTCAGGAAAAAAAACAGCTCCCTGAACAGGTTTATCATAAGTCAGGAATATGGCATCAGCATTTTTTCTGGTTTGCAGATGAAAATAATTTTTAACTAAATCGCTTTGTCCCTGAACGAGATAAATAAAATCTTTCATTGTGAATTTTTCTGCTGGTATCAGTCTGTTGATTTCAGGCCTTGATTGCTAAGTTGTCGGAATTGGTCATTATGAGTGACCAGCATATCAAACTGGCCTGTTGCCTGTATTTTACCCTGATCCAATAATATGATCTGATCACAGTTTTGTACTGTACTCAGTCGGTGTGCAATCAGAATAATTGTTTTCTGATGTGCGAGCGCATCAATAGCATCCATGACGGCTTGTTCTGTGATGGTATCAAGCGCGCTGGTGGCTTCATCAAAAACCAGTATCTCCGGATTATGATACAGCGCGCGGGCGATACCAATTCGCTGGCGCTGACCGCCTGACAGACGTACGCCTCGTTCGCCAACCAGGGTGGCATATTGTTCAGGTAAGTCTTGCATGACGAAGTCGTGTACCTGCGCCAGGCGGGCGCAGTGCTCGACTTGATGCTGATCAATCTGCTCAGGTAAGATACCGAGTGCAATGTTCTCAGCTATGCTGCTGTCTGTAAGAAAAATTTCTTGTGGTACATAGCCCAGATTTTGCTGCCAGGCGCGCAGGCGTTCTTGTGTGACTGTCACGCCATCAACAGCAATCTCTCCTTGTGTGGGTTCTAACAAACCTAATAAAACGTCAATCAGAGTAGTCTTACCAGCACCTGTACTGCCTACCAGACCCAGCGAGCTGCCAACCGGAATCTCAAAATTCAGGTCGATAAGCGCGGCCTTAGCCGTACCAGGATAAGTATAGCTCAGATGACGCAGCGCAATAGTATGGTGAGCCTTGAGTGGTGTGGATTGCTGATCAGACAACGGCAAGCAGACATCATTTGGATGCATATCCTTATAAATGTTGTCGATGACTGCCTTCCCATAACGCAGTCTGGCAAAGCCCTGATAAATATTCTGTACCACCGGCTTCAGCCGGTAGGCCGCAAAGGCATACAGGCCAAGGACAGGTAAAATCTGACCCAGAACACCACCACTCAGCCCACCGGAACTGATAAGTAGTACCAGGGTAAATAACAGCATGGTGCCAAAAATGATGGCTTCTGCCAGGTAATTCGGTACCTGCTCAAAAACCCGGTAGCCAGCCAGTGATGCTGCGTACTGTTCTGAAGGTGTATGAAAACGACTGAGATAACTTTGTTCACGACCAAAAAGTTTAATGTCTTTTATGCCACCAAAGGCTTCATTGGCAGCGACAAAGCGCGCTTTGTTGGTGGTAACCAGTTTTTCACCGAGGTGAGTTAAGCGGGATCTGAGACTGAAAAATACGCCGGTATATAGCCCACCGATCAGACTTGCAGCTAACAGTGCCAGCCAGGGATTCACCAGCAGTAACAGTGTGATTATAGCGATCAGTACCAGACTATAAGCAATCATATTATAAATCGGATGAAAAACATCATTGATCAGCTGGTCTACTTCTGACAGGATAATTTTGGACATATCCCCGCTATGACGTTTCAGAAAAAAGGTATAAGGTTGTTTCAGATAAGTTTCAAGAAGCCGCGTACTAATACGGTGACGACACATTTCCACATAGTGCACCATAATATAATGTGTCAGAATACGGTATGCCGCAGAGATCATGATGAGTACAAAAGCACCGATGCCGAGCAGTACCAAAAAGTCATCCGCAGTATGAAAGCCAAAGTGTTGTGCTTTGGTATACAGTGATTTCAATACTATGTTGGTATCAAGGGCCTGTGGATTGCCAAGTATGGCCAGGAACGGCATAACAGATGCTACGCCGACCACTTCCAGTAGCGCCATGCCGATAACGAGCATGAGTACCATTGCGCCGGTTTTTCTTTCACGGGGTGTTAGCAGGGCAACGAATTTTTTGATGCTTTGCATAAGTTTAATTTGAGAATTCCCCGCAGCTTGCTGCGGGGACAAAACAATGTGGGATTCCAAAGGGGGACAGGCGTCGCTCTCACCCCTTTGGTCGTGGGCGAGGTGGCATACCTTGCCCATGATTTAAAATTTGATTTGTTTCGATAGTCAGGTGGTTATGACATCATCGGAGTCAGTGCGTTATCGCTCAATACCATTTTTTTTGAAAGAGCGCAAAATGGTAAAGGGAACCAGCATGAAAAACCTGATACTTCCCGAGGCTGATAATGCACTGAACAGTTGTCGCCATGCAACTTTTGTAGCAGAGATTTTGCAGAGTTTGAGATAATATATGGTGAATAAGCCAAGCCGAAAGCGCCAGGTTGCCAGATCAGGCTGGACAAGCACAGGGTTATGATGCATAAATTCCTGTGTGTAATTCATAAACGTTAACATGCCTTCAGCATTGTTTGAGTGTACTCCGGAAGTCATGATTGAATCAGGCCTGACTCTTCGCAGAAAAAAGACTTTTGATGTGACAAGAGTGGACTGGCTTATTGCAATCAGAGAAGCAATAATCACCTCGTCTTCATGGATGACGGGTGGAAAATGTATTCTGTTTTTTGCCCAGATCGATTTTTTCGATACATAAAGACAAGCAGAAGGAAACAGTTCCTGATTTTTTGACAATTTTGTTAGTAATTGATCATTTCTCCTGAAAAGTCCTTCCAGAGCATGCTTATTTTCAGGCAAAAATCTGTAATAGTCTCCCTCATCTGCAAAGTTTTTGCCACTGAACAAAATCAGATCAGGGTGATCTGATGTGCTGATCATATTTTTAATGTCTGCTACAAAATTGCTACGTAGCATGTCATCAGAATCAAAGAAATACAGGTATTCACAGCCAGCAAGCATGCACCCTAAATTCCGTGCTGGTCCAAGTCCGTTATTGTCAATTGTAATAATGCGAAAGCCTGGGTAAGTTGCGTATCTTTCCAGCAGGTCCGGAGTTCTGTCTGTACTTCCGTCGTTTATAATGATCACTTCTTCAGGTAATATCGTTTGGCGAAGAATTGAATCAAGTGCTGCAATGATATATTTTTCGACATTATACGCCGGAATGATGATTGAGAGTGTCGGTGTTTTTTGTTCCATTGTTCACAGAATGGCATGTAATGTTTTTAATTGACCATGATTCGGTCAGAATGTGTTTTGCTGAATTGAAAAATCAGCGTGATACCGACCTGTAAAGTCAGCGGACACACCCAATCTGATTGATTGTCAATTCTGCGGCGGTCACCATTTCATCCCTACTACTATATTTTTTCTGATGGAACGTAAAACAGTTATCGGGAATAACACAAAACATATGATGCTTCTGGAGGCCAATAATGCGCTGAATAATTGTCGCCATGCGATTCTGGTATCGGATACTTTGCATAATTTGAAATAATGTATAGCAAACATGCCAAGCCGAAAGCGCCAGGTTGCCAGATCGGGCCGTATAAGCGTGCGATTGTGGTGCATAAATTCCTGCGTATAATTTAATAATCTTAATATGCCTTCAGCGTTATCTGAACATATTCCCGAAGTCATAATTGAACCAGGTCTGACTCTGCGCAGAAAAAACACCTTTGACGTGACAAGAGTGGACTGGCTTATTGCAATCAGAGAAGCGATAACCACTTCATCTTCATGAACAACAGGTGGAAAATGTATTCTGTTTTTTGCCCAAATGGCTTTTTTAGATACATAAAGACAAGGAGAAGAAAATAGCTCCTTATTTTTTGATAATTTTGTTAATAATCGGTCATTTTTTTTGAATAGCCCTGCTGATTTATGTTTGTTTTCAGACAAAAATTTATAATAATTTTTTTCATCCGAGAAGTTTTTGCTCCCAAATAAGATCAGATCAGGATGGTTTGATGTACTGATCATATTCTTAATATCTGCTACGAAGGTGTTGCGTAGCATATCATCAGAATCGAAAAAATAGATGTATTCATGGTTTGCCAGCATACGTCCTAAATTCCGTGCTGGCCCTGCACCATTATTGTGGATAGTAATGATGTGAAAATTTGGGTAATCTGTATACTTTTTCAGCAGATCTGAAGTTCTGTCTGTGCTTCCATCATTGATAATAATCATTTCTTCAGGCAATATGGTTTGGCCAAGAACTGAGTCGAGTGCTGCAACAATATATTTTTCGACGTTATATGCCGGAATGATAATCGATAGTGTCGGCTTTTTCTGTTCCATATTTTGCCAGAAGTAGTATGTGATATTTTCAGGTGAGGGTGACGCGGGCGAAGCGCCGTTTACCAACCTGGCAGATCAGTGTATTTCCGGCCTGTAAATTCAGCTTGTGATCGACAATTTTGTTACCATCCAGCCGTACCGCACCTTGTTTGATCATGCGAATACCTTCAGAGGTGCTGGCGACCAGGTTTGCCTGTTTCAGCAGATGGGTGATGCTGATGCATCCTGCTTCAGTAGCGAGCGTGACTTCCGGCATGTCATCAGGCAGAGCACCTTGCCGGAAACGTGCGATAAAGTCGGCCCTGGCCTGTTGTGCGGCAGCAGTGTTGTGAAAACGGGCAACCAACTCTTCGCCGAGCATGAATTTAACATCGCGCGGGTTCATGCCATTCTCAACCTGAGCACGCAATTGCTCAATCTCAGTCATATCGCGCGTGCTGAGCAGTTCAAAATAACGCCACATCAACTCATCTGAGATCGACATGAGTTTGCCGAACATATCTGTTGCCGGTTCGGTAATGCCGATGTAATTATCCAGTGATTTCGACATTTTACGGACACCATCCAATCCTTCCAGCAAGGGCAGGGTGATGATCACCTGTGGCTCCTGCCCGACCTGTTCCTGTAGCTGACGCCCGACCAGCAGGTTGAATTTCTGATCAGTGCCCCCCAGTTCTATGTCGGTTTGCATCGCGACCGAATCCCACCCCTGCACCAGTGGATACAGAAACTCATGGATCGCAATCGCCTGACCGTTTTTGTAGCGCTGACTGAAATCATCGCGTTCTAACATGCGTGCAACTGTGTGGCGCGCCGCGAGTCTGATCAGGCCGTCAGCGCCCAGTTCACGCATCCAGGCTGAGTTGAACAGGATCTGCGTTTTATCCGGATCCAGAACTTTAAATACCTGCGTCTGATAGGTTTCGGCGTTGTGGCTGATTTCGTCCGCAGTCAGTGGTGGTCGGGTCTGGTTTTTGCCGGTCGGATCGCCAATCAGCCCGGTAAAATCGCCGATCAGAAACTGAATGTCGTGTCCCAGAGTTTGAAGCTGGTACAATTTGTTGAGTAATACCGTGTGTCCCAGGTGCAGATCGGGTGCAGTCGGGTCAAACCCGGCTTTGACGCGTAACGGGCGGTTTTGTTGTAATTTGCTGATCAGGTCGGCTTCCGGCAGGATTTCGTGTGTGCCCCGACGAATCAGATTCAGTGTGGTTTCCATAAATTTCAGAGATAGATCTTTGTTTGCTAAAAGATGGATGACGTTGTTCGGGGTATGTCTGACCTTATTATCTGCAACTACGCTGGCAGACCGTATTGTTGAAGAGCCTGCTGCTGGCCCGGAAGACGGCTGGTACTCACATGTGATTTCAGCGGGTGAGTCTTTGTCGTATATCTTCCAGCAATACGACGTATCGGCGGCAACCTTAGCGACATTACTCAGAAATGCAACTATCGCGCAACATCTGACTCGTATCCGGCCCGGGCAGATCGTGCATCTGCTGAAAGACCAACAGCAGAGACTGGTGCAATTGATTCTGGTACGTAGCCCGCGTGAAACTCTGCACATTCAGGCACAGCAACCATCTGGCTTCACCGTCACCATGGACAAAAAGCCGGTCACTACCCGAGTTGCCAGTGCTGCCGGCGTGATTCAGTCTTCTTTATTTCTGGATGGTCAGCGAGCTGGCCTGAGTGATGCAAAAATCATGGAGCTGGTGGATCTGTTTCGCTGGGACATTGATTTCGCGCTGGATCTGCGCCCGGGCGATCAATTCCGGCTGGTGTATGAAGAACAGGTACTGGAAGGACGTAAATGGCGTGATGGACCGATTCTGGCGGCTGAGTTCATCCATCGCGGCGAACATTATCATGCGTTCCGCTATCAGGACAGTCAAGGGGATATCGACTATTACAATGCGCAGGGATACAACAAAAAACGCAGTTTTATCCGCTCGCCGATTCCGTTAGCGCGGGTCAGTTCCGGCTTCAGTAAGCGGCGCTGGCACCCGGTACTGAAGCGCTGGCGTGCGCACAGAGGAGTGGATTATGCCGCACCGATCGGTACGCCGATTAAGGTAACAGGAAAAGGTAAGGTGAGTTTTGTCGGCTGGAAAAAAGGCTATGGAGGCACCGTGATGGTACAGCATGGTAAAGAATACCAGACATTGTATGCACACTTATCTCGTTTTGCTGACAACTTACAGGTGGGGCAGCGTGTCGCACAGAGCGAGGTGATCGGCTATGTCGGGCAGACTGGCCTGGCAACCGGGCCGCACCTGCACTATGAGTTTCGGGTGAATGGTGTGCACCGTAATCCACTGACGCTCAAATTACCGCGAGCTTTACGTCTGAAGACACAACAATTGGCAGCGTTTCAGCGTCAGATTGCACCTTTGTCCGACCAGTTGGCGGATTTGGAACCCGCTATTATCGTCGCAAAACAAACACCCTACCAGGCGGATCATTGATGAGATTGGCAATTTTTGACTTAGACAGCACCTTAATCGAAGGTGATTCAGATTTCTTATGGGGCCAGTATCTGGTTGAACTAGGTGTGGTAAATGCAGACGAATATGCTGCAAAGAACGAACAGTTTTTTGCTGATTATAAAGCTGGCACATTGGATGTTGCTGCTTTTCAGCATTTTTCACTGCGTCCGCTGGCGCAGAATACCCTGAGCGATCTGATTCGTTGGCGTGCCAGTTTTGTTGCAGACAAGATCAGACCCCTGATCCGACCAAAAGCCCTAGAGGTCGTACTGCAACATCACCGCGCCGGAGACGTATTACTGATCATCACAGCTACCAATAGCTTTGTTACCCGACCGATTGCAGATTGTTTTGGCATTATGCACTTAATCGGAACCGAACCGGAGCGTGATGGAAATCGATTTACGGGTCATGTCAGCGGGGTTACCAGTTTTCATGCCGGTAAAGTCACCAGACTAAACACTTGGTTGGAAACACATCAGTTGTCGCTGAGTGACAGCTTTTTTTACAGTGATTCGCATAATGATCTGCCGCTATTGCAGACCGTGGATCACCCGGTTGTAGTGAATCCGGACGCAACGTTGCGGGCACATGCGAATGCACAAGGCTGGCCGATTCGCGATTGGTCGCAGACAGTGGTTGACGGTTGAAAAACCACTGGATGCTATGGAGTGCCAGCCTGGGGCTGGCACTGATCAGCCTGACAGTATCCTTGCTGATCGGTAGTGCTGAGATTGCACCCGCTGAAGTCTGGTGGTACCTATTATTCAACGACGGCAGCCTGTCCGACCGAATTATTGATGGCCTACGACTCCCGCGTACCCTGTCGGCATTTGCGGTAGGTGGAGTACTTGCCCTGGCGGGTGCGCTGATGCAGGTATTGTTGCGCAATCCGCTCGCCGACCCTTATGTACTCGGAGTGTCAGGCGGTGCCGCCTGTGCGGTCATGCTCGGGATGCTACTCAGCTTTTCCGGTTTGTGGCTGACCCCGCTCGCATTTGGCGGTGCCCTGCTCAGTATTCTGCTGGTATTTGCGTTGGGGCAGGGTGCCCATGCGCATACCACAGACCGGTTATTGCTGACTGGCATCGTGGTCGCAGCCGGCTGGTCTGCACTGATCAGTCTGATCCTCAGCCTCGGGCCGCCGATGCGTCTGCCTGGCATGTTATTCTGGCTGATGGGCGATTTGAGCGATGCGTTATCACCAACAGTGGCGTTAGCGATACTCGGCGTCGGACTGATGGCTGCCTTGTGGCTCGCACCGCAGCTCAATCTGGCAGTGTATGGTCTGCAACAAGCGGCCCTGCTCGGGGTGAATCCGCAGCGATTACAGCATCAACTGTATTTTCTGGCATCTTTGCTGACCGCAGCAGCGGTTAGTATTGCCGGGGCGATTGGATTTATCGGCCTGATTGTGCCGCATATCGTACGGCTGGCCGGGGCGCGGGATCACCGCATCTTGTTGCCAATTGCGGTGTTGCTGGGCGGGAGTCTGTTGGTGCTGGCAGATACGTTGGCGCGCACTGTGATCAGCCCAATGCAATTGCCGGTCGGTGTATTAACCGCGATGCTGGGTGTGCCGGTGTTTCTCTGGTTGCTGCACCGTAAGGTGCAGCATTGAGGTGTTAGCTCTGATTAGGCAAGAGCTATAAATTAGCCTGGTTGATGGTTGTGGTTTTGCCTGTGATGTCCAGATAACCGGGCAGGATTACGTCAACCACGATGGCACCTTCGGTGGACGAGGTGACATCCACGCCGATCACGCCATTCGTATCGCTGGCCGCTGTGGCGAAGGCGGCCGTGCCGCCCGGAGCAAGCTGGCTGTCCGGGTTGACGATGGCGAGAATGGTGGTGTCATCCAGAGTCGCCGGGCTTTGGGTACCACCCCGGGCCGCGATAGTCATGCGTTTTGCCAGTTCAGCGCGGATCACTCGTACCGCGTTGCTGAAGTGTTCATTCACCTGCGACATGCGTGCTTCGCGGGTATAGTTGTCGTAGGCAGGAATTGCGATACCCGCCAGAATCGCGATGATGGCAACCACAATCATCAATTCAACCAATGTGAATCCGTGATGTTTTTTCATAGTTTACCTCGGTGTTTTAGTAAGAGAGCATTTGATTATTACCTGGAATATACCACTCCGGGTTGGCAAAAAGCGAGCCATTTCTGATGCGGTGGTCTGCCTATGCCGCGCCGGCAGCTTTTTATCCCCTGGCCAGGTGCTGGGCGCCCTGGTTCTGGCGCGTGGCCTTATTATTGCTCGCTGTCGGGCTGTACCTGAGCTTTTTCGTGGCACCAACTGACTACAAACAAGGGGAAGGCTACCGCATCATCTTTGTGCATGTACCAGCAGCCTGGATGTCGATGTTGATTTATCTGGTGATGGCAGGTTGGAGTCTGATCGGGCTGATCTTGAACACTCGTTTGTCGGCGATGATGACTCAGGCGCTGGCACCGACCGGTGCAATGTTCACGTTTGTGGCATTATGGACCGGTGCCTTCTGGGGCAAGCCGATGTGGGGCACCTGGTGGGAATGGGATGCGCGGATTACGTCAGAACTGATTTTGTTGTTCTTGTATCTGGGCTATCTGGCGCTGCGCAATGCAATACCCGACCCCCGACGCGCAGACCGTGCCAGTAGCCTGCTGGTGCTGGTCGGGGTGGTGAATATCCCGATCATATATTTTTCAGTCGAATGGTGGAACACATTGCACCAAGGCTCCAGCATTAAGCTGAATGCACAAACCAGCATGGATGAAACCATGCTAGTGACTCTGCTGGTGATGGTGCTTGGCTTCTGGGCCTATAGTATTGCGATGGCACTTACCCGGGTGCAGCAGATTATGTTGCAGCGTGAACGGGCTACTGACTGGGTGCGAACCACCTGCGGGTATCTTTGAAAACTGCTGTGCTTGCAAATACTTCGTTAAAAAATGCTCATGTACGACTTGTACACTGTGCTTTTTCGCCTCGTCTTTGCTGCGCTCGCGACGTTTTCAGGGGTACCCGCACGCTAAGCTGTACAGCAAGCGCGTAGCGTGTCGTCCAGTGTCTGGGTGGGGAAGTCGCTGCTGATTACTGCCTGGCCGATGCCACGTAGCAGGATCAGACGCAGGTGTCCGTTCTGCACTTTTTTATCGACGGCCATGTGTTGTCTGAATTCTGCCGGACTGAGCGCCGGTGGTGCGGTGGGTAATCCAGCCGTTGCCAGCAGGGCACTAATACGCGCCTGATCAGTTGCGCTCAACCAGCCCAGGCGGTGCGACAGGTCAGCGGCCATCACTATGCCGGCGGCGACTGCCTCGCCATGCAGCCAGTTACCGTATCCCAGCCCGGTTTCAATCGCATGGCCGAAGGTATGGCCCAGATTGAGCAGGGCGCGGGTGCCGGTTTCTCGTTCGTCAGCCGCAACAATCGCGGCCTTATCCGCGCAGCAGCGCTGAATCGCATACGCCAGTGCATCCGGATCGCGCTGACATAGTGCGGTTATATTCGTTTCCAGCCAGACAAAAAAATCCGGATCGTTGATCAGGCCGTATTTGATCACTTCCGCCAGTCCGGCGGATAGTTCGCGATCTGGTAACGTATTCAGGGTGCTGGTATCGGCAATCACCGCTTGTGGCTGGTGAAACGCACCGATCATATTTTTGCCGAGCGCATGATTGATGCCAGTCTTGCCGCCGACAGAAGAATCGACCTGGGCCAGCAATGTGGTCGGCATCTGGATAAAATGCACACCGCGCTGATAGCTGGCAGCAGCAAATCCGGTCATGTCGCCGATTACACCACCGCCGAGTGCAATCAGCGTGGTCTGGCGGTCATGCCGCTGTTGTAACAACGCATCATAAATCTGATTCAACGTCGTCAGGTTTTTGTATTGTTCACCATCCGGCAGAATCAGCTCATCAACCTGGTAATCAGCTAAGGCTTGTTGCAGTTGGCTCAGATACAGAGGTGCCACCGTGGTATTGGTAACAATCAATATCCGGTTGCTACGAAGATAAGGTGCAAAATGGTCAGGATGGGCGAGCAGATCGGTGCCAATCTGAATCGGATAACGGTGTTCGGGTAGTTCAACCCAGTGTGTGGATAACATAGATGGAGTCAGAGGTGACAAACATTAGCGAAGATCAGGTCAAGGCAGCATTAGCGGCCTATATTGAGCCGCATCTGCAATCTGATCTGGTCAGTGCCAAGGCGGTAAATAAAATCCTGATCTCACAGGATCAGGTCACAATCCGTATTGTATTAGGTTTTCCGGCTCAGAGTGTGCACGCTGAGCTGACAGCCGGGATACAGGCAGCCGTGCAACAGGCGCTGCCGGCAGTACGGCAATGTTCGGTTGAGATACAAACCCGGATCATGGCACATGCGGTACAAACTGGCCTGCAGCCATTGCCGCAGGTAAAGAATGTGATTGCGATTGCCTCCGGCAAGGGCGGGGTAGGGAAATCAACCACCGCAGTGAATCTGGCCCTGGCCCTGGCCGCAGAAGGTGCGCAGGTAGGAATTCTGGATGCGGACATCTACGGCCCCTCACAACCACGCATGCTGGGCGTCTCAGGCCAGCCGGAAAGTGAAGATGGCAAGCACCTGGAACCGATGCGCAGTTATCATCTGCAGGCGATGTCGATCGGCTTTCTGGTAGAAGAAGATACACCGATGATCTGGCGTGGGCCGATGGTGACGCAAATGTTAACCCAGTTGGTACAAGAGACGAACTGGTCTGAACTGGATTATCTGATCGTCGATCTACCGCCTGGTACCGGTGACACCCAATTGACTCTGGCCCAGAAAGTACCGGTTGCCGGTGCGGTGATTGTAACCACCCCGCAGGATATTGCATTGCTGGATGCACGCAAGGGCCTGCGCATGTTTGAAAAGGTGAAAGTACCTGTTCTGGGCATCGTTGAAAATATGTCGACGCATATCTGTTCACAATGCCAGCATGAAGAACCGATTTTTGGTCATGGTGGTGGTGAGCGCATTGCTGCGCAATATGGTGTACCGTTATTGGGTGCGCTGCCGTTACAATTGTCGATTCGCGCACAGGCGGACGATGGCAAGCCAACGGTGGTTGCAGAACCGGACGGGCCGATCGCACAAACCTATCGGCGGATTGCGCGCAATCTGGCTGCGGCCCTGTCGCGGCAGAAGCGTGATTATGCGGCAAAGTTTCCGAAGATCATGGTACAGAACGATTAGTAAGTGGTAATTTGTTTTAACTCAGGAGAGCAATATGGCCTGGAACGAGCCGGGAAACGATTCACGTGGCCCATGGGATAAAAAACAGCGCAATCAGGGACCACCTGATCTGGATGAGGTGGCGCGTCAGTTACAGGAAAAGGTGAGTAACCTGTTTGGTGGCAGAAAACAAAACAATACCGGTAATAGTGGTAACAGCGGCGGTAAATTGCCGAACAGTGGCCCACTTCTTGCACTGGCCGGGATTATCGGTGCTGGTTTTCTGGCTTATCAGAGCTTTTACACAATACAACCTGCGGAACGTGGTGTGGTACAACGCTTTGGTGCTTACCACTCAGTCACTGCACCGGGGCCGCATTTCAAGATACCCTTGATTGATACGGTTGAGACGGTGAATGTCGACCAGGTGAACAAATTTGTGCACAGTGCACAAATGCTGACCAAAGACGAAAACATCGCCGATGTGCGGGTCGAAGTACAGTTCCGTATTCAGGATGCGCCGGACTATCTGTTCCAGGATGCGAACCCGAATGGCACGATCCGGGGTGCGGTCGAATCGTCATTGCGCGAAGTGATCGGCAAAAATAACCTGGATCAGGTGATGACCGATAACCGGATCGGGATTGCGCTGGATGTGCAGAAAGGCACCCAGGCTATGTTAGACTTGTATCAGACCGGCCTGATCGTGACCAATATCAACATCCAGGGTGCCCGGCCACCAGAACCGGTGCAGGACGCATTTGCGGATGCGATCAAGGCACGTGAAGATAAAGAACGGTTACAGAACCAGGCCCAGACCTACGCGAATGATGTGGTGCCCCGCGCACGCGGTAATGCAGCACGTCAGGTTGAGGATGCGAAGGCATACAAGACGAAGGTGGTCGCTGAAGCACAGGGTGAATCAGAACGCTTTCTGGCCCTGCTGACCGAATACCAGAAAGCGCCGGGTGTGACGCGTGAGCGGCTCTATCTGGAGACGATGCAGGAAGTGCTGCAAAGCTCCGGCAAGGTACTGCTGGACGTGAAGGAAGGGAATAACCTGACTTATCTGCCACTGGATCGGCTGATGCGTGCTCCAATGCAGGCGCAGAATATTGCGCCCTACGCAACTGATGGTACAACGACAGAACCCACACTGACCCAGCGGCTGGATAATGCGCGCCGCGCTCTGACTCGCGACCGAGGAACCCGCTGATGAAACCAAAAAGTCTGATAGCAATTATTTTGCTTGCTGTGGGTGTTGTGTTTGCGAATGCAGCCCTGTTTGTGGTGCCGGAACAACAGACTGCATTATTACTGCGTCTGGGTGAAATCGTGGATTCGGACTATGAGCCGGGTTTGCATTTCAAAATGCCGCTGATTCAGGAAGTGGTCAAATTTGACAAACGGATCCAGACTCTGGATGCGAGTCCGGAACGGTTTCTGACCGGCGAGAAAAAATTCGTGGTGGTGGATTCATTCGCGAAATGGCGCATTGCGGATGTGGCGCAATATTTTCGGTCTACCCGGGGTAATCAGCGCACTACATCTCGCTTGCTGCAGGCGCGGATCAACTCCGCATTGCGGGATGAGTTTGGTCAGCGCACGATTCGTGAAGTGGTCTCCGGCGAGCGAACCGAAATCATGCGCAAACTGGCACAGACCTCGAATGAGTCGGCCAGCGACCTGGGTGTGGAAGTGATCGACGTACGGATCAAGCGGATTGATTTCGAAGAAAAGATCAGCGAAACCATCTACGAACGGATGCGTACCGAACGGCAACGGGTCGCTTCGGAGCTGCGCGCACAGGGTGCGGAAGAAGCAGAAAAGATCCGCGCAAACGCCGACCGGCAACGCACCGAAATCCTGGCGGATGCGTATCGTCAAGCTGAATTGATCCGGGGTGAAGGTGATGCCGAATCTGCCGACACCTATGCCCAGGCATTTCAGCAGGATAGCGATTTCTATGCATTCTGGCGTAGCCTGAAGGCTTATCGCCGGGTGTTTCAGGATGGTGGCAGCCTGATGGTGCTGGATCCGGATGCGGAATTCTTCCGCTATTTCTCTGCACAGGACTAGCCGACTACGCAGATCACCGCCAGGCTCTGTAAGTCTGGCGGGAGACATGAGCGACTGCATGCAACACAACAAAGAAACCGAGCGCAGCGAGCTACACAAAACCATCTGGCGCATAGCAAACGACCTGCGTGGCAGCGTAGATGGCTGGGACTTTAAAAGCTATGTGCTCGGTATGTTGTTCTACCGCTTCATTTCTGAGAACCTGACCGGTTACATCAACCAACAGGAACACAGCGCCGGCAATCTGGATTTTGACTATGCACAGCTAAGTGACGCAGAAGCAGAGTCTGGTCGCGTGCTGACAGTGATAGACAAAGGATTTTATATCCTGCCATCTGAACTGTTCGTCAACGTATGCCGACGCGCCAGAGAAGATACCGATCTGAATGAAACCCTGAGCCGGATCTTTGCCCGTATTGAAGAATCCGCCAGAGGAAATCTCAGCGAAGATAACTTCAAAGGGTTGTTTGACGACCTGGATGTCAACAGCAGCAAACTCGGCACCACAGTTGCCAGGCGCCATACCCGGCTGGTCAGCCTGCTGACTGCCATCAGTGACCTGCCGTTAAGTCATGGTAGTCATTTTGCACACAACACCATCGACCTGTTCGGCGATGCCTACGAATACCTGATGCAGATGTACGCCTCCACGGCTGGAAAATCCGGGGGCGAATTTTACACACCGCAGGAAGTTTCCGAGCTGCTCGCCCGCATCACCGTGGTGGGCAAGAACAAGGTGAACAGAGTCTACGACCCAGCTTGTGGTTCCGGCTCACTGCTGCTGCAATTCATCAAAGTACTTGGCCGGGATAAGGTACAAGGCTTCTTCGGCCAAGAAATCAACCTGACCACATTTAACCTGTGTCGCATCAACCTGTTCCTGCACGACGTCAATTACGAAAAATTTGATATTGCGCATGGTGACACACTGACTGATCCGGTCCATTGGGACGAAGAGCCTTTCGAAGCCATCGTCTCCAATCCTCCCTATTCCATCAGATGGGAGGGCAAAGATAATCCTCTTCTCATCAACGACCCGCGCTATGCTCCAGCGGGCGTTCTCGCCCCCAAAAGCAAGGCCGATCTGGCCTTTGTGATGCACATCCTATCCTGGCTGGCCGTCGATGGCACAGCTGCCATCGTCGAATTTCCCGGTGTCCTCTATCGTGGTGGTGCGGAAAACAAAATCCGCCAGTATCTGATCGATAACAACTATATTGATACCGTCATACAACTGCCGCCCGACCTTTTCTTTGGCACGACTATCGCGACCTGCATCATCGTGCTGAAAAAATCCAAGACTGACAATGCCACCTTGTTTATTGATGCCACAGCGGAATGTATCCGCAGTGGCAACAAAAACAAACTGCTGGCCACACATCAGCAAAAGATCCTGACTGCCTTTACCCAACGTGAAGATAGCGCACATTTTGCACGGCTGATACCGAACGAACAGATTGCTGCTAACGAATACAACCTGTCTGTTTCGGCCTACGTCGAGCAAAAAGATGAACGTGAAGAAATCAACATCGCCGAGCTGAATGCTGAGATTGACCGGATTGTTGCCAGACAGACGAAGCTGAGAACCCGGATTGATGCCATCGTTGCAGAACTGGAAGGGAAGCCAGATGGTACTGCAAAATAAATTGGGCATCACAAACCAGATTGAACTGGCAAAGATGGAAGAAAAAATCAGCAAACAAAAGGCCAGACAATTATTTGATACCGGTGATATTCAGCAAGTGGTCGCAGGGACGTGGGCTGGATTGTCTTTTATTCATGCATACCTGCTTGCAGATATTTATGACTTTGCCGGGAAGATTCGTGAAGTCAACCTGGCGAAGGGCAATTTCCGGTTTGCGCCATTGATGTACCTGCGGCAATCGTTACAGCATATTGAGACGATGCCGCAGCATAACTTTGCAGACATTATTGAGAAATATGTCGAAATGAACATTGCGCACCCTTTTCGCGAAGGTAACGGGAGAGCAATGCGCCTCTGGCTGGATCTAATACTGAAAAACGAAATTCAACAAGTGATCGACTGGAACCTGGTGGATAAAGCAGACTATCTGTCTGCCATGGAACGCAGTGTGGTGAAAGATACAGAAATCAAAGTGCTATTGAAAGCCGCACTGACCAGGCGGATCAATGATCGCGCACTCTTTATGCAGGGCATTGATGTCAGCTATTACTATGAAGGCTACAGCGCATATAAGACCGAGGATATGTGATGAGCCGGATTGATGAGTTAATTGCTGAGCATTGCCCGGATGGTGTAGAGTTCCATCCAATAGAAAAAGTTTGCAGTATTGCCAATAATAAAAGAAAACCTATTAAATCTAGTTTAAGGATTCCAGGAAAAATACCATATTATGGAGCTAACAATATACAAGGCTATGTCGAAGGTTATACTCATCAAGGAGATTATATCCTAATTGCTGAGGATGGATCGGCAAGTTTAAATAACTACTCAGTTCAACATGCCAATGGGAAATTTTGGGCAAATAACCATGTCCATGTCATACAAGGTAAAGATGAACTAAATAATAGATTTTTATTTTACTGGCTTGGCACTATAAATTTTCGTCCGTTTTTATCAGGTGCAGGACGTGCGAAGCTTACCAAAGCTAAAATGATAGAAATAAAAATCCCTATACTGCCGCTTGAGGTGCAATGGGAAGTTGTGAAAGTACTTGATACTTTCACGGAACTGGAGGCAGCACTGGAGATGGAATTAGAGGCGGAACTGGAGGCGCGGCGGCGGCAGTATCAATATTATCGTGATATGCTATTGAGCTTTGATAGAGATAAAAGTGAAATAAGTAAACAAGAAGTAATGTGGGTGACCTTGGGAGAGGTTGGTAAGTTTATTCGTGGATCAGGTATTCAGAAATCGGATTTCACTGCGTCTGGTATAGGCTGTATTCACTATGGCCAGATTCACACGTATTACAGGATATGGGCGGAGATAACAAAGTCGTTTATTGACGAAAATACTACAGCATCCTTACGAAAAGCTTGTGCAGGTGATTTGGTAATTGCTACCACAAGCGAAAATGATAAAGATGTGGCTAAAGCTGTCGCCTGGTTAGGTAGTGAAGAAGTAGCTATTAGCGGTGACGCCTATATTTTCCGGCATACGCTGAACCCGAAATATATTTCCTATTTTTTTCAGACAAATTTGTTTCAGTTGCAGAAAAAATCATATATTACAGGGGCTAAGGTAAAGCGAATATCTGGTAAGAATCTTGCGAGGGTTAATATTCCTGTCCCACCGATGGAAGAACAAGTGCGCATTGTTGCCATTCTTGATAGATTCGATGCGCTGGTGAATGATATTGCCATTGGTCTGCCAGCCGAAATCAAGGCACGTCGCAAACAATATGAACATTACCGTGACCGGTTGTTAACATTTCGGCAGGCTGTCTGATGCCTATCTGTCAGATTCTGCTTAAAGAGACCAACTGATGCATGTAATAAACAAAACCGAGCCTTCGTTGGCAGGACAACAACAACTTGCAGTATTGCGTCAGGCCGTCAGCAAGGCTCTGGATAAAAAGCGGCGGCTAGGTCATTACGCTATCATCTGGCAGGATGGTGCACCTGTCAGGAAAGAAGCAGGTGATTTACCGGAAGCACCTTCCAGGTTGTAGATTAATATATCTCATGAGTGAAGATCTGACACCTTATGGTATTCAGCCGATTGCGTTAGCAAACGAAAGCACGGTCGTCGCCGAATTTTTGTTTGATGAGGTGCGTGAAACTGCGTATCAGTCTGAAGCAGATCTGGAGCAAGCCCTGATCAGGCAATTGGCATCACAGGGGTATGAGTATTTGCCTCTGGCTTGCGAGGCTGATCTGGTCGCTAATCTGCGCCAGCAATTAGCCGCACTCAATAAATTGTCATTTTCTGATACCGAATGGGCGCGTTTTTTTGCGGCATCTATTGCCGGTAAGAATGATGGTATGCTCGAAAAGACCACGCGCATTCAGGAAGATTATATTCAGGTTCTCAAACGGGATGATGGTACTAGTAAGAACATTTATCTGCTTGATAAGCGGCATATCCACAATAACCGCCTGCAAGTTATTAATCAGTATGCAGCAGAGGGCAGGCGGGCCAGTCGTTATGATGTGACGATATTGGTTAACGGTCTGCCGATGGTGCATATTGAGCTGAAGCGTCGGGGCGTCGATATCCGGGAGGCATTTAATCAGATCAACCGTTATCAGCGTGATAGTTTCTGGGCAGGCTCCGGGTTGTTTGAGTATGTTCAATTGTTTGTGATCAGTAACGGCGCTCTGACTAAGTATTACAGCAATACAGTGCGTTCTGGTCACCTTGAGGAACAGCGTGGCGGACGCCGTCGCCAGAAGACTGCGCATAGTTTTGCCTTCACCAGTTGGTGGGCTGATGCGAAAAATCGGCAGATTATGGATCTGTCCGGTTTTACGAAGACCTTTTTTGCCCGGCACACATTACTAAACATTCTGACCCGGTATTGTGTGTTTGATGCAGACCGCAAGTTGCTGGTGATGCGACCGTATCAGATTGTTGCGGCAGAACGGATGCTGCAACGTATTGTGATCAGCTCACACTATAAGCAGCTTGGCACGGTGGCTGCTGGTGGTTATATCTGGCATACCACCGGCAGTGGCAAGACCTTGACCAGTTTTAAGGCGGCACAATTGGCGTGCGATCTGCCGGGCCTGGATAAGGTGCTGTTTGTAGTGGATCGCCAGGATCTGGATTACCAGACGATGCGCGAATATGAGCGCTTTGCGCAAGGTGCGGCGAATTCCAATACGTCGACGGCGGTATTGCAGCGGCAACTGGCAGATTCGGATGCGCGCATTATCATCACGACGATCCAGAAGCTCAGCCGCTTTGTGGCCAGGAATCAAAAGCACCCGGTCTATGGTGCCCATGTGGTGCTGATTTTCGACGAGTGTCATCGCAGTCAGTTTGGCGATATGCATGCCAATATTACATGTGCCTTTAAGTGTTATCATTTGTTTGGTTTCACTGGCACGCCGATCTTTGTCGACAATGCCGCGACTCAGGCTGATCCACGTAAACGCACTACTGAGCAGGTGTTTGGCGACAGGCTGCATGCCTATACGATTGTGGATGCGATCAATGATAAGAATGTGTTGCCGTTTCGTATTGACTATATCAATACGATCAGTACAGCACCGGGCCTCAGGGATAAACAGGTAGCGGCGATTGATACGGAGCGCGCCCTGCTGGCGCCGGAACGTATTACGCTGATTGTGCGTTATATCCGCGAACATTTCGCGCAGAAGACCAGACGCTGTGTCAGTTATCGCCATCATGGCAGGCAGTTGAATGGCTTTAATTCGTTGTTTGCCACGGCCTCGATTGAGGCGGCGAAACGTTATTATGCTGAGTTTGTACGGCAACAACAGGATGTTGTGCCCGCACAACAGTTGAAGATCGGTCTGATCTATAGCCTGGCGCCGAATGAGCAGACAGATGATGGTCTGTTGGGTGAGGAGGGGTTTGAGACGGCAGGTCTGGATCAGGGTGCGCGTGATTTTCTGGAAGCTGCGATCAGGGATTACAACGCCTTATTCAAAACCCGTTTCGACATTTCTGCTGATAAGTTTCAGAATTATTATAAAGATGTATCACAACGCCTGAAGCAACGTGAGCTGGATCTGGTGATCGTGGTGAATATGTTTCTGACCGGTTTTGATGCCACCACGCTGAATACGCTCTGGGTGGATCGGAATCTGCGCGCCCACGGGTTGATTCAGGCTTATTCCCGCACCAATCGTATTCTCAATTCGGTGAAGACCTACGGTAATATCGTCTCCTTCCGTGATCTTCAGCAGGCGACTAATCATGCCCTGACCTTGTTCGGCCATCAGGGTGCGCATAGTATTGTGTTGCTGAAACCGTATGCTGAGTATTATCAGGATTATCAGACTCAGGTCAGCGAGCTGGTTGATGATTTTCCGCTGGGTAGAGCGATTGTTGGTGAAGCGGCTGAAAAGGCGTTTATCAGGCTTTTTGGCCGGATTTTACGGTTGAGAAATATTCTGACAGCATTCGACGATTTCGCTGGTAACGATATTCTCAGCGAGCGTGATTTCCAGGATTACCAAAGTCTGTACCTGAATCTGCACGCTGAGTTTCGCCAGGTTTCCGGTGCGGATAAAGAACCGATTAACGATGATGTGGTGTTTGAGATTGAGTTGATCCGACAGGTCGAGATCAATGTGGATTACATCCTGATGCTGGTTGAGGAGTATTCGCAGCAGCAGGGTTCGGGCGCAGATCGGGAAATCCGGGCGACTATCGAACGTGCCATCAGTGCCAGCCCCAGCCTGCGCAGTAAGCGCGATCTGATCGAACAGTTCGTGGATTCTGTTTCGGTGAGCTCTCAGGTTGATGTGGCATGGACTGAGTTTGTTGCGGCTCAGAAGACTGCACAGCTGGAGCAGATTATTGCGGATGAAAGGCTCAACGCAGATAAGACGCCGGTGTTGGTGGAAAACGCCTTCCGGGATGGTGTGATTCCGGTACATGGTACGGCTCTTGCGGAGATTCTGCCGCCGACTTCCAGGTTTGATAAAAACAATAGCTATGCAGCGAAGCGACAAGCGGTACTGGACAAGCTCAGTGCGTTCTTTGATCGTTTTTCTGGTTTGGTCTGACAGGTTGTGCAGAGTGTGTAGGGGCGCACGGTTGTGCGCCCCCATGAATCATTATTCGCCGAGTAATATCAGTACGACCTGACGGCCCTCCGCCAGTACAATGTTGTAGGTCTGGCAGGCAGCGCGGTTATGCATCACCTGAAAGCCGATCTGCGCATCCAGCAGCGGTTGCAGCACCACCAAGTCAGGAAACTGTTGCGTTCTGCCGGTACCCAGTAAGACCAGATCTGGCTGATGTGCCACAACAGGTGCCAGGTCTTCACTGCGTAAGTCGTGTATATTCGCCACTGACCAGTCCGTAATCAGTTGATCCGGCAGAATCAGCAGGCTGGGTGGATAGAGTTTGCCCTGTATCTGATAATGATCAGCTTCGCACGCCGTAATCTGATACGATCCTGCCACATTATCCAGCGTTAAATTCATACTGTTTTTTTCTCCCGGAGTTCTCTCTTGTCAGTCACTCAGATGGAACAATTTCAGCGCATTCAGCGCTTACCGCCCTATGTGTTTGCCATTGTGAATGCACTCAAGGCAGAAGCACGAGCGCGGGGCGAGGATATCATAGATTTTGGCATGGGCAATCCGGACCAGCCGACCCCACCACATATCGTGGCTAAGCTGACGGAAGCGGCACAACGTCCGGATACCCACCGGTATTCCATGTCGAAAGGGATCCCGCGCCTGCGTCGGGCAATCTGCGACTGGTACCAACGCCGCTATGCGGTTGATCTGGACCCGGAAACACAAGCCATTGTCACGATTGGCTCTAAAGAAGGTCTGTCTCATCTGGCGCTGGCCTGTGTCGGGCCGGGTGATTCTGTGCTGGTGCCAGACCCGGCTTATCCGATTCATCCGTATGGTTTCATCATCGCTGGTGCGGATGTGCGTAGTATTTCAACCCAGCCGGGTACGGACTTTTTCGCGTCTTTAGAAAAAGCAATCACTGAATCCTGGCCCAGGCCAAAGATGCTGGTGCTGAACTACCCGGGCAATCCGACCACTGAATGTGTTGATCTGGCCTTTTTTGAGCGGGTGATTGAGATTGCCAGGGAGCATCAGATCTGGGTTATACAAGATCTGGCGTATGCCGATATTGTGTTCGATGGTTATCAGGCGCCCTCTATTCTGCAGGTGCCGGGGGCAGATGAGATCGCCGTCGAGTTCTTTTCGTTATCGAAGAGCTACAACATGCCAGGCTGGCGGGTCGGCTTTATGGTCGGCAATGAGACGCTGGTGGCTGCATTGAGTCGGGTGAAATCTTATCTGGACTATGGCATGTTCACCCCGATTCAGGTCGCTGCGATTGCGGCGCTGGAGGGGCCGCAGGATTGCGTTGAGCAGATCCGGTGCATGTACGAGTCACGTCGTAATGTGTTGTGCGATGGTCTGAACAAGCTGGGTTGGGCGGTGCAGAAGCCACAGGCGACGATGTTTGTCTGGGCACCGATTCCTGCGTGTTATGCCGCCATGGGGTCGCTGGAGTTTTCTAAAAAACTGCTGCGTGATGCGAAGGTCGCGGTATCTCCCGGAATCGGGTTTGGTCAGTATGGCGATCAGTTTGTCCGCTTTGGCCTGATAGAAAACGAACATCGTACCCGGCAGGCGTTACGCGGTATTCGTGATATGTTGCGCCGCGATGGCTGTGCCTGATAAGGTTCATCATGACGCATTGAACTGCTGCATCATCTGACGGAAGCTGGCCAGTCGGGCAGGGTGAATATCACCCCGGGCAAGAGCAGCTTGCACAGCGCAGTCTGGTTCGGTCTGATGCTGGCAATCATTGAAACGGCATTGTCCGGGCAGGTTCCGGAGTTCGGGAAATCCGTGTTCCAGCATCTGCCGGGTAAACTGGCCAGGTCGAAAGCTGCGTACGCCGGGTGAATCAATCAGTTCGCCGCCTTGCGGCAGCGGATACAGAGTGCTGGTTGAGGTGGTATGGCGCCCCAGCCCGGTGGCTGCTGACAGGGTGCCCTCAAGGGCCGTCTGCGGCAGCAGGGCATTGATCAGGGACGACTTCCCAACGCCGGACTGACCGACCAGTACGCTGGTTTGATCTGCCAGATGTGTTTGCAACAGGTGCAGGCCGTCGGTTGTTTTGGTGCTGATCGGTATGACCGGATAGCCGAGCCGGGTGTAGTGCGCAAAGTCCGCGCAAAATGCATGTTGTTCAGCTGCAGGCAGCAAATCGGCCTTGTTCAGACAGATCACTGCGTTAATGTCCAGGTGTGTGGCAACCACCAGGTATTGATCCAGCAGATAACCGGCGGGTCTGGGTTGTGCTGCCAGCACGATGATCAGTTGCGTGATATTCGCGGCCAGCGGTTTAATGCGCCCCTGAAAACTGGCACGGGATAACACATTCCGTCTCGGTTCCAGTGCCACCACAATGCCCTGATCCCGATCAGCCGGGTGCCAGCGCACCTGATCGCCGCAGGCGATTCCGTCCAGGTGCTGGCGCAGGGCGCATAACACAGATTCGCCTTGTGGTGTGCGGACAACGACCGATCTGCCATGACGTACGATCACACGCCCGGGCTGTGTGTTCGGATAGGTATCAGTGCAATCGGAGCTGACCTGGCGCGTGCGGGCAATGCGCGCCCGTTGTCGCCCGGTCAGCCGGGGGCGTGCCATCTCAGGTGGCGAGGTTTTGCAGATGCGCGATGCGTACCGGTGCCGGTGGATGGCTGTGGTGGAAGGCGGAATACCAGGGGTCTGGCGTGAGAGTGCTGGCATTGTCGCGATACATCGCGACCAGTCCGTCGATCAGGGCCTGAGCATTGGTCTGTTCGGCAGCGAACTGATCAGCTTCAAACTCGTGTTTCCGCGAAGAGCGGGACATTAGTGGACTGAAAAATATGGTGAATACCGGCATCATCAGGAAGAATAAGATCAGTGCCAGGGCCGGGGAGGCCTGATCAACGCCGAGCCCGGTATAAAACCAGGTCTGATCAGCCAGCCAGCCGAGCAGGGCCAGTCCGGCTAGTGAGAATAAAGCCATCGCGACCAGACGTTTACGGATATGATGACATTTGAAGTGCCCCAGTTCGTGTGCCAGTACAGCTTCAACCTGATCTTCACTAAGCCCATCCAGCAATGTATCGTAAAAAACGATACGTTTATGTTTGCCGAAGCCGGTGAAATACGCATTGCCATGTGCGGATCGTTTGGAGCCATCCATCACAAAGATGCCATCGCTGGCAAATCCGCAGCGGGCGAGTAATGTTTCCAGGCGGGTGCGTAAACTCTCCGCCTGCAATGGTTTAAAGGTATTGAACAGGGGTGCAATCCAGATCGGGAAGGCCCAGTTAATTAGCAGCATAAAACCCATCATGCCGAACCAGGCCCAGAGCCACCACAGGCTGCCGGCACTGGTCATCAGGCTCAGAATCAGCAGGATCAGTGGCAGGCCGATCACCAGGCTCAACACCAACTCCAGCGCCTGATCTTTCGCAAATTGCAGTGGGGTGCTGTTATTGAAACCGAATGTTGTTTCGGTACCAAAAGTTTGCCAGATTGCCAGTGGCAGAGCCAGCAGGCTGCCGATCAGGGTCACTGACAGAATCAGGCCGGTGCCTTGCCACAACGCAGACGACGTGATGCCAGCCCAGAACTGATCCAGAGACTGCAATAATCCACCCAGCGTCCAGACCAGCAGTAGTCCTGCACCAAGTAAGATTTCCCAACGTTCTGAGACTAGTTTAGCCAGCGTGTAACGTGCTGCCTTCTGATGCTGATCCAGCGTGATATGTTCGGCAAATGCCTGGGGTACCTGGTGCTGATGGGCGGCGACGTGGCGGCCCTGACGCCAGGACAACCATAATTGCAATCCGGTACCAGCGGCGAGGGTGATGCAAAAGATCAGTGTAAAAGTGGCCATAAAAAATCCGTGATGAATCCAATTCAAAAGTGTGCTTTAGTCAGCATCAGGGTCGATGTTATATTGTTTCATGTAGTATAAAGAGAAAGGAAAATCTATTGCCAGATAGGTCGTCATACAGAACCAGAACCAGTTGACTGAAAATAAAATCAGATTAAATTCAATACCTGTGTCCCAGAACAGAGAGCCGCACACCAGCAGGGCGACCAGGTTGGACAGGATTGTGTGAGTGCCCAGTTTTTTAATGTTGGAACCGGCCAGGCGGGGATAAATGACCAGGTAGCCCAGAAAATGGATAATCAGATTGATGCTGATGATGATAAGCTCTGGTGTTTCCACAAGATAGTTTCCTTAATACGCCTGAGTCTGAAACAATTCCCGGCTGCGCAGAGGCCGACCACCCAGATGATAATCTAATACCTGACGCATGAAGCGCCGGGCCTCACGATATTGTTCCGGTTGCAAACGGTTGCCCAGCCCGATCAGAATTTCACCACGAAATGCGCTGGTGGCATGAGCTGATGCTGGCTCCGCACCCTGCAGCGGGTGATAATCATACCAGGCATCAGGAATAATTGGTCGTCCTTGACAATCGTGCGAAAGTAACAGACCAATCCCCAGTGTTTCCAGCAGATGGTATT
Source organism: uncultured Gammaproteobacteria bacterium (assembly GCA_963922315.1). Lineage (GTDB taxonomy): Bacteria > Pseudomonadota > Gammaproteobacteria > Chromatiales > Chromatiaceae > JAHDBG01. The sequence goes on from CAWUID010000013.1 coordinate 40,206, forward strand.
CAAACTGGCGCAGAACCGGTTCCAATTGCGCATTGGTGCCATCCGCATCCTGTAAACCAGCCAGACTTTGCGTGTAATGAGCGAATAACACAGGTTGTGAATCACCAACTGCAGTCAGATGTTGTATCAGTTCGTTCAGATAAAAACCACAATAACAGATTCTGCCGGTCAGGATATGGGGTGCTGCGGCGCTCTCAATCAGATTCAATGTGGGTAACGCACCACGACCGCGCCAGTTGATGAATAGTGGCGCAAATGGTTGTAATAAGCCACGTGCTTTGCCAGCCTGAGGGCCTTGTGCTAATACCGTCATGCGACCAGCATATTGGGTAAACACAGAGATAGTCAGGCTATGTTCAGTAAAACGGCGGGTATGCAGAATATAAGCGGCCTGAGGTTCAGCTGGCATGTTGCAACAACGTTCAGAGGTAATGTGTGAATAACCAGGAATTTGTGTGGCCAGTGCGGGTGTATTACGAAGATACAGATGCTGCCGGGGTGGTATATTATGCGAATTATCTGCGTTTTATGGAACGGGCACGCACCGAGTGGTTGCGTGCCCTTGGTTTTGAACAGGATCAACTGCGTGACCAGGCTGGTGTGATATTTGCGGTACGCACTGCGCAACTGGACTATCAACGGCCTGCTCGTTTCAATGACAGGCTGCATGTCTGCACCCGCTTAATCCGTATGAATCGGGCCAGTTTATTTCTGGCACAAACAGTGCAATTGGTGGATAATTCTGCCCCCTTATGTCAGGGTGAATTCAGGATCGCCTGTCTGCGCTACCCTGATCTGCGCCCGACCGGATTACCACCGGCGTTACGCACTGCATTAGTTTAATATGATGTCATCCACCGATCTTTCCCTGTTTGACCTGATCCTGGCAGCTAGTCCACTGGTTCAGGTGGTAATGGGTATCTTACTACTGGCATCTGTTCTGAGCTGGACCTGTATCCTTGATCGGACATTCACCCTGCGTCAGGCAAAACGTGAACTGACCCGGTTTGAAGAAGCCTTCTGGTCAGGCCGCGACCTGGCAGTGCTGTACCGCACCCTGCGCACAGAAACACCCACTGGTGGGTCAGCGATCTTTTGTGCCGGATTTCGCGAATATACCCGTTTACAACAAGCTGCACTGGTCTCGCAACAGGCGCTATTAGACGGCGTACAACGCGCGATGCGGGTAGCACTCAATCGGGAAGCTGATCGGCTGGAAGCCCGGTTATCCTTCCTGGCCACCGTCGGTTCCAGTAGCCCGTACATCGGTTTGTTCGGTACCGTCTGGGGCATCATGAGTGCGTTTCAGGCGCTCGGCCAGGTACAGCAAGCCACATTGCATCTGGTAGCACCTGGCATCGCAGAAGCACTGATCGCAACCGCGATGGGGCTGTTTGCAGCAATTCCGGCTGTGATTGCTTACAACCGCTATCAACACCGGGTGCAATATCTGGTGAACCGGTATGATGATTTTATTGATCAGTTCAGCAACATCTTACAACGTCAGGTACCAGCACCTGATGATCCGCAGGCTTAAGGAACTTTGTACGTGAACGATTACATTCTGCAACTCCATCAGGTACACATGGGCGATGTTGACCGGGTCGGTGGCAAAAATGCCTCGCTGGGCGAACTGTTACGCAACCTGACCGCAAACGGACAAGTGCGGGTACCTGGTGGATTTGCCACAACAGCGGCGGCGTATCGTGAATTCTTAGCGCATGAAGGTCTGGCAGACCGGATCAATGCTGCACTGGCAGCGCTGGATGTCGAAGATGTGAAACGCCTGGCGGTGGTCGGTGCCGACATCCGGCAATGGGTGATGCAGACGCCATTTCCGCCTGCTTTCGAACAAGCGATAGATACCGCTTATCAGACGCTGGAAGCTGAATATGGCACGGAAGTCAGTTGGGCAGTACGATCCTCAGCAACGGCAGAAGATCTGCCGGATGCCTCCTTCGCCGGACAACAGGAAACTGTGCTGAATGTACGTGGCCTGGATCAGATAAAACTGCGCATACGTGAAGTCTTTGCTTCGTTATTTAATGATCGGGCGATTGCGTATCGGGTACACCAGGGCTTTGATCATGCCCAGGTTGCCTTATCCGCAGGTGTGCAGAAGATGATTCGTTCCGACATCGGTGCCAGCGGTGTGATGTTCACCCTGGACACTGAAAGTGGATTCCGCGATGTGGTGTTTATCACCAGCAGCTATGGCTTAGGTGAGATGGTCGTACAGGGTGCGGTCAACCCGGACGAATTTTACGTGCACAAAAACACCTTAGCTGCCGGAAGACCCGCCGTGCTACGCCGCACTGTCGGTGGCAAGGCTATCAAAATGATTTATGCCGAGCCAGGCAGTGAACAGCCGGTGCAGACCGTCGAGGTAGAAACAGCAGAACGACAACGCTTCAGCCTTAACGATACCCAGATTGAAGAACTGGCCCGCCAGGCGGTCGCGATAGAACAACATTACCAGCGGCCGATGGACATCGAATGGGCGCTGGATGGCATCGACGGACAACTATACATCGTGCAGGCACGCCCGGAAACAGTACAAAGCCGCGCCAGCAACGTGCTGGAGCGCTACACGCTGGACGCACAGGGCGACTTGTTGGCAGAAGGCCGTTCGATCGGCGCGAAGATCGGTGCCGGAACCGCCAAAGTGATCGCCAGCCTGGACGACATGGATCAGGTGCAGCCGGGCGATGTACTGGTTACGGATATGACTGATCCTGATTGGGAACCGATCATGAAACGGGCCGCTGCGATCGTGACCAATCGTGGTGGACGCACCTGTCATGCAGCAATCATCGCGCGCGAGCTGGGTGTGCCAGCCGTCGTCGGTTGCGTGGATGCGACCGACAGGATACCGAATGGTGCACCGGTCACCGTCTCTTGTGCTGAAGGAGATACCGGCTATGTGTATGCTGGTAAACAACCGTTCAGCATCAAACGGGTTGAACTGGATCACATGCCGGACGTACCGCTGAAAATTATGATGAATGTCGGTAATCCGGAGCGAGCGTTCAACTTTGCCCATATACCGCACCACGGCATCGGCCTGGCGCGCCTTGAGTTCATCATCAACAACATGGTCGGGATACACCCGAAGGCATTGCTGGAACTGGAACACCAACCAGCAGAACTGCAGGCACAGATCCGGGCACGGATCGCGGCCTATCCGGATCCGCGAGAATATTTCATCCAGCGAGTGGTGGAAGGTATTGCGACCTTAGCTGCATCCTTCGCACCAGAGCCGGTGATATTGCGCATGTCCGACTTCAAATCGAACGAATATGCGAATCTGATCGGTGGACAGGCGTATGAGCCACACGAAGAAAACCCAATGCTCGGCTTCCGCGGGGCTTCGCGCTACATCGCCGACAGCTTCCGCGACTGTTTCGAGATGGAGTGCGCAGCAGTGCGCCGGGTACGTCAGGACATGGGACTGGATAACCTGCAAGTGATGATCCCGTTTGTCCGTACTCTGGAAGAAGCCGAACAAGTCATCGAGCTGCTGGCTCAGAACGGATTGAAGCGCGGCGAAGACGGGCTGAAAATCATCATGATGTGTGAACTGCCGTCAAATGCGGTATTGGCCGAACAATTCCTGGAATACTTCGATGGCTTCTCCATCGGCTCAAACGACATGACCCAACTGACACTGGGTCTGGATCGTGATTCGGGCCTGGTTGCAAACAGCTTTGACGAACGCAATCCGGCAGTGAAAAAAATGTTGGCGATGGCGATCCAGGCAGCGCACAAGGCAGACAAATATGTCGGCATCTGCGGCCAGGGGCCATCAGATCATCCTGAACTGGCCCGCTGGTTGCTGGAACAAGGCATCAGCAGTGTTTCATTAAATCCGGATACCGTGGTCGATACCTGGTTATTCCTCGCAGACGAACAGGTTGCATGAGTCAGCCCTGGGTACTTGCCAGTAGTAATCCTGGCAAACTGGCTGAACTGACCGCATTATTGGGCGACCAGCCGGTGCGGCCCCAGACAGACTATCAGATCGAGTCAGTTGCAGAGACCGGTCAGACCTTCGTCGAAAATGCGCTGCTCAAGGCACGACATGCTGCACAACAAACCGGATTGCCAGCCTTGGCAGACGACTCTGGTCTGGCAGTCGATGCATTAAACGGAGCACCTGGCCTCTATTCAGCGCGTTATGCAGGCCCTGAACAGGATAATGCCGCGAACAACCGCAAACTATTGCACACCATGCGCGATGTGCCGGACGCAGAGCGTACCGCACAATACCATTGTGTAATTGTACTCTTGCGCTATACAGAAGACCCAACCCCAATTATCTGTCAGGGAAATTGGTCGGGCCACATCCTGTGCGAACCACGCGGCAGCGGCGGTTTTGGCTATGATCCCTTGTTCTGGGTAGCCTCTGAGCGTGCAAGTGCTGCTGAACTGACGTCTGAACGCAAACATCAATTGAGCCATCGCGCACAAGCATTACGCCAACTTCTGGCTGCGATCTCAGCTTGAGTTATCCTGTATTTCGTGTATATTGCGCGACTCATTCTATATCTGGAGAGGTGGCAGAGCGGTTGAATGCAACGGTCTTGAAAACCGTCGAGGGTTAACGCCCTCCGTGGGTTCGAATCCCACCCTCTCCGCCAGTATTATGTAAAAACCGCTATAAATTATATTTATAGCGGTTTTTTTCGTTGTCTTCCCGAAAATATACCCATGCTGAATTATCCTGCCGAAATTTCACCAGAGCCACAGAGCTTGCTGAATTTATCCCAACATCGGCAAACACAAATTAACCAGGAAAAAATAAAAAAACCACTGCTTTGGGAGACCATTCGTTTTAAGCTGAAGACTGACTGGACGTGTAACTCAAATGCTATAGAAGGCAGTTCTATGACATTCGGGGACACATTGTTTTTTTTACAGGAAGGCCTGACCGTTCAAGGAAAACCACTGAAAGACCACCTGGACGCTCAGAATCATGCTGAAGCAATAGAAATTTTATTCGAAGTAGTCAGCCAAAATCGACCGATCAGCGAAGGGCTGATGAAAGAGATCAATGCCTTATTATTAAATGGCGTAAGATCAACGCCAGCGACAACACCGGACGGAAAATCAGTAAACAAACCAGCGACTCCAGGGCAATACAAAACATATCCTAACCACGTGATCCAGCCTGATAAACGTTTGCATCGCTATGTTGACCCTTTGCAGGTCAGTGCTGAAATGGCAGGTTTAATGCAATGGATAGAAAAAACATAGATGACCTTCCAGCACCTTTTGTTGCGTCCGTCGCTCATTACAATATGGTACGCATTCACCCGTTTGATGATGGAAACGGTCGAGGTGCGAGAATATTGATGAATCTGATACTGATGCACAAACGATTTGTGCCGGCGGTTATCAGAAATGAGGAGAGGCAGAATTATTATGCCGCATTGCGATTAGCCGATAATGGCAATTTAATGCCTTTTATTCAGCTAATGACACAATGTTTAATAGAAACTCAGGAAAGTATTTTAAAAGACTTTCAGGCTTAAAGTGAAATCAGATTTTTATTCTTGAAATACCCTGCCGCTTGCGGCAGGGACAAAACCATGGGGGTCTCCAAAGGGGGAGAGGCGTAGCTCTCGCCCCTTTGGTCGCAGGCGAGGTTTCATACCTCGCCTGCGATTCGAATTTGATTTTCACCAAGGAATAAAAAAGATTCCACTATCCGGCCTCATCGTATGGAGAAACATAAAATGTCACGAAAACTGATCAGTTTCGACTGGGCAATGAAAAAGTTATTAAGAAGCAAAGCGAACTTTGAAATTCTGGAAGGTTTTCTGAGCGAACTTCTTAAAGATAACATTCAGATTCTTGATATTCTTGAAAGCGAAAGTAACAAAGCAAGCGCTCGAGATAAATATAATCAAGTTGACTTTAAAGTCAGAAATCAAAATAATGAAATTATTATTATTGAAGTACAATATGAACACGAATTTGATTATTTGCAGAGAATCCTGTTTGGAACGTCAAAAGTTATTGTTGAACATCTTGATGAGGGAGAGCCTTATTCGAAAATCTCTAAAGTGATTTCAGTTAACATACTATACTTTGATTTAGGGCAGGGTGCAGATTATGTTTATTATGGCACAACTACTTTTCGAGGTCTGCACCTTCAGGATACATTAAAGTTATCAAAAAATCAGCGTGAATTTTATAAAAAAGATGGAGTTTGTGAAATATTTCCGGAATATTACCTGATAAAAGTAAATAGCTTCGATGATATTGCTAAAGATACATTGGACGAGTGGATATTTTTTCTGAAAAACGAAGAGATAAAAGATAACTTCAAGGCAAAAGGTTTAAAAAAGGCTCGACAGGAACTTGATGTTTTAAAATTACCTGAGAAAGATCGTCTTGCCTACGAAAAATATAAAAATGACCAACATTACCAAGCCAGCATGACGGAATCTTCATATGGCTTTGGTAAGTGGGAAGGCAGGAAAGAAGGCATACAGGAAGGCAGAAAAGAAGGTATACAAGAAGGCATGAAAAAACAAAAACTTGAAATAGCGACTAATTTATTAGCTGCTAGCACGCTTGATGCAAAAACGATTGCTACAATGACAAGTTTAACTTTGCAAGAGTTAGAAGAATTGAAAGAAAAAGTAGCGTGAAAATTTATGTAAAAGCAAAGTTAGCAGGTTACACTGCTTGCCAGGCGTGAGTAATCAAATTTTAAATCATGAGCGAGGTGTAAAACCTCACCCATGACCGAAAAGATGAGAGCTATGCCTCTCCCCCTTTAGAATCCTTCATGGTTTTTCCCCCGCAGCAAGCTGCGGAAGATTCTCAGATTAAAAGGTCAGGTTGTCGTGGTTTGGTTTTATTGCATCATATTTGGTTGGTAACCAGATTCTGGCCAGATTGCATTGATTTCATCAGCTTGTTGTTGTGTACTGAAACGTTTCCAGACAATACCATTAATATCGGTATCTTCAGAAGACTCAGTTGCAGATGAGTCTTCCCAGCCCAGATGTCTTAATGTTCCACATTTGCAGGAATAATCCTGGCGGACAGAAACATTCAGACAATCCGTGTGCCAGAGAGCATATTTTCCAGGGATATAACAACAAGGTTTTGCACCCAGTCGGATATTGTAATCATCAATAGTTAATTCGATTTTATTAGTGGAAATAGCAATATGGAATTTTTTCATGGCAGGATGATCCGGTATATGTTCTGAGGTGCGCGATTTAAACAGGTGTCGTATCAGGCATTACCTGGCACACAGCCATCTGTTTCAACACAATTTCTGAAAGTCACACCATTTATTTTTATTTACAGACGGAAATTGTGTATTGGTCTCGTAATTGTTGGTTAATTAAATCTGTTACACAGACTCTTAAAATAAACGTAACTATTCAGCGGTTCTGGACATTGTGTCACGAGATGAGGTATTTTTTGTC
>CAWUID010000014.1:0-46563 GCA_963922315.1 uncultured Gammaproteobacteria bacterium
AGCCTATATCACCACATCGCAGGGCTCGGATATTGACCTGAAAGACTGGCTCAAGGCGCGTTTGCCAGATTACATGGTGCCAGGTAGTTTCACATTACTGGATCACCTCCCACTGACCCCGAATGGCAAGGTAGACCGTAACGCATTGCCTGCTCCGGATGTATCAACTGTCATGGATGACGCACCACTACAGACTGATACAGAACATCAGGTGGCCGCCATCTGGTCAGAGGTATTGCAACATGCTATTACCGGTGCCCAATCTCATTTCTTCGAATTGGGAGGTAATTCTTTACTGATTGCACAAGTCCATGCCCGGCTCAGAACAACCTGGCCTGGTATAACCATGGCCGATCTGTTCCATTATCCGACGATTCGTGCACTCGCCTCCCATCTGGATCAGGTGGCAACAGACCAATCACCACCAGACAATACGGCTCAGGCAGACGCTGCTCAGTCGCGTGCTGCACAACGCCGTGCACAACAAGCCGCCCGTCAACACAACAAAAAACGGTAATTTTTATGTCTGCTGATCATCACATTGCCATCATCGGGATGGCAGGTCGTTTTCCACAATCCCGCGACATTGCCGCTTTCCGGGATTTAATCTTTCATGGCACTGAAGCGATTGAGCCCTTTTCCGAAGCACAATTAACATCGGCTGGTGTCCCTGACGATCTGCTCAGGCACCCGGATTATGTCAGGTCTGGTGTGGTCATCCCGGAGCTGGATCAGTTTGATGCTGACTTTTTCGGTATGAGCCGACGGGATGCTGAAATCGCCGATCCTCAGTTGCGGGTATTTCTGGAATCGGCCTATCATGCTCTGGAGCAGGCCGGTTATCTGGCTGGTGGCACACGAACCGGCGTGTTTGCCGGGATGGGAGCGAACCGTTATCTGGATGTGTATCTGAAACCACGTTTTGCTGAATTACTGGCAGCAGTCGGTGGTTATCGGTTGCTTACGCTGAATGACAAAGACTTCATTGCGACCTTTACTGCCTATCAACTGAATCTGCGTGGCCCGGCGATAACAGTACAAACCGCCTGTTCCACTTCTCTGACGGCGGTACATGTCGCCTGCCAGAGCCTGCTGAATGTTGAGTGCGATCTGGCTCTGGCAGGTGGTGTGACGTTACCGGTACCACAACATCAGGGCTATCTGTACCAGGAAGGTATGATCACTTCTCCGGACGGGCATTGTCGTGCGTTTGATGCTGAGGCCAAAGGGATGGTTGGTGGTGCGGGTTGCGGTATCGTGGTGCTCAAACGGCTGACCGATGCGATCGCTGACCGGGATACGATTGCTGCGGTGATTCGTGGCTCTGCTGTGAATAATGACGGCTCAGACAAGATGGGCTTTACTGCACCCAGTGTATCCGGGCAGTCTGAAGTGATTCTGGAGGCCCAGGCAGTCGCTGAAGTGACGCCGGATCAGATCAGTTATGTTGAAGCGCATGGTACCGGCACCACCTTGGGTGATCCGATTGAAATACAGGCTCTTACTCAGGCATTTCGTACCGGTACAGATCGCCGCCAGTTCTGCGCATTAGGTTCGTTGAAGACGAATATCGGTCACGCCGATGCCGCAGCCGGGGTGGCCGGGCTGATCAAGACTACGCTGGCCTTACAACACCAGGAGCTGCCTGCCAGCCTACATTTCAAACAACCGAATCCGCAGATTGATTTTGCCAACAGTCCATTCTTTGTCAATGCTGAACGCAGGCCCTGGCAGGTGCCGGATGGTCAGGCGCGTTGTGCCGGCGTCAGTTCTTTCGGTATCGGTGGTACAAATGCACATGTGATTGTGCAGGAAGCACCACCACCTGCAGCCACTGATCCCTCGGTACGTCCGCATCAATTGTTCGTATTGTCAGCAAAAACGACCGAGGCACTGAACCAGGCAACAGATAACTTGCAGATACATCTGCAACAGACGTCGCACGACGTCGCAGATATTGCCTACACCCTGAGCTGCGGACGGGAGGCCTTTCGCTATCGCCGTTGTGTAGTGGCACAAGACAGGCAGGATGCGATCGCACAGTTTGCAGCCTGTTCACCTGATACCGCGCAACGCAGTCACAACCGAACTCTCAACATCGCGTTTTTATTACCAGGGCAGGGCGCTCAGCACCCGGGTATGACACGGCAGCTGTATCAGACTGAACCGACTTTCCGGCAGACCATAGACACCTGTGCCGATTTGTTACAGCCGCATCTGCAACGTGATATTCGCACAATTCTGTACCCGACTGACACCACAGATGACATTCACCAGACCTGCTACACCCAGCCCGCACTGTTTGTGGTGGAATATGCCCTGGCACAGCTCTGGATCAGCTGGGGAATACAGCCCACAGCATTCCTTGGCCACAGCATCGGTGAATATGTCGCCGCCTGTCTGGCGGGCGTGATTAGCCTGGCGGATGCACTGGGTCTGATTGCCTTACGAGGGCGTCTGATGCAATCTGTCCCCAGTGGAGATATGCTGGCCGTACCTCTGACTGAGACAGAAGCAAAGACCTGGTGCTCAGATACCGTATCACTAGCGGTCATCAATGCACCGAAACGATGTGTACTGGCGGGCGATCCGGCGGCCATTGCACAGGTGAAGGATGCGTTACGTGCGGATGGCATCAAGGGGACAGTATTACATACCTCGCATGCCTTCCATTCACACATGCTGGAACCGATACTGCCAGCCTTTGCCGATTACCTGCGCACCATTGAATTGCATTCACCACATACCCCGTACTTATCAAACATGCGTGGCGACTGGATCACACCAGAAGATGCCACCAGCGTTGACTATTGGGTCAGTCACCTCCGGCATACAGTACGCTTTGCTGATAATGCTGCCCAACTGGCAGAACGGTCAGTCGACATCGCACTGGAAGTCGGACCGGGTCGGGTGTTATCCACACTGATCCGACAGAATCCGGCAACACCATCAACCTGCACTCTATTGCACAGCCTGCCGGATCGCAAATCAAAGACCGCCGAATCGCAGCATCTGCTACACACGCTGGGTCAGATCTGGTTGCAAGGAGCACCCATTGACTGGACAGCAGTGTATACCCACGAACGCCGCCGGCGTGTGCCTTTGCCTGGTTATCCATTTGCACGCCAGCGGTATTGGCTGGATCGGCCAGAGCAGACCTCGAACGTCGCACCAAACCCATCAGCAACCATACCGGTACCTGGCCAATCCACCCCTGCAGCCAATCCAGAGCCACCGGTTGCTGACGACTTGTACCAGAACCTGGCTGAACTATGGCGCAACAGCTTAGGTACAGAAGTCATCACCACCGACACAGATTTTTTTGCTGCAGGCGGTGATTCATTGCTCGCTACCCAGCTGATTGCCCAGGTGAATGCAACCTTCCATATTAAACTGGATACCCATGTGTTGTTGCAGGCAGCCACTCCGGGGCAATTGGCACAACATATTACCTCAGCACAACACATAACCAGCTCAATGGCTGCCAACACATCTCACGCAGCCTTATCAGACTTGATTGTCCCGCTGCAGACCGGCGATCCGACGCGCCCACCGTTGGTGTTGTTGTATCCGGTCGGTGGACATGTTTATTTTTATCGTGAATTGGCACAACACCTGGATCCACAACAACCGGTGTATGGCATCCGCGCACTGGGAGCAGAGGGTGAAGCCCCCTTACTCACTACCCTGGAAGCTATGGCAGAGGCGAGCCTCGCCGCCTTACAGACATTGCAATCCGACGGGCCTTATTATCTGGGTGGCGCTTCATTCGGCGGCATTCTGGCCTATGCGATGGCACAAAAACTGCGCAGTACAGGCGCATCCATCGCCTATCTGGGTATGATTGATGCGCCAGGGCCTGGTCATATGCCGGTTGCCTTCAGCGATGATGCGGAGGTTTTATTCTATCTGCTGACCGTCGGAGAGGGTCAGGCCATCACACTGGAAGAACTGCGCCGTCTGAACCCGGAACAACAACTCAGCAGAATGTTACAACTTACCGGGCAAGACGACACTGCCGCAGCGCGTGCCGCCTTAGCCCGAACCCTGCAATTATTCCATACAAACCTCAGGGCCATGCTTGACTACCAGCCGACGCCCTACGCAGGTAAAGTGCATTTTTATCTGGCTGCAGAACGGGATGAGTTCAACGCTCAAACCCCGGCCCAGGCTTGGGTTCCGCTCGCACAGGGCGGCATTCAGATTCATACCCTGCCGGGTAATCACATCAGCATGAATACAGCCCCACATGTGCAAACACTTGCCGCCTGCCTGCAAAATCATCTGAAAGAGTGCCGCCTGCAGGTGTGATGCTGCTAAACCTTATTACTCGTCAACCACAACGCTTTACAGAGATACAAATATGTCAGAAACACCGCCACAGTTTCCGTTAACTCCGCAGACTCTGCTGATGGCGCACGGTCTGACGCAGGTCATCATCAGTCTGCACCAGACAGGCATTTTGCAACAGCTTGAGCAACAGGCACAGGACGCCGCGACCTTAGCCAAAGCAGCGCAATTATCAGTGACTGCGATACAACAATGCCTGCCGATTGCCGAAAAACTCGGGCTAGTCCGGCAGGATGACACCCGAAAATACTATTTAACTGATGCCGCACACTGCCTGCTGCCGGATCACCCGGGTACCATCATTCCGGCACTGGAGCACGCTGCGCTGGGTTATCCCGCCTGGGGCCAACTGACTCACAGTCTGCGCACCGGAACATCTGCCTTTCCTGAAGCCTATGGTGCAGATATCTATGATTATCTCGCGATACATCCGACCGACAATACAGCATTCAGACAACATATGGCGAATAGTACCCAGGCCTGGCTGAATCCGGCAGTGGGTCGTTACCCGTTCAGTGGACATGTGATTGATCTGGGGGGCAATCAGGGTGATTTCAGCGTACTGTTGCTGCAACACTATCCTGAATTACACAGCACTGTCTTTGATCTGCCTGAGACAGTCGCGCCTGCTGATCAGGTACTCAGCACTGCCGGCGTTGCAGAACGTGGTCAGATTGTCGCCGGTAGCTTTTTTGCGCCCGAACAAATTCCCACTCATGGCAGCCACTACTTATTTTCGCGCGTTCTGCTGAACTGGTCAGATGCACAGGTGGTACAGATTCTGCAAAACTGTCGTCAGGCGATGCCGGCTGACAGCAAGCTGGTGATTCTGGAGTTTGTGCAAACCACGCAGGCAGATCTGGGTGCCGATATCGGCAACCTGAACCTGCTGGTCATGTTTGGCGCCAGGACACGCACTCAATCTGATTTTGCAGACCTGGTTTCTCAAGCCGGATTTCACTCGCTTCGCTGGATATCTGCCTCAGACACACTACCACTATATTATCTGGAAGCAAAACCAATGACTGATCACGAGTTGCCAGCCAACACATGAGCGAAACATCACATCATTTTATCCGTCAGCACATAGAACACGATCTGGGAAATGGCAAACACCAACAGATCTGTACCCGTTTTCCACCCGAACCGAACGGCTATCTGCACCTGGGGCATGCGAAGTCGATTGTGCTCAACTTCGGCATCGGGCAAGACTATGCAGGCCGGACCAACCTGCGCTTCGACGATACCAATCCGGCGAAAGAAGATGCCGCCTATGTCGCCGCGATCCGGCAGGATGTTCGTTGGCTCGGCTATACTTGGCACGAACAACATTTTGCGTCAGATTATTTCGAGGCTCTGTATGGTTATGCGGTACAGCTCATCCAGCGCGGTAAGGCGTATGTATGTGACCTGAATGCCGAACAGGTACGGGCACATCGCGGCAGCCTGACTGAGCCAGGTACAGACAGCCCATATCGCAACCGCAGCATTGCCGAGAACCTGGATCTGTTCGCCCGGATGCGTGCCGGAGACTATGTGGATGGCAGCCGGACGTTGCGGGCGAAGATTGATATGGCGGCACCCAATATCAATTTACGCGATCCGACCCTGTATCGTATCCGGCATGGGTTGGTGCACCACCAGACTGGCGAGGCCTGGTGCATTTATCCACTATACGATTATACCCACCCGATCTCAGATGCACTCGAAGGCATCACGCACTCTTTGTGCACCCTCGAATTTGCTGACCATCGTCCGTTATACGACTGGATTCTGGCCAACCTCAACTTTGATCCACGCCCGCAACAAATCGAATTTGCGCGCCTGAACCTGAGTTATACCGTACTGAGTAAACGCAAGCTGACCCGACTGGTTGCAGAAGGCCATGTGAGTGGCTGGGATGATCCTCGCCTGCCGACCCTGGCCGGATTGCGTCGGCGTGGCTATCCGGCCAGTGCGATTCGCGAGTTCTGTCATCGTATCGGCGTCACCCGGGCGGATAGCCTGGTCGAGATGGCGATGCTGGAAAGTGCCGCCCGGGATGAGCTGGATCAGACCGCTCCCAGGCGCATGGCGGTACTGAACCCGCTGAAGGTGGTGATTACCAATTACCCGGCAGATCAGACTGAGGCATTAACCGCACCGAATCATCCGAAACGGGACGATCTGGGCGCACGTACGCTAACCTTCAGCCGCGAACTGTATATCGATCAGGCAGATTTTCGCGAAACGGCGAATAAAAAATATAAACGCCTGGTACTCGGGGGTGAAGTCCGGTTGCGCCATGCGTATGTGATCCGTGCCGACAAAATTGTCCGGGATGAGACAGATCAGATTATTGAACTGCACGGCACTTACGACCCGGACACGCTGGGCAGAAACCCGGAAGGGCGTAAGGTGCGCGGCGTGATTCAGTGGGTTGCCGCGGCAACTGCTGTGCCAGCAGAAGTCCGTCTGTATGACCGGTTGTTCCGGGTACCGGAGCCTGGCAAAACCGAAGACCTGATCAATGATCTGAACCTGGACTCATTACAGATCAAACCGGATGCTGTCCTGGAAGCGAGTCTCGCAGAAGCTGACGTGACCATACCTTATCAGTTTGAGCGTGAAGGCTATTTCTGCCGGGATATAGCAGACACTGTGGACGGCAGGCCGATCTGCAACCGGATCGTCGGTCTGCGTGATACCTGGCAAAACAATTGACGGTGGGCAGCTCTGAAAACGTCGCGAGCGAAGCAAAGACGAGGAGAAAAAGCGCAGTGTACAAAAGTGTACATGAGCACTTTGCAACGAAGTATTTGCAAGCGCAGTAGTTTTCAGGGATGCTCTGGTGTGTTTATGCCCTCGGGTGGTGTGCCTGATACAAACTCTGCAAACGCGCCTGTGCCACATGGGTATAGATCTGTGTGGTCGAAAGGGCACTGTGCCCGAGCAATAACTGCACCACACGCAAATCTGCGCCATGATTGACCAGATGGGTCGCAAACGCATGGCGCAGGGTATGCGGTGATAATCTTTCCGATGGAATATCAGCGAGTTGCGCATACAACTTAATGCGATACCAGAATGCCTGGCGTGTCATCCCGGCGCCGCGCCGGGTCGGAAAAAATGCATTACATTGTTTTCCCTTCAACAAATCCTGCCGTCCCTCACTCTGAAAACGGGTGATCCAGTCGAGCGCCGGATCGCCCATTGGCACCAAACGTTCCTTACCCCCTTTCCCCTGAATCTGCACCAACCCCTGGCTCAAGCTGATCTGACTGGCGGTCAGCTCTACCAACTCTGTCACCCGCAACCCAGTCGCATATAATAATTCCAGCATACATCGATCCCGCAATCCTTCCGGCTTATGCAGATCGGGTGCTGCCAGCAATGCTTCCACTTCTGACTCATTCAGTGCATCGGGTAAATGCCGCGCGCGCTTCGGCGCCGCTAGTAATGCGGAAGGATCTTCCGCCAGCCAGCCCTCGCGCACTGCCAGTTGATAAAACTGGCGCAGGCACGACAAACGCCGTGCACTGGTGCTGGCCTGACGTGCCTGAACCGTCAGGCTTGTCAGATAGCCTAATAAATGATCGGTGGTTGCCTGCAATAAATCCGTCTGCTGCGTGCTCAGAAAGGCTTGTGCATGCTTCAGATCAGATTGATACGCATCCTGCGTATTCGCTGCCAGGCCACGTTCCAGCCATAACTTATCGACAAACTGATCAATCGCGTCCTCTACTGACATCGCATCGCCTGACGATACATCAGCATACCGCACCAGCCAGCAGCGATCATGGCGCTGCACAGGAAGACGGTGGCTAAATCAAACCAGGCATGCACCCAGCCACCCAACAATCCACCGCTGAAGGCACCGAAAAACTGGGCCGTAGTGAAGACACCCATCGCTGTTCCTTTCGCTTCAGGAGGCGCTGCCTTTGAAATCAGTGCCGGAAGTTTTGCTTCTAACAGGTTAAATGCTAAAAAGAATAAACTTAGTCCGACCAGAATGCTGGTCAGTGAATCGTGGCTCTGCCACAGCACCAGCAGGGCGATACACAATATCAATACTGCGCCTGACAGAATCGGTTTTGCCCAGCCCTGACGCGAAGACAACCATATAAATGGTGCCATTCCCAACAACGAAAACAGCAATACGGGCAGATAGACCCAGGCATGTTCTGTCAAAGGCAGACCAGCATTCTGTAAAACGATCGGTAACGCCAGAAAGGTCGCGGTTAGTATCAGATGTAGTGCGAATATGCCAATATCCAGTTGTAACAAAGCGCGCTGACAGAGTACGCTTTTGATCATATGCGGTACTGGTACCACATCACTCTGTTGCCGTATCGCTGGCGGATCCGGTACTACGTGGAGCACAATGCCCGCAGCCACGACGGCCAGGCCGGCACACAACCAGAAAATACCGGTATGTCCCAACACCGGGTGCAACACGGGCGCAGTGACCAGAGACAGAATGAACGCTGCACCAATCGTCATGCCAATGCCCGCCATCACTTTGGTACGCTGTTCAGGCCGGGTCAGATCAGCCGCCAGCGCCAGAATCGCGGCAGCCACTGCACCACTCCCCTGAATTGCTCGCCCGATGATTACCCAGACAATATGATCTGCCAGGGCAGCGATCATGCTACCTAGCGCAAACAATGCCAGGCCGCCGATAATGACGGGTTTGCGTCCGATATGGTCAGACCAGAGTCCGAGTGGTATTTGCCCCAGCGCCTGCATCAATCCATAGATGCCAACCGCCAGCCCGGCCAGAGCCGGAGTACTGCCAGGCATCCCTTCGGCAAACAGCGCAAATACTGGTAACATCAGAAAAAAACCGGCCATGCGGGTACCATACACCGCAGCCAGTCCGATAGTGGCACGCCGTTCTGTGGCGGTCAGAGAGTTCGGATGTGACAAAATATTCCCGGAATTGAAGAGAGTAACTAATGTTCAGTCAGAATCGTGATCAGTTACGGCAGGTGTTTCAGGCCAGTTGGGATAAATATCGACAACAACAACCGTTGCAGGGCATTGAATCGCTGATTGTGACGGTGATTCAGCAACACCCTGAATATCAGCCATTGTTCACTGACCCTGATGCGCTGCATCAGGACTATACACAACAGACCAACCCCTTTCTGCACATGGGGATGCATATTACGCTGGCAGAACAATTACAGGCAGACCGACCCAATGGCATTCGCCATATTTATCAGAGTCTGCTGAAACGCACACCAGATCAGCACCAGGTAGAACATCAGATGCTGGACTGTCTGGCACAAACTTTGTGGGAAGCGCAAAGTACACAGCGCCCGCCAGATGAGGCCGCTTATCTGGCGCAGTTACAAAAAATCTAAAACAGCGTTTGCCAGTGCGTTCGGTTCGATTTGGGTGTGATGTTGTACCGTCCGGTGAAAAATATCCGCAATCTGCGGGCAGACTGTTTGATTTGTGGCTTCGGCAATCCGGTTCAGCGCAACGGCGTCAGTCAGGCCTGGTTCATCCAGCAAGGCTTCTGCCAGCACGGGTGAAAATTTTGTCCATTCGGCAGTGGCACAAATAACGCTTGGCAAATCGGAGTCTGCCTGCTCCTGCACCCTGAAGCAGGTTGCTGTGTGTGGATCAATCACATAACCTTGTTGTTCAAATACGTTGCGTATGTCAGTTTTTACTTCTGCATCTGTAGCAAAGCCGGCACTGAATATCGACTGAATCTGTGTCAGTTCATGTGCTTCTAACGCATAGTGATGTTCCTGCGCCAGCGCGGACATCAGGACTCTGGTGCGCTCTGAACCAAACAGATCGAACAATAGCCGCTCAATATTCGATGAGATCAGAATATCCATCGCTGGTGCATTGGTATTGATCAGCGGACGGTTACGCAAATCATAGTGGCCAGTGCGAATAAAGTCAGTCAGCACGTGATTCTGGTTAGATGCGATCAGAATTCTGTCTATCGGTACTCCCAGGCGGCGGGCATAATAAGCCCCCAGCGCATTGCCGAAATTGCCGCTGGGCACATTGATCGTGATCGGTTCGCCAATCTGAATAGTGCCGCGTCGCACCAGCGTCAGATAGGTGTAAACATGATAGATCTGCTGAAACATAATCCGCCCGATATTGACCGAATTTGCGGCAGAAAGGCGGGTATGTTTATGAGCCAGCTGAGCCTGAAAATCATCTGAAAACAGCAGCTTTTTTAAAGCAGCCTGGGCATCATCGAAATTACCATGAACACCCAGTATGCACAGATTTGGCGCGGTTTCTGTCACCATCTGCAGGCGTTGCACATCAGAGGTACCACCGACCGGATACAAACAGACCACTTTGACCTGAGGGCAATGGCGAAAGGTATGCAGTGTTGCCGGGCCGGTATCTCCGCTGGTTGCTGCCAGCACCAGAAACTGTTCCTGCTGAGCTGTTGCCTGATGAGATAACAGGGCGCCGAAAGGTTGCAGCGCGATATCCTTAAAAGCGCGGGTCGGGCCGTGATACAGCTCGTTGACAAACAAACGATCCGTCAACTGATGCAGTGGGATGGGGTTTTGTGCATCATCAAATTGTGTGTACCGGCTTAATGCCTGAGCCAGCACTGCAGATGGTATATCTGGCTGATACAGGCTTAACACGGCAGAGGCGAGTGAGGCATAATCTGCGTGGAGATGCCGGGCGAAAAAATCTTCCGGTAAACGGGGCAGGATAGCTGGCGCATACAAACCACTATAGCTGGCTGTTGGATTCAGCATTGCCTGTGAAAAAGAGACCTGGTGCGGCCTGCGACCATCATTACCGCGCGTTTCAATACACTGCATCTGCGACCTCTGTCAGGTTGAGCGACTATCGGGTACCTCTGAAAACGTCGCGAGCGCAGTAAAGATGAAGCGAAAAAGTGCAGTGTACAGGGCGTACATGAGCATTTTGCAACGAAATCTTTGCCAGCGCAGTTGCTTGCAGAGGCATCCTATTACCAGATAACCCGTCAGTATAACATTCACACCTTATCGAAACGATGCTGAACACACCTCACGCTTTGCTGTTTGACCTGGATGGTACTCTGATAGATACCGCTCCTGATCTGGCAGCAGCCCTGAATCACACTCTGATGCAACATCAACGCGCACCGCTACCGATTGAATGCATCCGGCCAGTCGCCTCATACGGGGCAAAAGGCCTGATTCAACTGGGTTTTCAACTCACACCGGAAGATACTGCGTTTGACTCGGTCCGTGAGCAACTCCTGGCATATTACCGACAACATATCTGCGAGCACAGCCGACTGTTTCCGGGTATCGCATCAGTCCTGGCGCACCTGACAGAACAACAGATTGCCTGGGGTATCGTAACTAACAAACCTGGCTGGCTGACCGAACCACTACTGGCTGCATTGCAGCTTGCAGATCAGGCCGCTGTGATTGTCAGCGGGGATACCTGTGCCCATGCCAAACCACATCCGGCACCCGTGCTGTATGCCTGTGAACAACTCCGTCTGGACCCGCAGACCACTTGGTACCTGGGAGATGCCGCACGCGACATACAGGCCGGACGAGCTGCTGGTTGCATGACAGTAGGGGCGGCATATGGCTATATCCACCCGGATGAACAGGTTGCGGACTGGCAGGCTGATCATCTGATTCAGCATCCGACGGATATTCTGCGTCTGTTATCAACATGCCAGTAGCCGAACCTTACCAACTCACTCCGGGTAGCGCAGACTATTATGTTGCTCGTTGTACACCTGTACATCAGCGTGCCGCTGTTACTGCCTGGTTATTATGGTTTGCGCAGATGGACCGTCTGGCAGATCACGTGAAAGATCCAGGCGTCGTCCGTCTGAAACTGGATTGGTGGCGAACAGAAATCGAACGTTTACCGGACGCCCGACATCCGCTGACCACCAATCTGGCACCCTATGTGCAGGCAGACTGGCAACGTGACCAGATGCAGCGTGTTATCGCAGCGACCGAACACCGCATATTGAAACGAACCCCGGCTGATCCGGATGATCTGCTGGCACAATGTGAACAACAAGGTGGCAGTCGGGCCATCTTGCTGGCCGACAACGCAGAACCAGCGTTGCAGCAGCGTGCGGCTGAACTGGGTCGTTACCATGCTCTGGTAAAACGGCTCGGACATTTTCAGCGAGACTGGCAACAGCACTATCTGAATCTGCCAGCAGACTTTCTGCGCCAGCAGGGCATCAATCCGGCAGATCCGATAGCTAACAAAACGGCATTAGCAACTGCGCTGAATGCATTGCTGGCACCTTGCGAACAACCGATTGTCCGTGCCTTGCCTGAACTGCGTCGCGAACGACGACTGCATCAGCCACTGCGACAAGCAGTACAAGCGATGTATCTGGCACGCCAGATGCGTCGGCAGGACTATCTGAGCACCACACTAACCTGGCAACTGACACCATGGCGTAACTTGTGGTGTGCCTGGCGGATGCGTTAGTGTTTTTTATGAGCTAAATAATTACTAAAAATAATCATAATTTATAATAATGATTTACGAACTATACAAAATGAAAATTAATCGTTTATTTTCGGCAGGTCTGGTCAGCCTCGGGCTGCTGTTGGCAGCACAGCAAGTTGCCGCATTCGGTGCGCACGGCCACCGGATTGTGGCACAAATCTGTGAAAATCATCTGACGCCGAAGGCAGCCGTTGAGATCAGTAAGATAACCGGTGGGCAATACCTGGCTCAGCTGGCGACTTGGCCGGACGAAATACGATCTGACCCGGGTTGGAGCTGGACGATGCCTTGGCACTACCTATCGATAAATGACGATGAATCGTTTGCTGATTTTCCGAGAAATCCGGAAGGCGATGTGTGGTCAGCACTGAAACGATTTGAAAAACAACTCCGGGCACGACAGAAAAAAGATGAAGATGGCATTACCCTGAAGCAGGCGCTGGCTTTTTATGTCCATTTTGTTGGCGAGATCCACCAGCCACTGCACGTAGGGCGGCGGGATGATTACGGCGGCAATGGTATTGCGGTGAAATGGTTCGGGGAAGACAGCAACCTGCACAAAGTATGGGATATTGGCCTGATCAACCACGAAATGCTCAGTTTCCGGGAATACGCAGACTTTCTGAACCAAGCCCCGGCCCAGCAGATGCATGTGTGGCAGCAAAGTACCTACCTGGACTGGGCCAGAGAATCCAGAGCAGCACGCACCCGGATGTATGATTTCGGTTCACAGAATACGGGCACTATCGTACCGGAACTTGGGTATAGCTATGTTTTCCGCAATCGTGATCTGATAAGAGAGCGGCTGCTGAAGAGTGGTGTGCGTCTGGCAAGCATGCTGAATGACATCTTTGATACCAAGGCAAGTCCGGAGTGACACAAACCCTTCTGGATGTATCGCTGATCTGCCAGCGCAACACCTCAGAGAAGGTCATGATCTGAGCTACATAAAAAGGGGGAAACCGATGGTTTCCCCCTTTTTTGTTGCCCGGAAATAAAGGCAATAGCAGTAAAATGGGCACTTTTCCCGAAGTCAGTATCCACCTCCTGCAACAATCAGAGTCAGCCATGACACCACGATTTTTCAATAATGCCGGGCCATCTGTACCGAGAGATCACTATACGATTGACCCGCTGCAGCGTATACAGATTGACGAAATAGAACGCCTGATTGCAGAACGGCGTTATTTTATTCTGCATGCGCCACGCCAGACTGGTAAGACCACCTGCCTGCTGGCGCTGATGTCGCATCTGAACCAGCAGGGCTTGTACCAGGCATTGTATGCCAACATCGAAACGGCACAGACTGCAAGACATGATATTGAGAGAGGTATCAATGCTGTCGTGGAAGCGATTGCCTCAGCAGCAACGGTATATCTGGAAGATACCTGGTTACAGACCTGGTTACGCACAACACGCCAGCAATATGGGCCGGAATCTTTGCTGCGTGAATGTTTACAGGCCTGGAGCCGCGCCGCACAGAAGCCGATTGTCCTGTTTCTGGATGAAGTCGATGCGCTGGTCGGCGACACCCTGATCTCGCTACTACGGCAGATTCGGGGTGGCTACACTCAGCGACCAGGAGCCTTTCCGATCTCCATCATACTATGTGGCGTGCGCGATGTGCGCGACTACCGTATCACCTCCGGTGCGCAGGAAGTGATCACCGGCGGCTCAGCTTTCAATATCAAGGCAACTTCACTCAGATTAGGCAACCTGACCGAAACAGAAGTGCGGGCATTATGGCAACAACACACCACTGCAACCAGCCAGACATTTGCTGCTGACATTTTTCCGGAACTCTGGGCCGATACCTGCGGCCAGCCGTGGCTGGTGAATGCACTTGGTTATCAATTGACCCGGGCGACCCGACGCCTGCGTGATACCAGCATATCCATCATGCTGGAAGATTATCGTACCGCGCGCGAAGAACTGATTCAGGCTCGCACCACGCATCTGGATCAACTGACAGATAAACTCGGTGAAGGACGTGTCCACAGCGTGATTGCTGCCCTGCTATCTGGTGAGCAGACAGCCGAAGCACTGCCGCTGGATGATCTGAGCTATGTGGAAGACCTTGGTCTGATCCGGCGTAAACCGGTACTGGCGATCAGCAACCGCATCTATCAGGAAACTATACCAAGAGACCTGACCTGTAGCACCCAGTGCATGCTGCCACATCTCACAGCCTGGTACCTGACACCGGAACGACGTCTGGATATGCCCGGATTATTGCGGGCATTTCAGCAATTCTTCCGCGAACAGTCTGATGCCTGGATCGAACGATTCAACTACAAAGAAGCCGGGCCGCAACTGTTGTTACAAGCCTTTTTGCAACGAATCGTGAACGGTGGTGGACGCATCACCCGTGAATACGGGCTCGGGCGCAAACGCACCGACTTATTCATTGAATGGCCGGTTGATTCTGAAGCCGGATATCACGGTGAAGTGCAACGCATCGTACTGGAGCTGAAGATCCGTTATGGTTCACTCGACAAAACCTTGCAGGCCGGATTAGCACAAACGGCTGACTATGCAGCACACTGTGCCGCAGAAGAAGCCCACCTGCTGATCTTTGATCGCCGCCAGCAAGTCACCTGGGACGACAGAATCTGGCACAAAACCATGACGCAGGATCAAAGCGCTATTACTGTCTGGGGCCTGTAGGCACAGTCAGTATGTTCAAACCATAACCAGACCGGGTATAACTGGTCACTTAGCTGCGAGAACAGGGCAAAATATGAACAGTGAATTTATTAATCGAATAAATACATCTGCAAAACGCCTGCAGGGGTATATTGAGTGAACACCGCTGAACTATGCAAACCACCTCAGTCGTGAAACCAATAGATAGGAACTGCTCACGCTGCTCACTGATGCGTTGAAGCTTGCTTCTGCCAAGTTACTCAATGTACTTGGTCGAAAAATACTGGCCACTATGGTGGGTGTGATGAGTGGCGCCTTCAGATTGATTCGACACTGTGCGTCTCTCGCTTATGGTCAATAAACATCACTTCAGTTTGTGGTCGAGCTCTGTCTGGGCGCAAAGTAGCAGCTTTGCGCAAGATCACGCTTACGCACTGCGGAGGAATATCCAGATCGTTTGTTCATAAGCTGATCTTCTCAAAAAAATTAGCCTCCGATCAACCCGAAGCGGCTCAATTTTTGGGTTAATGGCGGAAATGGCGCATGCTGGTAAATAACATGCTGATACCATGTTCGTTCGCAGCAGCGATCACTTCGTCGTCACGTTTTGAGCCGCCAGGTTGAATGACGGCTGTGATGCCAGCTTCAGCAGCATGATCAATGCCATCCCGGAATGGGAAAAAAGCATCTGAGGCCATCACTGCGCCAGCGACTGCTAATCCTGCCTGATTGGCTTTGTCTACCGCAATCCGGGCTGAATTAACCCGGCTCATCTGTCCGGCACCGACGCCAATGGTTGCCTGATTGCTGGCATAGACAATGGCGTTCGATTTAACATATTTCGCAACCTGCCATGCGAATATCAGATCAGCACGTTCAGCGGCACTGGGTGTACGTTCAGTCACTGGACTCAATTGTTGGTGCAGGGACAAGTCTTCGTCCTGTAATAAAATACCGCCATGCACTTGTTTCAGGCTCTGACGTGGTGCCGGTGTTGCGGACCAGTTGCCACAGACCAATAATCGCAGATTCTTTTTACGGGCCAGGCAGGTGCGGGCATCGTCTGTCACGGCAGGCGCAATGATCACTTCGACAAACTGGCGTGCAATAATCGCTTGTGCAGTAGCTGCATCCAGGGTCTGATTAAAAGCAATGATGCCGCCAAAAGCGGATTCCGGATCAGTGCGATAGGCTTGTTCATATGCGCTCAGTATGTCTGCGGCACAAGCGACGCCACACGGGTTCGCATGTTTCACAATGACACAAGCCGCTGTTTCTGTGAATGATCTGACGCAGGTCAGGGCTGCATCGGTATCCGCGATGTTGTTGTAAGAGAGTGCCTTACCCTGCAGTTGTTGCGCGGTCGCGACACAGGCTTCGGGCTGATCGGTTTGTACATAAAATGCGGCGGACTGATGCGGGTTTTCACCATAGCGCAGGGTGTCAGCATGCCGGTATTGCAAGTTCAGGGTTCGGGCATAGGGTTGTGCCTGACCGTCGGCATCGCGTGCACCCAGGTAGTTTGCAATGGCACCATCGTATTGTGCAGTATGTTCAAACGTTTTCACGGCCAGGGCAAAACGGGTTACGGGTGTGGTATTTCCCTGATGTTGCGCTATTTCCTCCTGTACCCGGGAATAATCTGCCGGATCTACCACCACGGTCACTGCAGCATGGTTTTTTGCTGCAGCCCGCAACAGGGTAGGGCCACCAATATCAATATGTTCAATCGCCAGCGGCAGATCACAATCAGATTTGGCAACGGTGGCCTGGAATGGGTACAGGTTGACCACGACCAGGTCTATCGGGCTTATGTCATGGGCTTGCATCGTGGTGTCGTCAGTGCCGCGCCGACCCAGAATGCCACCATGGATCTTCGGGTGCAGGGTTTTGACGCGGCCTGCCATCATTTCCGGAAAACCAGTATAGTCACTGACCTCGATGACTGGTATGGCATGTTGGCGCAACAGGTTTGCGGTACCACCAGTAGACAATATTTCGACAGCAGCAGTATGGAGTGCCTGAGCAAGTTCAATGATGCCGGTTTTGTCGGAAACGCTCAGCAGGGCACGTTGGATGGACATACGAAATTATTCCTGAAGCAGAGTAAGCTGTTCACGCACAAACGGCACCGTCAGCGGGCGTCTGGCAACGAGTGAGGCCTGATTCAAATGTTGCATCAGCAAAACCAGCTGATGGGTATCACGGGTATAGCGTTGAATCAGATAGTGGCTGACCGCAGCCGGTAGTGACAACCCGTACCTGGCTGCCAGTTGACAGAGGAGTTGTGCATGCTGCAAATCATTAAGCGATTTAAGCCGGTAGGTGACGCCGGTGCTCAGGCGGCTGATCAGATCAGGCAGTTGAAAAGGCAGGGTTCGGGCGGGCGCGCTCGCACTGATCAGCAGCTGGCAGTGTTGATCGCGTGCCTGGTTGTACAGGTGAAACAAGGCCGTTTCCCAATCTGCTTGACCAGCCAGACAGTGGATATCGTCCAGCGCGACCAGATCCAGCCGGGCCAGATCCTGTAACAGGGCAGGATGCCATTGGTTGTGTTGGGTACAGGGCAGACACGCAGCTTGCAGGCCATGCATCTGTGCGGCATGGCACTGACCTAGCAGCAAATGGGTACGTCCGGTGCCAGGTGAGCTGGTCAGATAGATCAGAGGTTGATTGCGTTGTTCGCGTTGTTGTTGTAGCAGGTTTTGCAGAGCCTGGTTACTACCGAAGATGTAGTCATCCAGTGTGCTGTGTTCCGGCAATGTTAGCTGTAGTGGTAATTGTTCACTCATGAGCCAGTCTGGCGAATGGTCAACCCGGCGCTGATGATATGCCCCAATGCCAGTAACATTTCCAGCAGGCCCCAGCCGGATCGGATCGGGTCAGTCCACCACACCACACCACCGTGCAGCAAATACACGAGTGCCAGCAGGCTGCTGTATAACAGAACATTTGCCCGGGCACGTAATACCCCGCGCAACACCAGTAACCAGGGTCCGGTGAACAATATCAGCCAGAGTGATATGCGTGTTGTGGGTGTAGCAGATAATACGATCACCCAGGCCATACTGAAAGCGATCAGGCCGAGCAGACTGCCACTGGCGCAAAGGGTATTGAGTCGGGCTGACATGATGCGGTGCTGTTCAGTGGGTATGTAGCTGATTGGCCAGACGAGCTAAGCGTTGACCGAGGGCCCGGCATAATTCGGTTTCGTCATGGCTTTGTGGCTGATCATTGTGCGGGCCGGCGACATGTGAAGCGCCGTAGGGTGAACCTCCGGTGGTAGTGGTGGACAAGCCGGGCTCACTGTAAGGCAGTCCGGTGATCAGCATGCCATGATGTAACAGGGGTACCATCATGGATAATAAGGTACTTTCCTGTCCGCCATGCAGGCTGCTGCTGGAAGTAAACACAGCGGCTGGTTTATTACTTAAAGCACCGTTGAGCCAGAGTTCGCTGGTACCTTCCCAGTAATGCTGCAGGGCGGAAGACATCTGTCCGAACCGGGTCGGACTGCCAAGCGCCAGGGCCTGACAGTCCCGCAGGTCATCCAGTGTGGCGTAAGGTGGACCCTGCTCCGGTATGGCTGGCGTTGTGGCTGCAGAGGTTGCGGACACAGTCGGTACGGTGCGCAGTCTGGCTTCTAATCCGCCAGCCTCAACACCGAGCGCAATCTGTTGCGCCAGTCCGGCAGTTGCACCCTGTCGGCTGTAGTATAGAATGAGTGCATAAGACATGGTCAGTCCCTCATCGTCAAACAGGTTTTTTCAGGTAAAGGTATGCAGATAGCACAATTAGAAACGTTAGTCGCAGATTTATTGGCAGAAGCCCGGCGGCAGGGTGCCACCAGTGCTGAAGCTGCTGTACATCAGGAACAGGGTTTATCTGTAACCGCCCGGTTAGGTGAAATCGAAACAATAGAACAGGCAACTGAACAAAGCCTTGGCGTAACTGTGTATCAGGGGCATTGTAAAGGAAGTGCCAGCACACAGGATTTTAGTGCACAAGCCATCCAGGACACAATTACTGCGGCTTGTCGGATTGCGAGTTATACAGCGGCTGATCCCGCAGCTGGTTTGGCAGATGCTGCATGTATAGCCACTCAGGTGCCGGATCTGGACTTGCATCACCCCTGGGAACTGGATGCTGCACAAGCAGGGGAGCTGGCTTGTACCTGTGAAGCGGCAGCGTTGGATTATGACGCGAAAGTCACGAATTCGGAAGGGGCCAGTGTGCAGACTGGAGCTCATTTGTTTGTATATGGCAACACGCATGGTTTTATCGGCGGTTACCCGAGTACGCGACACAGCCTGAGTTGTACGGTACTCACTCAGGCAGGCGACGAGATGCAGCGGGACTCTTGGTACGATATGGCGCGTATTCCGGGTAAGCTGGCCGATGTGACATCAATTGGTCAGCGTGCTGCACAGCGCAGTCTGGCCCGGCTCGGTAGCCGCAGACTGCCGAGTCTGCAATGTCCGGTGTTATTCCGACCAGACATGGCCACTGGTTTGTTACGTAGTCTGTGTGGTGCGATTCAGGGACACGCTTTGTATCGCCAGGCCAGTTTTTTACTGGATGCGCTGGATCAGCCAATTTTTCCTGACTGGGTGACGATTACAGAAAACCCATTGTTGCGGCATGGTTTAGCAAGTGCGCCGTTCGACCATGAAGGCGTCGCAACTCAGCAGCGTGAGTTAGTCAGTGACGGCGTATTGCGGAGCTATATTCTGGATAGTTATTCCGGTCGCAAGTTGAACCGATCGACGACTGGTAATGCCGGAGGAGTACGCAATCTGTGTATCAGCAACACGGGCCAGGATTTTGCAACGCTGATCCGGCAGATGGATCGGGGGCTGATTGTCACTGAGCTGATGGGGCAGGGGACAAATCCGGTGACTGGTGATTATTCTCAGGGTGCGGCAGGCTTCTGGGTAGAAGGTGGGGAAATACAATATCCGGTCTCTGAGATTACGATCGCGGGCAATCTGCGTCAGATGTATCAGCAGTTACAAGCAGTTGGGACAGATAATGATTACCCGGGCAGTACGGATACCGGTTCCTGGTTGGTGGATGGATTATCTATTGCTGGCTGCTAAAAAGAGACCTGACTCTTATGACGAGTCAGCTTCAGGGCACTTCTGAATCAGAAGTGCCCTGCAATCAAATTTAAATCGCAGGCGAGGTATGAAACCTCGCCTGCGACCAAAGGGGCGAGAGCTACGCCTCTCCCCCTTTGGAAACCCCCATGGTTTTGTCCCCGCCGCAAGCGGCGGGGTATTTCAAGAATAAAAGTTTGCCAGGCGATCAGTGAATATCTTCCCACCAGGCTTTCTTCATGAAGTAAGCCAGTGCAGAAAACACACTCAGAAATAATAATACCCACCAACCGAGCTGTTGTCGTTCTTGCTTCATTGGCTCAGAGATATAACTGAGAAAAGCGGCAATATCACGTGCAACCTGATCAAATTCAGCTTCATCTAAGGTCCCGGTCTGAGTCGTGATCAGACGATCTACAACTTTTTCCAGTTTATAGCCGTCACCTTGTTGTTGCACATAAGTGACTGCGGCTGATTCATCGCTGAATTCGCGATCGACTGTACCCTGATGTCTGACCTGGTAACGATAGACCGGGTCCTTAAGACCTTCCAGTGACCACAAAACGTTCGGCATACCAACATTCGGGTAGAGTGTATTGTTGGTTCCTAACGGACGGTTCGGATCAGAATAGAAGCTTTTCAGGTAGGTGTAGACCCAATCTGCACCACCGCGTATCCGGGCGGTCAGAGTCAGGTCTGGTACTGGCCCACTGAACCAGGTGACTGCATCCTGCTGCGGCAAAGCTGTTTTCATCAGATCACTGACTTTACTGCTGTCAAAGATCAGGTTGTCTTTGATTTGCTGTGCTGTCAGGCCGGTATTTTCCAATAGTTGATACCGGACATATTCAGCTGCGTGGCAGCCCATACAATAATTGACGAAATATTTTGCCCCGCGCTGAATCGCACCCTGATTATTCAGGCTGACCTGCGCATCCAGCAAAGGGATACTACTGCCACCGGCGGTATAGCCAGTAGCAGGCATCAGATAACACAGAGCGGCAACAGTGCAGGCGAACAGTCGGTTGAATCGGATTTTCTGGTTCATGCGGTCACTCTCTCCGGAACCGGTTGGGCCTGACTCAGCCTGGAATACCAAGGCATCAGAATAAAAAACAGAAAATACAGGGCGGTGAAGATCTGAGCCCAGAGTGATGCCTCCAGTCCCATAATCATACGGGTTGAAGGAATCATACCCAGATAACCCAATATCACAAAGCTGATGGCAAATACCATAATCGCCAGTTTGAAGATGCCGCCTTTGTACCGGATGGATCTGACCGGGCTGCGATCCAGCCAAGGCAGGGCAAACAGAATCAGGATGGACGCAAACATTACCAGCACGCCTGGAAACTGTGAGCCGAACATCGGTGGTATTGCGCGCAACATGGCGTAAAACGGCGTGAAATACCAGACAGGAGCAATGTGCTCTGGTGTTTTGAGCGGATTGGCCGGTTCAAAATTTGGTGCTTCCAGGAACAGGCCACCAACATCTGGCCAGAAAAAGACCACTGCAGTAAAGAACATCAGAAACACACCAAGGCCTACCGTATCCTTCACGGTGTAATACGGATGGAAGCGGATACCATCTTTCGGAATGCCTTGGGCATCTTTATTCTGTTTGATCTCTATGCCATCCGGATTATTCGAGCCGACCTTGTGCAAAGCAACAATATGAGTGAAAACCAATGCAGCCAGCACAAAAGGTAATAAGAAGTGTAAGGCAAAAAAGCGGTTCAGGGTCGCGTCTGAAATGACATAGTCGCCCCGGATCCAGACCGACAGGTCTTCACCCACAAACGGCACGGCAGCAAACAGGTTAACGATGACTTGTGCTCCCCAGTAGGACATCTGACCCCAGGGCAGTAGGTAGCCAAAAAAGGCGGTTGCCATCATGATCAGATAAATTATCAGCCCGATAATCCAGATCAGTTCTCGCGGTTCCCGGTATGAGCCATAAATCAGGCCACGAAACATATGCAGATAGACGACAATAAAGAAAGCAGATGCGCCGGTTGAGTGTAAATAGCGAATCAGCCAGCCATATTCCATATCCCGCATAATGTATTCAACCGAGGCAAATGCCTCGGCTGCAGAGGGCTTATATGCCATCGCCAGCCAGACACCGGTGACAATCTGATTAACTAATACCAGCAGAGCAAGTGAGCCGAAGAAATACCAGAAGTTAAAGTTTTTCGGCGCATAATATTCAGCCAGATGCTCATTCCAGACCTTAGTCGCCGGAAAGCGTCGGTCAATCCAGTTCATTGCACTCATGCGTCACCTCCGTCTGCACCGATCAGGATGACATCGTCTGAAAGATAGCGATGTGGTGGAATTTCCAGGTTGGTGGGTGCGGGTACGCCGGCGTATACACGACCTGCCATATCAAATTTCGAGCCATGGCAGGGACAATAAAAACCACCTTGCCAGTCAGCGCCCAGATCTGCTGGTGCGACTTCCGGACGGAAAGTGGGTGAACAGCCCAGATGGGTACAGATGCCGATTGCAACAAAATAATCAGGTTTGATGGATCGGTGTGAGTTTGTGCAATAAGCAGGTTGTCGGGAGGCAACAGAGTCCGGATCGGCTAACTGACCATCCAGTGTTTTCAGTTCGGCAACCTGTTCTGGCGTACGACGGACAATCCAGCAAACCTTACCGCGCCATTTCACCCGCAGCAGGCCACCTGCAGCCAGGCCGCTGATATCGGCTTCTTCTGGTGCACCGGCAGCACGTGCCCGTTGCGAAGGCTGCCAGTTAGCGATAAATGGCACTGTGGCAAAGCCAGCACCAATAGCTCCGACGACTGCTGTAGTTGTGGTGAGAAAGCGTCGTTTCTGCAGGTTTACGCCCTCATCAGGCATACCGTAACTCCTTGTTTAAAAAAGATTTTATCAATCAATACGAGACAAAATCAAACAGCGACACATTGTGGGATAAAGTGACAGTCCGGGTCAAGCGATTGCGTCGCATCCTGCTACTTCGCTGGTTTATCCGGATTGAGTGATTTTTTTCAGGATATGGGCGGCTGCGACGAGGCCGAAAGTCGCGGTGACTGGCATACAGGCACCGAAGCCGGCACAGTTCAGGGAATGATCTGTCTGCGGCATACAGACCTGTATTCGCGTGATCGGTTCAGGTGACCAGACAGCAGGAACACCAAAACAGCGGGCGGGATTGCGTGGAAAGCGGTAAATCTGGCGGAGTTGTTTGCGGGTGCGGGCGAGGAGGGCATCCTGAGTGGTTCTGCGCAGGTCAGAACAACAGATTCGGGTCGGATCCTGTTGTCCGCCTGCTGCGCCGACGGTCAGCACAGATTGGTGCTGACGGCGGCAATGCGCAATCAGAGCGGCTTTCAAACGAAAGTTATCAATACAATCGACGACCCAGTCATAATCTGGTGAGATCAGTTCCATCAGATTATCTGATTCGATGAATTGATCAATACAACGTACCTGACAGGTGGGATGAATATCAGCGACACGTTCAGCCAGTACATCAATTTTGCATCGGCCCAGCGTACTGGTCAGAGCGTGCGATTGACGGTTGATGTTCGATTCTGCCACATGGTCACTGTCAATCAGGGTCAGTGTGCTGATGCCGCTGCGGGCAAAGGCTTCAACTGCCCAGGAACCGACACCGCCGACACCGATCACTGCGATATGGGTTTGTGCTATACAGGCGGTACCGGTGGTACCATACAAACGCTCAATCCCGGTAAAGCGGCGTAATATCTCCATAATCAGGTAAAATCAGCCATGATAAATCCACATCAGATGATTGAATACTGGTACTCCGAAAAGATGAGAAAACATTGGTTTTCTTCTACGCCCGAACTGGATAATGATATAAGAACCCGGTATGAATCATTATGGGAGCGTGCAGCATCTGGTGAACTTGATGAGTGGAAATATACCCCGGAAGGGTGTCTGGCGCTGGTGATTGTTTTAGATCAGCTGCCCCTGAATATGTTCAGAGGTGAGGCTAAAAGTTTTCAGACAGAAGGCAAAGCGATTGACATCACGTTATTTGCGCTTGAGAAGGGTTTTGATGAAAAAATCAGTCATGACAAATTATCTTTTTTGTTGATGCCACTGATGCATAGTGAAAATCTAACGCATCAGGACTTGTCTGTGAAACTTTTTGCGAAATATGATTTGGTTCATAATCTGCGCTTTGCACAGCATCACCGGGAAATTATCAAACGGTTTGGTCGCTTTCCACACAGAAATAAGATACTGGGGCGCGCAAGTACAGTAGATGAATCAGATTATTTGCAGTCAGACAATGCATTTAAGGGTTAAACATTGACTGAGGAAAGATTCAGTTTGTATCATCTCTTATTATGTACAGATTTTTCAGGAGCTATTTTATGGCTATCCGGTTATCCGCTTACCAGCATAAAATGATTAAACGATGTTTTCAGGAAGTGTTTCAGGTGGGTGAGGTATACCTGTTCGGTAGCCGGGTGGATAGCAATCGCAAGGGTGGTGATATTGATTTGTATCTGATGCCCGTTGATCAACAACATTTATTGCATAAGAAGATTCAGTTTCTGGCCAGACTGAAACGCAGCATCGGTGAGCAGAAGATTGATGTAGTGTTTGCCAGTGATCAGAACAGATTGATTGATCAGATTGCCAGACAACAGGGTGTGTTGTTGTGAGTCCCGTATTACAAGCCCGGTTTGTTGCCTGTGACCGGATTATTGCTCAATGTGATATTGATTATCAGCTACTTGTTGCAGCTGATATTAACGAAGATTTTTTTGTTGACTACCACAACATGCGGATTGTTAATAGCTTTTTATTTAATTTCAGTAAGCTGCAGGATAGAATCGGTGCCGGATTACTGAAGAATGTTCTGTATGAACTCAAAGAAATTGATACCTTAGCAATACCTATGCTGGATGTATTATGTCTGCTGGAAAAACTGGAAATTATTGATGATGCAACTGTCTGGGATGAGCTGCGTGAAGCACGTAATGTGATTGCACATGATTACCCTATGGAGGTCAGCGAGCGGATTGCGACTATCCATCTGATCCGGGATAGTTATCCGACGCTGAAAACCATATATTATCAATTGCGGGCAAAGATGCAGCAGTCGGTTGATGTTGTTTAAAGACTGTATTCAATGCTGAGCGTCTGTTCACACCGAATTTTTGTCATCAAAGCAGAATGGGATAGGTCTTAAACTTGCCTTATCACCTGCATAACTGGCCCAAAGTTGCTGGTAGCTGACCTGCTGTTGTGGGTATTTTTGTTGCGGGATGATATCTGCCAGCGGTTTCAGTACAAACGCATACTCAAGTATTTCCGGGCTGGGAACAGGTTTGCCGTGGTTGTCGCTGATCTGGTCGCCGTATAGCATCACATCGATGTCTAAAGTACGCGCGCTGAATTTTTCAGCAGTGCGTACCCGTCCATTATCAGCTTCTATCTGACGCAGTCTGCGCTGTAGCTCAGTCAGTGGCAGATCGGTGTCAAACCCGGCGACTAGGTTGTAAAAATCTTCACCAGCAAAGCCGCTAGCGGGCGTTTGATATACCGGCGACGGTGTAACGGTGCCAAACTGGTGTCGCAGATCGTGAATAGCTGCCCGAATGTGTTTGTCAGGTTCGATATTACTGCCGATACTGACCCAGATAGTTTCAGTCACGCTGACCTCGTTCAATCAGGATACCCACATCACTGGCACCGCGAATTGCGCCTTTTTTATTCAGTGACAGACGTACCCAAGGCACCTGAAATTCATCCCGGATAATTGCCGCACAGCGTTCTGCCAGGGTCTCAACCAGCTGAAACTGACTTTCAGATACAAATTGAATGAGTCGTTTAGCGACTGCTTTGTAATCCAGGGTGTCCTGGATCTGATCAGTATGGGCAGCTCGGGCCACGTCACTACCCATTTCCAGGTCCAGAATCACAGTTTGGGTAATCCGACGTTCCCAGTCGAATATACCAATCACAGTCTCAATGCGTAAATCGCGCAGGTAGATAATGTCCATGTGTTCGCTAATCAGAGTTGGTGTAAGGCAGAGGGCGTTGGCATATATCCGAATTCGTGGGTCCATCAGGTGTCAGGCTGAGTTGCTGGATGCTATTGGTCTGGCACACAGCCAGAACTTCATAGCCACCATCCTGGCAAGGGGACTGGTCTGCGATAGTGCCAACTGCCTGGCCACGTGAATCCGGCGTATACAGTGGCTGGCCGATCTGAAGTGGTGCCTCAGTAGCAATATGCAATCGGTACAGCTGCTTTTTTTGTTTGCCCAGATAGTGCATCCGGGCGACCACTTCCTGCCCGGTGTAGCAACCTTTTTTAAAGCTGACGCCACCGACCTGATGCAGATTCGTCATTTGCGGGACGAACATTTCGCTGGTTGCGGCATAGATAGTTGGTAGTCCGGCACGAATATCCAGTAGTCGCCAGGCTTCAGCAGAAACGGAGGTGATGTACTGATCTGCCTGAGTACGGAGTGTATTCAACGCCGCCATCGGGCCGATGACGCATAAGCGCAACCGATCTCCTGGCAGGCGGGTAACAGACAGCTCATCTGTGCGTATTATTGAGTTATCGGTGTCCGGCACTCCCGGAACCCAAGCTGCAATGTCTGGCCCAGCCAGTTCGCAGATACCAAAGTCATCGCTGATGTCTTGTAATTGCACATCAGCACGTAAGACATACAGTTGTAAACGTTTGCGGATACCAGCCAGCAATTCGCGTGGCAGGATTAGCAACAGGGCATCGTCATACGGTATGACCCGGAAGATCGCGAGCAGCCGCCCTTTGGGCGTGCAATAGCCACTCAATTGAGTCTGACCTTTATCCAGATTCTGGATATCGCTGGTGAATTGTCCCTGTAAAAAAGTACGAGCATCTGTGCCACTGACCCGGATGATGCCAAGATCACTCCGTATGGTGATCGCTGATGCATCCGGCATGACAGTTACCTGGGGTGTTCCGGTCTGAGTGGTCATCGTCTATTTATCCTTCGGTACGTCCGGCACGGTTGAGTAAAGCACTGACGGCATTACGGGGTTCCATGCCATGATATAACACTTGATAGACGTGTTCTGTGATTGGCATCTCAACCGTCACCGCGCCGGCTTTATGATATATATCGCGCGCCGTGGTGATGCCTTCTACGGCCTGGCCTATTTCTTGTTTAGCCTGAGCAATCGTCTTGCCCTGTGCCAACGCCAGTCCCATACGCCGGTTACGGGATTGATTATCTGTGCAGGTCAGGGTCAGGTCGCCGAGTCCGGCGAGTCCCATCAGGGTTTCGGCTCGTCCACCTAATGTTGTCGTCAGGCGGGTGATTTCAGCCAGCCCACGCGTGATCAGCGCGGCTCGTGCATTGGCGCCAAAGCCGAGTCCGTCGGCGATACCGGCGGCAATTGCCATCACATTTTTGCAACTGGCACCAAGCTGAGCACCGATCAGATCGTCTGTGGTGTACACCCGGAAGTGTTCGCTGTGTAACAGTTGTGCCAGTCGGGTGCGATAGTCTGCATCCGGAGCAGCGAGGGTAACTGCTGTTGGCAAACCTCGCGCCACTTCAGAAGCAAACGTGGGGCCAGTCAGCATTGCCAGGCTGGCGTGCGGAAAATAATACCTGGCAACCTGGCTCAGGAGCTGTTGTGTCTCGGGCTCCAGCCCTTTTGTGGCCCAGCTGAGACAGTTTAATGTTGGAGTATGTGCTGCGATCCGGGCACAAGTTGCGGCAAAAGCATGGCTTGGTACAGCCAGCATGACGTCTGTGGCATGTTGGAGCGCAGTAGCAAGTTCGGAAGTGGGTTGCAGATTGGCAGGAAAAGGAGTGTCGGGCAGGTAGTGCGTATTAGCACCTGCTGTGCGGTAGGTATGAATTGCTGCTGGATTGTGTCCCCAGAGTTGTACCGGGTGGCGTTGTGCCAGTTGAATGGCCAGTGCTGTGCCCCAGGAACCGGCGCCAATCAGAGCGACATGGGGCTGCTCAGGGGTCATGTCGCGTCGGCAGTGTCTGCCTCTGACGCATCTTGTGCCAGGCGTTGCTGGTACAGGGCTTCAAAGTTGACCGGTTGCAGAATCAGCGGCGGCAGACTGCCATGTGTCACCAGGTTAGAGACGACTTCGCGTGCATATGGGAACAGCGTATTTGCGGCACCAATATGCAGCAGTGGCATCAGTTCTTCCTGGCTGAAACCGGTGACTGAAAAAATACCAGCCTGCTGGACTTCGATCAGAAAAACAGTCTGGTCAGATTGTTTAGCCTCAACTTCTACCGTGATGATAACTTCAGCTTGTTGAGCACTCAGTAGATTGACTTTGACATGCAGATCCAGACCAATGTCGGGTTGCCATTCCTGGCGGAAGATATCTGGCGCTGAGGGTAATTCAAATGAAATATCTTTCGTATAAAGACGCTGGATGCCGAACCGGCGCTCTTCTGTTTGTTGTTCAGCCATAACGATGCGGTGCCTTTATGTCTTTCTGATCGGTAGATTTGCGGTTTCCCAGGCCTGCATCCCACCCTGCAGGTTATAGACCTGGCTGAATCCTTCTTTGCGTAATGTTTTACAGGCGGTAGCAGAAGTCATGCCGCTGCGGCAGACGGCGATAATCGGTTTGTTGCGGTATTTCTGCAAGACTTTTAACTGATCTTTCAGTCCGTTAGACGGAATATTATGCGCATTGATAATATAACCTGTTTTAAAGTCATTGACCGGGCGTACATCCACCACAACTGCCTGTTCACGATTGATCAGGCGGGTCGCTTCCTGTGGCCCGATGGTCTGTTTATCACGCCCATGGCTGATCAGATTCCACGCCAGAGCTGCGGAAACAGCGACGAATGCTGCCACTAACCATAAATGATTACTGGCAAACTCAAGATATTGTTCCATGCGGATTCCGGGATAATTGATCCTCTCTCCCGGCTGGCGGGAGAGAGGATCAAAGTAAGATCAGGACAATTGACGTAATGCCTGGAGTCTTTCTGTTACAACTTCAGACGGGCTGAGTTTTTCCATAATCTTCAGATCCCGAAGTTCACGTTCTGCATCGCCGGACAGACCACAAATAAAGCAGGTGGTATTTGTTTCCTTGGCGATATTCATCAGCTCTTCCAGACCGAGCGCTGCACTGGTATCCAGTCGGTCGACCTGAGTCAGATCGAACACGACCTTGCGACATTCAGGCTTTGCAATCCGGGTACTGGTCTCGTGGATCATGGAACGAGTCGAAGCATATGACAGGCGACCACTCAGTTGCACCAGTAATGCGTCATCTGCTGCTGACTGCAATGCAGCCTGTTCTTCCGTACTCAGTCCGGTAGCAGTCTGGTTCTTTGAGGAGACGGTCACGCCTTTCAGTTCTTCACCTTCGTTCCAGCGTGCGGTGATGAAGCCGGACACAATCAGACCAATGGCGACTGCCATGATCAGATCAACGAAAACGGTCAGGCCCAGGGTCAGCAACATCACCAGAAGCTGATCACGCGGTGCAGTGCGGATACGCTTCAGGTAGCCCCAGTCGATGATATCCCAGCCGACTTTCATCAGGATTGCTGCCAGTACTGCATGCGGGATGTTCTCGGCGAGCCAGCCCAATCCCAGCACCAGTGCCAGCAGGATCAGGGCATGCAACGCACCGGAGATCGGGGTGCGACCACCAGCGCGGACATTGACTACGGTACGCATGGTAGCACCAGCGCCTGGCAGACCACCGATCAGACCAGCTACCATGTTACCGATGCCTTGTCCGACCAGTTCCTGATCGGAACGGTGGCGGGTACGGGTGATGGAGTCAGCCACCAGCGAAGTCAGCAGGCTGTCGATGGAACCCAGCAATGCCAGCATGAAAGCAGGCTGGATGATGTTATGCAGATTTGCCAATGTGATTTGTGGCAGGATAAAGTCAGGCAGGCCGGTCGGGACTTCACCAATAATCGGGGCATCCGTGAAGAACATCAGCGCCAGTAAGGTGCCGACGATCAATGCTGCCAGGGGTGCCGGCAGGAATTTGCTCAGCTTTTTCGGCCAGAAGATACCGATGGCGAGGCAGATGACACCGAGTATCAGGGCATGACCGACGATACTGATGTCAGAAGAAAACCAGGCACCGATTGTCGCAACCGGACCGCCGGAAACAGTAGCCTGGCCGATGAAGGGCAGGGTCTGGATCGTGATGATGATCACCCCGATGCCAGACATAAAACCGGACACCACCGGGTAGGGTGTATAGGAGATGTAGCGTCCGAGGCGCATCGCACCGAATACGATCTGTAATGCACCGCCGAGGAACACAATGGCAAAGGCTTCTGGCAGATTGGTCGCATATTGCGCAACGATAGCGCCCATAACGACAGTCATCGGGCCAGTCGGGCCGGAGACCTGAGAGTCAGTACCGCCAAATATGGCAGCAAAAAAACCGACCGCAATGGCGCCATATAATCCGGCAATCGGGCCGACACCAGAGGCAACACCAAACGCCATTGCCAGTGGCAGAGCGACGACGGCTGCGGTGATGCCACCGTAGATATCGCCGCGCAGATTTTTCGTGGTGAATGTCATCATAATCGCATGATATTTTGTATAGAAGTTTAAAAACAGTCACTGCGTAAAAGAGGTATTTAACACAGCACAAAGCTAGTCGGGATTTTAAGAGATATTGTTCAGATCGTCTATAGACCAGACGCCACCCGCTCAAATGTCCGGCGTAACAACAGGCTGCGGCTGACCAGTCCAAGCCCGGCATGGCGCAGATGTTTTACTCCCGGGTGTGGGTGGGTGAACAATTGATGAAAAGCATCCATACCGAATTGAGTGATGCGATTATGGCCCTGACGTGCACGTTCATAACGACGTAGTATTGCGAAACGTCCCAGTGATTCGTCGCGCGAACGGGCAGTTATCAGGGTATTGATCAGTACCTGAGCGTCAGCCAGTCCCAGGTTTACGCCTTGTCCGGCGAGTGGATGGATCACATGCGCTGCATCGCCAATCAATGCCAGACCAGGTTGCACATAGTTCAGTGCTGTCTGGCTGCGTAATGGGAAACGATAACGTTCACCAGCCAGTTCCAGCAAACCACAACAACCTTGGCTGGCCTGATTGAGGGTACGGATAAATTCAGCATCTGGTTGGGTTTGCAGCGCAGCTGCCTGTTCCGGAGTCTGGCTCCAGACTACAGCATAATGTTGCGTGCCCAGTGGTAACAAAGCGAGTGGACCATGAGGTAAAAAACGTTGCCAGGCAGTCGCAGGCTGTTGCGGCGTGGTGCTGCGTACCAGAGTGACCAGGGCATCCTGAGCATAGTCCCGCTGTTCCAGGCCGATCCGGGCCAGTGTGCGCAGGGTGGATTGAGCACCGTCCGCACCAATGATCAGGGAAGCACTCAGCACGGTTTGATCGGCACAATTGAGCTGACTGCCCTGGTCTGTACAGGTCAGAGCGGCAACCTGTTTGCCGGTTATGATGTCCACCTGATCAGATTGGATCAGTGTTTGCCAGAGGGCATCAACCAGACACGCATTTTCCACAATATGTCCCAGGTCAGATGCCGGTATGTCACTGGCCTGAAAGTGAATCTCATTGCATCGGGTGTCTTCCCATACCCGCATGTGTTGGTAAGCTGTGCTTCGTTTAAGAGAAGACCAGACACCAAGATCCGCTAAAAACCTTTGCGAACGATGGTTCAGAGCGGAGACTTGTGCACTCCAGTCAATATCTGAAAAAGCAGGGCGTTGCTGCTCCAGTAAAGCTAGTCGAAACCCGGATTGCGCAGCCGCCACGGCACAAGCAGCGCCTACCATGCCACCACCCACAATCATCAGATCATACTCAGGTGTTGTCATCAGCTATGTCTCTGCAAATGGGTAGTATCAGATTACAACCGTCGGGCAATGCGCGTATACAACCAATGCGGCAGCAGACGTAGCAGTTTCATCGGGTAGGTCAGACGCCCGGGAAAATGTATTTCAAAACAGCGGCGGTTCAGGCCGTCTGCGATATGGCAGGCGGCCTGTGCCGGACTGATGCATCCTGGCATGTTAAAGGTATTCTGCGCGGTCAGACGGGTGTTGACAAAGCCTGGATTGATCAGTTTGATATCCAGGTGTTCGCCATGTTCAGCGTCCAGGCTTTCGGCGAGGTTGATCAGGCCTGCTTTGGTAGCAGCATATGGCTGACTGTTGGGCAAGCCACGATAACCAGCAACGCTGGCACAGAATGCAATCTGTGCACCAGGCGGCTGTTGCAGCAGATAAGGCAACAAGCTGGCAAGAGTATGATAAGCGCCGAGTAGGTTGATACTGAGTATGCGGTGTACCGCACTCAGGTCAAGCTCTGCCAGTGGCATTGGTTGATAGTCTGCCGCCAGATAGATGGTGCGGTGAATGGTTGGCCAGCTTTGTAGTATCTGGTCTTGTGCTTTGTGCAAACTATCAGCCTGACTGACATCCAGTGATTGTACCTGGTGTCCTGGCTGGCCAGCTGCCGGAGCCGGAAGCTGTTGATGAAGATGCTCCAACGCATCGGCATTGCGGGCACTCAAAGTAACCGGATGGCCACGTTGTGCCAGTTCCCGGGCCAGAGCAGCGCCGATGCCACTGCTCGCACCAATGATCCAGGTTAGTTGAGGTTTGTCCTGCATACTATTGTTTTTGCATAAATAAAGTGATTTCGGCGACGGTCAGTCCGAATTTTTTCAGGTAAGATCGATTGATCACGATGCCGTCGTTCAGGCCCCACATCCAGTCATCGAAATGTAGTCGATAGTGGGTGTCTCCGACCGGAACATCCATACTGTAAGTCCAGCGAATGGCATTTCCGTAACTATGGCCTTGTGCGGTACCGATGATGTCACCTGCCTGACCGGTATATTCAGTATCACTATGTTTCTGAATCTGCCAGGTACGGTATTGTGGCTGGTCTTCATCGTAATACTGAAACGTTTCTTCCAGTGTGCCCTGGTTGCCTTCCCAGCGACCTTCCATGGTGACATCAAAACGTTTGGTGATATTACCAGTGTAATCCTGAATGATACCCCAGGCTTTAATTGGCCCATTGAAATAATCTTCCAGGGTCAGTTGCGGTGAAGCATCCTGGTACTGTTTGCCTTGAATGCCACTGCACGCGCTGAGCAGGCTGCTGAGTAATGCCATGACAAAGACTCCTGTATAACGTTTGGTCATGATGTGGTTTCCTGTGTGGTGAGGTAATGCCAGAGCATACCGGCGATAATCAGCTTCAGGCCGCTGGGCAGCAGCGCATAGACGATACTGAGTGCCTGTGTGGTGGTCGGGTCTGTGTATCCTGGCTGATAGCCAAGTTGCGCCAGTAAGGGCAGGGCAATACCAGCTGCGAGTGCCAGCGCACTCTTATTGAGCAGGGTGAGCAGGGCATAGTAGCGACTGGCATCCGCATACTGGTGCTGCTGATGGATGCGCTCGGCGAGGATCGCTGGTGGTAGTGCCAGGTCTGCACCCAGCGCCAGGCCGCTGAGCAGACAGATCAGTCCGTAAGCCAGATAGTCACCGGCATCGAGTTGATAAGCACCGATGAAGGTCACGGCAGCCAGCAGGATGCTGATCTGCCAGCTATGCAGGTTACCGTAGCGGCGCGCCAGCATCTGCCAGACCGGCATCCCGAGAGCACCGCTGAGAAAATATAGTGCCAGATAGTAACCGCTGTAGCTATCGGCCTGCAATCGATCCTGAATGTAATACAAAACCAGGACCGCCGGTATGGCGCCGGCCAGGCTGTTGCCGAAGTACAAACTGTAGTAACGACGGTGCCAACGGCTGGCTTGCAGCATTTGCCAGGGGTAGTTGGTCGTCACAGTGGTAGCTGGCTGATGTTGTCGGGTATGGCGTTGCCAGTGCCGGAAAATCAGACCGGCGACCAGCAACAGGGGCAGGCTGAGCAGCGTGTAATAGTGATAGGCCTGATGTGGCTGATCTGTGTTGCCGAGCAATGTCGGTGCAGCAGCAGCCAGCAGGACGCCAATGAGCCCGATACTCTCACGCCAGGTATGGATGCGGGTACGATGCGTTTGTGGTGCAATCCACAAGCTGCCAAGGCTTTGCAGATTAATGCTGACGATGCTGTAGCCGGTAGTGCTGATTAACAGGCTGACAGCCAGCCAGGCCGCAGGATGAATGTCGCCTGGGTGAAAGACCAGCCAGATGCCACTGCCGAGCAACAGCAGGCCAACAGCTATCAGAATTTGCCGATGAGCGTGATAGCGATCACTGAAATGGCCAATCAGTGGATCCTGCAGCGCGTCTATGGCACGGATGCTGAGCAGCAGAATACCGAGTGTGCCGAGGCTGAGACCCTGATGGCTGGCGTAGTAAGCAGGTGCATGCAGATACAGCGGCAGCCCGGCGATCGCCAGTGGCAAAGCCAGCTGACCATAGCTGAAAAGTTGGCGGCGGGTCGGTGGGCAGATCATGCCGGGTCGTCAGCCCGCCCGAGCAATTGTTGTCGCAGGGTCGGTTCACGAGTGGCCGGATTCAGCCAGATGCCGAAGAACCAGCGACTGAACTCCGGGTCGTCGATCTGACCCAGCGATTGACCATTGTGATAAAAAATTGTCTCGCCGGTGGCTGTATGCACGCCGGTCAGCGTGTCTGCCGGTTGCACATCCGGAAACAATGCCTGCATCTGTTGTTGCCAGCGGATCAGTTTCTTTTTATTTTTGAAGCCAAGCTGTTCGATTTCTTGTGCAGAACGTGTGGCGATATCTGCTCCCTGAAACTCACGATGATAACGCAGGGTCAGGGCATAAGGTGGTTGTTCCTGCCAACGGCCCTGTGGCGCATACAGGGTTGCACGATAAATATCCCAGAGCAGAAATTGCATCTGACCACTGCCAACGACAGTTGGTTGAGTCATATGGCGAGCAGCTATGCCAGGGTTGGCGGCAACTGTCAGTGGTAATAACAAACTGAACAGCAGAATCAGCAGAGAATGACGATCAGGCATGAGTCAGGGTCACTTGCATGACGTTGGTTCGTCCGGCAGCAAAAGCACCGGCGCAGCAGCCCAGGTAATAGCGCCACAGACGGATAAATGCTGTATCGAACGACAAAGCACGAATCGCAGTGGTCTGGGCATCAAAGCGTTGCTGCCAGCAACGCAATGTACGCGCATAGTCCTGGCCAAACGAATAGTTGTCTGTGAGGCGCAATCCGGCTTGTTCAGCTTCCTGTCGAAACCGGCTCAGACTGGGCAACATCCCGCCCGGGAAGATATAGCTGCGGATCGCATCGCCACTACGTTGATACTCAGCAAAGTGGTCATCGCTGATGGTAATGGTCTGAATTACTGCCCGACCCTGCTGACTGAGCAGGTGTTTAATTTTATCGAAATAGGTACGCCAATAACGTTTGCCGACTGCCTCGAACATCTCAATCGAAACGATGCTGTCATAGGAGCCTTGCA
Source organism: uncultured Gammaproteobacteria bacterium (assembly GCA_963922315.1). Taxonomy (GTDB): domain Bacteria; phylum Pseudomonadota; class Gammaproteobacteria; order Chromatiales; family Chromatiaceae; genus JAHDBG01. The sequence goes on from CAWUID010000014.1 coordinate 35,999, forward strand.
GGTCGCGGTAGTCGGTGAGTTGGATAGCGTCTGTCGAGTGACGCAGGCGCTGACGAGCATACTCGTATTGTGCTGGCGAAACAGTGATGCCGGTGAATCTGTCTGTTCCGGCCTGCTGTGCACGAGCAGCAAAACCACCCCAGCCACAGCCAATTTCCAGCATTCGTTGTCGGTTATTGCCAAGCTGTTGCAGAATGCGGTCATATTTGTGATTCTGCGCATCTTCCAGGTTGTCATCTGCCTGCTGATACAGGGCTGAGGAATAGGTCATTCCCGGATCCAGCCAGAGAGCATAAAACGCATTACTCAGGTCATAGTGAGCCTGAATATTTTTGCGACTGCCACGTCTGCTATTGCGCTGGAATACATAGCGCAGGGTTGCCAGGTACTGGCGCCAGCGGTTGCCATACACATAGTTTTGCAACACTTGCGCGTTGCGCAGGCTGAATTCGATCAGATTGGCGATATCAGGGCTGTCCCAATGGTTCTGACGATAGTCTTCGGCAAAGCCGATGTCACCTTGCCAGATCAGGTTACGAATCACGCGATTGTCATGTATTTGCAGGACAGCCTGTGGTCCGGGTTGTGAGCCGGTAAACTGATACTGCTGTCCGTTTGGCAGGGTCACTTGCAGGCTGCCGGATTGCACATGCTGCAGGGCGCGTAAAAAACCAGAAGTCATTTTTTCGGTTATCATGCCTGTCCTGATGAGGAGGGTCCGGGTAATGCGCGGGCACCTCTGCCCGGAAACATTGCTGAGGATTTCTGTACGATGAATATTGCGGTGATCGGCGGTGGCATTGCCGGCTTGAGTGCGGCCTATCTGTTGCAACCACAGCATCAGGTCACTTTGTATGAACAGGCATCTATGCCTGGCGGCCATAGCCGAACTTGTCAGATCACTACCCCGGATGGTGAAGTTGCGGTAGATACCGGGTTTATTGTGTTCAACCGGCGGAATTATCCACAATTAACCGCTTTATTCCAACATTTACAGGTACCGATTGCTGAGAGTGCCATGTCATTCGGGGTCAGCATTGATCAGGGCCGCCTGGAATACAGTACCCGCAGCCTGGCAGGGCTGTTTGCGCAACCAGGTAATCTGTTGCGGTGTGGCCATTGGCGCCTGTTGCGTGACATATTACGTTTTAATCGTCATGCGAAACCGTATCTGGTACAGCGCCCGGATGCCAGCCTGGCTGAATGTCTGTCTGATTTGCAACTCAGCCCGGAGTTCCGGGATTATTATCTGTTGGCGATGAGTGCGGCTATCTGGAGCACGCCTGCGGCCCGGATGCAGCAAATGCCTGCCAGCACGCTGATTCGATTTTTCGATAACCATGGCTTATTGACGGTCAATGATCAGCCACAATGGTACACAGTACGTGGTGGCAGCCGGAACTATGTGCAACGTTTGACCGATGTGCTGCATGATACCCGTTGCGATCGCCAGGTGACCCACGTAGCGCGTAACCCGGAAGGCATTACTGTAACTTGTGCCAATGGCGAGCATGCTCAATATGATCAGGTCATTCTGGCCTGCCACTCAGATCAGGCATTACGTTTGCTGGAAACACCGACACCAGCTGAGCAGGCGGTACTGGGTGCTATCCGGTATCAGCCGAACCGTGCCATTCTGCACCGTGATCTCCGATTTATGCCACGCCGCCGCCGTGCCTGGTCCAGTTGGGTGTATTTATCTGACCACACGACCGCAGAACCGACCATCAGCCTCACCTACTGGATGAATAATCTGCAACCGTTAGGTACTCGTCAACCAATCCTGGTGACGTTGAATCCTTCTGATGAACCAGACCCAGCCCTGACATATGATCAGCATATGTTTGCACATCCATTACTGGACGCGGCAGCGATTGCTGCTCAGAAGCGGCTGCCTGAGATTCAGGGTCAGGATCGCCTGTGGTATTGCGGTGCCTGGCAAGGCTATGGCTTTCACGAAGACGGTCTGCGCAGTGCGATTGAAGTCGCCACCCGCCTGGGTGCTCAGGTACCCTGGGGATGAAGAGTGCGCAATTGCTGACCGGGCAGGTGATGCACCAGCGTCATCAGCCACGTGCACCTGCTTTTCGCTATGGCATTTATTATGTTGCTCTGCCGCTGACAGACTGGGAAGAGGGCGCTCTGACTGCCATACTGCCATCCAGACGTTTTGCTCGCCACAGCTTCCTGGCAGACGACCATGGTGCACGTGATGGCAGCAGTCTGCATGCCTGGGCCACGGAGCTGCTCGCACACCACGATATTACAGCACCCGCGCAGATCGTTCTGTTATGTCTGCCGCGTGTGCTTGGCTACGTGTTTAATCCGGTCAGCTTCTGGCTGTGTTATGACTCAATGGGCCAACTCATGGCAGTGCTTTGCGAAGTCAATAATACCTTCGGTGAAACGCATACTTATGTCTGTGCTCATCCGGATCAGCGCCCGATCCGGTCAGATGAATGGCTCACTGCTGACAAATGTTTTCATGTGTCTCCTTTTTTACAGCGTACTGGTGATTACCGCTTCCGTTTTGTTCTTAACACGGATCAATGCCGCATTGATATCCATCACATGAATGCCGAGCATACGGTATTAACTACTTGTCTGCAGGGGGGCTGGCAGCCATTGACTCAGGCTGCTTTGCGGCGGGCATTCTGGCGGTATCCGCTGGTCACCCTGAAAGCCATCGCGATGATTCACTATCAGGCGCTGCGGCTGGTTATGCAGCGTATTCCTTATGTGCCGAAACCGTCTCAGTTGACGGCACGTTCCAGCCGTTCACGCTGACTGGCCGGCATACATAAACCGGAATAATACTTCATGTGTGGAATCAGTGGAGAGCTGCGTTATGACGGACAAGTCGCATCCGTCGCAACAATCAACACTATGTTGGCGCGTCTGGCGCGGCGGGGCCCGGATGATCAGGGTACCTGGTGCCAACGCCAGATTGCGCTGGGACATCGTCGCCTGGCAATTATCGACCTGAGTGAACAATCACATCAACCGATGACAGACGGTTCACTGTGTCTGGTATTCAACGGTGCAATCTATAACTACCGTGCGTTACGAGCTGAGTTACAGGGTAAAGGCCACACGTTTGTCAGCGCCGGGGATACCGAAGTGATTCTGAAGGCGTATCGCGAATGGGGCATGGATTGTCCGCGTCATCTGGACGGAATGTTCGCTTTTGCTTTGTGGGACGGAGAACGACAATGCCTGTTTGCGGCCCGTGACCGGTTTGGCATCAAGCCTTTTTATTATGCAGAGACCGCCGGATGTTTCCGGTTTGCTTCTAATACTCAGGCGCTGCTGGCAGCAGGCGATGTGGACACCCGGTTGGATCCGGCCGGACTGCATTTTCAATACAGTCTGCATGGAGTCGTACCAGCACCTCACACCATATTATGCGGCATTCGTAAGCTGGAACCTGCACACAGCCTGTTAATCACGCCGGACGGGGCGCTGCGGACGCAACGTTACTGGACACTGGATGCGCGTCGCACTGATCCGGCCAGAACCGAACCGGAATGGGTGGAGGCCATCCACGAGGCACTGCTGACTGCGGTACGTAAACGCTATACAGTGGCAGATGTGCCCGTTGGTGTGTTGTTGTCAGGCGGACTGGATTCGAGCTTATTGGTGGCGCTGATCGCAGCCAGTGGAGCAACACAAATCCCGACTTATTCGATTGGTTTTGAAGATCAGCCGGAAGAACGGGGCAGTGAATTTGAATATTCGGATCAGGTTGTTGCTCGTTATCAGACCCAACATCACAAACTGATCATACCGAATAGCCAGGTCTTGCAACGACTGCCGGAGGCGATCGCAGCGATGGCAGAACCCATGTTCGGGCAGGATGCAGTCGCTTTTTATCTGCTGGCGGAGCAGGTATCACAACATAGCAAAGTGGTGCAATCTGGTCAGGGAGCGGACGAAGTCTTTGGCGGCTATTTCTGGTATCCGCGTATGCAGGCCGAAACCAGCGGCAGTCGCCTGGAACGATTCCGGCGCCATTATGTGGATCGGGATCACGCCGAACTGATGCAATTGCTCACACCGGCGTATCATGGGTCAGATGTAACCGGCAATTATCTTGCGCACCGGCTGGATGATGCATATACCGATGATTTTATGGATGCCGTGCTGAAGCTGGATGTGACTACCCTGATTGTGGATGATCCGGTGAAGCGGGTGGACAACATGACCATGGCCTGGGGACTGGAAGCGCGGGTGCCTTTTCTGGATCATCATCTGGTTGAGCTGGCAGCACAATGCCCGACCCGGATCAAACTGGCATCTGGCGGCAAACATCTGCTGAAACAGATGGCCCGTGGCCTGATCCCGGATGCAGTCATTGACCGGCCAAAAGGCTATTTCCCGATGCCGGCCCTGAAATATGTGCGTGGTCCTTTTCTGGATGTGATGCGGGATGTTCTGAATGCCAGGGCATGCCGCGAACGTGGTCTGTTCAGTCGCGATTATATTGACCGGTTACTGGCTGCACCGGATCAGCACCATACCCGCATCCAGGGCAGCAAACTGTGGCAACTGGCGCTGCTGGAACACTGGTTGCAGCACCACAACCTATGATGAAAGCAGAACATTTCTCCGGAGTTGTTTTATGACAAGTTATCAATTGAATATCACCAGGCCCGTGATCAGGTCAGGTCGATGGATTGCACTGTGCCTGGTACTAACGATCGGTGCGGCCTGCACCACGAACCCGGTGACCGGTGAACGTGAACTCAGTCTGGTCAGTGAACAGCAGGAGCTGGCAATGGGGGCGCAATATTATGCGCCGTACCGACAGCAGCAGGGCGGTGATTATGTCGCCGATAAAGACCTGACTCAATACGTGCAATCAGTTGCACAGCGCCTGGTGGCAGTCAGTGATCGCCAACTGCCGTATGAGTTTCATATCATCAACGACAGTACACCGAATGCCTGGGCCTTACCAGGTGGTAAAATCGCACTGCATCGAGGGTTGTTGCTCGCGTTGCAGAATGAAGCTGAACTGGCAGCGGTACTGGCACATGAAATCATCCATGCAGCTGCCAGGCACAGTGCGCAGAGTATGCAACGGGATATGTTGTTACAAGGAGCAGTATTGGCTGCAGGTGTCGCGTTGGCAGATTCCAAATATCAGAAAATCGGTGCGCTTGGTGCCAGCTTGGGCGCTAACCTGACCCAATTTCATTTCAGCCGCGATGCGGAACGTGAATCCGATGAGTATGGCATCCGTTACATGGTACGCGCCGGATATGATCCGCAGGCGGCAGTCTCGTTGCAGGAAACTTTCGTCAAACTGAAAGATAATAAAGCACCGAACTGGCTGGAAGGTTTGTTTGCCTCCCATCCGCCGTCTCAGGAACGGGTACAGAACAACCGTCGTCTGGTGCAGGCACTGGGTAACCCCGGCGGGCGACTGGGTGAGGCAGCGTATCAGCAGGCAACCGCTCATCTGCGCCAAACGCAGTCAGCGTATCAGTTATATGACCAGGCCACCGCAGCACTGCGCGATAAACAACCGGAGCAAGCACTCTCGCTGGTGAACGAAGCACTGCAAATTGAACCGAAAGAAGCTTTATTTCATGGTTTACGTGGCCATATCCGCTACCAACAAGGGCGTGATCAGGCCGCAATGACAAACTTTGAACGGGCCATAAAACTGAATCCGGATTATTTTGAATTTCACTTAGCCCGTGGTTTATTGCAACAAAAACGTGACAATCGCATAGCAGCGCAACGGGACTTACAGGTCAGTGTGGATTTATTGCCGACACCAGAAGCTTTGTTCGGGTTGGGTGAGCTGGCGCAGACAGCAGGTGACAGGAAGACTGCGATTGAATACTTTGGCCAGGTTGCCCAGTCTCAGTCTGACCTGGCACAAAATGCTGGTGAGCGTCTGGCGCGGTTGGATCTGGCAAAACATCCGGCACGTTTCCTGTCGGCGCAACTGACAGTTAACCCGGATCAGCAAGTGCTGATTCGGGTACATAACAGATCAGTTGTGTCAGTACATCAGGTGCGGGTTACATTAGGAGAGAAAGTCGGATCTGATGTGCAGATTCGTGACAGCCTGCGTCTGGCACAATCGCTGGCGCCAGGCGCAGAAGTTGTGCTGAAGTCAGGCATCAGGGTGGCGGATCGGTTGGCGTTACGCCGTTTAGTAGCTCAGGTCGTCCAGGCACAGGTGTTAAATTGATGCCTGCATTTTCAGCTGACCAGATATAAACCCACACCTGCTTTTCCCGCAGCCTTAATCAGATTTTTATCCAGAGTGGCCAAGAGCAGTTTTTCGCGTATCGCAAGCTCAAGATAAGCAGCATCATAACTACTCAGGTGATACGTTCTGGCCAGGCCCAATGTCTGACCAAATACCTGATGTGCTGTTAAGTTATCCGTCCGGATCGGTAAACTGACGAGCTCTGTCACGAAGTTATCAACGTCTGCTGACGTCAGTTCACCTCGTTTTTCTGCGGTTAACAGCACATTAGCGGCTTCCAGGTGCCACAATTGCGGGACTACAGCAGTGGCCTCCAGCATACTGTGCAGCACAGCTTCTGCATAATGCTGATCTGTTGCTTTCTGACTGGATAGCAGCCAGCGCATCGCTACTGAATTGTCCAGCACGTAGCGCATTATGTGCGGCCTGCCAGCCTGAAAGTTTGTAGCATGTCATCTGTTAGCGGATGTTTGGTTGCGGCTAAAATCCGGTCGATAGCGGTCTGGGTTTTGAGACGACCCTGATTCCGGCTGGGTACGACATCAGCAACCGGACGTCCTCGGTTGGTAATGGTAAAAGAGGTGCCGGCTTCAACCTGACGCAGAATTTCAGGCAGCCTGGTCTTTGCCTCATAAGCACCGATTGTTTCCAGCATCTTGTTCCCTGCTATGTGAATCAAATTTTAAATCGTGGGCGAGGTATGTCACCTCGCCTGTGACCAAAGAGGTGAGAGTTACGCCTCTCCCCCCTTGGAAACCCTCATGGTTTTGTCCCCGCAGCAAGCTGCGGGGAATACTCAGATTAAAAGACTGGTTTATTAGACCAGTTTTCACGTCAACCTGCAAACACCTGTGTGCTTGCTGATAGCAACCCCGTTATGAATTACCGAACGATTGTGACAGATGGATTGTGGCGCAATAATCAGGCGCTGGTGGCATTACTTGGTTTATGCCCTTTGTTGGCAGTCACCAATACCCTGATCAATGGTCTTGGCCTGGGTATGGCGACAACGCTGGTGTTGCTGTTATCGAATGTGTCTGTATCAACCATTCGACATTGGGTGCCTGATGAGATACGCCTGCCAGTCTTTGTACTGATTATTGCATCTTTTGTGACCACCGTTGAACTGGTGATGAATGCCTACTTTCATGCGTTTTATAAAATTCTGGGTATTTTTATCCCGTTAATTGTGACTAATTGCGCCATTATTGGCCGTGCAGAAGCATTTGCTTCACGTCAACCTGTTCATGCAGCTGCCGTGGATGGCCTGGCAGTTGGCATCGGTTTCACGCTGGTACTGGTAGTATTAGGCGGGCTACGCGAACTGATCGGGCAAGGTACTTTACTGGCTGGCGCGCATCTGATGTTTGGCGAGGCTGCCCGCAATTGGGTGTGGTCTTTCGGGCCGGACTATTCCGGCGTACTACTGGCAATCCTGCCACCCGGCGCATTTCTGGGTCTGGCTCTACTGGTGATGATCCGGAATGTATTGGATCGTATGGCAGCAGACCGCAAACGGGCCGTAACTGTAGCCATGAGAGCTGCCTGAACTTTGTTTATTCGTGTGATCTAACCGCGTGTTATTGATTACCCACAGATAAGGAGAAACGAATATGCAATGGCATGCCGGATGGCTGAGGAAAATGATGTTATTGTCGGCATTTGCGATGCCTGCAGCAGGGGTTACTAAAGAAAAGACATTGACCGGCACACAGCATCTGGAAACCATTGTGCTCGGAGCTGGCTGCTTCTGGGGTGTGGAAAAACGTTATGCTGCATTGCCCGGTGTGACAGATGCAGTTTCCGGTTATGCCGATGGTGAAGGTGTTGCGCCAAATTATCGTGCAATTACCGCATCACAGAACAGGCATAACCCGCATAATCATGCTGAAGTGGTGCAGGTGACTTTTAACTCGCAGATCATCAGTCTGACGGAAATTCTGCAACGTTTTTTCGAAAATCATGATCCGACCCAGGTCAACCGCCAGGGCAATGATATTGGCACCCAATACCGTTCGCTGATTCTGACCCGATCCGAACAACAGGCGACGGTGGCGCAGCAGGTACTGGCTGATTATCAGGTCTTATTGAGCCAGGCGGGGATGGGCCGGATCGCGACGGAGATTAAGCCATTACAAACCTTTTATCCGGCAGAAGATTATCACCAGGATTATCTGGCCAAAAATCCGGCAGGCTATTGTCCCGATCATGCAACCGGCGTACGGTTCGGGTCATCACAGGTTGAAGCAGTGGACAACCAGTCTTTGTTGCAAGGTAAGCAGATTCTGGTAATTGATGCACCGGATTGCCCGTTTTGTGAACAATTTAAACAAGATGTGACTGATGCATATCAGGGCAGTATTCCGTTGCACACACGTCGGGCCAGCCAACTGCAGGGCCTGACCCTGCAAACGCCTACCTGGGCAACACCGACACTGGTGTTTCTGGAAGATGGCAGGGAAGTGCTGGCGCGCCAGGGCTATGTGGATGCTGAAACCTTTTATCGTCTGCTCGGTGCATTTAAGCTGGGTAACACAGAAGCATTTCGGGTGGCTTTTGAAGAAGGCACAGACGCACGTTTCTGCCGACAGTATGAAGCATTTAAAGATACCCCGGACGGGGTGTTTATCGACAAGCTGAGTGGTGCGGCCTTGTTTGATACAAAAGACCGTTTTAACTCAGGTAGTGGCTGGTTATCGTTTACCCGGGCGGTGCCAGGCGCTGTGTATGAAAAGCCAGACAATCGATATGGTATGCGGCGGGTTGAAATACGTTCGGTCGTATCCGATATTCACCTCGGTCATGTGTTTGATGATGGTCCTGGTGGCCAGCCACGTTATTGTATCAATGCAACTGTGCTGGAATTCCGGCCACATTAAGAAAGGTTTTCAGGGGCATGGTGCCAGATCAGCTGGACCGTAAAATTCTTGCGGTTTTACAAGAAGATGCAGCGCAATCTTTAGATGAAATCGCGCAACGGGTCGCCTCTTCAAAAACGCCGGTCTGGCACCGGATTCGTAAACTGCGTGAGTCAGGTGTGATTAAACGGCAGGTTGTGCTGCTGGATGCAGAAAAGCTGGGATTGGAGGCCTGCTTTTTTGTTCTGGTCCGCACCGCTGAGCACGATACGGAATGGCAGGAACACTTTTTACAGACATTGCTGGCACGACCCGAAGTACTGGAAGCACATCGCCTGGCAGGAGATATTGATTACATCCTGAAGGTTCGGGTGAAAAATGCACGTGCTTATGATGATTTTTATCAAAAGCTCATTAGTGAAGTGAAGATTTTTAATGTAACGGCGTTATTGTCCATGCAGGAGATTAAATCGACTACCAGCCTGCCTATTCCGGCATGAATCGCCGTACATTAGAAATCTATTGTTGTATTTTGTGAAGGCTGGATTGCATTTGCTCAGCTAATATAAGTAGATTTTCCGATTTAGTCAGCATAGCACGATGTGTGATATTTGGGATCACATAATGATGTAAAGCATCCGTACATAATCTACGCCAGCGGATTAAGTGTTCACTCTCCTGGGGTGTGTTGACATTATAGTGAACCCCAAAAACTGGACCAGCGGTTAAGGAATTAAAATGGCTGCAAATTTCCTCCCTTAGATTCTGAACAGGAGTCCATTCGATGGCAGCCAAAAAACGCAAGCAGTACACAGCAGATTTCAAAGCCAAAGTGGCGTTAGCCGCCTGCAAAGGGGATAAGACAGCCAACCAGTTAGCCAGTGAGTATAGCGTCGGGCCGACCCAGATGAGTCAGTGGAAAAGCACCTTGCTCAATCAATCGTCACAGTTATTCGAGCGTACTCAAGTTCCGATAGATCAGGAGCAGCTGATGGCTCCGTTGTACCAGGAGATCGGGCGGCTCAAAATGGAACTGACCTGGCTTCAAAAAAAACCTTAAGCTCGGTTGAGGCGAAGCGAGCCAGCATTGAACCCGACCATCGGGTCAGTTTACGTCGCCAATGTGAGCTGTTGGGTCTCAATCGCTCCAGTTGGTATGACACGGCCACCCCAGCGCAGGAAACCTCGGAAAACCTGCATTTGATGCGGTTGATAGATCGGCAATACCTGAAAACACCGTTTTATGGTAGCCGCCGTATGACAGCGTGGTTAGCGACTCAGGGCCATCCAGCGGATACAACGCCTAATGCGCAAAATGGCGATGGCAGGGGTGGCTGCATCAGTCACTCGACTATGCAACGCCTCGGGCTATTCACTTGGCTTGAGTCGTTTCCTCTCAGCCATTAAATTCCTTATTTTCCAGCCTTAACAGTTTGTTGAAAATGGATTCTCTTTCGGCCCCTTTTCGCGCCTCACCGGGA
>CAWUID010000015.1:0-43454 GCA_963922315.1 uncultured Gammaproteobacteria bacterium
GACTTTGGCCAGCTTTGCCTTCCGATTAGGCTGCTGAAACTCTAAACTCTAGTTTAGAAATACGAGCCCCGAAATTAAATCAAGGAGATGTTCTCATCTGGAACGCCTGGACCATCCATGGTTCTCTTGCCTCTAGAGATGAAGAGCATTCGCGTTCATCGATGACTTGCCATGTCATTCCAAACTCCGACCGTTTTCTTCAGCTTCACTCACGTGCCTGGATGCCTCCGGTTGAACGTATTAACAATACTTTGGTATGGCGCCCGAAAGACCAGGCTGTACTCAAGTATCGGATCACGTTATGGCTTGAGTCAAGATTTCCACGAGCATTCTATGCGTTAAAGCGTGCAGCCATTCGATACATAGTTGCAAATTGAGGGCGTTACCGCCGAACAAATTGTTCAATTCGACCGATACTCTGATACTAACGTCAGTACATTGCTGCAATGTCGGGTTATTAGCGATTCTACTCTGGCATTAATCATCAGGTATAGGAAATACACGCACACTACTCACAACATGTGCTTTCAGTCTGCCTTTGCAAGCAGTTCAAATTGCAAAAAGTGCAGGTTGTGAGAACCAGGCATTTCAAATAGGCAATAACATTATCGGGCTTCAATTCCACCTTGAAACAACATCAGATTCTGCTCAAGCCATTGTCGTTAATTGCCGGAATGAATTAGTTGAGGATAAGTATATCCAAACAGAACAAGACATTCTGGCTGCTCCATAAGAGAGATATGACACAATGAATAGCTTGATGAACAATATCCTGGCGTACCTGCACAATAATCGTTAATTACCTGTCAACCCGGATTGGCAATTCCGCTACATTCCATTGCTATCCGGTTGTTGATGTGTAGGTTCCTCCGCGACCTCGTGCCGGAGGAATGTCAGAGTTGTCCCTGCATGTAAGCTATTGAGTAGCATCCTTATTTTCTGATTTAATTGCATTGTTATTGGGGCAAATTCACTTATAATTACCAGTTGCTCCAGCACTTCGTGCCGGAGGCGCGCCAGAATTGCCCTTACGGTCTCCAATTTATCCGGCGGTGCGAAGTAGCCACTGGACAAATGGTTTACCCAGTCAGTGCTCCGATACTAACACCGATATATTGTCACATTGTCGAGGTATTGACAGGCCAACTCTGACGTCAGGCTGAGTTTTACCCAACCATCATATTCAATCAGGAGATGAAGCATGAGCGTCGTAAATGAAATTACATCACTATTCGAAGAGTGGAATAGTGCGTTACAGACTGGAGACCCGAAAAAAGTTGCTGCTCTCTATGCAGACAACGGTATTCTGCTTCCGACTGTATCCAATAAGGTTCGCCACAATCACGCAGAAATAGGAGACTATTTTGTTCATTTTCTTGCCAAAGGCCCGGCGGGTAAAATTGATGAAGCAAATATTCGTGTCTTCGGCCAGATAGCCATCAATTCAGGTGTCTACACCTTTACTTTTAAAGATGGTGCTGTTGTGACGGCACGATATACTTTTGTATACCGTTGGAATGGTCAGCGCTGGATGATTATAGAGCATCATTCTTCACAGATGCCGGAATAATCGAAACGCTTAAATATTAAGTCAATGGAGCCGGAAACAAAAGCTGTCAGTATAGAATCTGAAATTTGATCTGCTGGGGATTTAAGCTTTACAGCTGCTCGGAGATGTGCCTGACAAGGTAAATAAGAATCTCCACAAAACTTTCCGGTTCCTTTGCAGGGGTGGCGGGTGTGTCTGAATCAAGATGAGTGTGAAGTGAAAGCTACTAGCTTTTACAAGCATACAGATATGTCTTAGCATGCTCAAAGTCCCACCCGATGGTGTGTTGTTTGCCTTACTGGCTTTGTATTGTCTTGTTTACCAAGATCCTTACATTAGGCGAGACGGAGTTGCCTCTTCGATCTCCCATTGGCCCGATGGTGTGAAGTTGCTACTGAACAGACTGTTCGACCTGCTCAATACCCTGATACAAAAACTAATACGTTGCCATACCACGGAGTATTGGTAGGTTAACTCTGGTGTTAAATTTATCGCTGGAGATGTAGGTAGTGAATTTTGAATGGGGTCGAAACAAAGCAGCCAGTAACAAAAAGAAACATGGTGTCAGTTTCTCTGAAGCCATGACGATTTTTAATGATTCTTTTGAACTGACTATTGCTGACCCAGATCATTCTTCTGGAGAATACCGATTTCTCAGCATTGGACGCTCAAACTCTGGAAAGCTTCTGGTAGTTTCCTATACTGAGAGATATGAAAACAATATTCGGCTTATAAGCGCTAGAAAAGCTACAAGCCAAGAGCAGAAATATTATGAAAGAAATCAATAAAGATGGTGAAATGAGACAGGAGTATGATTTTTCCTCTGGTGTGCGCGGAAAGCATTTTCGTGCATATCAAGAGGGGACAAATGTGATTTTTCTAGAGCCAGATGTTGCTGATGTATTTAAAGATTCTGGTTCTGTAAATCATGCTCTACGCTTGCTTTTAAATTTGGCTTGTCAAGAAGTAAAGAAAAATATAAAAACTGGCTCAAGTGGACATTTATAAATTTACGCTATTTAGCCTGATGTTAGGCGTTTTCATAAATAGTCATATCTAAAATTTGAGAAGCTTTATGGAAATCAATATGGTTCTTGAAAAGGACAGAGGTGACCACTTGGCCAGAGTAGAAAGCCATCAAAATTTGTTTGTATTTACTTACACGGGCGCCTAACCATGGTTATAATGGCGCCTCTAAATAATCTGCTTGTCGGTTTTTGAACCTGGGTTTTTTGGGGAAAGCGAAAAATTCAGTGACCGGAAGTCGCATTATTCAGAAGTTCTCTTAAGAAGAGATGATATTACAATTGATTAAAAAATTGACTAAAGAAGACGTTCTTCACATTCATGGTCGTTTGGTTTCTGATGCCGTTGATTCAGAGGATCCAATTTCTCCACCCGGTATTAAAGACGAAGATATGCTTGAATCAGCTATTGCAAGGCAAAATGTTGGGTTTGGAGGAAAGCTCAAATATGACGACCCCATTAGCAATGCTGCAACATTATGTTATGGAATATGTAGCAATCATCCTCTTCACAACGGAAATAAAAGAACAGCTTTAGTTTCGATGCTCTGCCACCTGGATAAAAATAACTACATATTTAATGATCGTGCGAACCAGGATCTGCTTTACAGTTTTATGCTAAAAGTGGCAAGTCACAACATTGCACCAAAGAAAAAAATTAATAAAATCTGTTAGAAAAAAGGCAGGTTTGACACACGAAGAAGGTATAGACTCTGCTCTGTTTTACGGTAAAGAAGCAACTCCTGATGATTTTATTGTTAAATATAAAAAAATATTGCGTCGTTTGACAAAAACATGAGAATGTTAATACGTACTCAACATCGCTTGCTGTTGTCTACTTTAACGCTCTTCTACTGTGCAGCTAATGCCTGATTATTTACAAGATAGATGATGTGATTATATGGGAGGTATCTTGATAAACACCACAAAACTGCCATTTTATGTTTGATATGTTAAAGATACAGCATAACGTACACCCGGGCCGTCGTCAGCTGCTTGGGATTACCGCTTTGTTTCTGTTGCCACCAATGCTGGCCTGGGCCGCCTGGTATTATTTGAATACGCATGGTGTCAGCAGTACCAGTAATGCAGGTACGTTGATCCAGCCCGCTCGCCCGCTACCTGAAGGTGGGTTGCGCGACAGTCAGACGGGCGAACCACAGGATGTCAGTGATTTGCGCGGGCGCTGGCTGTATGTAATGTATGCCGGGGCAGATTGTGCGGAGCGGTGTCGCGAACAGTTGTATGTGACTCGTCAGATTCGCATCGGCGTGAATAAGGATATCTCGCGTGTCCGGCGGCTGCTGGTTGTACAGCAATCGCTTGCGCCGGAGCTTCGTGCAGAACTGATACAACAACATCCAGACCTGATCATTGTACAGCCGGATGCTAATGTACAGTCTCCGGACTGGCAGCAGCCTTTCCAGGATATTCGCTTTGATACCAGCGGTGAGTATTATTTTCTGGTCGATCCGCTCGGTAATCTGATGATGTTTTACGATTTGATGGTGCCGGCAAAGGGTGTGCGGAAGGACCTGCAGAAGTTGTTAAAGGTCTCCCAAATCGGCTGACAGGCTTTTTTATGCAACGATCATCAGCAAATTTTCAGATAGACGCCACAGGACGTTTACGTCATTTGCTGACTATCGCCGGGCTGCCGCGCGAATGGCTGGAGAATTTGTTCGATCTGGCCGAAACTTATATGGAACCCCTGACCAAATCGGCTGAACTGCAGGGCCGGATCATCACGAATCTGTTTTTTGAAAACAGTACAAGAACGCGCATGACGTTTGAGCTTGCCGCAACGCGGTTGTCGGCAGATGTGATGAATTTCAATGTCAGCACTTCTGCTACGGCAAAAGGTGAGACATTGTTGGATACGTTGCGCAATATTGAGGCGATGCACACGGACTTGTTTGTGGTGCGGCATCCGTTGTCGGGTGCTGCGCATTTTATTGCGCAGCATACAGCGCCTGGTGTTTGTGTGATCAATGCTGGTGATGGTCGCCATGCCCATCCGACCCAGGCGTTGCTGGATATGTTTACCATCCGACGACATAAAGGCGATTTTACCCCGCTGCGGGTCGCCATCGTTGGTGACATCCTCCATTCGCGTGTGGCGCGCTCGCAGATTGCTGCTCTGAATACGCTGGGTGTGTCAGAAATCCGTCTGATCGGGCCGCAGACGTTGTTGCCAGCCGCTGCTCGTACATTAGGTGTACATGTGTTCTCACACCTGGAAGACGGGTTGCAGGATGTTGATGTGGTGATCATGCTGCGTTTGCAGAAAGAGCGGATGGATGGTGCTTTGTTGCCGAGTGAGGGCGAATATTTTCGCTTGTATGGTTTGACCCCGGAGCGGTTGGCGGTGGCAAAGCCGGATGTGCTGGTGATGCATCCGGGGCCGATTAACCGCGGGGTTGAAGTGGATTCAGCGGTAGCCGACGGCCCACATTCGGTTGTATTGCAACAAGTTCGCTATGGTGTTGCCGTGCGGATGGCTGTCATGTCGTTGTGTTTGCAATCTGAATAGTCAGCGTTGTTTTGCACTCCGGTGTGGTAGTTTTCCCCAGCATGTGTCGGTTTTCAGTTGCACTGCTTGTAACACTGCCTTACGCTCAGCTTTGTCTAATTCGCGCCATTGTCCTGCTTTTACCGCGCTATTCAGTATGATCGGACCGTAGCGCACTCTTTTCAGTCGTGATACTTCGGTGCCGACTGCCTGCCATAAACGCCGCACTTCCCTCTTACGTCCTTCCATCAGCACGACATGGAACCAGCGGTTGATGCCTTCACCGCCGGATTCGACAATCTCCTCAAATCTTGCCCAGCCATCTTCCAGCTTTACCCCTTGCACCAGTTGTTGCAATTTTTCCGGTGTCACCAGACCGCGTATCCGCACGGCATATTCCCGCGCCAGTTGGTAGCGGGGATGCATCAGGCGTTGTGCCAGTTCCCCATCGTTTGTCAACAGCAGCAATCCGCTACTGTTGATGTCTAAGCGCCCTACCGAAATCCAGCGCCCTTCCGGTACCGGCGGCAATTGATCATAGATGGTTGTCCGGCCTTGTGGGTCAGCCCGTGTCACCAGCTCTCCTTCCGGTTTGTTGTACAGCAGCATAAAGCGAGTTTTGCGGGTTCGTTGTTGTATCAGCCGACCATCCAGACAGATCTGATCTGTTGCCTGTGCCCGTGCTCCTAGTTGCACGTCCCGTCCGTTCAGAGTCACCCGTCCTGCGCGTATCTGTTGTTCCATTTCCCGACGTGATCCCAGCCCGGCATTCGCCAGAATTTTTTGTATTCGTTCGCCTTCGGATTTAATCATGATTAGGTTTCAACCTTCTACTATAGTGCTTTTGTATGTGTGCTGATTCAGTCACTCATCAACTAACTATCAGACAGGAGCAACCAGATGCTGAACATCGGCGACCCTTTGCCAAATATAGAGATTTTGCTGACTGGCGATCAGCATACAAATTTGTCCGCATATGCGGGCAAGCCGCTGGTGTTGTATTTTTACCCGAAAGCCAGTACGCCTGGCTGCACCCGGGAAGGTGAGAATTTTACCGCAGCTCAGGCGGAGTTTGATGCGCTCAATTGTGCCATTCTGGGTGCCTCGCGAGATGACCTGAAAGCACAGCAAAATTTTAAGGAGAAGCAAGGTTTTTCATTTGATCTGATTGCGGATAAAGACGAAACATTGTGCCAGGCGATGGGTGTTCTCGCAGAAAAAATGTTGTTCGGTAAATTGTCGCTCGGCGTTGAACGCAGCACCTTTCTGTTTGATGCTGACGGCAAGCTAAGTCAGGTTTGGCGTAAGGTGAGAGTGCCCGGACACGTGGATCAGGTGCTTGCTGCTGTCAAAGCACTGGCATAATTTATGGCGCAGGCAGCATGTTTTCGCCTGGCTGTGGTGATGGACCCGATTGCGCAGATTAAGATCCGGAAAGATAGCACCTTTGCCTTGTTACTGGAGGCGCAGCGACGTCACTGGCCGATTACGTATCTGGAGCCCGGAGACTTGTATCAGCAACAGGGTCGCACTTTTGTGCAGGGGCAGGCTCTGCAGGTGCGCGATGACCCTACGGACTGGTTTACGCTGGGTGAGTGCATTGAGCAACCTCTGGATCAGTACGATATGGTGCTGATGCGTCAGGACCCCCCGGTTGATGCGGAATATCTGTATGCGACCCATTTGCTGCAACAGGCAGCCGATGCTGGCTCACTGGTCATGAATCACCCGCGCGGCTTGCGGGAAATCAATGAAAAGCTGGTTATTCAGCGCTTTCCCGAGCTCACGGTGCCGAATCTGGTCAGTTGTAATATGGAACGGCATCTGGCTTTTATTGAGCAATATCAGGATGTAATTCTGAAGCCTCTGGACGGAATGGGGGGGGCTTCAGTATTCCGGGTGCGTCAGGACGATCCGAATCGTCGGGTTATTCTGGAAACCTTAACTGCCAGAGGTCGCTACAGTATCATGGCGCAGGCGTTCATTCCGGATATTGTGCACAGTGGAGACAAGCGTATTCTGGTGATTGATGGTGAGCCGGTGCCGTATGCTCTGGCTCGCCTCCCGGCAGCCGGTGAAACCCGGGCGAATCTGGCCGCAGGGGGTTATGGCAAGGGGGTGGCGCTGAATGAGCGGGATCGGGATATTGTCGCTACGGTGGCCCCTTTCTTGCGCGAGTATGGCATTGTATTTGCCGGACTGGATGTGATTGGTGATTATCTGACTGAGATCAATGTCACCAGTCCAACCTGTATCCGTGAGTTGGATGCTGCGTATGATCTGAATATTGCTGGTCAGTTGCTGGATTGCCTGAGTGCTAAGTTAGCATCTGCCTAATCATCATGACGTACCGGGTCTTCAGTCGCAGATGGTGTCTGGCGTTGATTATGCTGGTCGCTGGCTCGTTATTCGGCTGTACCACACCGGCAGAGAATCAATCATTCCGCATTCTTGCCTTTGGTACTTACATTGATGTGACGCTGAGCAGCGTGGACGCTGCCCAGGCAGCCATTGCACGTGAATATCTGGAGCGCGATTTTGCGGCGATGCAACAGGCCTGGCACGCCTGGGAGCCAGGCCCGGTCGGGCGCATTAACCAGTTGATTCGCGCTGGTAGCCCACCCTTTGCGGCCTCGCCTTCTACCTTGCCTCTGCTCAGGCGCGCGCAACAATTGGCTGCGCAGAGTGATTATCTGTTTGATCCGGGGATTGGGCAGTTGATTGCGATGTGGGGGTTTCAGGGTAACGCCCGGTCGCAACCACCACCGGTTGATCAGACTCAGGCCTGGTTACGGGACCGTCCCAGTATCGGAGATGTCATGCTGGATGGTCTGTATCTCAGTTCGGATAACCCCCGGGTGCAGTTGGATTTCGGTGCTATCGGCAAGGGTTATGGCATCAGCCAAGCGATGCAGCGGTTGCGTTCGCTTGGCATTCAACATGCCATCATCAATGCGGGTGGTGACATGCAGGCTATCGGCACTAATCAGGGTGAACCCTGGCGGATCGCCATCCGTGATCCACAGGGTGCGCTAGACAGTGTGCTGGGTGTGCTTTCTGTCCGTGGTCATGCGGCGGTGTTTACATCAGGTGATTATGAACGTCGTTTTGTCTGGCAAGGTAAGGTTTATCACCATATCCTTGATCCGCGTACCGGCTATCCGGCCACTGGCCTGTCTTCGGTAACTGTTGTGCATAAAGATGCGACCCTGGCAGATGCGGCGGCGACTGCGTTGTTTATTGCTGGCCCGGATGACTGGCGACGCATCGCTCAGCAGATGAACACAGATGCCGTGTTGGTCGTTGATGCGCAGGGCGGGGTACAGTTTACCCCGGCTATGCAGCAATATCTGCCTTTACATTATGCCCAGGGTGAGAATAGTGCTCTTTAATCTGTGGGTGATTTATCCAGGTACAGATGATGTAGTTTCCCAGAGTGCGGCGATGGGTACCGCGTAAAGTCTGTTGCCAAATGCAGTGGTGTGATCACCATCATAAAGTAGTACACCGATTTTCAGGCGGTCACCGATAATATTTTGTAAACGTTTAAGACTGGTAAAATCTTTGTTGCCCAGTGTGGCGGTGGCCTTTACCTCAATAGCAAAACAATCACCCACACTATTTTCGATAATGATGTCTACTTCAACTTTATCTTTATCCCGGTAATGATAAAAGTATAAAGGCTCTTCAATCCAGAGGGCTTGTTTTCTCAGTTCGTTGTAGACAAAAGATTCCAGAAGATGTCCGAATTCTTCTGTCTGTTTTTGTAGTTTGGCCTGATTCAGGCCGCGTATGGAACAAGCGATACCAGTATCTACCAGATGCAGTTTAGGTGTTTTGACCAGGCGCTTATATTCGTTCGTATGCCACGCCGGTAAAGTTTTCAGCAGAAACAGTTGTTCTAATAAAGCGATATACTTTTTGATGGTCAGCCGATCCAGACACAATTTGTTGCCCAGTTCGGTCAGGTTGACCAGTTTACCTACATAAAATGCAGTTATTTTAAGCAGTCGGGTCATCAGCTCCGGATGATCAACATGGATCAGATCCCGGATATCACGCTGAATCAAGTGGTTCAGGTAGTGTTGATACCAGGCCTGGCGTCGTCGTTCATGGCTGCGCTGTAAAGGTTCGGGAAAACAACCGGTTACCAGGCGCTCCAGTAGTTGCTCCCGCACTCGGGTGGTTCGGGTAACAGGCGCTTTCTGGTTTAACAGTTGAACAAGAAAATCAGGTCTGCTGTTTTGAATTTCACATTCTGACAATGTCGTCAGGTGTATGGACTCCATACGACCTGCCAGTGAGTCTGATAACCTGGGTAATAACAACGCATTCGCAGAACCAGTCAGCAGGAAACGCCCGGGTGTGCGTTGTTCGTCTACAGATTGTTTAATGGAAACAAACAATTCGGGTAGACGTTGTATTTCGTCCAGTGCGATATGGGCTGACGGCAGGTTGCGAATAAATCCGACCGGATCTGATTGTGCAATATCAAACTGGGTCTGGTCGTCCAGTGTGATATAAGTCCATTGGTCCGGCTTGTCTTCTGTTATCAGGGTTCTGACCAGCGTGGTTTTTCCCACCTGACGCGGGCCCATGATAAACACAACCGGGGTATCGCTCAGTGCTTCCCGGACACTCTCGACAGAGTAACGTGGATACATAAAGATAACCTGATCAGAAATAAAAAATCGACCGTCTGATCGTTATTCTATGAGCGTCTGATCGTGATTACAACAGCGTCCAATCGTGATTCTGAGAGCGTCTGATCGTGATTACAACAGCGTCCAATCGTGATTCTGAGAGCGTCTGATCGTGATTACAAAGGTATATTTATTATAGTTCGCGTGTGGCTGAGAAACGAATATCCGGCCAGCGTTCTTCAGTCAGGGACAGGTTGACCCGGCTGCTGGCCAGATAGACCAGTTGGCCGTCGCCATCTTCCGCCAGGTGGCTGTGGGCTTTGATGCGGAATTGTTTCAGCATGACCGGGTCGTCGCAATGTATCCAGCGTGCCAGTTGTACCGCAGTTGGTTCGACGATGGCTTCAACACCATATTCGCCCTGCAGTCGGTGTGCTGCTACGTCGAACTGTAGTATCCCGACCGCGCCCAGGATAATATCGTTGTTGCGTAAAGGTCGGAACACCTGAGTAGCCCCTTCTTCGCATAACTGGGTGATGCCTTTTTGCAGTTGTTTCAGGCGCAATGGATCTTTCAGTACAACGCGCCGGAAGAGCTCCGGTGCGAAATAGGGCACACCGGTATATTTCAGGGTTTCACCCTGAGTGAAGGTATCGCCGATGCGGATGGTGCCGTGGTTATGCAGCCCGATAATATCGCCCGGCCATGCAGTATCGGCAGTATTTCGTTTGTCTGCCTGAAATGTGATTGCGTTGTTTACCAGGACTGATTTACCGGTGCGTACCTGATGCAGTTTCATCCCTTTTTGATAGTGACCGGAGCTGACCCGCAAAAAGGCGACGCGATCCCGGTGTGCTGGATCCATGTTGGCCTGAATTTTGAACACAAATCCGCTGAAAGGCGTTTCTTCGGGTGCCACCGTGCGCTCTATCGCAGCGCGTGGTTGTGGAGGGGGAGCATAGTCGGCAAAGGCATCCAGCAGTTCTGCGACGCCGAAGTTGTTGATTGCTGAGCCGAAAAAGACCGGGGTCAGTGTGCCTTGCTGGTATGCGACCGGATCAAATACGTGGCTGGCACCACGTACCAGTTCGACTTCATCCCGCAATTCTTCCGCCAGATCGCCCAGTAAATCGTCCAGGCGCGGATTGCCCAGCCCCTGTATCTTTTCACCACCCTGCTTTTTGCCACCTTGTTCCGGGTCGTACAGGTGAACAGTTTCGTCCCGCAGATCCAACACGCCCTTCAGGCGTTTGCCCATGCCGATCGGCCAGGTGATTGGGGCGCAGCGGATGTTGAGTACCGATTCGACTTCATCCAGTAGATCAATCGGATCACGACCCTCGCGATCCAGTTTATTGATAAATGTCAGGATCGGGGTATCGCGCAGCCGACACACTTCCATCAGCTTGATGGTGCGCTCTTCGACGCCCTTCGCGACATCAATTACCATCAGAGCAGAGTCTACTGCGGTCAGGGTGCGGTAGGTATCTTCGGAAAAGTCTGCGTGGCCTGGGGTGTCCAGCAGATTCATCACCCGGTCCTGGTAGGTGAACTGCATCACGGATGAGGTGACGGAAATGCCGCGTTGTTTTTCCAGTTCCATCCAGTCGGAAGTGGCATGACGTGCTGCTTTGCGACCTTTCACCGTACCAGCCAGTTGGATGGCACCGCCGAACAACAACAGCTTTTCAGTCAGGGTGGTTTTACCGGCATCCGGATGGGAAATGATTGCAAAAGTGCGGCGACGGGCGACGTTTTCAGAGAATGTATCGGTCATATAGATTTGCGAGCGGTGCTGGATTTACGGTAGCGGGTATCAGTCGCGGCGAGGAGTCCGCCGAGTGCCATCAGCACCGCCCCCCACCAGATCCAGCGGATAAAAGGTTTGTGATACAGCCGTACACCCCAGGCTCCATCGGCCAGTGGTTCGCCGAGGGCGACGAACAGGTCGCGGGTCAGCCCCGGATCGATCGCAGCTTCAGTCATCGGCATTTTTTGTACTGTGTAGATGCGTTTTTCGGGCAACAGCCGCAAGGTATCGCCATCTGGTGTGCGTACGCTGATCTGGCCACGATCTGCCTGGTAATTAGGCCCGGCGTGTTGGGTCACACCCTCAAAAGTGAATGCGTAACCGTCCAGGGTGTAGGTATCACCAGGGGCCAGACGCAGGTCTTTTTCGGTGGAATAGACGCTAGTGAGTGTGACACCGATGATAAATACTACGATTCCCAAGTGTCCCAGATTCATGCCCCAATAGCCGCGTGGTAACTGACGCCAATGGTCAGTACTGCGCAGGCGCCGGTACAGACCGCTGCACGTGGAAACACCCACCCAGCAGGCCAGCGCCAGGCCAATCAGAGCAGTCCAGGCCCAGGTTGGTGTGAACAGCCAGGCCCAGATAGTGGCAAGCAACAGAGCGAGGATCAGCGGCAAGCGCAGGATTGTGCTGAGTCGTACCGGAGTGTCGCTGTTCCAGCGCAAGTGCGGGCCGATGCCGAGCAGCAGAATCAGGGGTAGCATCAGCAGGTTGAACATCCGGTCAAAGTAGGGACGGCCAACTGAAATTTTGCCAAGTTGTAGCGCATCGCTCAGTAGTGGATACAGGGTACCGAGCAAAATCATCGCGGCAGCGACCAGAAGTAGCACGTTATTCAGCAATAACCCGGTTTCACGCGAGATCGGGCTGAATAACACCTGACTGCGAATGGATTGAGCGCGCAGTGCATACAGGAATAAAGAGCCTCCGACCACAGCGACCAGAAATGCGAGAATGAACACACCTCGTTCCGGGTCTGCGGCGAACGCATGTACGGAGGTGAGTATGCCGGAGCGTACCAGAAAGGTGCCGAGCAGACTAAGCGAGAAGGCACAGATTGCCAGCAACAGGGTCCAGGCCTTGAACGCACCGCGTTTGTCAGTGACGGCGAGTGAATGCATCAGAGCAGTGCCGACCAGCCAGGGCATAAAGGATGCATTTTCGACCGGATCCCAGAACCACCAGCCGCCCCAGCCCAGCTCGTAATAGGCCCACCAACTGCCCAGCGTAATGCCGAGTGTCAGGCAGACCCAGGCCAGGTGCACCCAGGGTCGCATCCAGCGTGCCCAGGCCGAATCAAATTCGCCGCCGAGCATCGCGGCGACGGCGAAGGCAAACGGGATCGCAAAACCGACATAGCCCAGGTACAGCATGGGTGGGTGAAAAATCAGCCCCGGGTCTTGTAGTAATGGATTGAGGTCGCGCCCTTCAATCGCTGCTGGTACCAACCGGGTAAACGGATTAGAAGTAAACAGCATAAATGCCAGAAAGCCCACACTGACGAGGCCGAGCACGCTCAGAATGCGTGCCAGCATCGGTTCGGGAATCTGTCGACTGAAGCGGCTGACAGCACTGGTCCACAGGGCCAGAATCAGTGCCCAGAGCAGCAGCGAGCCTTCGTGTGCGCCCCAGACGGCTGAAATCAGATAGGGCGTCGGCAGTTGCGTATTCGCATTGTGAGCGACGTACGCCACAGAAAAATCATGGGTGAGAAAGCTGGTCGTCAGCAGGCCAAAGGCACCGAGCAAAGCCAGGGTATGCAGATGGCTGAGGGGGCGAGCGAGCATAATCCATAATGAGATATGTCGTTGCGCGCCAATCAGGGGCAGGGTTCCCAGTACCAGCGCCAGGATAAAAGCGAGGCTGAGTAAAAGTTGACCAAGTTCAGGAATCACGGGGTAGATACAGTATGTGATGAGACGATGTAAGCCAGATAATCATCCTGAGACAGGATCAGATTCTGGCAATGCCAGTGTTTGCCGGAATCATTCAATTCCGGTGCACAATGTAACTGCCAGAGACCGTCACTGGCAGCAGTAAAATGAAATTGTTCCAGCGGCAGATATAATCCCATGCCACGTGCTTTGATATAGGCTTCCTTCAGTGTCCAGTAAGTGTAAAA
The DNA here is from genome assembly GCA_963922315.1 of uncultured Gammaproteobacteria bacterium. Lineage (GTDB taxonomy): Bacteria > Pseudomonadota > Gammaproteobacteria > Chromatiales > Chromatiaceae > JAHDBG01. Next base: position 13,668 of record CAWUID010000015.1, read on the forward strand.
CCGGGTACGTTGTGCGTCACCCGAATGGGAAAGCACATCGTCCAGTTCCGGGCCGACATACACACTGCGGCTGATGCTGACCAGGTCGGATAACGGACGAACGCTTTCGACATCGACTCCTACGTCGCGGTTCAGGCTGATTGCGCAACCGATCAGGCCCCGGGTATGCGACAGGTTAAATTGCAGCTGGGTTTGACCAGCATTAGCCACTGCCGGCTTGCCATACTGATTATGACTATAATACCAGGCGGCTGGTGCAATCCCGGCATACCGACTCAGGGTAGTGCGCAAAAAATGATGTGCTGCCCGATACAAGGTGCGATCTTTCGCAAACTTATAACGTTGCGCGCGGGCTTGTTCATCAGGGCTGAGTGACGGGTAAGTTGCATGCGCTGTCGGGCGCAGCAGATGCACCTGTATCTGATCGGGTGCCAGCGATAGCCTGCCCTGCAGCGGTAATGGCCTGCTGTCACCGCTACCGATGGTGCTGCTGAAGGCACTATACTCGCCCTGATCTGTGGCTTGCCAGGCCAGCAGAGAACGCGACTGATTGGTTAAGGAGAAAGATTCTGTCATTATTCCGTGCGGTTTCAACGGTGGGTTCTTACACCACCTTATCACGACTACTGGGGTTTGTGCGCGATTTGGTGTTCGCGCATAGCTTCGGCGCTAATGCATTTACTGATGCTTTTTTTGTTGCTTTTAAGATCCCGAATTTTTTACGTCGGTTATTTGCAGAAGGTGCCTTTTCCACTGCTTTTGTGCCGGTATTGACGGAGTATAAATCACAACGCAGTCTGGCAGACCTGAAATCTCTGATTGATTATGTCGCTGGTACTTTAGCTTTGATATTACTCCTGGTCTCGGCTTTAGGAATGTTGCTGGCACCAGTGATTGTCGGCTTGTTTGCAGTTGGTTGGGTGCTGGATGATACTGCCGCAGATAAACTGGTATTGGCAGGCGATATGTTGCGCCTGACCTTTCCGTACCTGTTTTTTATCTCGCTGACCGCGTTTGCTGGCGGAGTGATGCAGGTACATAACCGGTTTGCGGCACCAGCATTTACCCCGGTGCTACTGAACTTGTCTTTGATCGGCTGTGCATTATGGCTCAGCCCCTGGCTGGAACAACCGGTGGTGGCGCTTGCCTGGGGTGTGCTGATTGCCGGTGTCAGCCAGTTTGTGTTTCAGATTCCGTTTCTGGCGCAGTTGAAACTATTGCCACGTTTCCGGGTTTCATTCCGGCACCCTGGGGTGCGGCGGATTCTGCGTCTGATGTTACCAGCTTTGTTTGCAGTCTCCATCACCCAGATCAATCTGTTGTTGGATACCGTGTTGGCATCTTTCCTGATCAGCGGTAGCATTTCCTGGCTGTATTATTCGGATCGGCTGGTCGAATTTCCGCTGGGCATTCTGGGGGTGGCGATGAGCACTGTGCTGTTGCCGCGTCTGGCGCGGGATCAGGCCGAACAGGCACCGACTGAATTTGCCCGCAATCTGGACTGGGGGTTGCGTCTGATCGTATTGTTCGGTGTGCCTGCTGCGGTTGGACTGGCTCTGTTGGCTGGTCCGATCATCGCAACCTTGTTTTTGTCTGACGTGTTTGTCGCACACGACGTGCAGATGGCCCGGCTCAGTCTGATGGCATATGCCAGTGGCCTGCTGGCTTTTTTGCTGATCAAGGTACTTGCCGCTGCCTGTTATGCACAGCAGGATACTCGTACGCCGGTGCGGATCGGTATGATCGCTATGTCAGTTAATATGGTATTTAACCTGGCGCTGATTGTGCCGTTACAACATACCGGCCTGGCACTGGCAACCAGTCTGTCGGCTTATCTGAATGCATTTTTGTTATGGCGCAGCTTGCGAGGTGTGTATCAGCCCGTGGCAGGCTGGGGATTATTTTGCGTGCGTATTGCGGTGGCGTGCGGGGTGATGAGTCTGTTACTGATATGGCTGGCACCACCGCTGTCTGTATGGCTGGAACAAACCTTGTGGCAGCGTGCTTTGTCTTTGCTGCTATGGGTGCCGCTGGGGGTAGTCGCTTATATTGCGATGTTGTTGCTTAGTGGCATGCGTCGACGGCATCTTTCGTATTCAGTTCAGCGTTGAAAGTAATTTTCGCCGCCGATCAGTGGGATCACCCGATGTAATACCTGGTCGAAGGTTTGTTGATCCACCCGGCTTTGGTATCTGACCCGGCGTGACGTCCAGGATAGGGTTTGAATAAGGGTGGTAGCGATCACTGAGTCGGTGTGGTTGATACGTACCGGCACTTCGGTCAGTACGCCGCGAATGCTGGTGCTGATCGGGCAGCAGATCAGCAGGCCATTGATTTTGTTGTATTCAGTGCTGGAAAGGACCAGGGCTGGTCGGTATTTTCCGATTTCTTTGCCTTGTGTGGGCTCGAAGTCCAGCCAGACAATGTCTCGACGTTCCGGAATATAGCGTTTTGGCATCGTTAGGTTTGTTGTGCCGGTGCATCATCTGACCAGGGATACAGCTCTTGTGCAGTAGCCGGAATCAGTGCGTCAGTGTGTGCAGTATAGGGTGTCATATCAGCGAGCAATGCCTGCTCGGACAGGTAAGGCGATACTTCTGTGACTTTTTTTATCACAATCGCTTCATTTTCCAGTGCCATGGATACGGCTGTTCCTTCGGTGATATCTGCGAGTCTGGCCAACTGGCTGTGTAGCCGAATACCTAAGCTGTTCCCCCATTTTTGCACGGTTTTCTGGAATGGCTGAACAGTGGGCAGAGTGGCAGCGACAGACATGATAAGTCTCCGATTAAAGTAGATACAATTGTCTATACATGCTACAGCCTGTACAGGGTATGTGCAAGTGCTGAATCAGAGGTGTTGTTGTTTGCGTAGCTCGGGCCAGGCGGCCCGGAGATAAATCAGCATAGACCAGAGGGTCAGGACGACAGCCAGATAAAGCAGTGTGATGCCGATGGTGTAGGTGGGCAGGCCGACGAAATCGTGCTGATATAGCAGGCAGATAATCGCGGTCATCTGCGCTGTGGTTTTGATTTTGCCGATTTGTGAGACGGCAACCTGTGTACTGGCACCGAGGCTGGCCATCCACTCACGCAGGGCAGAAATAGTGATCTCGCGACTGATGATGACCAATACTGGCAGGGCCATCCAGACTGTTGGATTGTGTTGCAAAACCAGAACTAAAGCGGTGGCGACCATCAATTTGTCGGCGACCGGATCCAGGAAGGCTCCGAACGCAGAGGTCAGGTGCCAGCGCCGGGCCAGGTGACCGTCCAGCCAGTCAGTCAGGGCAGCGAGGATAAACACGCTGGTAGTCGCCAGCGGTGCCCAGTTGACTGGCAGATAGTTGACTAGCACCAGAATCGGCAGCAGTGCGATGCGGGTCAGCGTCAGCAGGTTAGGGATATGTCGATGCATAGTGATTTGTGTAGATGAAATTGAGTTTACGATATGATCGATCAGGTACTGCCGTGTAAGGCGGCATGAATCTGTTCCGCCAAAGCGCGGCTGATACCTTTGACCTGGCAGATATCATCAACCCCGGCACGGCTCAGGCTTTGCAGGCCGCCAAAGTGTAGTAACAAACGTTGGCGCCGTTTCGCACCAACGCCCCGAATACCTTCCAGCGACGAAGTGCCTTTTGCCTTTGCTCGCCGCTGGCGATGTCCGGTGATCGCAAAGCGGTGTGCTTCGTCCCGGATATGTTGAATCAGATGTAGCGCAGCTGAATCTGGTGGTAAGCGCAATGGCTGAGTCTGGCCAGGTATAAAAAGTTGCTCCATGCCAGGCTTGCGGCTGGGACCCTTCGCCACGCCCAGTAACCCCAAATCGCTGATGCCGAGTTTCTGCAGAATCGTCTGGGCAGCGTGTAACTGGCCTTTGCCACCATCAATGATCAGCAGGTCAGGAAATTTGCCTTCTTCGGCTTGCAATCGCTGGTAGCGACGCTGTAATGCCTGTCGCATCGCAGCGTAATCATCGCCACCTTGGATACCGGTGATATTGTAGCGCCGGTAGTCACTATTGCAGGGTGCGCCGTCGGTAAACACGACGCAGGATGCCACGGTTTGTTCGCCCATGGTGTGGCTGATGTCAAAACATTCCATGCGTTGTGGCGAGGTATCAAGTTGCAGCGCAGATTGTAGCGCTTCCACACGCTGCTGATTCACGCTGGCACTGGCCAGGCGTGCCCGTAATGCCAGTTGTGCGTTATTAACGGCCATTTGTAGCCATCGTGCGCGTTCGCCACGTGGGTTGTGTCGGATGCGTACTTTACGTCCGGCCTGTGTACTCAGTTGCTGTTCCAGTAGTTCCTGGTCTTCTGGTAAGGCATTAACCAGAAGTTCACCGGGTACTACTTTACCCAGATAATGTTGGGCGATAAAGCCGGAGATCAGTTCGCCAGGTTCGGCACCTTCACCAGTGCCCGGATACAAGATTTTGTTACCCAGGTTGTGTCCATGGCGAATGTAAAAGAGCTGGATGCAGGCTACACCGCCTTGATTAGCGACAGCGATGATATCCAGGTCGCCTTGTTCACCAATGACATATTGTTTTTCCTGAATGGTACGCAGCATGCTGACCTGATCGCGTAATTTAGCAGCATGCTCAAAATCAAGGGCCTGTGCGGCGGTTTCCATCCGTGCGATCCAGCGATCCGTGATAGCGGATGCCTTGCCTTCCAGAAACAAGCGGGTGTCAGTGGCATCCTGTGCATAATCGGTCTGGCTGATAAAACCAACACAGGGCGCGGTGCAGCGCTCAATCTGATATTGCAGACAGGGACGTGAGCGATTGGCAAAATAACTGTTTTCACACTGACGAACCGGGATCAGTTTTTGCAGCAGTCGGAGGGTCTGACGCACCGCGCGGCTGTTTGGGTAGGGGCCGAAATATTGGCCTTTGCCACGGCGGGCGCCACGATGAAAACTCAGGCGAGGATAATCGTCGGCAGATAAATACAGGTAGGCATAACTTTTGTCGTCGCGTAACAGGACGTTGTAGCGTGGCCTATGTTGTTTGATCAGGTTGTTTTCAAGAATCAGCGCCTCGTTTTCAGTATGGGTCACAGTGATCGCAATGTCAGCGATCTGTGCGACCATCATTGCAATACGGGCGTTTGTCGCGCGGGTAAAATAAGTGCTGACTCTGTTTCGTAAATTTTTTGCTTTGCCAACATACAATACCTCATCGGAGGCATTCAGCATCCGGTATACCCCTGGTTGTTGTGTCAGGGTGCGGAGGAAAGCTTTGGCATCAAACGTTATGGCATCAGACACATCAAATCAGTCATATCTTGGTTTTTAAGGGCGCTAAAGACTGGCAGTATGATCATCTTGATCATCGGGAAAAGTATGGTAAAACAACCCGCTGATCTCCGGTATGTGCAGGATATATCGATCTTGCGTAGCGTATTGTCGAACTGATTCTGACATGATATCGATTTTGAAACAGCAGGTAATATGGCGTTACTTGCCAATACAGAATTGGCTGAAGATCTCACCTAATAAATCATCGGAAGTGAAGGTGCCGGTAATACAAGACAGTGCCTGCTGACATTGGCGCAGGTCTTCAGCAAGCAATTCACCTGATTGTTGATGTTGTTGGGCCTGTTGCAGGTGCTCAGTTGCCTGGGTAATCGCTTCCAGGTGGCGTCGGCGTGCCATGAATTCACCGTCGCTGGCTTGTTTCTGTCCGCAACAGTTGGCCAGGTGGCGGCGTAAATATTCAATACCCTGTTGTTCCCGGGCACTGAGCACAATGGTTGTTTGTCCGTTTTGCTCAAAACAGCCTGTTGCGGCACCGCTTAAGTCAGCTTTGTTATGCACCCGGATGATTGGTGTGTCTGGCGGCAGTTGGTCTGCATCTGGCTCCGCATGAGCTTCGGTGCCATCATAGATCCATAGTACGAGATCAGCTTCGGTGATTGCCCGTTTTGCTTTCCGGATGCCTTGTTGTTCAATCGGGTCCGGGTTCAGGCGCAGTCCGGCTGTATCCAGCAGGGTGAGAGGAATGCCGTCTATCTGGATGACTTCACGCAGGATGTCCCGAGTGGTCCCTGGTATATCTGTGACGATCGCGCTATCACTGCCGGTCAGTGCATTCAGCAGACTGGATTTGCCAGCATTAGGTCGACCAGCCAGAACCAGAGTCATGCCGTCCCGGAAGATCCGTCCCCTGTCGGCAGCAGTCTGCAGATCTGCGATCTGTCTGGTCAGGGTCTGCAGATCGCGTTGTATCTGGTTATCAGCCAGAAAATCAATTTCTTCTTCCGCAAAATCTATCGCAGCTTCGACATAGGTGCGTAGTCTGATCAGGCTGGTAACCAGTTTTTCAATACGCTGTGAGAATTCACCCTGTAACGAACGCAGTGCCAGCCGGGCAGCAGATTGGGTCTGACTATTGATCAGATCTGCGATTGCCTCAGCCTGAGCTAAGTCCAGTTTGTCATTCAGAAAAGCGCGCTCACTGAATTCTCCGGGCCGGGCCAGGCGCGCGCCTGATCGGATACAATGTTGCACCAACTGATCCAGCACAACCGGGCTGCCGTGACCTTGAAACTCAATCACATCTTCGCCGGTAAAGCTGTGTGGCGCAGTAAATAACAAGACTAAACCACTGTCTACGGGCTCGTTGTCGTTACCATAAAAACTGACAAACTTAGCCTGGCGTGGCCTGAGTCGAGTGACCCGACATATCGTTTGGCCAATAGATGTTGCTTTCGGGCCGGACAATCGCACTATACCAATACCACCGCGTCCGGGTGGTGTCGCAATGGCACAAATCGTATCGTGACTCATAGTGTAAATCTGAGAGCTTTCCGCAGTTTATTGCGGAGACAAAATAATGAGAGATGCCAAAAGGCGAGAAGCATGACTCTCGCCCCTTTGGTCGCAGGTGAGGTTGCATACCTCGCCTGCGATTTACATTTGATTGCAGGGTGAAATATGGGACAACAGAATCAGCACCGGGATACAGAGATTACACGCAATAAAAAAGCACGGCATGATTATGAGATAACAGATACGCTGGAAGCTGGCCTGGCCTTACTGGGTTGGGAGGTGAAGAGTTTACGTACTGGCCGGATTAACCTGAATGATACTTATGTCCTGATACAGCGTGGTGAAGCTTATCTGGTGGGTGCGCATATTACGCCACTGGCAACAGCATCGACACATATCAGGCCAGAGCCGGTACGGGCGCGTAAGTTATTGCTACATCGTCAGGAGCTGAACAAGCTGATTGGTTTTGTAGAACGAAAAGGATATACCCTGGTGCCATTGCGCCTGTACTGGAAACAGGGTCGTGCAAAACTGCAGGTTGGTTTGGGTAAAGGTAAAAAGCTATATGATAAACGGGCCGATATTAAAGCTAGAGACTGGCAACGGGATCAGGCCAGATTATTTAAGAAACGCTGAGCTTTATATGCATTATGTTGCGCTTCATATCTGATTTGCCGGTTATTACTGACTTAAGTCAGGTCATTGACCAGAAAATGCGCTTGCTGGACGTCCGTGCGCCAGTGGAATATCAGGCGGGTGCTGTTCCGGGTGCAGACAATATGCCACTTCTGGACGATGCCCAACGTCATCAGGTGGGCCTGCGGTATCAGCAACAAGGACAAGAATCAGCGATCCGGCTGGGTCTGCAGTTGCTTGACGCTGCGGCAAAGCAACAACGTATTGCCTGCTGGCACGCATATGCGACACGTTATCCTGACGGCGCATTATATTGTTTCCGGGGCGGGTTACGTTCCAGAATCAGTCAGCAATGGTTGTATGAAGCGACTGGTATTCGTTATCCACGTATTGAAGGTGGTTATAAAGCATTACGTGGTTATTTGTTACAACAGTTGGAATGTTACCCAAGACAGATGAGTCCGGTTGTGATTGCCGGGCAGACCGGTGTGGGTAAAACACACTTGCTACGTACATTAGCGCCACATCTGGATCTGGAGGGACTGGCACATCATCGAGGCTCCGCTTTTGGTCAGTATGCGGTGCCACAACCGACACAGGCAGATTTTGAAAACCGTTTAGCTTGCGCTCTGAGTCGGCTGACCCAGGCAGATCAGGCATATTTTGTTATTGAAGATGAGAGTCGCCAGATTGGCTCCCGGCATATTCCGGCACAGTTGTATGCTGCATTCAATCAGGCTCCGGTTATTGTATTACAGACTGATATAGCACAGCGGGTTGCCAGGATTTGTCAGGAATATGTATACGATGGTTTAGCTGAGCATCAACAGCATCTGGGTGCAGAGCTGGGTTTTCAAGCCTGGGCTGACAGCTTAAATCACAGTCTGGAACGTATTCAGAGGCGCTTGGGTGGTGTGAATTATCGTAAGATAAGTCAGTTGTTGCAGACAGCGATCACACAGCATGACCATAACCCGGTGCAGCACCACACCTGGATTCGGGCATTACTGACAGACTATTATGATCGTATGTACGATTATCAACTAGCTCGAAAACAACATCGGGTTGTATATTGTGGTGACGATGTTAGCGTCCGTGAATATTTATCGACTTATTATAGTATTTGTGCCTGAATAACGGTTTACAAACTATAATATATCGACTAAATTATGTCGCACTTTGTACGTATGGACATAATATGTCCGATATATCCACATTCAGGAGACTTTTATGGATAAGCTGATTGGTGACATGACATCACAGGAATTATTCGATCTGGCTAAATCGCGTAAAATTGAAGAAGCGCAGGTTGCGCGCAAAGAACTGAAGGACGAGCTGAACAGCTTGCGTCAGGAACGACGCGAACTGGAAAAAGAATACAAAAGAGCAACCGCTGCTATTGAAAAGCAGATTGATGCGATAAGAGAAAAAATGTCGCCTGATATGCCGGTGGAAAAACGTCGCAGCCGCAATAACAGCGGTGGTGTCAGTCAGGCTATTAAAGAAGTGTTGTCGGCAGCCGGTGGTGAAATGAAGACATCAGAACTACACGAAGTGCTGACAGAGAGAGGCCTTGATACCTCCAATCTGAGCCAGACATTATCTTATCTGAAGCGTCAGGAGCATGTTGTCTCTCCGGCTCGCGCTGTGTATCGACTGGCTTGATAAGTTGTCATACAGGTAAGTCTGCAACTTACCTGTGATGTGTTTTTATCTGAATTCCAGGCGGGATCTGATATGACTTTTGTTGTGACAGAAAACTGCATCAAATGCAAACATACCGATTGTGTGGAAGTCTGCCCGGTTGATTGTTTTCACGAAGGGCCGAATTTTCTGGTGATTGATCCGGATGAATGTATTGATTGTGCCTTATGTGAGCCAGAGTGTCCGATAGAAGCGATTCTGTCAGAAGATGACCTCCCTGAGTCACAACACCATTTTCTGGAGCTGAATGCGGAGTTAGCGGCTGCCTGGCCAGTGATCACAGAAATGAAAGCGTCGCCAGCGGATGCAGAAGATTGGGAGGGTAAGCCGGGTAAGCTGGAGTTACTCGAACGCTGATTGTATCCAGTGTAGCTTGCCTGTTGCATCAATCCCGATGGCATCAAACCGGCACGGGCCATGCCAGGTATGATGCAGCAGGTAATATTCTGCCGCTTTACGCACACGGTGCTGCTTCCGGATATCAATACTTTCCAGTGCATCACCAAACCGGGTATTCCGGCGCTGACGTACTTCGACAAACACCAGGGTTTCCCTATCCTGCATCACCAGGTCTAACTCACCTGATCGGCAACGATAGTTTTTTGCCAGTTCAGTCAGACCTTGTTGTTGCAAAAAACGGGATGCCTGTTGCTCTGCGATAGCGCCGGCCTGTTGTTGTTTAAGGCCCACTGGTGCTGTTCTGAAATGGTTCTGGTGCTATGGCCGGTGGCATGATCTCGATAGGATTGTCCAGTTGTAACCAGGTCAGTTGGCGATTGATAGATTGCACCTTATTCAAAGATAAAGTGCCGGTCACACCTGACCAGAGCACATGAGTATCATTTTGCAGACGCGGTATATGAGGAAGAATACCCAAAGCATCCATACCGAGAGCAAACAAACGAACATAACGCAGTTGTTGATCTGGTGTGGCATCCAGTACCGGTTGTAAAGCCTCTTGTGAAGCTAAGAATGGCATGTCGGGTATCTGTATGCCGCGCATATCGGCTAGCTGGTGTTGATTGAGCTGACCTTGCCAGGCATAAGATGTTGCATAGATGGGAAGGTCACCGGCAAAATGAAACTTTAATTGCGGTGCAAACCCTTGTGCCTGCACATGCCGGGCGATTAAAAAAATGGCATCAATGTCAATCCGGCGCCGCGGAGTGAACTCCACATTTTGTTTCAGCCACGTTTGTATTTGTCGATGGCGTGCATAGCTCTGATCTGACAGGAACAGTTGCTTGATCGTGGTGCCATGGTCAAATGTCGCCGGATCATAATAAGCAATCGCCGGTGAGACATCACTGAGCTCAGACCAGTATGTCTGAAAAGCTGTGGATAAACGTTGTCCCCAGGCGTTGTCTGGTGCCAGTATCGCTGGACGTTGGTATTGATCTGACCAGATGCGTTTGGCTGCCTGGCGAGCTTCATCTTCCGGATTCAGCGCCATGAAAAATATATCTGCCGGAGGTATGTCGTCGGGTAGAGGCACCTGATTCAGGGCCAGGACGGGTACCGATAAATCAGTCAGGGGTAATAAAGCAGCAACAGATGTCTTACGCAGTGGCCCGATCACCCAATCTGCGCCGTCAGCGACTGCTTGTTGATAGACTTCCGGAATGGCCTGGCTACTGTCATAAAACAAAATGTCAGGTTGCTGGTCATCCGGCCACTGGTTTGACTGATGCAGAATGCCGGTACGTATTGTGTTACTCACAACCTGATATCGCTCATCTTGTGGTAATAACACGGCAACGCGTTGTGGAATGACTGGCGAAATGGGAAACCAGGTCTCCCATTGTTGTAGTAGTGGTTCCAGCAGGGCGGGATGATCCGGAAATTGAGCCTGCCAAGAGGGCAACGCTGCCTGAAAACCGGGCAGATCAGCAATAAACTGCTGGCTCAGCAAGGCAAGCTCAGCCCAGCCGGCCAGGCGTTCTTGTTGCCGATACCACTGTAGACTGGTCGTTCTCATTTGATTCAAGACATGTAACAGCTCTTGTTGTACCGCAAAACGCTCCGTCACGTCAGTTAACCACTGTTCCAAACCTGCCAGTGCTTCAATCCGTGATTGGTAACTGACACGCAGGCGGAGCAGTGCCCGGAAAAAACGCTGGCTTAGTATGGGGTTGGATCTTGTATTTGGCAGAAGTGATTGTAAATCCCATTGGATGGGTTCCGGTTGTCCATCCAGTATGGCAAGCTCAACCTGTAATGTCTGTAACAGCAGAGCATCATCATCAACCAGATCTACTATCGATAGTTCGTTCAGAGTACGCCGTACCCATTGCACATTACTATCGTCAGCCAGCAGTTCTGCGTTGGCACTGTATAGCAGCGCGATGTCTCGTTGTTCTCCGGTCTGTGTGGCGGCCAACTGGCGAAACAGATCGGCGGCAGTCGCGTAATCGTGTTGTTGTAGCGCCAGCTCAGCACTGGTTGAGAGATGTTCTGCTGTCGACAGTGGTGCTGTGGTTGGTGGGTCAGGGCGTTGTAGTGACGAGCAGCTGACCAGCGTGAGTTGCAGCAGGCAAACGCTGATCAGCAGTCGGAAATGTCGCGTAAGGTAATATCTCATCATGCTTCAGATTTGCGCCAAGGCCTGTTCAACATCGGCGATGATGTCATCAATCGCTTCAATACCGACTGAAATACGGACCAGGTCCGGACTGACTCCGGCAGTTTCCAATTCGTGATCATTCAACTGGCGGTGTGTCGTGGAAGCCGGGTGACAGGCCAGTGTTTTCGCATCACCGATGTTGACCAAATGCAGGATCATTTGCAGTGCCTCAATAAAACGGCTGCCGGCAGTGGTATCTCCCCGAATGCCAAAACTCAGGATGCCAGAGGCCTGGCCACCGAGCATTTGTTGGCATAACGTATGGTGTGGGCTGTCATCCAGGCCGGCATAGTTCACCCAGGCGACTTTGGGGTGCTGGCGCAGATATTCGGCTAATGCCAGTGCATTGTCACAATGACGCTGAATGCGCAAACCGAGTGTTTCCAGGCCCTGCAGGATCTGAAACGCATTCATCGGGGATAAAGCAGCCCCCATGTTACGCAATGGCCCGATCCGGCAGCGGCCAACATAAGCTGCCGGACCGAATACGTCCGTGCAGATCACACCATGGTAAGCTGGATCAGGTTCACTCAGCATCGGATAACGTGCTTTTTGTGCCAGCCAGTCGAATTTACCACTATCAACAATGATGCCACCGACAGATGTGCCATGGCCGCCGATATATTTGGTCAGTGAATGAATCACAATGTCTGCGCCATGTTCAATCGGGCGACACAGGTAGGGGGTAGCGACGGTGTTATCGACGATCAACGGAATGCCATGACGATGAGCAATGTCGGCTAATCGGGCAATATCGACCACATTGCCAGCCGGATTGCCGATTGACTCACAAAAAATAGCCTTAGTTTGTGCATCAATCGCCTGTTCCAGTTCGGCTGTATCGTCATGTGATACAAAATGCACGTTAATGCCCTGATTCGGCAAGGCATGCGAAAACAAATTGTAGGTGCCACCATATAGCTGGCTCGTACTGACGATGTTGTCACCATTAACACAAATCGTTTGCAGTGCGTAAGTAATGGCAGCCATACCAGAGGCGACAGCCAGTGCGGCAATACCGCCTTCCATAGCGGCGACGCGTTGTTCCAGCACATCAGTCGTCGGATTCATGATCCGGGTATAGATATTACCGGCGACCTTCAGGTCGAACAGGTCTGCACCGTGCTGCGTGTCTGCAAAGGTATAAGAAGTCGTCTGGTAAATTGGCACTGCGGCAGCGCGAGTGTTATCTGCCTGATAACCGTGGTGTAGTGCAAGTGTTTCCAGTTTCATAATGAGTTTCCCCCGGGGGTGATAGAGCTCAGATTGAGAGAGACAGTCGTGCATCTGCAATCGCTGTGCGCACTTGCTCCGGTGCTGCGCCACCTGGATGACAGCGCGCAGCGACGGAGCCTTCCAGCGTCAGGTAGTCATAAACATCAGCCTGAATATCAGCGCTGTAGGTTTGCAGAGTCTCCAGAGACAGGTCTGCTAAATCGCAACTTTCCTGCACGCACTGAGCGACAACCCGGCCAACGATATCATGCGAATCGCGGAATGCGACGCCCTTGCGCACCAGATAATCGGCCAGGTCAGTGGCAGTAGCGAAGCCCTGCTGTGCAGCGCGGTACATGGCTGCCCGCTGACAGGTGATGCCCGGCAGCATATCGGCGAAGACCTTGAGTGAGCCACGTAGGGTATCGGCGGTATCAAACAGCGGTTCTTTGTCTTCCTGATTATCTTTGTTGTAAGCCAGTGGTTGCGCCTTCATCAGCGTCAGTAAGGCCATCAGGTGACCGAACACCCGGCCACTTTTGCCTCGGATCAGTTCCGGAACGTCCGGATTCTTTTTCTGCGGCATGATGGAAGAGCCAGTACAGAAGCTGTCGGACAGGGTGATAAAGCCGAACTGTGCGGATGACCACACAATCAGCTCTTCGCTCATACGCGACAGGTGCATCATAATCAGGCTGGCAGCAGCACTGAATTCGATGGCAAAGTCGCGATCGCTGACTGCGTCCAGAGAATTGCGGCAGGGGGCAGTGAAATGCAGCAGGCTGGCGGTCAGGTCGCGATCAATTGGATAAGTGGTGCCAGCCAGCGCAGCAGCACCCAGTGGCATATAGTTCATACGTGCAACACAGTCAGTCAGTCGGCTGACATCACGTTGCAACATCTCGAACCAGGCAAGCATGTGATGCCCGAAAGTAACCGGTTGCGCGGTCTGTAAGTGGGTGAATCCGGGTAGTATTGTGTCGGTTTCGCGTTCGGCCAGATCCAGAATGGCCTGCTGAACCTGCTTGACTGCCGTAATGATGGACTGAATTTCATCACGTAACCATAGCCTGATGTCGGTTGCCACCTGATCATTGCGTGACCGGCCAGTGTGTAGTTTTTTGCCGGCTTCGCCAATCGCGTTGGTCAGTGCAGCCTCGATGTTCATGTGCACATCTTCATGTGCGACTGACCAGACAAACTCACCTCGCTCAATCCGGGCAAGGATAGTTTCCAGCCCAGCGACAATCTTATCGCATTCTGTCTGTGTCAGAATTTTCTGCTGTGTCAGCATACGCGCGTGGGCGATGGAGCCCTGGATGTCGTATGGGGCTAGTCGCTGATCAAATGCGACGGACGCTGTGAAGGCTTCAACAAACTGATCGGTAGGTTCATTGAAGCGGCCAGACCATAATTTTTTATCGCTCATCGGCGTGTCCCGGAAGAGGGTATTCCTGATGGTTGCATCATGTGCTGACTGCCTGGCAGGAGGGTGTGTCGGAAGTGACAAAAGCCACATTCTGCTGTGATCGCATGGCAATTATTCACAGCTTGTGTTATTGACTTCGTAAAAGTCAATCACTTCCCGATAATTTCTGCATGGGCCAGTTTAGCGCTGACTTAAGTGTTTGTTTATCAACAACTAATTATTTTTTGTTCAGATGTTGATCAATACTAAAAAAGCCTGATAAAACGGTGAGATAGCGGCTTTATTCGTAGGTTTGTACACAGAGTTATCCACAGGATTTGTGGATAACTGGAGAAGCGACTTTGTCGAGTGCTCGTACACTATTTTGACGACGTTGAAACCAGTATTGACATCATTGCATTTCATGCAGCTAAGCTCATGATTGATGTCAGTCTGAACGACATCCGTTTGCTGTGAACAGGGTAATTATTCACAGCTTGTGTTATTGACTTCGTAAAAGTCAATCACTTCCTGATAATTTCTGGGTGAGTCAGTTTAGCACTAACCTAAGTACTTGTTTATGAATAACTAAATATTTTTTGTTCAGATACTGGTCAACACTGAAAAAGCCTGATAAAACGGTATGATAGCGGCTTTATTCGTAGGTTTGTACACAGAGTTATCCACAGGATTTGTGGATAACTGGAAAAGCGATTTTGTCGAGTGCCTGAATACTTTGTTTTTCCTCACGATTTCCTGATATTTGCTCATGGCAATGCTGAATCAGCATCCGTTACAGTAACAACCTGAAGCGTTACTCAGCGAAGCTGGCCTCTGGCAAAATCTAACATGCGCTGTGTCGACCTTAACGCCTGAGTACGGATTGCTTCATCAACGAAGATTTCATTTTCACCCGTTTTTAATACCTGTCGTAACTTATCCAGATCATTCATCGCCATCCAGGGGCAATGGGCGCAGCTTTTGCAGATGGCACCTTCGCCATGAGAGGGGGCTTCAAGAAATATCTTCCCCGGCGCCATCTGTTGCAGCTTGTAAAAAATACCTTTGTCTGTCGCGATAATAAATTTTTTATTGGGTAAACTTTGCGCAGCCTGGATAATCTGTGTGGTAGAACCTACCCGGTCAGCCATGGCAATCACATCATCTGGTGATTCAGGATGAACCAGCACAGCTGCATCGGGGTGTTGTTGCATCAAATCCCTCAGGGAGCTCGCCTTAAATTCGTCATGAACAATGCACTCACCCTGCCAGCGCACCATCTCGACGCCGGTAACTTGTGCTATGTAACGTCCCAGGTGACGATCAGGTGCCCATAAGATCTTTTTGCCTTGTTTCCCCAGCCAGCCGACCAGATCAACGGCGATACTGGAGGTGACGACATAATCAGCCCTGGCCTTTACCGCAGTCCCGGTATTGGAATACACCACAACCGTATGGTCAGGGTACTGATCACAAAATGCATTGAACTCATCCGCAGGGCAGCTTAAATCCAGAGAACACTCAGCCTCCAGAGTCGGCATCAGCACACGTTTCTCCGGTGTCAGGATTTTTGCGGTTTCTCCCATAAACCGGACACCTGCGACAACAATGGTTTGTGCCGGATGCTCTTTGCCAAATCGGGCCATATCCAGTGAGTCTGAAACATAGCCACCAGTGTCATCCGCTAGTTTCTGCAAATCCGGGCTGACGTAATAATGAGCAACCAGAACAGCATTCTGTTCTTTTAAAAGCAGTTTGATTTCCTGGATAAGCTGTTGTTTTTCTGCTTCTGAATGTGTGGGTAATCCGGCCTCAATAGTCGCCGTAGCCGGCGCATCATATCCAGACATATCTGGTTTTTTCAGCATGGATGTTAAGTTCCGTTTGCAGTGCAATCAGTCGTTTCTGAAAAATTTCAATCTGAGGACTCCCCGCAGCTTGCTGTGGGGACAGAACAATGCACACGATATACATTTGCTTTCTCAGGGTGTTCCCGAAACATGAAATATGACGTATTGATTATCGGTAGTGGTGCTGCTGGTCTGAGCCTTGCCCTGAATCTAGAGCCACACCTGAACATTGCAGTATTAAGCAAAGACACGCTCACTGAAGGAAGTACCTATTACGCTCAGGGTGGTATTTCAGCAGTTCTGGATAGCACGGACACACCTGAATCGCATATCCAGGATACCCTGAATGCCGGGGCCGGGCTGTGTGATGAAGAGGCAGTCCGGTTCACTGTCCACAACGGTCGCAAGGCCATCAAATGGCTGCTGGACAACGGGGTGCCTTTTACCCGCGATGAGAAAAATCCCCTGACAGCGAAAGATATGCCGCCGGGGTATGCCATCACTGATTTGCATCTGACCCGCGAAGGGGGGCATAGCCATCGGCGGGTCGCTCATGCCAGCGATGCGACAGGCAGGGCGATTGAAACCACATTGTTGGAGCAAGTGTATGCCAGAAGCAATGTCAATTTATTCTCGCAGCACATTGCGCTGGATCTCATCACGACGCGACAATTACGGTGCAAAGGCGCTAATCGGTGTGTTGGAGCTTATGTGCTGAACCGTGATAACCACCAGATTGAGGTCATTAAAGCGAGCTTTGTCATTCTTGCCACTGGTGGAGCCAGTAAAGTGTATCTGTACACCAGTAACCCTGATGGTGCCAGCGGTGATGGTATTGCAATGGCCTGGCGGGCTGGTTGCCGTGTAGCGAATATGGAATTCATGCAGTTTCATCCAACCTGCCTGTACCATCCTCACGCAAAATCACATTTGATTACGGAAGCTGTGCGTGGCGAAGGCGGTAAACTGCTGTTGCCGGATGGCAGCCGCTTCATGCCGAATTTTGACCCGCGCGCAGAATTAGCTCCGAGAGATATCGTAGCGCGCGCGATTGACCACGAGATGAAACGGCTGGGTCTGGACTCAGTCTTTCTGGATATCAGTCACCAACCCGCTGATTTTATCCTGAGCCATTTTCCTAACATTCACCAGAGCTGTCTGCAGTTTGGCTATGACATGACAAAAGAGCCGATTCCCGTCGTGCCGGCAGCACATTATACCTGTGGCGGCGTGATGACCGACTTACGTGGGCGTACCGACGTTGACGGCTTGTATTGTATTGGCGAAGCAGCTTGTACCGGCCTGCATGGCGCAAATCGTATGGCCAGCAATTCCTTGCTGGAGTGCATTGTGTTCGGCTATGCTGTTGCTGAAGATATCGCCTCCAGACAGGATATAGGCCGAGCACCTGATATTGATATTCCGGTCTGGGATGAGAGCCGGGTCACAGATTCTGATGAGCAGGTTGTGATTGCGCACAACTGGGATGAAATACGCCGCTTCATGTGGGACTACGTCAGTATTGTGCGCACCACAAAGCGACTACAGCGTGCAAAACATCGTATTGACCTGCTACAACAGGAAATTCAGGAATATTACAAAAACTTCCGGATTACCAACCATTTGATTGAATTACGTAACCTGGCGGTGATTGCGGATTTAATCATTCGCAGTGCTCTGTTACGACGCGAAAGTCGGGGCTTGCACTACACGCTGGACTATCCGCAACCCAACCCTGAGATGGCGCAACGCAACACAGTGCTTGATCCTGTACATCATAACGTCTGGTAATTATGCGTATGAGTTTGATAATGCTCAGCAGATCAGCATGGCTATGGTACACTGATTCTGATTTTATTCTTGAAATACCCCGCCGCTTGCGGCGGGGACAAAACCATGGGGGTTTCCAAAGGGGGAGAGGCGTAGCTCTCGCCCCTTTGGTCGCAGGCGAGGTTTCATACTTCGCCTGCGATTTAAATTTGATTTCTCCGGGCGAGTCTATACGTTGGTGGTATTTGCAGGTGCCGGTATGGCAGATGATTATATAGAGCGTATTTTGCGGGCTCGGGTCTATGATGTGGCGCGTCAGTCCGCGTTGACACCGGCACCGCGTCTCAGCCAGCGTCTGAATAATCAGATTCTGCTGAAACGTGAAGATGAGCAAACGATCTTTTCATTTAAGCTACGTGGTGCCTATAACAAAATCTACGGCCTGCCTGCAGCTGATAAAGCAAGAGGCGTCATTGCGGCTTCCGCCGGAAATCATGCTCAGGGAGTAGCACTGGCCGGGAGTCGCCTGCAAATCTCGACCACCATTGTGATGCCCGGAACCACGCCCGGCATTAAAGTAGATAATGTACGCCGTCTTGGTGGCAACGTGATTCTGCACGGCGATGCGTACGACCAGGCAAACCAGTTTGCGCAGCAACATGCTGCTGAGCGGCAACTGTGTTTTATCCACCCATTTGACGATCCGGCAGTGATTGCCGGGCAGGGTACGATCGGGGCCGAAATTGTACGTCAACATGCCGATCCGGTTGCAGCGATTTTTGTGCCGGTTGGCGGCGGTGGCTTAATTGCCGGTATTGCGGCATTTATCAAGCGCATCCGGCCCGAGATTAAAATTATTGGTGTGGAGCCGGAAGACGCACCCACCCTGCATCAGGCACTGGCTGCGGGCCATCCGGTCTGCCTGGATCAAGTTGGACTGTTTGCTGATGGGGTCGCAGTACAAAAAATTGGTACCGAAACCTTCCGGGTGGCAAAAGACCTGGTAGATGAGGTCGTGCTGGTCAGCACAGATCAGATTTGTGCCGCGATCAAAGCAATCTTTGAAGACACGCGCACCGTCGCCGAACCAGCAGGTGCCCTGGCAGTTGCCGGTATCAGCCAGTACCTGACCCGGCACGATTTACAGAATCAGACGTTGATTGCGATCCTGAGCGGAGCGAATATTAATTTTGAGCGGCTGCGTCATGTTGGCGAGCGCACTGAAGTGGGTGAGCAACGCGAGGCCCTGTTAGCGGTTGAGATACCGGAACAGCCGGGTAGCTTTCTGCGATTCTGCCAGGCATTGCAGACACATAACATCACCGAATTTAATTATCGCTACGCTGATGGACAACGTGCGCAGGTATTTTGTGGTGTCACCCTGGCTGCAGGCAAAGAAGATGCTGCGCGTCTGGTTGCTGAACTGCGTACACAAGGCTACACCGTCGTGGATATGACAGACAACGAGGTAGCCAGATCGCATATCCGCCATATGGTTGGTGGAGCAGCACCGCACGTGACTGACGAGCGGGTCTATCGGTGTACTTTTCCGGAGCGCCCTGGTGCACTGTTGCGTTTCTTATCCGGCCTGAGTGATCGCTGGAATATCAGCCTGTTCCATTATCGCAATCATGGTGCTGCTTATGGTCGCGTGCTGGTTGGTATTCAGTTGCCCGAGCAGGCACGATCTGGCTTTGCAGCCGCTATGGCAGAGGCCGGATATGATATTGCCGATGAAACGGATAACCCGGCATATCGTTTGTTTGCTCAGGGTGGCCCATCAGGGCAAGAACATCATGCGCCCTCTGTTACTCATACCGCCGGGTGCAATCAGTGATGAGCGATGTCATTGGCGAATCGTTACTACTGCGATGACGGCCGCTGTTCTTGCCAGCTCAAGGGATAATAGCTCCGAAAGTGAAGAAATATAACGTTTTCTGATGTTTTACGCTGCAAACAGCGGGAAATCAGGCCCTTAGAGAAGACTGATGTCATGCCCACAAAAAACACTCGGGGACTGAGCTGGTTGAGAACGCTCCCCCGGTATTGTGTTTAATGGTATGAATTTACAATATGTTGAATTTTTAAGAGTAATTTATGCAAAAAGAAAAGTTTTTAATAGTAGGTGGCGGTGGAAGAGAGAGTGCTTTTGCCAAAAATCTTGCAAAAGACACCGAGCTTTATGCTGTGGTCGGACACAATAATCCGACGATTATTGAAAATGTTTTAAAATCAGGTGGGAAATATCTTGTCTCTGATCCGAACAATCCTGAAGAAGTCGCTCATTATGCCAAAAAACATCATATTGATTATGCCTTTGTGAGTGCAGATGGGCCCCTTGCTTCTGGTGTGATTGATGCCTTGCTTGAATTGAATATTAAAGCCGTTGGCGGTACAAAAGAAGCAACTAAAATAGAATGGGATAAAATATACTCCATTGAGCTCGTAAACAAAGTTTGCCCTGAATTTACGCCAGTATATAAAGTAATAAGTTCGACGGAAGATATTGCTGAAGCCATTGCTGAATTTAAAGATAATTCAATGCAAGTGGTTGTCAAACCACAAGGACTGACTGGTGGAAAAGGTGTTAAAGTAATGCCGGAACATCTGAAATCATATGAGGAATCAGCATCTTACGCTGAGGAATTGCTTAAAAAAAATCCCGGAGAAAAAGTATTATTGGTAGAAAAATTGAAAGGTGTCGAGTTTACTATTATGGGGCTCACTGATGGTAAAAAACTTGTCTCGTCACCAGCCAGTTACGATTATCCGTTTCGTCTGGAAAATGACCTTGGTGCAGGCACTGGCGGTATGGGGTGTTTCACTAATAATGAGAAAAAATTGCCCTTTATGACTGACAAAGATTTAGCTGATTGTGAGTATGTTATGCAATCAGTAATAAATGAGATGAGAGAAAGAGGGTTGTTTTTTAATGGTGTACTGAACGGTGGATTCTTCATAACAAAAAATGGTATTAAATTCATGGAATTTAATGGAAGGTTTGGAGATCCGGAAGGTTTGAACATCCTCTCTATACTTAAAAGTCCTCTCTCTCAGTTGATAAAAGATTTGTGGCATAAAACATTGGCTGAAAAAAGTATGGATTTTATTAAAAAAGCCTCTGTTGTTAAGTATCTGGTCGCTCATGAGTACCCGGGAGCCAGCAAAGAAGTTATTGATTTTTCTGTAGATAAAGAAGGTATAGAAAAATCAGGATTAAATGTTTTCTTTGCCTCGGCAGTGAAAAAGGATAATCAGAATTATAGTACATTAAAGACATCAAGGGTTGTCGCGATAGGTGCTACTGAAGATACTATTGAAGAGGCTTCAAAAAAAATAAATCACAGTATAGATAATTATATCACTGGAAATCTGGACTATAGAAAAGATATAGGATCAAAAAAAAATATAGATAAATTGAAGTCTATAGCTGATAGTTTACAATAGGGCGGGCATGGCGACCGCCTTGCAAAACCAGACCCATTTTGTCGCTGGTGGTACCGCTCGGGGCGGCAACCGATACCCGGAACATCGTCAGCAGGGTGACCGGGCCAAACGATAGCTGAATAGATGGCAAGATCAGCCGCCTGATCATGGCTGGCTATGATGCTCATCCGACTCCGGTTGACGATCTGCTGTCATCCCTGCCGCTGCACGCGCTGCGATCAGCCGAGCCGATGACTGTATCAACCAGTGTAGTCCATGAGGCTCGGCACTGCCTGCTGGCGGCGACTGGTGCCACCGGGTGCAACCAGCTATGAGCGATGTCATTGGCGAACTGTTGTTGCTGCGACCACTTTTCTCGGGATCGTGAACAGGTTCTGAGACTTTATGGATATTGGAATGATGCCGGAATGCAGGCCACAATTAGGTGTGAATATTGATCATATTGCGACGGTACGTGAAGCGCGTGGTAACACCCGTTATCCGGAACCGGTGCAGGCTGCGTTGGTAGCAGAACAGGCAGGAGCTGATGCGATCACGCTCCATCTGCGTGAAGACCGACGGCATATTCAGGAGCGGGATGTGTATGCACTGGCCTGTTGTCTGCAAACATATATGAATCTGGAGATGGCGGCTACTGAGGAAATGCAGCAAATTGCGTGTGAGGTACAACCTGAGACTTGCTGCCTGGTGCCGGAAAAGCGGGAGGAGCTGACCACAGAAGGTGGGCTGGATGTGATCAACCAGGTCTCTTTCCTAACGGATTATTGCGCACATTTAGCGGCGGCTGATATCCGTGTCTCTTTGTTTATTGACCCGGATGTAAAACAGATTGATGCTGCGGTGCAGATTGGGGTGCCAATGGTCGAAATTCATACCGGGCACTATGCATCCGCCCGTCAGCCATCGGTGCAGGCAGAAGAACTGGCACGGATTGAGCAGGCAGTGATCTATGGGCATAGCCTGGGTTTACAGATGAATGTCGGGCATGGGCTGGATTATCATAATGTGCAGGCGATTGCGCGTATTCCACACCTGGTCGAATTTAACATCGGGCATGCGATTATCGCGCGTGCGTTATTTTGTGGCCTGCCGCAGGCAGTGGCCGATATGAAACGGCTGATTCAGCGTTAGTCTATGGATAATTATCCGACGATTGATCAGTTTGTCGGCAGGACGCCATTGGTGCGACTGCAACGTCTGCCGGAGAATCCTCGTACTCAGGTTCTGCTGAAGCTGGAAGGCAATAATCCGGCTGGCTCGGTGAAAGATCGTGCGGCCCTGTCGATGATTCAGCAGGCAGCGGCACGCGGCGATATTCAGCCAGGGGATACGCTGATCGAGGCTACCAGTGGCAATACTGGCATCGCACTGGCGATGGTAGCAGCGATTCAGGGTTACTGCATGGTACTGATTATGCCGGATAACCTGAGTGTGGAACGACGGGCGGCGATGCAGGCGTATGGCGCAGAACTCATTCTGGTGTCTGAAGATGAGGGTATGGAAGGTGCGCGCGACCTGGCATTAGCGATGCAGGCACGAGGCGAAGGCAAAGTGCTGGATCAGTTTGCGAATGCCGATAATCCGGCTGCGCATTATGCAACCACGGGCCCGGAAATCTGGCAGGATACAGATGGGCAGATTACGCACTTTGTCAGCGCGATGGGTACCACGGGTACGATTGTGGGTGTCAGCCGGTATTTGAAGGCGCAAAATCCAGCGGTGCAGATTATTGGTGTGCAACCGGCAGAAGGTGCCTCCATTCCGGGCATCCGCAAATGGCCGGAGGCGTATCTGCCCGCTATTTATGATAACCAGCATATTGACCAGGAATTGCCGGTCAGCCAGGAACTGGCAGAACACACAACACGTCAGCTGGCGACCCGGGAAGGTATTTTTGCCGGCACTTCCTCCGGTGGCAATGTCGCGATTGCGTTGCAACTGGCGCGTGAGGTGGATCATGCGGTGATTGTCGCTATCGTGTGTGATCGCGGTGATCGATACCTGTCTACTCCTTTATTTGTACAACCATAAATTATGGCAAAACCGTTACAGGCCGTTCGCGGGATGCACGATGTGCTACCCGCACAGACGCCCGGCTGGCAAGCGCTGGAATCGGCGATTCGTCAGTTGGTACAAGCCTATGGCTATGCTGAAATCCGGCTGCCAATTGTTGAATCGACCACATTATTTGAGCGTTCCATCGGTGCGGCGACGGATATCGTCGAAAAAGAAATGTATACCTTTACCGATCGCAATGGTGACAGTCTGACCTTGCGACCGGAAGGTACGGCTAGTTGTCTGCGTGCGGTGTTACAGCATGGATTAGCGCATAATCAGGCGCAACGATTGTGGTATCAGGGGCCGATGTTCCGGCATGAACGCCCACAGCAAGGACGTTATCGTCAATTTCAGCAGATCGGGGTGGAAGCCTATGGTCTGCCTGGGCCAGCAATTGATGCCGAACTGATCCTGCTTAGTGCCAGATTGTGGAAGCAGCTGGGGATTCGCGGCCTGACGTTGCAATTGAATACCCTGGGTACACCGCCGGAACGGGTGCGTTATCGCGAACAACTGGTGGCCTATCTGACGCAACATGCAGCTCAGCTGGACGCCGACAGTCAGCGTCGGTTACAAACGAATCCGCTGCGGATTTTAGATAGCAAAAATCCGGCTCTGGCTGATCTGATTGCTGACGCACCGGTGCTGACCGATTATCTTGACGAAGCATCGCAGACTCACTTTGCACAGTTGCAGGCGATGCTGGAGGCGGCAGGTGTTGCTTATGTACTGAATCCACGTCTGGTGCGTGGGTTGGATTATTACACCCGCACCGTCTTTGAATGGACAACAGATCTTCTGGGTGCGCAGGGTACAGTCTGCGCCGGTGGGCGCTACGATGGTCTGGCGCATCAGTTGGGTGGGCGTGACATGCCAGGCATCGGTTTTGCACTTGGTGTAGAACGCATTCTGGCGGTACAGCAAGCATCGGGTGGCGAGGTGCATGCGCCCGGAATACAGGCCTGTATCCTGATGCTGGGGCCGGAGGCCGAAATCGCAGGTCTGGCATTTGGTGAACAATTACGTGCCGCATTGCCGCAGTTACGGCTGCAAACCCTGGTAGGCAGTGTCAAATCGCAGTTCAGACAGGCAGATCGCAGCAATGCGTCACTGGCTCTGATTCTGGGAACGGACGAACTGGCAGCAGGGACAGTCACAGTCAAATATCTGCGTGAAGACCGGGCGCAGGTAACGGTCGCACAGGATCAACTGGCTGACGTCATACAGGATGTGGTGCCGGGTTTATCTGCGGCATAATCATTTGAGGTAGATATGATACGGATTGCAATCGCTGGTGTGGCGGGCAGAATGGGCAGGTCTCTGGTGCAGGCGGTAGCGGAAAGAGAGGACACACAGCTGACTGCTGCGACAGTACGTTCTGACTCCAGCCTGGCAGGTGTGGATATTGGTGAGCTGGCAGGTACGGGTGGTCGGCTGGGTGTCTCTGCCAGCACCAATCTGGCGTATGTCACAGACCAATTTGACATCTTAATTGATTTTACCAGCCCAGCCGCGACTCTGGAGCAGGTTGCCTTGTGTCGGCAGTATGCGAAACCTGTGGTGATTGGTACAACCGGTATGGATGCTGATCAGACTGAGGTGATTGCGGCCGCAGCGGAACACATCCCGGTCGTATTGGCACCGAATATGAGTGTCGGGGTTAACTTATGCCTTAAGCTGCTGGATACAACAGCCCGGGTGTTGGGTGAGACAGCGGATGTTGAGATATTTGAAGCCCACCATCGGCATAAAAAAGATGCGCCTTCCGGTACTGCATTGCGTATGGGAGAAGTTGTTGCAGAGGCGACAGGGCGAAATCTGTCAGAGGTGGCGGTGTTTGGTCGGGAAGGACAGACAGGTGCGCGTGAACAGCAAACAATTGGTTTTGCCACGGTACGTGCTGGTGATGTGGTAGGCGAGCACAGCGTCTGGTTTGCGGGTTCAGGTGAGCGGATTGAAATCAGCCATAAGGCTTCCAGCCGGATGGCGTTTGCGCAAGGAGCGGCCAGAGCTGCGTCCTGGTTAGCGCATCAGCCTGCCGGTTTATTTGATATGCAGAATGTGTTGGGGTTAGATTAAGATGCAGGATGCAATGAAATTACCGTCTAATCGCCCCTATCTGGTGCGGGCTATCTATGAATGGCTGACTGATCATGCGCAGACGCCTTACCTGATAGTAGATGCAGAATACGAAGATGTGCATGTACCGCAGCATCTGGTGGATGATGGTCGGATCGTATTAAATATTGGCCCGACCGCAGTGCGTGATCTGGATCTGGCGAATGAGGCGATTTCATTCAGTGCGCGTTTTAATGGTCGCCCGACGCCGGTTTATGTGCCCATTCAGGCAGTGACGGGGTTATTTTCACGTGAAAACGGGCATGGCATGTTTTTTCAGCCTGAAGCACAAGTTCAGGAAGATAACGATCCCACACCACCAACGCCATCACCACAGAAAAAAGCTCCAGGTGCAAAACCCGCTAAGACGGGGCGCCCTGTGCTGAAAGTGGTGAAATAATATCTTCGAGGGCCACCTCTCAAGCGTCGTGAACGAAGCAAAGACGAAGCGAAAAAACGCAGTGTATCAGGGAGTACATGACTATTTTTTAACGAAGTATTTGCGAGTGCAACAGTTTTCAGAGATGCTCTTTAGTGGTATTTTTCGCTGCTGATATGCCCCGGATCACGGCGCAGATGTTTTTTTAAACCACGTTGTTTCAGGGCCTCGGTCATATCCCGGATCATCGCCATATTACCGCACAACATAAAATGGCTGTCTGTGCTGATAGTGACACCAGTCCTCGCTTCCAGTTGGCCATCAGCAAGGGCTTGTGTGATGCGCCCGGCGTAAACTGATTCCGGCGGTTGTTGCGTGACGCACGGCATAAAATGCAGGTTTGCATGCTCCTGGCATAATTGATCGATCACTGCTGGATAAGCCAGTTGAGAAGCCTCGCGTACGCCATACGCGAGGACAACCTGATCAAAACGTTGCCAGGTTTCTACAGTGCGCAAAACAGACAAAAAAGGGCCGACACCCGTGCCGGTAGCGATCAGCCACAAGTTGCGTGCGGTAGCCGGAATTTCCTGTAACGTCAGCAATCCGTTGCAGCGGTCACTCACCCACAAAATATCACCCACTTGTAGTGCGGATAACGGTCCGCTCAATGGCCCGGCAGGTACGATATTAAAAAAGATTTCAAAACCGTCCATATCAGGTGAGTTTACGCAGGAATAGGGACGCGCAATGCGTTCGCCGTCGACATCCAGTGCAACGCGGATAAATTGTCCGGCGACAAAGTCCGGGCGATCGCAGGCGATGCGCAGAGAAAAATGGGTATCAGTCCACATTGTCCGTTCAGTAATTCGACCTTCCAGCCAGGCTGCCATAGAGTCATCCTTTATCATGAGATTATGTGATCAACACATTCTTGAGGCCCTGAAGACAGGCCGGATACATATTATGCCACGTCCGGCAGACGAAGCGGTCAGTGGTGTCAGCCTGGATTTGCGTCTCGGAAACCGATTCCGAGTATTTTGCTCGCACCACACGCCTTATATTGATCTGTCCGGTACACGTGCAGCGATTGATGCTGCGGTCAGCCAGGTGATGCAGGACGAGATTGTGCTTGCTGCCGACGATAAGTTTGTACTGCATCCGGGGGAGCTGGCGCTTGGTATTACCCACGAGGTCGTAGGGTTGCCGGATGATCTGGTAGGTTGGTTAGACGGGCGCTCCAGTCTGGCGCGTCTGGGTTTGATGGTGCACGTGACAGCGCACCGGATTGATCCCGGTTGGCAGGGAAATATTGTGCTGGAATTTTATAATTCCGGCAAAATGCCGCTGGCGCTCCGTCCTGGTATGGTCATTGGCGCGATCAGTTTTGAGACGCTGAGTGGCCCTGCGCTTAAACCATATGATAAACGCAAGGATGCAAAATATCGTGATCAGTCCGGCCCGGTGGCGAGCCGGATCAGTCAGGACGGGTAGGGACGCAGCGGAGTTTTATCAGTTGCTCAATGTATCTGCTAATTTTTGCAAGGCAAGGCTTAGTGTCGGGTCTTCTATCTGGCAGGCAGTATTGTTAATTAACAGTGCTGGTTTGCTGGTGTCATGGTGGTGTTGCGCTGTTGTGGTTGGTCTGAGCAGGGTAGACGGGTTTAGTGCCGGGCGGCTGCATACCTTAATATGCGCAATGCTGGGATGAGTGGTGCGCAAGCGGTGCAACAGATCAGGCGTCTGATAGCGTAGTTGGTTTGCCCAGACCGGGCTGTCTGCTGCCAGAACCAGTCGGGTTTGTTGCAATACGGCGCTGTGGCAGTGGGAAGAGAGTGGGGCGGGCAGCCAGTGCTGCACCTGTTGCAGTAGTCGTTGCTGTTCCTGCAACCTGGTGCGCAGTTGGCGTAATGGAGGGTGGCTGCGGAGGTAGTGTCGCAGTGGGTCTGGCATGATCAGCAGTTGCGCAGACTTGCGTCTGCGTAGTTGATTATTTATGCCGCCAGTGCTTTGATCTGCGCACTCAGGCGTCGCTTATGCCGAGCTGCTTTATTCTTGTGAATCAGGCCGCGATTTGCCAGGCGGTCCAGAATAGGTACTGCTGTCTGATAAGCCTGCTGTGCTGATGTTTTGTCTCCGCTATCAATCGCATGTACCACTTTTTTCAGATAACTCCGCATCATGCTGCGACGGCTGGCGTTATGTTGGCGTGCCTTTTCGGCCTGGCGGGCGCGTTTACGGGTTTGTGCGGAGTTGGCCACAAAGATTCCTCAATCAATATCAGGTTAGAAGGGCACCCCTAAAAACTGTTGCGCTTGCAAAGACTTCGTTGAAAATGCTCATGTACCACCTTGTACACTGCGCTTTTTCGCCTCGTCTTTGCTTCGCTCACGACGTTTTTAGAAGCACCCGGGAGATAGTTGCTTAGAAGCGCAAAGCGCGGAACAATCGTATCATTCTCCGGTACAGATGGTACTCTGTCAATCCCTATCTTGTTTTCGGGTGCGATTCAAACTGATGTAGTGATCTGCTACCGCAGGTTTTCACAAGCGTTACTTCGATCTGCTCTCCGAGGGACGCCGGAATACCCGTCCGTGGGGGTTCGGCTGCGGCCGTCCATGGCCGCGCAGACGCCCTCGGAGAGCCCCGGTCAGGAAACGCTGAACCTGACGTTGACAACATTCGACCTCATGTAGCCCAACCTATTACTCCACATCAGTTTGAATCACACCTCTTGTTTTCGGTCTGTTCAGAAACATTTACGATGGACAATACTGGGCCCGGATTCCTGATACTCCTCGCGGGAGATCCACATCTGCTGGAAGGTGGACTGCGATGCCAATATTGAACCACCAGTCCATACAGAATGCTTGCGTTCTGGTGGCGCAATGATTTTGATTTTCATGGTGGGTGGTGCTAGTGCACTGATTTCTTTCTGCATCCGGTCAGCGATGCCCGGAAACATTGTGGTGCCACCCGTCAGAACGGTATTTGCATACAGGTCTTTGCGGATGTCAACATCGCATTTCATGATCGAGTTGTAGGTAGTTTCATGAATGCCGGCGGATTCCATACCAATGAAGGCGGGTTGAAAGAGTGTTTCCGGGCAGCGGAAGCGTTCATTACCGGTTGTGATAACCTGTCCGTCGGGTAGCTCATAGCTCTTTTCCAGGGAAGAAGAGCTCGCTGCGGTTTGCATTTCCTGTTCAAAGTCCAGTGCAACATAGCTGAGTTTTTCTTTGATATCACGGACCGTTTCACGCTCAGCGGTGGTGGTAAACGAGTATCCGCGCTCGGTCAGGATTTTCATCAGATAGTCGGTCAGATCGCGACCAGCTAAATCCAAACGGATAATGGCATGTGGTAAGGCGTAGCCTTCATAGATGGGCACAGTATGTGAGACGCCATCACCGGAATCTAACACAATGCCAGTCGTGCGCCCGGACGCATATAAAGCCAGTACTGACTGGATTGCCACATACATCGCCGGCACATTGAACCGCTCAAACATAATCTGAGTCATTTTTTCACGGTTTGCTTTTGGATTGAGCGGTGCCTCAGTCAGTAAAACGGGATGTTTGGAAGGGTCGATTTTGAGCTCATCAAATGTATGCGCCCAGATCTTTTTCATGTCGTCCCAGTTGGTGACAATACCGTGTTCAATGGGATATTTCAGGGTCAGAATGCCACGTTTTGAGCACGCTTCATCACCTACATAACAGTCTTTTTGCCCCATGCCGACCATAAGAACCTGTTTACGATCTAATATTAAGCCTGCCAAAATATATTATGAGGAC
>CAWUID010000016.1:0-43444 GCA_963922315.1 uncultured Gammaproteobacteria bacterium
GACTTTGGCCAGCTTTGCCTTCCGATTAGGCTGCTGAAACTCTAAACTCTAGTAAGGGAATTAAAATTGAAAATTTTGCAAGATAACAATTTGGCATTTGCAATAGCAAGAGGTAAAGAAGTCGGGCTTTTTGTATTTAAGTTAAGATTCATATCTTTGATATGATCTTTTGTTAAGTATAGCTCGTGGCCTTCTTTAATTCTTCTTTCCAGTATTGCCTTATCCAGTCGAAGTTCGCCTTTAATTGTTAATTTAATACTGT
This sequence comes from uncultured Gammaproteobacteria bacterium, assembly GCA_963922315.1. Taxonomy (GTDB): domain Bacteria; phylum Pseudomonadota; class Gammaproteobacteria; order Chromatiales; family Chromatiaceae; genus JAHDBG01. The sequence continues at coordinate 263 of CAWUID010000016.1, forward strand.
TATTTATACTCGCGTCCGACATTTGGAAAGTAAAATTCTCAAGGCCATTTCCTTCATTATTATCGTCGCCATCGTCGCCATCGTCGCCACCAGAACTATGCATTCTAAAAGATTGACTATAAGATCGTTTACCGAGTGATTTGCCTGATTGATCGTCTTTTTTTTCATTTTCAGATCCTCCGTGATGACGGCGGTCTTTTTCATGTTGCCAGTCGATGTTGACATCGTCTTCGAAGAAGTCCCATGCTGCTTGTGGTACAAAGGCACCATATTCATGTTCTTCCAGGGTTGCCAGTTGCACACTGAAGTCATTGGCTCGCCATAGCATCGCGGGTGATTGTGGCGCATAGCTTTCCCCTTCTGCATAGGGTGCGCGTAAGGCGTCCAGGTCAGTTGTGTCCAGGCCGATGAATAGGTCTGGTTCGTTGGCTAAGGCAATAGTTTGTTGTGCTTCTTCAGTGGTGTCTGTGTCAGTGTTTACCCAATTCCAGTCCACTTCGTCCGGATCAAGTGTCTGAGGCTGGTGTAGGGTTTGTTCCCAGTCGGTAGCGCTGAGCTGGATCTGGAGTTGCTGGTAATGGCTGGCGCGCACCCAGGTATAGCCCGCCGGTGCGGTCGGCAAGGTATCCTGAACCAGTTCCCGGACTTGTTGTGCCACTTGTCGGTCTGTGTAAAGTTGTTCCAAAGTCGGGCTGTAATATGCGTTCAGGGTCGGGAGCAGGTGGGCATCCATCCAGTCTGCATGGAGTGGCTGTCCGGGGTTAGGTCTGACCAGGACACTCAGGGTGTTTTCTGTGATCGGGCGTTGACTGTGATAGTTTTCCCACGATAGCCGGATGTCCGGTGTCAGGTAGGGCGATAGCCAGACTTGCTCCTGGCTGCTCAGGTTGGTGGTATAGCCGGGCAGGCTCAGGTTCATGTCCAGATGCAGTTCGCCGTCCCAGGTACGGCCTTGTAGTGGGATGCCTTGCAGGCTCAGACTTGATGGGGTAGCGCTGTCGCTTTCTTCTATCGTGAGGCTGGCTGTCTGGTTGTCTACGGTGAAGTATGCTTCGTGATGGTGTGCATTTTGTTCTTCGTCATAGAGGCTGGTGCGGAAACTGGCTTGGTTGATCTCCAGGGTCATGTCTTCTTCTGTGATACCCAGCGTGTTTTGTATGGCGGCTGCCAGTTGTGCCGGGTAGGTTAGTTCGGTGCGGATTTGCCGGTCTTCGGTTTCTCCCGGAATGTGTTCTTCTGCGATGATTCGGATGCGGTCAGCCGCTGGCTGGTGGCTTGCGATCAGTTGGCCCAGGATATGGTTCAGGGAGTGCAGGGTAAAGCCGGTGCTTATGGTTTCTCCGGCTTGGTTGGTGGTGTCCAGTATCAGATGGGCGATGGCTCCGGTTGTTTGTTGTTGTTGCAGGGTTTGGGTGGTTGCAGCATCCAGGCAGTAGGCGTTGTGTGCTGCTGTCCAGGTCAGTTGTGTTTCTGTTCCATCGGACAGGCGCAGGCGCAGGTTCTGGATGCGTCCGATGCCGGCGGTTTCGTTGTGGAGGGTGATGCAGAAAGGGTCTGCGGTATGTGTCTGGTTGCTGGCATAGTCGATGTAGAGGTGGTCATGTTGCTATACGATGGCTTGTTCTGGTGTGGAGAGCCAGGTTTCCGGGCTGCTCGGGTAGATCAGGGTCGGTTCCGTTTCCATGCGGACGTAGATCGTTGGGTTGGCGATAGTCTGGCCTGGTCTGACGGTAACGTATTCTGTGGTGTTTTCTGCGGTGCTGCGCATGAAGCGCCCGATAACGTTATAGGTGGCTTTGGTCAGTGCTAAGGCGGCACTGACGTAGGTTGCGAGGTTTTTTTCCAGGGTGATCAGGGCGACGCCTGTTAACGCCAGTTCCAGCCCGTTGTATTGGAGCAGGATTGCCAGCAAGTTATCCTGGTCGTTCAGTGGCAGGGCGGTGCAGTCTTTGTCATGGGTAGCGTTTTCCGGGCAGAGTTCGGGCTGTCGGGTAATGGGTTGGTAGCCCATGTCTTCCAGGGCATCAGCCATGGCTTGTTGTTCTGTCTGGTTGTATGGCGGCATGTCAGAGGCACCTGATTGGCCACCGTCACTTTGGCCGTCTGTGTGCCTCACTTCAAAATCGTAGGGTAATGCCTGGGTATGGGCTTGATCCGGTGTCGTGGTCATTCCTATCTGGATGCCTTGACCAAGCTGTATCGGATTTTGGGTGTGGGTTGCGTCTGCAATCAGAAATTCGGGGAACGGGCCGCTCTGGGCGTATTGGACATAAAGATCTATCAGTGTCCTTACGGTATGCACGAGGTTTCTTCCGAGTTCCTGCCATCCCGGACGTGCGAGTGGTCTGGTCAGGCAATGAACGCGGCCTTCTGCATCTGTTTCACAGTGTTCGGTACCCGGTATTTGTATCGTTTGAGCCATTTCGAAGGTATAGGCGCCGGGCAGCAGGTTCCGGGTGGATTGGATGAAGCTGCGTAGTTTTTCACCTGTGTGGAGTGGTGCCGGGGTGTGCGGCAGGTCGATGGGGTTGATCAGTTGCATCAGCGGGTTGTCGAGCCCGGTATCTTCGTGGATGACGCCATATAGTGTTTGAATGTCAGGTTGTTGGGCGTTGTAGTGAGCAATGGCTTTCTGGAGCGGATTCGCGTCCTCAGGGTGGTCAATGAGCGTCAGACGGGTCTTCAGGGTGGTTGTCAGGCCGGCTGTTTCGAGCTGTTGCCACAGGAAGGGACGAATGACCAGCGCGTCTGTTCCTTGAGTCAGTTGTTGTTCGTAATGGTACCGGTACTGCTTAGCCGGGTTGTACAGGGTATGCCAGTGTTGCCGATAGCCCTGGATGTTGCCATGTTGATCTTTGAGTGGCGTGCGGATGGTGAGTTGTTGCGGTTGGTCTTGTGGTTTTACCGGCACAGGAATTACGCGCAGCCGTTGTTCTGGCTGCGGTGCAACTTCATAGGCTGCCTGTAGTTGTCGGGCTGTGTGGTGTTGCGGCGGTTGTGGTTCGCTGAAGGTGGTGTTGTGCTGACAGCCGTTATCGCCCTGGTCGAAGCGTTCCAGGCAGTTGCTCAGTCGGGTGGTGATGCCGGTCTGACTCTGGTCTGTCTGGCCGGTAATGGTCAGTTCCAGGGTCAGGGCGATGTTGTCGTCTGTTGGGGTGTGGTTTGCGATGGTCAGGTTGGTCTGTGGTGCCTGCAACGGGTGGTGTGTCGTGAGCAGGGTCGGCTTGGGGAGTGCTTCTGTCTGATGCGGTTCGGTTGTCTGATGCGGTTCGGTCGGGGTCTCTGGTGCAAAGTGCAGGGCAATGTCGTAGACCCGGCCTCTGTTGGTGCGGCTTTGGTAGCGCAGGACGACGGGTATGGTGTCGGAGGTGAAGGTCAGGTGGTATTGGTCGTCTGCCTGTGGGTCTGCGGTCAGGTCGTCGAGTTGTCCTTCTGCGATGTACAGGGTGCTGTCTGACCAGGCTTCGGCACTGTCTTCGATCTGGTGTAGTTGGTAGCGCTGGCCGGGTTGTATGCTGAAATGCGGGTGGTCGCTGTGGTCGGTGGTTTGCGGTGGGGCAATGGCTATATTTTGGTTGTTGATGGCGGTTAGGGTCCAGCGCACTGTGCCGGCGCCTGTAGCCAGGTTGTCCTGGGCATAGGATTTCAGGCGTCCGGGCCAGCGGGCGGCTTGTTCTGTTGTGATCGGGTAGTGGGTTTCTCCTGTGGCAGCGGTCGGATTTTGTAGTGGCTGGTTGGGGGTATGAGCGGCGCTGACTGGTTGGTTGTTGTGTTCGTGGGTGGGTTGTGCCTGTGCGGTCTGGTGTTGGTCGGTCAGTTGGCTGGTGACGTCTGCCAGGCTGGTGGTGCTGGTGATGGTCAGTGCGTTTTGTTGTTGCATCTGCCGCAATTGCTGGAATACGTGGCGTAGGGTGGCGCTATCATTTGCCCAGTCAGGTTGGTGCCGTATGGTGGCGTGGTGATTGAGTTGTATCCAGGTTTCCAGGCTGGCGAAGGGGATATCCTGTAAGCGCTGGTTGTTGTCGGCGGTTTGATGTTGGGTGTGTAGGGCTTGCAGGTAGCTGGTGTGTGGCAGCCCGCGCTCAATGGCGGCAGCGATGGTCTGTTCCAGTTGTTCTGCGGTTTTTGCCTGGCGGCGGCAGGTCGGGTTCTGGTGTTGGTGTGTTGGGCCGCTTGTGCCGCAGCTGTGGAGGGTGCGGATTTTTTCCAGGTCTTGCAGGTTGGTGAACAGGTTGTGCAGGCGTTTTCCTTGTGCTTCCCGGTCTCGTTCTTGTTGCAGGAAGCGGCGGTGGTTCTGGTTACCATAGGTTGTCAGCAGGCCGGTCAGTTGGCTGTGCAGTTGCGCCAGTCGTTGTTGTTGTTCGTGTTGTTGGTTGTATTGCAGTAGCGCCAGCATCTGGTGCAGCTGGCTGGGCCGTTGGGTCAGTTCGGTCAGGCTCCAGTCTGGTGCTGTTGGATGTTGTCTGGTCAGGTCGTCTGTCAGGGTCTGGATGTTGCGCCAGGTGTGTGGCATTTCCCGGATGCGATAGAATGGGCTGGGATAGGCGTGTTGTATCAGTTTAGCCAGGCTGTTCAGGCTGTGTCTGCTCAGGTTGTCGGTCGATAGCCGCAACAGATAGGGCAGTCGCTGCGCAAACAGGGTGCTGTCCTGGTAACGTTGGTAGCTTCGTTGGGCAGCTTGCTGCATCCGCGTGTGGTCTGCCAGCATGTCTCGCAATTGTTGTCGATGTTCGCCTCTGATGCTTGGTACAACGGGGTTGGTCTGGTAGGTGTAGGGCAGGCTGACGCTGAGGAAGGCAATATCTCCGGGCGTTGCCTGACTGAGACCGGGATGAGCGGTTTGTTGGGTTTGTAACCAGTCTTGCAGGTCGTGGGTTTTTATCTGGCAACGGTAGTGATCGGGGGCGCGTTGTTCGGCGGGAGTTTGATAGTGCAGGGTAAGTGGGGCGGTCGTCTCTGTCTGGGGTATCTGTACCTGCAGCTGGCAATGTTCTGGTGGATGGACGGTGATTTCTGTTGGGGTGTGTAGCTGGATATCGATGATACCGGTGGTATTCACCAGGCGCCCGAGTTGGTAGCCCATGGTGTTGGCTGGCCACAGGGTATCGGTGCGATCAGCAGCATGGTCAGTTGCAAATCCGTGTGCTTGTTGGGTGATCCGAATCAGGTTTGGCAGTAGTTGACGCTCGGTCAAGGTGTTAGGGTCAGCTACCGGCAGAATTTCGAAGTCGGTTTGTTGTCGGGCGAGATGAAAGGCTTCTATGCCTACGGTGATTGGGTGTTGCCATTGCTGGCGGGTATGATCCCAGTGCATGGTGTGGGGGTCACCGACGGTACAGTGTGGCTGGGTGCCATCATAGTAGCCGTACAGGTAGGTACTGCTTTGTCTGGGTGCGGCGTCAGGTTGCAGTGAGTCATAGGGGGTTTTTTCTTCGGCATGGGGATGAACCGGTACCCGGCAGACTTTCCAGCCAGCTGGCTGAGCCACCATGGAGAGATCGGTCGGCAACGCCTGAAAGTCAAGCTGGCTGAAGGGGGTCAGCAGGGTAGCTTGTATGCCTTGATGATTTTCTGCTGTAAAACGTACCCAGCCATCACCTTCTCCCCAGGTGGTGACATCTGCCCAGCGTAGCCCGAGTTGCTTGGCTCGGCTATGTGCACTGGCATAACCAGTAATAGCTACAACAGCTTCGCTTTCGCCGGTTGCCTGACTGAGTTTCTGCTGGATCCGGGCTTTGTTTTCCGCCTGTGTGCCCATCAGCTGGCGTTCCAGCGACTGGATATTAGCGCTGAAGTGGATGCGGTTTGCCGGGTTGTCGATACCGAGCAGGCTGGTGCGGTCCAGAGGCATAATCGCGGCCTGGGCGGCCAGGGGCAAGGCCAGGCTCAAGCCAATAAAGGTGCGGGTCAGGGCAGTAGAATGCAGCATGCTAAGCTCCGTTTTGTTATCTCTCTGTCTTGTTTGTATAGCCGAAAACTGGATTGGCTTCACTATGTTACAGCATTGTTTTTTAACATTTTGCAAATCTGACTTGTAAGGTTTGCAGTTCCGGATGGTGTCATTTAAAATAGTTGCTATCTGTAGACCATGCGGCAACGCATTTTCTGTACGCAATGCAGTGCTACGTGGTTGATAACGTAACACGGCATCAACGTCCCGGCGTTGGTGCTTTTTTTTTATGGGCCGTCAGGCCCTTTTTTTATGGCTTATGTTTCGTATTTCTGAGCCGTTACAGGCAATTATTCAGGAAGTGGTTGAATCACTTGGCTTCACTTTCTGGGGTGTGCAGTGGATTACTCACGGGCCAGTGCTGCGCGTATTCATTGATGCGGCGGCTGGTATCCAGGTTGATGACTGTGCCGCTGTCAGCCGGCAGTTAAGTGCTGTGCTGGATGTTGAAGATCCGTCAGATTCGCATTATGTGCTGGAGGTCTCTTCGCCAGGATTAGATCGCCCCATTTTTACCCTGGCTCAGTTCACCGCATTATGTGGCTCTCTGGTGCAGGTCAGGTTGCGAGTACCGATCGACGGATGCCGCAAATGGCAGGGTCGTCTGATCCAGGTTGTGGATGAAGAATTAACACTACGGGTTGCAAATACCACACTGACTGTTTTGTTCGATCAGGTGGAAACAGCCCGGATTGTTCCTGAGTTGTAAGTTTGTCTGATTTTCAGTGCTTTACAAGGTTATGTGATGAATAAAGAGATTCTGCTTGTCGTTGAAGCGGTATCAAATGAACGCGATGTGGCCAAAGAACATATTTTTGAGGCCATTGAAGCCGCACTGGCATCAGCGACCCGTAAGAAACAGGGTGCTGATATCACAGTACGAGTACAGATTGACCGCAAAACCGGAGACTATGATACGTTCCGTCGCTGGCAGGTAGTTGATGATTCTGAATCTTCAGTTCTGGAACATCCGCTGATTGAGGTGAGCTGGTCTGTTGCACGGGAATCGGAGCCGGATATTGCCGTGGGTGACTTTCTGGAGGAGCAGATTCCCTCGGTCGAATTTGGCCGGATTGCGGCACAAACTGCAAAACAGGTCATCGGACAAAAGGTACGGGAAGCTGAAAGAGCCAAGGTGATAGCTGCGTTTGAAGATCAGGTTGGTCAGATGGTAGCAGGTACCGTTAAGCGTCATGAACGCGGCTGTCTGGTTCTGGATATGGGAGGGAATGCGGAAGCGATTATTCCGAAGGGTGAAGCAATTCCGCATGAATCAGCCCGGATTGGGGACCGGATACGTGCTTATCTGTACGCTTTGAATCACGAAGGACGCGGCCCGCAGCTGGTCGCTTCACGTACACATCCGAATCTGTTGAGTGAGCTGTTTCGTCTGGAAGTACCGGAACTGAATGAAGGTTTGATTGAAGTTCTGGGCGCTGCACGTGATCCCGGGTTACGGGCAAAACTGCTGGTTCGTAGTCGTGACCCGCGTATTGAGCCAGTTGGTACCTGTGTTGGTATGCGCGGCCTGCGAGTGCAGGCAGTCACCAACGAACTATGTGGCGAACGGGTGGATGTGATCGTATGGGATGATAATCCGGCACAATTGGTGATCAATGCGATGTCGCCGGCTGAAGTAGTCTCCATCGTGATTGATGAAGATAAGCATAGTATGGATGTGGCTGTTGAGAACGCCAGTCTGTCGCAGGCGATCGGGCGGGGTGGACAGAATGTCCGGCTGGCCAGCAGGCTAACTGGCTGGACACTGAATGTGATGAGCCAGCAGGAAGCTGGCGATCGGCAGGATGAAGAAGCGCAGCAATTGTTGCAACTGTTTATGACACAGTTGGATGTGGACGAAGAGATTGCAGATATTCTGGTGCGTGAAGGATTCGCGACGATAGAAGACGTGGCGTATGTGGAGCAGGATGATATTCTGGGGATTGACGAGTTCAATGAAGACATTGTCGCTGAGCTTCGCCAGCGAGCAGAAGATATTTTACTGACCCGGGCCATTGCCGGTGAAGAAACCACAGATACCGTACAACCACCAGCGAATGATTTGCTGACGATGGACGGTATGAATCCGGTGTTGGCCGAACACCTGGCGGCACATGGCATCAGCACGATGGAAGATCTGGCTGAATGCGCGGTAGATGACCTACTGGTGATTGACAGCCTGGATGCTGAGCAGGCCGGGGCGCTGATTATGGCGGCACGAGCGCCCTGGTTTGCAGAACAAACGGGAGAAGCAGCATGAGTGATACAACAGTCAGACAACTGGCAGCAGCAATGGGTATTTCCGGCGTGCAATTGCTGGAAAAACTGAAAGCATTCGGTATGGTTAAACAATCCGAAGAAGCTCTGATCAGTGAAGATGAAAAGCGGCAACTGTTAGCAAACCTGACTGGCCGGACACAGGCAGCAGGTGGTGCGAAGAAAGTCACACTCAAGCGCCGTACGACCAGTGAGCTGAAGCAGACCCGTACTAACACGGGTCGCACCAACGCGCGTGGTCTGCCCACTCATAGCAGTAAGACGGTGAGTATCGAAGTACGACGCCGTGCTCGTGGCAAAGTGACCAAAGAAACTGAGCGGGAACGGGCCGTGCGTCAGATGCAGGAGGCGCAGCAGGCGCTCGCTGATCAGGCCGCACAGCGTGAGACCCTGGCACAACAAGAAAAAAATCGTCGTGATCTGGTTGCGCAGCGCCAGGCTGAAGCCGAGGCAGTACAACGTGCGGCAGAGGCAGAACGTCTGGCAGCACAGCAGGCTGAAGAGCAAAAAGCCGCCGAGGAACAAAAAATTGCTGCTGAGCAAGCCGCAGCTGAACAAAAAGCAGCTGCTGAGCGGGAGAAGCAAAAACGGGAAGCAGAACAGGCCACCACTGTTAAACCACCTGCTACCGAGACACCGGCGCCATCAAAATCAACGCCGGAAAAGTCGAAAAAAGCACCTAAACGTCAGCGTTCCACTGCTGAGGAACCAAAACGTCCGGCAGGACGTTCTACCCGACGCCAGGAAAATTATGCTGGCAGTGAAGATCGCGGACGTCGTGGCCGACGCAAGAAGGATACGAAACGCAGAGACTCCTCAGCTGCAGATGCACAACATGCTTTCCAGAAGCCGGTTGAGCCGAAAAAGCTGACAATTGAGGTGCCAGAGAACATTACGGTTGCAGAACTGGCGCAACGTCTGGCGGTAAAGGCATCTGCCGTAGTCAGAACCCTGATGGGTATGGGTCTGATGGCAACGATTAACCAGGCACTGGATCAGGATACTGCGATTCTGGTGGTCGAAGAAATGGGCCACGTGGCACAGAGCGAACAAACAGCGGATGCGGAAGAACAATTGTTCACGGCCCTGGACGCGCAACAACAACAGGGCGAGCAAGTGGCGCGTGCACCTGTGGTGACCATTATGGGACATGTTGATCACGGCAAAACTTCATTGCTGGATCATATCCGCACGACACGGGTTGCTGCTGGTGAAGCGGGTGGTATTACGCAGCATATCGGTGCTTATCACGTTGAAACCGGACACGGCATGATTACCTTTCTGGATACCCCGGGACACGCCGCTTTTTCAGCGATGCGGGCACGGGGTGCGAAGGTGACAGACGTTGTGATTCTGGTGGTTGCAGCAGATGATGGTGTGATGCCACAGACCCGTGAAGCGATACAACACGCCCGGGCGGCACAAGTGCCGCTGATCGTCGCGATTAACAAAATGGATAAACCGGAAGCTCAACCGGATCGGGTGATGCAGGAACTGGTGGCTGAAGAAGTGGTACCGGAAGACTGGGGCGGTGATGTGCAGTTTGTACAGGTTTCCGCGCACACCGGTGACGGTATTCAGGATCTGCTGGAGGCGATCCTGTTACAGTCTGAATTGCTGGATCTGATGGTCGTGGCAACCAGTCATGCACGCGGCATTGTGGTTGAATCCAGTCTGGACAAGGGACGTGGCCCGGTTGCCACGGTGCTGGTGCAGTCTGGTACTTTACAGCAAGGCGATGCCATTATTTCCGGTACTGAATATGGCCGGGTGCGTGCCATGCTGGATGAAAACGGCAGGTCGATTAAGCAGGCCGGACCAGCGATTCCGGCTCAGATCCTGGGGCTGTCCGGTACCCCGGCAGCAGGTGATGATTTTGTGATTGTCAGTGATGAGAAAAAAGCGCGTGAAGTCGCGGAGCTGCGTCGTGAGCGCTCGCGGGCAGGTCGACTGGCCAGCCAGAAAGCAGTGCAACTGGATCAGATGTTTGCCCAGGCTGGTGGTGGTGAAATTACCTATGTCAATCTGCTGGTCAAGGCCGATGTGCAAGGCTCTGCAGAAGCGCTGAAAGAATCTTTGCTCAAGATTCAGACAGACGAAGTGAAGGTGCGACTGATTGCAACCGGGGTTGGTGGTATCAACGAATCAGATGCGAATCTGGCAGTGACTTCTGGTGCAGCGATTATTGGCTTTAATGTCCGCGCTGATGGCCCGGCACGACGTATCATTGAAGCGCAGGGGGTCGATCTGCGTTATTACAGCATTATCTATGAAGTGATAGATGATGTGAAAAAAGCGGTTTCTGGTCTGCTTTCACCAGAAATTCATGAAAATATCATAGGCTTAGCTGAAGTTCGTGATGTATTTCGTTCTTCCCGGCTGGGTGCGATTGCCGGTTGTATGGCACTGGAAGGTACGATCAGAAAATCCAGTCCGATCCGTGTGTTACGGGATAATGTGGTGGTTTATGAGGGTGAGCTTGAATCGCTGCGTCGTTTCCGGGACGATGTGAAGGAAGTTAAATCGGGTACTGAATGTGGCATCGGGGTAAAAAATTATAATGACGTAAAAGCCGGAGATCAGATAGAAGTATTTGAACGGCGCGAAGTTGCCCGTCAGTTGTAGGCCAGCGTGAAAAAATCATACGGATTTGATCGAACTGAGCGAGTCAGCGCTGAGTTGCAACGCGCTCTGGCAAATTTATTACAACATGCTGCACATGATGCCCGTCTGCAACAAGTGACGATTCAGGAGGTACGGGTTGCCCGCGATCTGTCTCATGCTCAGGTGTACTACACGTCATCGCAATCGATGGAAAAAGCGGTACTGACACAGATATTAAATAAAGCTGCTGGCTACCTGCGTCATGAACTGGCACAACAATTGACGCTGCGCACGGTGCCGGTACTGAATTTTATTTATGATATTTCTGTTGAGACTGGCCAGCACCTGACACAACTGATTGATCGCGCTAACCAGCATATTTCAGATGGGACGACGACATAACAGCGGTCGCCAGCTGCATGGCATTCTGCTGCTGGATAAACCGCTACACTGCACTTCTAACCGTGCCCTGCAACAGGTCAAACGCTTATATCAGGCACGCAAAGCCGGACACACCGGCAGCCTGGATCCACTGGCTACCGGCTTGTTACCCATCTGTTTCGGCATTGCCACCCGCCTGTCTGCTTTTTTACTGGATGCAGATAAGCATTACACTGCTCACATTCGCCTGGGCACCACAACTGCCACGGGTGATGCCGAAGGTGAACTGTTGCAGGAACGTTCTGCCGCCCACATCCGATCTGCTGATATTCAGACCGTATTACCTCAGTTCTGCGGCCAGATCCAACAATTACCGCCCATGTATTCAGCCGTGCATCATCAGGGCAAACGCTTGTATGCTCTGGCTCGAGCTGGCATCACGGTTGAACGTCAGCCACGCACGGTAACCATTCATACTTTGCGTTTCTCAGAATATAAAGACCAGACTCTTGTATTACAGGTACATTGTTCCAAAGGTACTTATGTCCGCACCCTGGCGGAAGCGATTGGTGAGGCACTTGGTTGTGGTGCACATCTGAGCGGATTGCGACGTACTGGCGTTGGTCCATACCGTACTCAGCCGATGTATAGCATGTCACAATTGCAGACATTAGCAGCACAGGGTCAGTCAGATACCATTTTGCTGCCAGCAGATAGTGCTGTTCCGGATTGGCCTCTGATCTCACTCACACCTGATCAGGCATATTATGTCCTGCAAGGGCAGGCGGTCAGGGTAGCACAGGCACCGTTGACCGGTTGGGTGCGTTTGTATCAGGAGGATACCCGTTTTCTGGGGATTGGCGAAATATTATCGGACGGCAGGGTTGCGCCCAGGCGTCTATTATCTCAGTAAGTGTCAGGGAAGGTTCTCAACCAGAGTATCCGAACGTTTTGACTGTTGTCAGCGGACACGTTGCAGCAAGTAACCGATACTGGCTAAACAGAATAATACGGGAATGAAAATAACCAGCAACGGGTTGAGTGCGTATGCCACGGCGGCATATGATAAGCCCCGGCTGAGCAAAAAATAGCTCGCTCCGATCAGGACACCAAGCATCATTCGTTGCCCGGTACCGCGCTGCGGCTGTGACAGCACAAAGGGTAGTGCCAGTAATAACATCAACAGGGTGGTGACCGGGTTGATAATTTTGTGCCAGTAGGCGAGTTGATAAGTCAGTGCACTCTGGCCGTTATCCTGCAGATAGCGGATGGTTTGATGCAATTCGGGGAGGGTGAGTAAGGCAGGGTCGGTAATGATCACGGCAAGCAAGGCAGGATTCAACAAAGTATCCCAGCGCGCATGATCCTGCTGTTCAGTACGTATCTGGTTGTTATCAGGCAGAATATGGGTGTGGGTAATGTTCTGTAACTGCCAGTGCCCGTTTCGATAATAGGCGCTGGCTGCTTGTTGCTGGGTACGCAACTGGTTGTTCTCATCCAGAATATAGCTGGTGACGTTGCTTAACTGTGTACTGGTGTGTACCTGAGCGATATGGATGAATGTATTGCCATCGCGTGCCCATAAGCCTTCATCTGTCTGATGCGTCACCGTGCCTTGTTGACGAATCAGCCGCCATTGTTGTGCCTGTTGCTCAGTGTAGGGTGCGAGCCATTCGCTACAGATGATCACACACAACGCCAGCAGCAGTCCGGTTTGGATGACAGCAAGCAGTATTTGCTTAACACTGATGCCGGCGGCACGCAGCGCGACCAGTTCGCTGCGGCTGGCCAGACCACCCAGCCCGAGTAATCCACCCAGCAGAGCGGCCATCGGAAAAGCTTCCAGCAGATAGTGTGGCGCGGACAGCAATGCGACCCAGAGTGCGTCCATCAGCCGGTAATTGCCGGTGTTCAGGTCTTCTGATTCGTCAATGAACTTAAATACAATTAGCAGACCAACCAGGGCAAGCAGCGTCAGGCTAGTGGTACTGAGAATCGTACGCGCGAGATAGCGCTCGTACAGCTTAGACAGAAACACGACGGGTTCGCCAGGTTCGCAATCGCCGTGTCATCCACGCGGTGTCAAAACACAACAATAATCCGGCTATTGCTGCCAGACCAGCCGCAACCCACCACAGTCCCAGCCAGGCCGGGGTAATCGCCTGTTCCATCCAGCGTTCAGCCACTCGCTGCAGGTTCAGGTAGACAAAGTAGATCAGAATCGCCAGTACAATCCGTCCATAAATATCCTGGCGTGGTGCCGTGCGGGCCAGTGGCACTGCCAGCAAGGTGAAGATCAGCACTGCCAGGGGCAGCGACAGGCGGTATTGCCATTCGGCACGGGCGGCGAGTTGATCCTGCTGCCACAGTTCATTGCTTGGCTGGGCGGCAATCTGCAATCGGACCGGTGTGGGGTCTGCCACTGGTATTCGCAAACCATATTCGGCAAAGGTACTGATCTGATAATCAGTTTGTCCGGGCGTCCCGGCATACCGGCGTCCTTGCTGCAGAATCAGGTAACGTTCGCCGGTTTCCGGTTCTGTGCGGATGTAGGCATTATCTGCCATCACAATCCCGGTTTTGCCCTGTTGCTGGTCTTGCAGAAACAATTGCTGTAACCGGGTGCCGTCTGCTGACAGAGCCGCAGCATACACAATTACTTCGCCATATTCGTTAAATTCTGCCGGGCGTACCAGACTGATTTTATCCAGCGCTTGCGGTTGTTGCTGTATCTGCTGAATGCCGGCATTCGCCCAGGGTACCCAATACAATGAAAAAGCCGCCGTCAGGATGCACACCGGCAGAGCACTGGTCAGGGCGGCACGATAAATCCGTGCCAGGCTGACCCCGCTGCTGTACAGAGCGGTCATCTCATTATCACGATACATGCTTGCCAGTACCCATAACAGCGCGAAAAAGAAGGCAGCAGGCAATAACCGTGGCAACAGCCTGATCATCTGGTAACCGGTCAGGCTCAGTAATATGTCTCCGGACAAGGCGCCTGTGGCGATTTTGCCCAGTAATTTCACCATCTGGTTGGCAAACAGGACGACCAGCAGAATCACAATGATCAGGCTGAGTGTCTTCAGGACTTCGCGCAGAATCAGGCGATCAATCAGATTCATGCCGATGGCAACCCGGATAAGGTCGGCCCCGGAGCAAATGCAGGCGGATAATCAACACCGGCAAAATACAGACCGTCTGGTGCCGCCGTGATGCCACCCAGGGTGCGGTCACGAGCCTGCAGCACTTGTTCAGCCCATCGTGCGGGACGATCCCCCTGACCGATGGTGATCAACACACCGGCGATATTGCGTACCATATGTTGTAAAAAGGCATTCGCGTGTACGGTCAGAATAATCAGCTCGTGTTGTTGTTCAACCCGAATCTGATGCAAAGTGCGGACAGGTGAAGCGGCCTGGCAGGCCCGGGCGCGATAGCTGGAAAAATCGTGGGTTCCAACCAGCACCTGCGCCGCCTGATGCATGCGCGCGACGGTCAGCGGCCGATATACCCAGGTGGCCCGGCCGGCCCACAGACTGCTGCGCACCGGACGGTTCAGAATCTGATAGCGATAATGTCGCCCCAGCGCTGAATAACGGGCATGAAAATCGGCACTGACCGACTGTGCCCAACACACATTCACATCTTGTGGCAGATTCGCATTCGTACCGGCGACCCAGTTGTGAGATGTCCGCGATGCGGTTGTATCAAAATGTACCACCTGCGCCAGGGCATGCACACCAGTATCCGTGCGTCCGGCACAGGCGACCCGTACCGGATGCGCAGCGACCTGGGTCAGCGCCTGTTCCAATGTATGCTGCACCGTGCGGATCTGACCACGTTGCGCCTGCCAGCCGTGAAACCGGCGGCCATCATATTCAATACCCAGAGCAATACGTTGCATGATGACGTTCAGAGAATCCTGATAGCAAAAGTGATGAAGCTGCCGACTTTTTTATCTCCGGGTACCCTTACCACCAGTGATGTGTGGCGTTTGTTATTTTACGTCAGCGGTGTGCTGGCAGTGATTCTGCTGTCTGTGTTCTGGTCGGTGCGGGTCGCTGCATTACATGATCATCTGGCAGACAGCCGGAAACAACTGACCCTGTATGCGGCGCATGTTGCCGGAGAGCTGGCAAAATATGAAACGATTCCCGCTCTGCTCGCGACGAACCAACGGGTGCGTAAGGTGCTGGAGCAGCCAAACAATCTGTCAGCACGTCAGGCGCTGAACGAATATTTTGAGCATAGTGCCGGTGCCAGCCAGGCGCTGGCAATCTATCTGATGGATCGGCAGGGCATCACCCGGGCGGCGAGCAACTGGGCTGACGAACAACAGAGCTTTATCGGACAACATTTTGCCTACCGGCCTTATTTTCAACAGGCATTGCAGGGCGGAGCCGGGCGTTATTTTGCTTTGGGTGCCACGTCTGCTGAACGGGGCTATTATTTTGCTGAACCTGTGTACAAACTCGGACAGGTGATTGGTGTAGTCGTAGTCAAGCTGGATGTCAGCGTTCTGGAACAACGTTGGCGTGGTTTGCGTCAGCAAGTGTTTGTGACAGACACAGAAGGTGTTGTCTTCATCGCAACCCGGCCAGATTGGTTATATCATACCTGGAATCCGTTGACGGAGGCGGTGCAGCAACAGATCAGACATCAGCAACGTTATCCGGGGCAGTCGTTACCCGTATTATCCCGGCAGACAGCAGGACAATTTAAGACATCGACACTGGTGCAGATGCCGGATACGGCGGTACGTGATTATCTGCATGTGCAGCAACCCCTGCCGGCAGCAGACTGGCAATTGCATGTGCTCAATCCGTTGGATGAAGTGGACAACCGTGCCTGGCAATCAGTCTGGGTGGCATTGGCGGTCTGCGGTATCGGATTACTTGGTGTCGCTATGTTCTGGCAGCGTCAGCAATATCATATCCGCGCCCGTCAGGTGTTAGAACAGGCGCACAACCAACTGGAACAGCGGGTACGGGCCCGAACTACAGATTTGCAGCATCAGGTTGAAGAACGGCAGCGGGCTGAAACCGCATTGCATACTGCACAGGATAAGCTGATACAGGCAGCAAAACTGGCGATGCTGGGCCAGCTATCAGCCAGCGTGGCACATGAACTGAATCAGCCGCTGAGTGCAATCCGTAGTTATACCGGGAATGCGCAATTGTTGTTACAACGTGATGCACCAGCGGAAGCAGCTGCAAATCTGGCTGAAATCACCCGACTGGTCGAGCGGATGGCGCGGATCAGTGCACAATTAAAACAATTTGCCCGTAAATCCAGCGGTGAATGTGTGCCTGTGTCGTTAGCAGCCGCGATTCAGGTCAGCGTGCAATTGTGGCAGCGCGAGCTGGAACAGGCTGGTGTGACATTACAGGCGGAAACGACGACAGCACAGGTGCTGGCAGATACCACCCGGCTGGAACAGGTACTGGTTAATCTGATCGGTAATGCACTACAGGCGCTGGTGGCTGCTGCTACTTTACAACCTCAGATCAATATCCGGGTGCAATGTGCTGAGACATTGTGTTATGTCACAGTCAGCGACAATGGCCCTGGTATACCGGATACACAATTGACGCAGATTTTTGATCCGTTTTTTACCACGCGACAGGCAGGCTTAGGTTTAGGCCTGGCGATTTCGCAACAGATTATTGAACACTCCGGCGGTACCCTGACAGTGGCACAAGTCACAGATGGTGGTGCTGCCTTTACCTTCAGTTTACCCCTGGCATGATACAGAAGAGCCCGGTCTTTTTTATTGATGATGAACCTGCAGTACGTCAGGCAAATGTGCAGACATTACAACTGGATGGTTATACGGTACACGATTTTGCGGGTGCTGCCGCAGCTTTAACCCGGTTGAGCTGCGACTGGCCAGGCGTGGTGATTTCGGATATCCGGATGCCGCAGATGGATGGGCTGGCGCTGCTGGCCCGGATCCGGCAGATTGACCTGGAACTGCCGGTGATTCTGATTACCGGACATGGCGATGTCGCGATGGCAGTGCAGGCGATGCGTGACGGTGCGTACGATTTTATTGAAAAGCCGTTTGCCCCTGGGCGATTACTGGAGACGGTCAGGCGGGCACTGGACAGCCGTACCCTGACACTGGAAAACCGCCGGTTAAAAACAGAACTGGCGATGCAGAGTGCGCCCGGCCCGCGCCTGGTCGGAAATACTGCGGCCATGCAACAATTGCGCACCACCATCAATCAGGTAGCAGACACAGATGCGGATGTGCTGGTGGTTGGTGAAACCGGCACGGGTAAAGAAATGGTGGCGCGAGCATTACATGAACACAGCCGCCGCGCTGCGCATCATTTTGTCGCTGTTAATTGTGGTGCGATGCCGGATCATCTGCTCGAAAGCGAGCTGTTCGGGCATGAATCAGGAGCCTTTACCGATGCGAAAAAACGGCGTATCGGGCGGTTTGAACATGCCAATCAGGGCACTTTATTGCTGGACGAAATAGAAAGCATGCCGCTTGCCGCTCAGGTCCATCTGTTGCGCGTCTTACAGGAACGTGCGGTCGAACGATTGGGTAGTAATACGTCTGTACCACTGGATTTGCGGGTGGTTGCTGCCGCGAAAGTCGATCTGGCGGAAGCGAGCCGCCAGGGCAGCTTTCGCGAAGACCTGTATTACCGCCTGAATGTGGTTACGCTACGCATACCACCCTTGCGGGAACGTCTGGAAGACATCCCATTGTTATTCCAGCATTTTGCCTTAGTGGCCAGTTCGCGTTATGAGCGTCCGGCGCCACCGCCCGGAGCAGATCACATCCGGGCCTTATTAGCCCATCGCTGGCCGGGTAATGTTCGTGAACTACGCAACATTGCTGAGCGCTATGTGTTGCTGGGTGAGCAACTGGACTATGACCTGGAACGCATTATGCATGGTGGCTCTGGCGATGCGATATTGACCCTGCCGGAGCAGGTTGGCTGTTTTGAAAAATGTCTGATCAGTCAGCAACTCAGTCAGCATCAGGGCAATCTGCAACAAACCCTGACTGCACTGGGCATACCGCGCAAAACTTTGTACGACAAAATGTGCAAATATGGTCTGGATAAAGCGCAATATAAAAAAGAGGGATAAGTATCGTCAGGAATCTGTTCAAGGCACCTCTAAAAACGTCGCGAGCGAAGCAAAGACGAGGCGAAAAAGCGCAGTGTACAAAGGCGTACATGAGCATTTTTCAACGAAGTCTTTGCAAGCGTAGTAGTTTTTAGAGGTGCCTTTCAGTGGCACCGGGTGAGATGTTGATGTACCGACAGCCAGGCACCCAGCAGCCCGAGTAGCGGGCTGCCGCAGCCGAGTACCAGTGCCAGAGTGGGGTCGTTCAGGTTCAGGGCGAGATGGGTCTGATACAAGCTACCGAGCTGCTGTAACGGATCCTGTATCAGGGTGATGGCACCGGACAGCAGGCCATAAGCAACCAATGTGCCAGATAGCCCGTACCAGACACCTTCATATAAATAAGGACGGCGGATAAACGCCCGGGTACCACCGACCAGTTGCATAATCGCAATTTCGTCCTGCTGATTATGGATATGCAGCCGGATCGTGTTGCCGATAATCAGCAGGACTGCAATGCCGAGCAGTACCGCAAGCAACATAACGCCACGAGTCGCGATGCGGGTGATGGCCGCAAAGCGATGCAACCATTGCAGATCGACCTGCGCCGTATCGACGTCAGGCCAGGTCTGCAGGCGTGCGGCGAGACGTTCCGTCTGATCAATGCGTTGCTGGCTGAGCGTCGGTTGTACCAGCACGACGGCGGGCAGAGGGTTGTGATCCAGCAGATCTAGCGCGGTACCAAAGCCGGAATGGCTACGGAATTCAGCCATGGCCTGCGTTTTGTCGATCAGGCGGGTTTCGGCGACGCCGGGTTCCTGCCGGATACGATCGTGTACCTGATTGATTTCAGGCTCGCTCAGATGTTGTGCCAGGTAGACCGAAATTGTGGAAGCATTGTCAGTCCAGTATTGACTGTGGTGCTGAATCGGGTTGACGATCAGATAAAAGCCGCCAGGCAACGCCAGGGCGATACCGATCACCATGGCAGTCAGCAGACTGCTGAGCGGTGTGCGACATAATTTGCCCAGAGTGCTGATGGCATCCTGCAGGTGTTGCAGCAGCCAGTTAAAGCGGCGCTTCGGGTATTGGGGTATACGATGTGGTAGGGTCATGTGGTTCTGATGCGATAGAATGAATGACGTCCTGAACAATATGGGAGAATCATATGTTGCCTACGGTTATCATTTCAAAAGGTCTGGTGTTTGCCGCCGCCGGCTCCTGGCTGACCAGCGGCACATTGCTGGTGCTGGTACATAAACGGCTGAGCATGCTGAACAAACGGCAGGCTAAGCAGATTGAACAGTTACAGCAACAACAACAAACACTGGAAGCGCACCTGGTGGCGTTACGGCAGCAGGCAGCGCCACCGGTGAGCCAGGTGGCGTCAGCACCACAGGATGTACGGGTGACTCAGCAGATACCGGTCGAGAAAGGGACCAAGGGTGCGTTTTTGCAGGATCTGCTGAAGAGTAATCTGAAGTTACGACAAGACATACAACGGGTTTCCTGAATCGGAGAATATTATGCCAGCAACATTTCAGGTGGGTATTGATCTGGGTACCAGCCGATCCACCATTACCACTTCAACCGGTCAGCGCTTTACCACGGCGACTTGCGTAGGTTATTGCAAGGATGTGATTGCGCGTAAACGATTTGGTCGTGATTATCTGCTGGGTGAAGAAGCAGTTGCGAATCGACTGGCACTGAATATGATCTGGCCACTGGCAGACGGGGTCGTGTGCGAAGATGACTCTTCTGTGGAAGCCACCCGTCTGGTGTTACAACATTTGCTGGATCAGGCACTGCCAGAGCGGCAACCCGGGGATCAGGTGTATGCCGCGATTGGTGTGCCAGCCCAGGCCAGCCTGCGCAGCAAAAAGGTGATTGTGCAGATTGCGCAGCCATTGGTTAATAAATTGCTGATCGTCAGTGAGGCATTTGCAGTCGCTTATGCTCTCGATCGGTTTGATGAATGCCTGATTGTGGATATTGGTGCCGGTACCACTGATCTGTGCCGGATGCACGGTGCCTTTGCTGAAGAAGAAGATCAGATTACGCTGACTGAAGCCGGTAATTATCTGGATCAGATATTGCAGGATGCGATCCTGCAGAAATATCCGGATGTGCAGCTATCTGCCAGGATTGTCAGAACGATTAAGGAAAAACACGGCTATATCAGCGATACGGCTGAACCGGTGACGGTACAACTGACCCGGCAGGGAATTCCGGGCGAGTATGATCTGGCAGATGTTCTGCAACATAGCTGTCTGCAACTGGCGCAGCCGATCAGCCGGGCAATTCAGACGCTGGTGGGTAGTTTTGATCCTGATTTTCAGGAAGCATTACGCCACAATATTATTATTGCCGGGGGTGGCTCCCGGTTGCAGGGTATTGATAAGGCGGTTGAAAAAAGCCTGGAAGCCTATGGTGGCGGACGCGCCATCTGTGTGGATGACGCCGAGTTCTGTGGCAGTACCGGCACCCTTAAATTATGTGCCGATATGCCGGATGAATATTGGGAGCAGTTATAATCATGGTACTCAGATTTCGTTCTGTTGAATGTTGTTATTGATCAGGAATGATTATGAAAGAACTGGTGCTGACTAAAGTTAAACAGGACTTTGGCCATCTTATCAGTATGGCTGAAAAAGAGCCTTTAACAATATCGGATCAGGGAGAAAAAAAAGCTGTTATTCTATCTTTTAGTCGCTATGATGAACTAAGAAAATTTGAAGACGCACTGTATGGTAAAGCGGCAATACTTGCTATTGAAGAAGGTTTAGCATCAGAAGATGCAGTCTCAGAGCTTTTGGATAGTATTGATTGATGCTGCGTTACCGATTAACGAAACCAGCTCTTAAACAACTTAAAAAGATTGCAAAGTCTGATCATCATATTGCCAGCTGGGTTAAAGAAATGATTTTATCTCTGAGTAATAGCAGTGTTTATGGCGAGGCGCTACAAGGCCAATCGGACTTTTTTAAAATTCGTGTCGGGAAGTATCGCATTATATATACAGTTGTTGGTGGTGATATCATCGTAGCACTGATTGAAAAAAGAGAAACAGTATATAAAACTTTTCAACACCTGATGAAGCATACGGGTTTATCTGGCTGAAAATTACAGGTCATGATCGTTCATATAAGGCACGCAGGGCGGCTTTCTGAGTAGCGGTCATCTGGCCTGGCGGAATTTGTAGCAGGTCAGCATGGGCCTGGCGGCGTTCAGTTTCTATAAGCTGGCGCAGAATGCCCTGAAGTTGTGCTGCGGCATCATCTTCGACGGCCAGTTCTGAGATTGCTAACTGAGCCAGGTAATTTTTAAGTGTCGGGTCTTCTGTTTTCTCAACCAGTTGCGCGCTGGTAGTATCTGGTTGCTGTCTGGCCTGTGTGATGAGCTGGCGCAAGGTCTCAATGCCGGCGGCCTGGAGTTGTTCCCAGCCATCCGGCAGGGTTTGTTGTGCTGCTGATGGATGTTGCAGCACCAGTGCGACAGCCTTGCGCATCGGTGGCATGGTGTGGGTGTTGGCGCGTCGTCTGCGACGGGCTGGTCGTTGTGTCCGGTCAGGTGGTGGGGCAGAGATGGGTGTTTTTACGCCGACCCGCTGTTCCAGCGCTTGTTGCATCATGGTGCGGTAAGTGCCGACTGGTAATTGGCTGAGCAGTGGTTTAGCGCGTTCGGCCAGTTGCGCGAGGTCGTCCAGGCTGGTCAGATCCAGGTCGGCTTCCAGGTGGTTGAACAGGTAGTTCGACAGCGGCTGCGCCTGTGCCAGTTGTGCCTCCCAACCGGCGGCTCCCTGTCTGTGTACCAGGCTGTCCGGATCTTCGCCGTCCGGCAGAAACAAAAAGCGCGCCTGACGTCCGGACTGCATCAGTGGCAAGGTGGTTTGTAAGGCCTTCCAGGCGGCTTCCCGCCCGGCCCGGTCGCCATCAAAACAAAAGGTGATTTTAGGAGTGGTGCGATATAACTTATGCAGATGCTGACTGGTGGTGGCGGTGCCCAGGGTGGCGACGGCATGGTCAATGCCGTGTTGGGCCAGGGCGATCACATCCAGGTAGCCTTCGACCACAATCAGATGGTCTGGCTGGCGGTGGGTCTGACGAACTTCGTACAGGCCGTAGACTTGCTGGCCTTTGTGAAAGACCGGGGTTTCCGGTGAGTTCAGGTATTTGGGTTTGCCTTCTCCGAGCAGGCGACCGCCAAAGCCGATCACTCGCCCACGCCCGTCGCGAATCGGGAATACGATCCGGTCCCGCAGCCGGTCATAAGTTCTGCCATCCGTCTGGTTGATCAGTCCGGCTTCATGCAGCAGGTGTTTGTGTTCCGGCCCGAACTCGCGTAGCAGGTTGTCCCAGCCAGGTGGCGCAAAACCGAGCTGGTAACGGGCAGCGATAGTGCCGGTCAGGCCACGTTGTTTCAGGTAGTCGACAGCGCGCGGTGCATCCGGGTGGGAGCGTAGTTGTCGGGCGTAATGTGCCGCCACCCGGGCCAGCAGGTCATACAGTGGCTGGCGGTCCGGGCCAGTTTCAAATTGGGCGTCGCGCGGAATGGTCAGACCTTGTTGTGCGGCCAGTTCTTCAATTGCTTCCGGGAAGCTAAGCCGATCATACGCCATCAGAAAACCAATCGCGCTGCCATGCGCACCACACCCGAAGCAGTGGTAGAACTGTTTTTTCGGGCTGACAGTGAAGGAGGGGGTCTTTTCGGTATGAAACGGGCAACAGGCCTGATATTCGTGTCCGGCTTTTTTTAACGGCACACGACTCTGGATCAGGTCGATGATATCGACACGTTGCAGCAGGTCATCGATGAAGGGTTGTGGTATGTTGCCAGCCATCAGTTGCGGGTTTGCAGCACCTGCAGCAGTGTGTCGTTTTCTTCCGGAGTGCCAATGGTGATACGCAGGCAGTCCCGCAATGTCGGATGTGCCCGGTGCAGCGATTTGATCAGGATGCCGTGTTGTCGCAGGTGTTGAAACCAGGTTTCAGCTTGTTGGGGTGGGGTGCGGAGCAGAACAAAGTTCGCTTCTGAAGGGTAGACGGTGACGCCTGGCAGGGTTGCCAGTGCCTGGGTGAGGCGGGCACGTTCGGTGCAGATTTGTGCGGCTTGTGCATTGAACACCGCATGGTGTTGTAAAGCGAATACCGCACTGGCCTGAGTCAGACTGTTGATATTGTAGGGTAGCCGCACTTTATCGAATTCGTGCAGCCAATCGGGCGGCCCTGCCAGAAAGCCAAGTCGCAGTCCGGCCAGGCCCATCTTGGAGACGGTACGCATGACTACCAGGTTGTCATACTGACCCAGCTGTGGCAGGTAGCTGGTAGTGGTGAAAGGCGCATAGGCCTCGTCGATGACCACCAGTCCGGGAGCAGCTGCCAGCACTGCGGCGACATCTTCTACCGCGAACAGGTTGCCGGTCGGGTTGTTCGGACAGGCCAGAAAGATCACTGCCGGTTGGTGTTGAGCGATTGCTGCCAGCAGGGTAGTTCGATCCAGTGCAAAGTCATTCGTTTGCAAAGGTACTCTAACATAATCCAGTCCGCAACTGAGTGCCGTCATGCGGTACATGACAAAGCCGGGTTCAACGGTTAACAGAATACGTCCCGGGCTGGCCAGTGCCAGCACGATCATCTGAATGATTTCGTCGGAGCCGTTACCGAACAGGATATCCATGTCTGCCGGGATGGCAAACGCGGTTCGCACTGCCGCAGCGACATCAGTTGCCCGTGGATCAGGATAGCGGTTCAGTGCTACTTGTTGCAGTCTGTCTGTCCAGGTAGCTTTCAGGGTATCCGGCCAGGGGTACGGATTTTCCATCGCATCCAGTTTAATCAGCCCTGTTGCATCTGGCACCGCATACGCTTGTAGTGCCTGAATTTCCGGGCGTATCCAGTCAGTTGCTGCCATATTCAGGGCTCCAGGCGGTACTCAGCAGCCCGCGCATGCGCTTCCAGTCCTTCGCCACGTGCCAGTACCGAAGCGGTTTTGCCTAATGATCGGGCACCGGTCGGTGAGGCCATGATCAGGCTGGTTCGTTTCTGAAAATCGTACACGCCGAGCGGTGAACTGAAACGGGCTGTGCCGGAAGTCGGCAAAACATGGTTCGGCCCGGCACAATAATCTCCCAGTGGTTCACTGGTATAGCGACCCATGAAAATCGCGCCAGCGTGGCGGATCTGCTTAACATATTCTGCCGGATCTGCGACTGACAATTCCAGGTGCTCTGGTGCAATACGGTTTGCGATGGTTGCTGCTTCAGCCAGGTCTCGGCATTGGATCAGTGCCCCCCGGCGGCGTAATGCCGTCGCTGCAATCGTTTGCCTTTGCAGGGTGGGTAACAGGCGTTCAATGCTGGCTTGCACTTGTGCGATAAAGTCGGCATCCGGACACACCAGAATTGCCTGAGCAGCCTCGTCGTGTTCGGCTTGTGAGAACAAATCCATGGCGACCCAGTCCGGGTTGGTCTGACCATCGCAGATCACCAGGATTTCGGAAGGGCCGGCGATCATGTCAATTCCGACCTGACCAAACACAGCACGTTTTGCGGCGGCAACATAGCTGTTGCCTGGCCCGACGATTTTATCAACGGCTGGCACCGTTTCGGTGCCATACGCGAGTGCGGCGACAGCCTGGGCACCACCAATCGCGACAGCCCGGGTGATGCCACATAGATGCGCTGCTGCCAGCACCAGCGGATTAGTTTCTCCCTGCGGAGTCGGTACTACCATGATCAGTTCCGGGACACCGGCTACTTTAGCGGGCAGGGCATTCATCAGTACGGAAGACGGATAAGCCGCTTTACCGCCGGGTACATACAGGCCAACCCGATCCAGTGGGGTAATCTGCTGTCCGAGCAGGGTGCCATCTGGCTCTGTTTCCTGCCAACTGTGCAATTTCTGGCGTTCGGCATACGCCTGTATCCGTGTGGCCGCGTGTTGTAGTGCATCACGTTGTTCTGCGCTGATTGTCTCCCAGGCCTGACGCAATCGTTCATCTGGCAGGATTAGTACTTCTGGTGTTGCTGGTGTCCAGCCATCCAGTCGGGTGGTATAGTCCAGCAGTGCGGCATCGCCCTGTGTGCGTACAGCCAGGATGATGGTATCGACAGTGGTTTGCAGTTCGGCATCTGCAACCGCTTCCCAGGCCAGCAGTTGATCCAGCTGTTGAGCAAAGTCGGTTTGGGTACTATCTAACAATTTAATCTGCGACATAAGTATCAGCAAAAATATCGGGTCATGATGATTTGGGTTGTGCGTGCCACTGAATATCGGGGCCAATCCATTGGCCAATCAGTTCTTTGAGCATTTTAGCATTGTCATCCAGGTCATCTGTGTCGGGTATCCAGTGTCTCCAGCCACTTTTATAAGGTAGTTTGTAGTCGGTAGCAGCTGGTATAGGCTTCAGGCCGGCCTGTTGGAAGTGTGCCAGTGAGCAGGCCATATGAGACACTGAAGTCACCAACAAGACGGTTTGTATACCGCGTTGTTGTAACAATGCAGCACTGAACTGTGCATTTTGTTGTGTGTTCTGGCTGTCTTCTTCCAGTAAAATAGCTGTTTCCGGGACCCCCAGATCTTGAAGGAGTTGCTGCATTGCAGTGGCGGCTGATATGGTGTGTAGTTGTGGATTGTGGCCACCAGATAATATAATCAACGGTGCTTTTCCTGCATGATACAGTTGAGCACCGTACCATATTCGATCCGCAGCCTTGTTCAAGTCTGATTGTAAATGGTTGCTGTCTGGTGGGATGATGCCTCCACCCAGTATGACAATAGCTTCTGCATCAGGTAATTGTTGCGGGACATGCGGCGGGAAGGGTGCACTGAGCTGACCAGCTAGCCAGAAACCGACTGCCGGGACAGACCAGAACCACAGCCAGACGATGCCCAGCGCACTACATAGCCAGGCCAGGCGGCGACGTCCGGTCAGATCCAGTATTAATCCAATGAGCCCGAGTAACAAGCTGCTACCGAGCGGTGACAGCATAACAGTGACCAGTTTAGCCAGCATTATCATCTGAGCATTGCTATGAATCTTGATTTTCTTGAGTTTGAACAACCAATTGCCGAAATGCAGGCAAAGATTGAAGAATTGCGCATGATGGGCAATGATAATCCGATTGATATTCAGGATGAGATTGCACGTTTAGAAGCAAAGCGTCAGGCCTTGACAACTTCAATCTTCAGTAAGTTGACACCCTGGCAGACGGCGCAACTGGCGCGTCATCCGTTGCGCCCGTATACGTTAGATTATATTGAACAGATTGTCGATGATTTTCAGGAACTGCACGGGGATCGCAGTTTTGCCGACGATCCGTCGATTGTCGCAGGCATTGGTCGGCTGGCCGGGAAGCCGGTGATGCTGATCGGGCATCAGAAAGGTCGCAATACAAAACAAAAGATCCGGCGTAACTTCGGGATGCCGCGTCCGGAAGGGTATAGAAAAGCATTGCGTCTGTTACAAATGGCAGAACGTTTCCGGTTGCCGGTAGTGACTTTTATTGACACGCCAGGTGCTTATCCGGGTGTCGGCGCGGAAGAGCGTGGTCAAAGTGAGGCCATTGCTCGCAATTTGTTTGTGATGGCCGGTTTGCGAACACCGATTGTTGCTGTTGTGATTGGCGAAGGTGGGTCTGGCGGTGCTTTAGCAATTGGGGTCGCAGATCGGGTGCTGATGTTGCAATATGGCACTTATTCGGTGATTTCACCTGAAGGTTGCGCGTCTATTTTGTGGAAGGATGCAGCCAAGGCAGATCTGGCGGCGGAGGCAATGGCGATTACTGCTCCTGACCTGAAACAACATGGCCTGATTGATGAGATTGTTCCGGAGCCGACCGGTGGCGCACATCGTGATCATGCCGCTATGGCAGATAATCTGAAAATTGCTGTGCTCGATGCACTGGAGCCGCTTCTGGCAGAGCCATTAGATTTGCTGATGGAAAACCGGCAGCAACGTCTGTTGGCATATGGTGCCTTCAGCGCGTAAATCCGCCGCTTTCTGTGCCACGCAATTGCATCAGCAATTGCGTGCCTTACCACAGCCGGAACATTATGTCGTCGCGTACAGCGGTGGCCTCGATTCGCATGTGCTGTTACACGCTCTGGTAACAATACGGGGTCAGTGTGCTATTCCGGTGCGGGCAATTCATGTCCAGCATGGTCTGCATCCCGCAGCAGGAGACTGGGCAGCACACTGTCAGATCGTCTGTCAGGCGCTTGATGTGCCATTGCAGGTTGTTGCTTTGCAATTGCAGCCGTCGCCCGGGGCCAGCCTGGAAGCCGTGGCACGGGAAGCGCGCTATGCCGCCTGCTGGCAAGATGCATTGCCAGGGACGATGTTGTTGACAGCCCACCATGCGGATGACCAGGCAGAAACCGTTTTGTTACAATTGTTGCGTGGTGCCGGTATTGCCGGTCTGGCGGCAATGCCAGTCTGTCGTACAACCGCTTCTGGTTGGCATGCCCGTCCTTGTCTGAGTTGGTCGCGTCAGGCATTGCAGCAATATGCGCAACAACAGGCCCTGACCTGGATTGACGATCCGAGCAACCTGAATACCGACTTTGACCGGAATTATCTCCGTCAGCAGGTGATCCCGTTATTGCAGGCACGTTGGCCTGCAGCGAGCCAGACACTGGCGCGCAGTGCCAGCCATGTGGCTGCTGCATTGCCACTGGTGCAGGCACAGGCCCGGCAGGATCTGGCACAGAGTTGTGATTCGGATGGGCGATTGCAAGTGTCGGCATTGCGCCGTTTGCCGGAGATACGTTGTCAGCAGGTGTTACGTGCCTGGATTCTTCAGGCTGGACATCCGGTACCAAGTCAGGCGCAATTATCAGAGATCATAGATCAGACTCTTGAGGCAGGAAGCGATAGCCAGCTCCGGATCGGCTGGCAGCAGACTGAGCTGCGCCGTTACCGGGATGTCTTGTGGTTGTTGCATCGGCCATTGCCGACACCACCAGATCAACCGTTAGTCTGGCCGACAGAAGAGCAGGTTCTCGCATTACCAGCTGGTTGTGGCGTGTTGCATCGTATTCCCGCTGAGCAAGGCATACCGGGCCGGTACTGGCAGCAAGGGCGTATCTCAGTCCGCTGGCGCAGTCAGGGGTTACGCTGTCGGCCTGTTGGGCGACAGGGTAGTCGCAGCTTTAAAAAGTTGTGCCAGGCATATGGTATTCCGCCCTGGCAGCGGCCGTACGTACCCTTGTTGTATCTGGACAATCAATTAATCGCGGTCGCCGACATCTGCATGTGTCTGGAGCCGGTCACAGGAGAGAACTGTTATCAGGTTCAATGGTTGCCTGCTGACCACAGTATGCCTGGATGATCTGAAGTACACGCCGCAGGCCCGCATCGCGACACTCGGTAATTTGTTGCAAATCAATGATGTCATCACCCAGCCCGGCGGCCTTGTTTACCACCAGAGCTAGACAGGCATAGTCCAGGCCCAGTTCGCGCGCCAGACTGGCTTCCGGCATGCCAGTCATGCCAACCATGTCGCATCCGTCCTGTTGCAGGCGACGTATTTCAGCTGCGGTCTCCAGTCTGGGCCCCTGAGTTGCGCCATACACGCCGTGCGTGACACATGCGATACCGGAGGACTGCGCAGCGTTAATCAGCGCATGACGCAGATCGGTGCAATAAGGCGTGCTGAAATCAATATGTCCAAAAGTATCATTCAGGGTAGTTGCAAATGTGTGCTCACGACCATAGGTGTAATCAATGATCTGATCCGGGATGCTGATGGTGCCTGGTCCCAGTTCCGGATGAATACCACCAACCGTTGCCAGCCCGATGATCTGCTGTGCACCAGCTGCGCGCAGGGACCACAAATTAGCCCGATAGTTGATTTGATGTGGTGGTATCTGGTGGTTCAGACCATGTCGTTGCAGCACAATCACTGAATGACCCGCCAATCTGGTGTGATGCAAGGGAGCTGAAGGATCACCATATGGTGTTGTGTCGCAGGTAGAGTGACCTGATGCGAAATCGGCAGATGATTTGAGGTCACAACTGACCATCAGACCGAGCGCGTGTGGCATAACAGTGAACTTAATTTTGACAGAACTGGTAAAACTCAGATCGATAAGTCATATCCTGTGACAGGTATTCGCCTGAAAATTGCGTGGTTTTCATCGTGGCTCCGGTATGTTTCACGCCTCGGCAACTAACACAATGATGTTCGGCTTCAACCATCACTGCGACACCAACATTCCCTTCGCAAATCTGATTGATAGCATGATGAATGGCTAAAGTCATCTGTTCCTGAATGGTACCGCGTCGGGAACATTGTTCGACGATACGATTCAGTTTGGACAGCCCCACCACCTTGCCACCCTGATGCGGAATATAGGCAATATGGACCCGACCCAAAATCGCCTGGTGGTGATGTGAACACATTGAGGTTAGTGGAATATTTCCCTCAAAAACCTGGCCATTATAGCCGTCACATGGAAAACTGGTGACTTCACTTAAGGGTTCATACCGACCGCGCCACAGATCATGAACGTAGGCTTTGGCGACTCTTCTGGGAGTATCAGCTGAGTTTGGATCCTGTTGCCAATTGCAGCCTAAAGCGGTCAGAAAATGACCGAAATGTTGTGCTGCTTCAGCAATCATCGCTTCCTTTTCATCTGCTGTAAGACGTGCCTGACGACCATCCTGTGCCTGTTTGGCGGCTAATTGGGTCGAGATACCATTTGCGTATCCGACCGGAGCCAGCTCCAGGCTGTGTTGTGTGTTCATAACATCCTTGTACGTATCATATGGTGAGATCAGGCTGATAAATGGCTGAATTACGACGGTTTTCGCTGAATTCAACTTTACTAACGCGCACTCTGCCATTAGTTTCACGCAGAATAAAAGCATTAAATTTGTCGTAAATCAGTTGTGCAAATCGTTCCGCGCCGACTGCTTTCACAATTCTGAGCTGGATCAAATCCTTTGCAGCCATATCCTGAAATAAAGGCAGGTGCGGGTCATCTTCAGCCGCGATAAAAGTATGATCGAACATATAAGAAACCCATTGTTTCGGGGTCATGCCATCAATTTCAGTTTGCACCTGTGTGAACTTGCCGAAATCCCATACCCAGTTTTTTTCGTCCAGTTCGCCGCTAAACCATATTTTGAAAGATACACCATAGCCGTGAATATAACGACAATGCGTATCTTGTGCATGCCACTGGCGAAAGACTATGCTGAAGCCTTCAAAGACTTTAGTTGATTGAAATATATTTGCACTCATTTTTAATTTCAGGTGTCTCCTGATATTTAATTGAAGACCATATGATGTTACCTAATCCGATAAAACTGATTAAATAAGAAAAAACCATGCTGAACATCGGTCCGACATTTAAGAATAAAACACTTGGGATGATCAGGCAAGCAGGTATATAACTGAAGATCAGATTTTTCTGCATTGTTCGCTCAAAATTGTCACTGAACCAGAACAACTCCGGGATTTTTACCAATCTTCCATCCATCAGTACTATTTGCGCTGTATCGGTAGCAGCACTGGATGCACCAGACAAAGACAGTGAAACATGCGCTGTTTTCAGTGCAATGGCGTCATTAATACCATCTCCCACAAAACAGACAAAACGGCCTTGTGCTTTCAATTGCTGAATATAATCTGCTTTATTTTCAGGTAATACATTTGCAAAATAATGCTGAATACCCAATGTTTCTGCCAGGCTTTGGGTAGGTCCGAGGTGATCTCCTGAGATAATATATAATCGCATACCACGTTGTTGTAAAAACCGGACGACTTCGAATGCTTCTGGTCGGATAGTTGACTGCAGGATCAGCACACCAATCAGTTTCTGATCAACTGCAACATAAACCAGAGTATGTCCCTGCTCGTCCGATGTGTCTTGTAAATTCTGAACTGTGTCGGGCAGGGCAATACCCTGTTGCTGTAAGAAACGAGCATTACCTACCTGAATACACTCATCCTGGTAGTTGACCCGGATACCATAACCCAGGCTATAACTGGCTGCATCCGGGATTGGTAATTCTAATTGTTCTGCAGCGGCTTTAGCCAGGATAGCTTTTGCTACCGGATGTGGCTGGCGATATTCTGCGATGGCTGCATAGCGTAATATGCCTGTTTCAGTATAGTGGCCCAATGGCCGGATCGCATGCACTGTCGGCTGTTCCAGAGTAAGCGTGCCAGTTTTATCAAATACGACGGTGTCAACCTCACGTAATAATTCAAATACACGTCCGTCTTTGACCAGGATATTGCGGGATGACAGGGCTTGCAGATAACTCATGACGTTCAATGGTCCTAGTGTTGCCATTGAGCCACCAAAGTTGGCCCATGATATGGCCAGTGCTGACTGGGTACTTAAGATAGGATAGGTCAGAGCAGTTAAGCTGATACTGAACGGTAAATAGCGATCAGCAATCTGACGTCCACGGGTGGTCAGGCTGTCTTTGTAGTTCTGGGTATCATTGAGTACTGTGCTGATTTTTGCCGCCAGAGTACTACTATGGGTTGTCGTTACTTCAATGCATAGTTTGCCGGATAATAGCAGAGTCGCGGCGAAGACCTCATCACCCGGAGTTTTTTCTGCTGGCTGACTTTCTCCGGTTAAAATGCGTTGGTCTACCTGAGCATGCCCTGTGGTAATAATGCCGTCAATGGGAATAACTTCACCTGGATGGACGACGACCTGATGCCCTTCCTCAAGTTCATGAAACGGAATCTGAACTTCGGCATCCTGCACAATGATCCAAACCTGCTCCGGGTGGTTCGCAAATACGTCAATCATCTGATTATGTGAAGTTTTTTCCAGCTGGTTGATAATACGTGCGAAAAATCCGTTCAGAATTGCTGCAAAAGCAGCATAGATCAGTTTGCCGGCCGCTAGTGTCCAACACATCATCACCAGAGAGAACAGATAAAAGGTGATATAACGGCCTCGTTGAAAGTCTTTATGCACCAACTTCAGTGTATCCAGCATCAGATAAAGCACAGCAGCAATGCTGATCAGATTCAGAGTTGGAAAAAAGATGCCGGCAATGGCTAACCCTAATGCATACAGTCCGAATTTCTGTCGTCGACTGGCTGTTTCTTTTTCTGCCTGAAGCTGCTGTCGTATTGCCGGACTGATGGCGCTGTGTAGTTCGTCCTGTCCGTCAGACCAGACAGTTTCCAGCACACGGCGCCACAAATGCCTCAACTGAGCAGGCGTTTTGGTGAGTGAAGAACAATTTTTCTGTATCGGACCTGACAGGCTTCGCTTCAGGTTGTAGCCTAAAGCGCCTGCACCCAATACAGTCAGTTCAAGCCACATCTGAGACGAGTTGTATAAAGAGGGACTGAATCTGCATTTATAACAGGTTATGACTGGGTAGCGTCATTATCGATGAATATGGTGTCATAATCAGTTCAGGATAAAATTGAAGGTGGTAGGTACGAGTGAAGAAGACAGAGCAAATTTCCGCGCTCGTTAACGGTTGCTAATTTATCAACAGATAAATGCCATGCGGCGTCACACTATACAGGCTGATGTTGCAAGATCAATGGAAAAATATGGCGCTTTGACTTTTTGTATATCAAGTCGCGTTTGGCTAAATGATACATCATGAGTTGTCTGATTCAATGAAAAATGAGGTGATTGCGCGTATTGCGGATTTACGTGCACAGATTGAACAGCATAATCACAGATATTATGTGCTGGATGATCCACTGATTCCGGATCATACGTATGATCAGCTGTTTCAGTCATTGCTGGCACTGGAGGCACAATATCCCGATCTGATCTCAGCTGATTCACCCACTCAGCGTGTTGGTTCACAGCCCTTGGCAGCATTTGCCCAGGTGACACACAGGGTACCGATGCTATCGTTGGATAATGCATTCGGGGCGGCTGATTTTGCCGCGTTCGATCAGCGAGTACGCGAGCGGCTGGGAATGGCTGAATCTGTGCACTATGTTGCCGAACCGAAACTGGATGGGTTAGCGATCAGCTTACGTTACACGCGAGGCCGGTTGGTACAGGCGGCGACCCGGGGTGATGGTCGCCGGGGGGAAGATGTGACACTGAATATGCGCACTATTCCATCGGTGCCACTGCGTCTGCTGGGTAGTGGCTGGCCGGAAATTCTGGAAGTGCGCGGCGAAGTGTTTATGCCGAGAGCCGGATTTGAGCAGTTAAATGCGCAGCAGCGGGCACAGGGCGGGAAGACATTTGCAAATCCGCGCAATGCAGCAGCTGGCAGTCTGCGCCAGCTGGATCCCGCGATTGCAGCACAGCGTCCGCTGGACTGGCTTTGTTATGGTTTTGTCACGGATACCGCGTTAAAAGAGACATACTCTGCTATGCTGCAATTGTTACAGTCCTGGGGTCTGCCAATTTCACCCTGGCTGACGCAATTATCGGATGTTGCAGCGTGTCAGGCGTATGTCGAACGGATACGAGCGCAGCGCGATGAACTTGAATATGACATTGATGGTGTGGTGTTTAAGGTGGATCGGCTGGTTGATCAGACGCAGTTAGGGTTTGTCGCGCGTGCGCCACGTTGGGCGATTGCGCATAAGTTTCCGGCGCAGGAAGAAGTCACTCAGGTAGAAGCGGTCAGTTTTCAGGTTGGGCGCACAGGTGCTCTGACCCCGGTTGCACAATTGACACCGGTTGCAGTGGCTGGTGTGCAGGTGCAGCATGCCACATTGCATAATATGGATGAGATTGCACGCAAGGATGTGCGGGTCGGAGATACGGTAGTGGTACGTCGGGCCGGGGATGTGATTCCAGAAGTGGTGCGGGTATTACCGGAACAGCGTGCAGCTGGTGCTATGCCGGTGTTATTACCAGAGACTTGCCCGGTGTGCGGCGCCGCTGTGTTGCGGTTGCCGGATGAAGCAGTGGCACGATGTAGCGGTGGTTTATCCTGTGCGGCGCAGCGCAAACAGGCGATCCGGCATTTTGCTTCACGTAAAGCGCTGGATATCCGCGGGCTGGGGGGTAAGCTGATTGATCAATTAGTGGAGCAGAATCTGGTACAGGATCCTGCAGATTTGTTTCATCTTACGTCAGTAACGTTGGCTGGTCTGGAACGGATGGGTGAACAGTCGGCGGCTAATCTGCTGGCAAGTCTCACGCAAGCGAAGCAGACAACACTGGGGCGCTTTTTGTTTGCGCTGGGTATTCCAGGCATTGGTGAGACAATGGCGCAACAATTGGCGGATCAGTTTGGTTCTCTGGAGGCGATTCAGCAGTTGCGTCTGTCCGATCTGATTCCGCTGAAACTCAGTCAGGCGAATAAACTGCATCAGATCTGGATTATTGCAGAATTACCACCAAATCAACTGGTCACTGATCTGGTACCACCGTCTGATCTGAGCTGGTGTTTGCCGGTGCACATGCGTTTGCTGGCGGAGCGCTTCAATACAGTAGGGGAACTACTCGCAGCAACACCGCATGAGTGGGCGAATGAACCGACGTGTCAGATGACCGGAATGGGTGATAATCTGGCCGAAAAACTGGTCACTTTTTTTCAGCAGACCCGCAACCAGGCAGTAATTACCCGGTTGCGTCAGGCGGGCGTGGTTTGGCTTGCGCCTGTGGTTGAAGCAGCACAGCAACATCCTGTTTCCGGTTGCACTTTTGTGTTGACTGGTACTTTGTCACAGCCGCGTAGCCTGTATCAGGCACGGTTGCAGGCTTGTGGTGCCAAGGTGGCGTCCGCCGTGTCTGCCAAGACCGATTATGTGGTTGCTGGTGCAGCGGCTGGGAGTAAGCTGGCGAAGGCTCGTCAGTTAGGAATCGCAGTGCTGGACGAGGCAGCTTTATTGCAATTGCTGGATGGTTCTGAAACTGAAATCAAGTAGGTTTTGAACCGTCGGTTTTTGTGTTGTTCATCACTGGCTGATGCCGGTCAGCATGGGCACAAAACGGACCGGTTCCAGGATTTTCTCGTCGTATCCCTCTTCGGTGCGGGTCAGGCAGGTTAAAGTTTGTTGTTCTGGTGGCCCGACTGGCAGGATCATCCGGCCTCCGGTGCGTAGTTGGGTCAATAAAGTTGTGGGAACATTTGCCGGGGCCGCAGTCAGCAGGATGCCATCAAACGGTGCATAGTCGGACCAGCCTTGCGTACCGTCACCATGATAAGTCCGTATATTTTTCAGCCGAAGCTGCTGGAATCTTTGTCTGGCCTGGCGTAATAAGGTGCCAATGCGCTCAATGGTATAGATACGCTTTACCAGAGGCGCCAGGACTGCGGTCTGATAGCCGGATCCGGTGCCGATTTCGAGCACTTGTTCGATCGGGCCTGCGGCTAACAGGGCCTCGGTCATGCGGGCGACAATATAGGGTTGGGAAATGGTCTGGCTATTGCCGATCGGCAGGGCGCTGTTTTCGTAGGCCCGACTGGCCATCGCTTCGTCAACGAACAAGTGGCGTGGCACCTGGCCGATACGTTCCAGAACAGCTGGATCCTGTACGCCTTGTTGCCGGATGCGCTGGATCAGGCGGGTGCGGGTGCGTCCGGAGGTCATGCCACGACCTTGTAGCGAATAAGAAGAAGCGGTAGACAGCGACATGCTGATGTGGGAAGAGGCTGGATCAGGCGGGATTATGCAGCCAGTCTGCGACTGTCTGACGGGCGGCATATTGGGTCAGGTCTACTTGCAATGGGGTGATGGAAACACAATGATCGGCGACTGCGGCAAAATCTGTATCTTCGCCGTTATCTGCAGCAGCACCAGCAGCTCCGATCCAGTATAACGGGCGGCCACGTGGATCAGTGGTTCGGATAGCAGGTTCTGCTTTATGTCGGTGGCCGAGCCGGGTACTGCGCAATCCCTTCAATTCGGCAACTGGAATATCCGGCACATTCACATTAAGAATCGTAGTCTTGTTGAATGGGTTGTGTTGTTGTAATTTACAGACCAGTTTGTGTGCAATATGTGCCGCCGTGGCATTGTGCTGCGGGTTGTGAGTAGCCATGGAGATGGCGATGGCGGGCAGACCCAGATAGCGACCCTCTGTGGCAGCAGCAACGGTACCGGAATACAAGACATCATCACCCATGTTGGCACCGGCATTGATGCCACTGACGACCATATCAATTTTGTCTGTAATCATACCGGTCAGTGCCAGGTGTACACAGTCAGTCGGGGTGCCTTCCACCCGGATGATGCCATTGTCCAGATGCCTGGTACGAATTGGATAAGCCAGACTGAGTGAATGAC
Organism: uncultured Gammaproteobacteria bacterium; assembly: GCA_963922315.1. Lineage (GTDB taxonomy): Bacteria > Pseudomonadota > Gammaproteobacteria > Chromatiales > Chromatiaceae > JAHDBG01. The sequence continues at coordinate 36,769 of CAWUID010000016.1, forward strand.
TGGCACCACTGTAATCGCGGTCTGGTGCAACCACGATGACTTCGGCGATCTGGCGCAGGGCATCGGCAAGGATATGCAGTCCCGGTGCCATATAGCCGTCGTCATTACTGATCAGGATACGCATCACAGGTAGCGTACGGCAACAATTTCAAATTCACGCTTGCCACCCGGCACGGTCAGGCTGACTTCATCTTCGGTATGTTTGCCGATCAGTGCGCGTGCAATCGGTGATGCGATGGAAAGCCGACCCTGTTTGATATCGGCTTCCTGTTCGCCAACAATCTGGTAACGGACCGTTTCTTCTGTATCCAGATCAAGTAATTCAACCGTACTGCCGAATACCACCTTGCCGTCTGCATTCAGTTGCGTAACATCAATGATCTGTGCATATGACAGGCTGGCTTCGATTTCTTTGATCCGGCCTTCAACGAAGCCTTGTTGTTCACGTGCCGCATGATACTCGGCATTTTCTTTCAGGTCGCCATGTGCCCGAGCTTCGGCAATCGCCTGGATGATGCGGGGACGCTCAACAGTTTTCAGATTATGCAGTTCCTGACGCAGTCGTTCTGCGCCCTGTACGGTGATTGGTTGTTTTTCCATCAGGATTTTATCTGTGTTGCGGAGTGCAAGTGATTCAAGCTGTTTACATGCAGTTCATTCGGTTGTTGTAAGGCCATTACAATCGCTTCAGCACCTGACAGAGTGGTGGTATAGCTGACTTTGTGTTGCAATGCGGTTGCCCGGATGGAACGTGAATCTGCGGTGGCTTGTTTGCCTTCGGTGGTATTGATGATTAGCTGGAATTCGCCGTTTTTGATCTGATCCACGACATGTGGCCGACCCTCAGCGACTTTGTTTACCTGGGTGCAGGGAATATCTGCAGCTTGCAAGATACGGGCCGTGCCGCGGGTCGCTGCCAGGCTGAACCCGAGTTTGCTCAGGTTACGAGCGACCGCAATCATCCGTTCCCGGTCTGCCCGGCGGACAGAGATGAACGCATGACCGCTACGGGGTAGTTGGGTACTACTGCCTTCCATCGCTTTCGCGAAGGCTTCACCAAAGGTATCACCAACACCCATCACTTCGCCGGTCGACTTCATTTCTGGTCCCAGAATGGTGTCTACGCCGGGGAATTTGTTAAACGGGAAGACGGCCTCTTTGACGAAATAGTGTGCAGCTTGTGGTATTTGTGTAGCTTGTTGCGTGGCTAGTGATGTACCGGCCATACAACGTGCTGCAATCTTCGCCAGCGGCATACCGATGGCTTTGGAAACAAATGGTACCGTGCGTGAGGCACGTGGGTTCACCTCCAGCAAGTAGATAGTATCGTCCTTTATCGCAAATTGTGTATTCATCAGGCCAACGACTTTCAGACCATGTGCCAGAGCACGTACCTGTTCCTGTAACTGGCATTGCACTTCATTGCTCAGGGTGTATGGCGGCAGCGAGCAGGCCGAATCACCTGAATGTACCCCAGCCTGTTCGATGTGCTCCATAATGGGGCCGATTAATACCTGTTCACCATCGCAGATCGCATCAATATCGACTTCTATCGCATCATCCAGGAAACGGTCCAGCAGTACCGGTGATTGGTTAGATACAGTGACTGCTTGCTGCATATAGCGTTCCAGTCCGGCATTGTCGTGCACAATTTCCATCGCCCGTCCGCCCAATACATAAGATGGACGCACGACTAGTGGAAAGCCGATTTCTGCTGCCCGGGTCAGCGCTTCTGCGGTATTTGTGGCGGTTCGGTTCGGAGGCTGTTTCAGTCCCAACTGGTCAACCAGGTGTTGGAAACGCTCGCGATCTTCCGCCAGGTCAATGGAATCAGGTGAAGTACCGATAATTGGCGCACCTGCTGCTTCCAGATCCTGCGCCAGTTTCAGTGGTGTCTGGCCACCATAATGGACTATGATTCCTTTCGGCTGCTCCAGGTCGACGATCTCAAGGACATCTTCCAGGGTGAGTGGCTCGAAATACAACCGGTCTGAGGTATCGTAATCGGTTGATACGGTTTCCGGATTACAATTGACCATGATGGTTTCATAACCATCTTCGCGCATAGCCAGTGCAGCATGCACACAGCAATAGTCAAATTCTATGCCTTGTCCGATCCGGTTCGGTCCCCCGCCGAGCACCATGATTTTGTCGCGTTGCGTCGGTTCTGACTCACAGCTTTCTTCGTAAGTGGAATACAGGTAGGCAGTGCCGGAAGCAAATTCTGCTGCACAGGTATCCACCCGCTTATACACTGGTCGGATACCCAGTTGCTGACGGTGTTCGCGTACCGTTGCCTCAGTCACATCCAGTAGTTGGGCCAGACGTTGATCGGCAAACCCTTTGCGTTTCAATCGGCGCATCCGCGTCTGATCCAGGGCGGTCAATCCCTGTTGTTGTACCTGTAGCTCTTCCTGCACCAGGTCGGCGATTTGTGCCACAAACCAGGGATCAATCCGGGTGGCGTCCTGTACTTCGGTCTCCGTCATGCCCGCTCGCAGTGCATCTGCCAGGTACCAGAGTCGTTCTGCAACGGGATGGCTGAGCAGGTGTTGTAAGGTGGCTTTTTCCTGATCAGGCGGTAGCAGCGGTTCTAAGCCACATTTGCCGGTTTCCAGTCCGCGAATCGCTTTATGTAACGATTCCTGGAAAGTACGGCCAATGGCCATCACTTCACCGACAGACTTCATCTGGGTAGTCAGCCCACTGTCGGCCTGCGGGAATTTTTCAAATGCAAAGCGCGGAATTTTGGTGACGACATAGTCAATGGATGGCTCGAATGAGGCGGGTGTCACCCCGCCAGTAATGTCGTTCTGCAATTCATCCAGTGTGTAACCGATTGCTAATTTAGCTGCGACCTTCGCAATCGGGAAACCGGTTGCTTTTGAGGCCAGTGCGGATGAGCGCGAAACACGCGGGTTCATCTCAATGATGATCATGCGACCATCTTCCGGGTTGATCGCAAACTGGACGTTTGATCCTCCGGTATCTACCCCGATCTCGCGCAGGACAGCGAGGGAGGCGTTGCGCATGATCTGGTATTCTTTGTCGGTCAGGGTTTGTGCCGGGGCGACAGTGATCGAATCGCCAGTATGTACCCCCATCGGATCCAGATTCTCAATCGAGCAGATGATGATGCAGTTGTCCTTGCAGTCCCGCACCACTTCCATTTCGTATTCTTTCCAGCCGGCAATGGATTCCTCAATCAGCAGTTCTGAGGTCGGGGATAAATCCAGTCCCCGACGACAGATGGCCTCAAATTCTTCCAGGTTGTAGGCAATACCGCCGCCGCTACCGCCCATGGTGAAAGAGGGGCGAATGATTGTCGGAAAACCGATCTCCACCTGTGCGGCATATGCCTGTTCTAAATCATGTGCAATGCGTGAACGTGGCATGTCCAGACCGATTTTCTGCATCGCTTGCCGGAACAGATCACGATCTTCCGCTTTGTCTATGGCTTCACGAGTGGCGCCAATCATCTTCACCTGATGTTTTGCCAATACGCCATGACGTTCCAGATCCAGCGCACAGTTCAGCGCGGTCTGTCCGCCCATTGTGGGCAGCAGGGCATCCGGCTGTTCGTGTTCGATGATACGGGCTACTGTGCGCCAGGTAATTGGCTCTATGTAGATCGCATCTGCCATTTCCGGATCGGTCATGATCGTGGCTGGATTAGAATTGACCAGGATCACGTAACAACCGGCTTCCCGCAGTGCTTTACAGGCCTGGGCACCGGAATAGTCGAATTCGCAGGCTTGTCCGATGACGATCGGACCAGCGCCGATCAGCAGTACCCGCTGGATATCAGTCTGTTTTGGCATAGCAGCAAAAGTCAGTGTTTGTGAGAGTCCATGAGGGCGATAAAATGATCAAACACCGGTGCGACATCATGCGGCCCCGGGCTGGCTTCAGGATGCCCCTGAAAGCCAAATGCGGGTTGATCGGTACGATGAATGCCCTGCAATGATCCGTCAAATAAAGATTTGTGGGTGGCAGTCAGGCAGTCAGGTAAACTGGCTTCATCCACGGCAAAGCCATGATTCTGGCTGCTGATCATCACGCGCCCGCTAGACAGTTCCTGTACCGGATGGTTGGCGCCGTGATGACCAAATTTCATCTTGACAGTTTGTGCGCCACTTGCAAGTGCCAGCAGTTGATGGCCCAGACAGATGCCGAAGGTAGGGATGCCTGTTGCCACGATCTGTTGTATGGCTGCAATGGCATAGGTGCAGGGTGCCGGATCACCTGGCCCATTGGAAAGAAACACGCCATTCGGGTGTAAGGCCAGTACCTGCTCAGCTGGTGTTTGTGCTGGGACAACAGTCAGGTGGCAACCACGATCTGCCAGCATCCGCAGAATATTGCGTTTGATGCCGAAATCATAGGCAACCACATGGTAATCGGCTTGTGCCGGATCCAGTGTGGGATAACCATTACCTAACTGCCAGCTACCAGTCTGCCAGGTATAGCTTTGTTGAGTGCTGACCTGTTGAGCCAGATCCATGCCCTGCAGCCCGGCAAAGTTTCGTGCTGCTGCCAGAGCTTGTGCCGGATCAGCAGGTGAGCCGGTCAGAATGCAGCCATGCTGCGCCCCTCGCTCGCGCAATATGCGAGTCAGGCGGCGGGTATCAATTTCTGCAATGGCGACGATCTGCTGAGCAACCAGATAATCCTGCAGGCTTTGCGTATTACGGAAATTGCTGGCAAGCCGGGGCAGATCCCGGATGACCAGACCAGCGGCTTGTACCTGATCTGATTCAGCATCTTCCGGATTGGTACCGGTGTTACCGATATGGGGGTAGGTGAGGGTGACGATCTGGCGGGCGTAAGAAGGGTCAGTCAGAATTTCCTGGTAGCCGGTTAAAGCAGTATTAAAAACGACTTCGCCGACAGTCTGCCCTGCCACGCCCATTGATTCGCCATGAAAGATACTGCCATCTGCTAATACCAGGATTGCATGCTGGGTCATGGAGAGGTGGTGCTATGGTTGATTTTTTGAGGAAGGTGTACGCCTATTATTGTGCGTGCAGGCGCAGATTTACATCATTTTACGCTATTTCATGCCTGTCAGGCTATCCTGAATGCTATATCTGGCTGAATCAGAAAGCATTTTCCAGGTGTTGTGTTTGGATGACTGTTCCACTAGAATGCGCCGCCTTTTCTGATCGGCTAAATCGAGCTTAAATAGCTGATTTAAATCGATTTTTTTGTAGTTTTTTTACGTTATTACAAGCACCAAATAAAGCATTGGCACATATGGATATGAAGCTTGCTGTTGTTATCTTAGCGGCTGGTGAAGGCAGTCGGATGCATTCTGCGACACCCAAAGTCTTACATGAAATAGCTGGTGTGCCTTTATTACACCACGTCATAGCGGCAGCGCGTGGCTTACTACCTGATCAGATCATCATTGTGCATGGCCATGCCGGTGATATTGTGCAGGATGCCTGTCAGGATCCGGATCTGATCTGGGTGGAACAGGAAGAACAACTGGGAACAGGCCATGCGGTACAGTGCGCCTTACCGGCACTAGCCGCAGATATTGACCGCGTTCTGGTGTTGTATGGCGATGTACCGTTAATTCAGCCAGATACCTTGATACGTTTGCTTGAAAAGAGCCAGAACGGCCTCGGCCTGTTAACCCTGACGCTGGATGAACCACATGGGTATGGGCGAATTAAACGGGATAAATCAGGCAGACGTGTACTGGCGATTGTTGAGCATAAGGATGCGACACCGGATCAGCTTGAAATCCATGAAGTGAACACGGGTATCATGGTGCTGCCGGTTAGTCGTTTGTCAGACTGGCTGAGTCATTTGTCTAACACAAATCATCAGCATGAATATTATTTGACGGATGTTGTGGCGATGGCAGTTGCGGAAGGCTTGTCTATTCAGGTAGATCAGCCACAGCACGAGATTGAAGCAGCTGGGGTAAACAATCGCAAACAACTGGCGCAGCTGGAGCGTGCGAAACAACGGATGCAGGCAGATGACCTGATGATGAAAGGCGTCACCTTGCAGGATCCTGACCGGTTTGATCTGTCTGGCCGATTATTGCATGGTCAGGACTGTATGATTGCTCCGAACGTGATCTGCGAAGGGGAAGTGATCCTGGGAGATCGAGTCCAGATTGGTGCGAATACTGTGCTGCGGAATGTCCGGATAGCCAGTGATACACAGATTGCAGAGCATTGTGTCCTCGAAGAAGCGGTCATCGGTCAGAACAGTCAGGTCGGACCGTTTGCTAGGATTCGTCCGGGAACCCAATTGGCGCAGTCGACTCGTGTGGGCAATTTTGTTGAAATCAAAAAATCTCAGATTGGCCAGGGTAGCAAGCTGAATCACCTGGCTTATGTCGGAGACAGTGAGATCGGTCAGAACGTGAATCTGGGTGCGGGCACAATCACTTGTAATTATGATGGTGTGAATAAACACAAAACAGTGATTGGTGATAATGTTTTTGTCGGTTCTAACAGTTCATTAATCGCTCCGATTAACATCGGCCAGGGCGCGACGATTGGTGCTGGTTCAGTGTTAAGCCACAGCGCGCCAGCGGGTGCGCTTACGCTAACCCGGGGACAGAAACAGACACTGCCGGATTGGAAACGACCTCAAAAATCTAAGAACCTGTTTACGATCTAATATTAAGCCTGCCAAAATATATTATGAGGAC
>CAWUID010000017.1:0-39036 GCA_963922315.1 uncultured Gammaproteobacteria bacterium
CCGGGTAATAGACCCTTGATGCGATCCCACTGATCATCTCTTAAAATGGTTCGAGCCATCTGTTTTCCAGAAAAAATTGACAGCATACCATCAGTGATGTGAGAGACACTCAACTGATTGAGAACGCCTCCAAGTAAATCTTACTTGCTGGAGTTTAAGCAAGAGAGAGTTAGTGTGGTGTTGGACTTCTTGTGTAGAAAGTCTGCGTTAGACATGATGGAGGTGATTTAAAAAGTGGTTGCGGCAATGATTTTTGTTTTGTCCAGACTTGAAGCGATAATATTTTGTTTTTTAGTGTCCAGATCTGGTGACATCGGCAATGATAGCGTGCGTTTTGCCATGGCTGCTGCAACAGGTGTGGGGTTTTGGTGGCCTATGTCTCGGTAAGCAGGTTGTTGGTTGAGTGGCTTCGGGTAGTGTATGGCGGTGGGGATGTGTGCCTGTTGTAAAGAGGCTTGTATGGAGTCGCGGTTATTCACGAGGATGGTGTATTGGGCATAGACGCTGGTGCGGTCCGGCCTTTGTTGTATGTGCTGGATGCCGATGGTATCCAGTAGCTCATTGTAGCGTTGCCCAATCGCCTGGCGTTGTCTGACTTCCCAGTCGAAGCGTTCCAGTTTCGCCAGTACGATAGCGCATTGTAAGGTATCCATGCGTCCGCCGACGCCGATGCGGGTGTGTTCGTAGCGGCGGCTTTGGCCGTGCACGCGGATTTCGCGGCAGGCCTGGGCCAAAGTGTCGTCATTGGTGAAGAGGGCACCGCCATCGCCATAGCAGCCGAGCGGTTTGCTGGGGAAGAAACTGGTACAGCCGATAGTGCTGAGGTTGCCGCTTTTGTTGCTCTGGTATTCTGCGCCGAAGCTTTGTGCCGCGTCTTCTATGACCGGCAGCTGATGTTTGGCAGCAATAGTGTTGATGGCTTCCATATCCGCCGGTTGGCCGTACAGGCTGACCGGGATGATGGCTTTGGTGTTGGTGGTGATGGCGGCTGCTATCTGAGTGGCGTCGACGTTGCCGGTGTCAGGTTCGACGTCGACGAAGACGGGAGTTGCGCCGAGCAGGACGATGACTTCGGCGGTGGCGACGAAGGTAAAGGGTGTGGTGATCACTTCGTCACCCGCTTGAATGCCCAGTGCCATCAAACTGATCAGTAGCGCTTCGGTACCGCTGGCGACGGTAACGCAGTGCTGTGCACCGGTGTACTCGGCCAGGCGCTGCTCCAGTTCCTGAACTTCTGGTCCGAGGATGTATTGCCCATGTTCCAGGACGGTGTTGATACGCGTCTGGATCTGCGGCTTGAGTGCTGTGTACTGGGTTTTCAGGTCGATAAACGGGATGTTCACGGGCGCAGATATTCCATGTGTTGGCCAGTTAGTCGGTAGCGTTGTCCGCTGTGCGGGCAGGTGTATTCACCGCTGCCGCTGAGTGGTAGCGGGATTTGTTCACCATGTTCGCTCATCCAGCCGATCTGTTTCGCGGGTACACCGACCATCAGGGCATAGGGTTTGACGTCTTTACTAACAACGGCGCCCGCACCGATAAAGGCGTATTCGCCGAGGGTAACGCCACAGATGATAGTGCTGTTGGCGCCGAGGGTGCCGCCGCGTTTTACCAGGGTGTGGCGGTATTCTTGTTTGCGTTCGATTTGCGCACGCGGGTTGTAGACATTGGTAAATACCATGCTCGGGCCGCAGAAGACGCCGTCTTCCAGAGTGACCTGGTCGTATACGGAAACGTTGTTCTGGATTTTGCAGTGGTTACCGATACGCACCTGGTTGCCGATAAAGACATTCTGACCCAGAGAGCAATGTTGGCCGATGCGGGCCTGGCCACAGATGTGTACCCAGTGCCAGATGCGGCTGCCGGTGCCGATTTGGGCGCCTGTGTCGATGATGGCGGTGGGGTGAATGGTAGTGTCGGGCATCAGTGTATCGTGTGTGTCACTTTTCGTGCCAGGGCTAGGGCGGTGGTCCATTTGCCACCCAGTACGCTGATCAGTTGGCCATCGCGGTGGATGGCATATTCACGGGTCGCTTTATTCGGGTCTCTGGCGCTGTATAGCAGGGGCCGCAGGCCGGAGAAGGTATCGATAATGTCGGCTGGTATGCCGGGAAAGTAGTGTTGCCAGGCTTGTAACAGGTAGTGTTGTTCGTGTGCGCTACAGATGACTGGTTCGTTCAAGGTCTGGCGTATTTCGGTGGTACCGATCAAGGTGTTGCCCTGCCAGGGTAGGACGAAAAAGATGCGGCGTTCACCGGGCACTTCTAATAAAAAGGCTTGTGGGCAGGCCTGGGCCAGAATCAGATGGCTACCGCGTACCAGATCCAGTCGATAGGGTGACGACAGTTCGCTACGTTGCAGTAGTTGCTGGGCCCAGGGACCGGCCACATTGAGTATCCGGTCGTGCTGATGGGTGGTGCCGCTGGCGGTTGTGATACGTCCGGTGGTACGGACTGTAGCGATGTCGGTATGTTCGGTAATTTGTACACCCCGTGCCTGTGCTTGTGAAGCTATCCACAGCCCAAGGGCCTGGTCGTCCATTTGTCCGTCGGAAAAGGCATAGCCGCCTTGCAGGCCCTGCGCATTCAGATGTGGGCTGCGTTCCAATACGGCCTGGGTACTGAGGCGCTCACTTTGTGGCAGAGGGCTGTGACCGGCCAGACGATCATAGGCCCATAAGCCCAGAGCGATCATCCAGCGCGGGCGTCGTGCCTGTCGATATATCGGCAGGATCAGGCGCAGCGGTTTTGCCAGCTCGGGCATTCTTTGTAACCAGCCGTCGCGTTCGCGCAGCGCTTCGCGTACCAGGCGAAGTTCGCCATTTTCCAGATAGCGCAGGCCGCCGTGCAATAATTTAGAAGAGGCCCGACTGGTCGCCTGCATCAGGGTGTCGCGTTCGTATACGCGGACCTGGTGGCCTTGTTGGGCGAGTTGCCAGGCGCAGCACAAGCCGTTGATGCCGCCGCCGACAATGCCGATATCCATTGTTTCAGAAGGCCAGTGGCAGGGAGACAGTTTTGCCGTCGCGCGCCGACAGATATGCCGCAATTAACAGTTCCAGTGATTTCAGCCCTTCGCGCCCGTCGGTTTCCGGTTCGGCTTCACCACGTAAGGTATCGATCACATTCTGGTAATACAGGGGGTGGCCAAAGCCGTACACGGAAGTGGTTTCGTAGTTGGCAGTCTGAATCTGTTGGTCGTAATCCCGGGTGTCGGCAAATTGCCAGTGCTGGATGTCGTTGACGGCCATACCGCCGATGCGTACTGAGCCAGTTTCTCCGAGGATGGTGATGCTGCCTTCCAGATTTTTCGGGTAAGTGAGCATTGTCACGCTCATCGAGCCCAGGGCACCGTTGCGCCAGCGCACATTCAGCACACCGGTGTCCTCAACTTCGATGTCCCGGGTAGTGCTCATCATCGCCTGCACTTTTTCTACTGGCCCGATCAGCCAGTCCAGCAGATCGACGTAGTGGCTGGCCTGGTTCATAAAGGCGCCGCCGTCAAATTCCCAAGTGCCGCGCCAGCCGTTGCCTTGGTCGTAATACGATTGTGGGCGTGTCCAGAATACGTTTAGGTGCACCATATGGATGCGCCCGAAACGCTTTTCGGTGACGGCGCGTTTCAGAAGTTGCAGGGTGGTGTTACGGCGATTTTGTTTTACCACAAATAAGCGTACCTGCGCTTCATCGCACGCCTGCACCATGCGCAGACCGTCCTGCCAGCGGGTCGCCATCGGCTTTTCGGTCATCACATGCACTTGGTATCGTGCGGCCAGTATCGTTTGTTGCGGGTGCAGACCACTCGGGGTGCATAGGACGACTAGATCCAGCGATTCCTGTTGCAGCATCGCTTCCACCTGTGTGTAAGTCGGTACAGCATATTGGGTAGCGTGTTCCGCCAGTACGGTCACATCCACATCGCAGATCGCTGCTAGTTCCATTGATGCGCTGTGTTGTGTGATCGCGGCGAAATGATTGCTGGAAATGCGACCACAGCCGACCACAGCGATACGAATTTTGCGATCAGTAATTGAGGTGAAAGATGTCATCAGGTGTTTGGATAAGGGTTGGTCAGGCCGCATGACCGGTAATGTGTGGTGGTTGTCGGTACCAGTCCATGGAGACGGCCAGTCCTTCGTGAATATGGTGGCTTGGCTGATAGCCGAGCAATTGTGTGGCTTTGCGGATATCGGCCAGAGAATGGCGGACATCACCAGCACGAAAATCGCGGTACACCGGCCTGGCATTGTGCAGGTGCGGACAGTGTGGTGCCAGATTATCGCGCAGTAGCGCATACAACTGATTCAGGCTGGTACGGTCGCTCACCGCTACGTTATATACCTGATTACTGGCTGCTTCATCTGTTGTTGCTGCCAGCAGGTTGGCCTGCACTGCATTATCGACAAAACAAAAATCGCGGCTGGTTTCGCCATCACCATTGATATATACCGGTTCGTTGTTCAGCATGGCTGCAATCCATTTCGGGATTACCGCAGCATAAGCACCTTTTGGATCCTGGCGACGCCCGAAAATATTGAAATAGCGCAGACCGACTGCGTTGAAACCGTAGGTGCGGGCGAATACGCCGGCGTATAACTCATTGACCAGTTTAGTCACCGCATAGGGTGACAGTGGATTACCAATCTTATCTTCTACTTTCGGCAGATCAGCATAGTCGCCGTAGGTCGAGCTGCTGGCGGCATACACAAAGCGTTGCACGCGGGCATCACGTGCGGCAACCAGCATATTCAGAAAACCGTCGATATTGTTCGCGTTAGTGGCAATCGGGTTCTCGACACTGCGTGGGACTGAACCAAGCGCTGCCTGGTGCAGCACAAAATCGACATCGGCGCATACCCGCTGGCAAGTCGCCAGATCGCGAATATCGTCTTCCACAAAGTGGAAGTTGGCCCATTGCTCCGGCGAGACCAGTGCCTGCACCTGATCCAGATTGTGTTGATGGCCGGTGCTGAAGTTATCCAACCCGACCACACGCTGATTCAAGCACAGCAAGGTTTCCAGCAGATTACTACCGATAAAACCGGCCACGCCGGTTACCAGCCAGCGTTTGGGTTCGGTGTGCAATTGTCGCCGTAGCTTGTCGTAGTGCGACATCATCACAGCCTCACATCCGTATCCTGCGCCGGTAACACCGACTTCAGGTCGTACAAAACCGCGTCAGATCGCCCCAGTGCACGGATAGCTGTTGCACCCATTGCAATAAACTGATCGTGCGCCACCGCCAGCAGGATGGCTTCGTAGCTGTTAGCTTGTGGTGTGGTAATTGGGGCAATACCGTATTCAGCCTGCGCTTCGGCGGCACTGACCCAGGGGTCAAACACATCGACGGCACACTGGAAATCTTCCAGTTCGGCAACAATATCCACTACGCGCGTATTGCGCAAATCGGGACAATTCTCTTTAAAGGTTAGGCCCATCACCAGCACACGCGCACCCCCTACCGGTATGCGTTTGCGAGACATCGCTTTCACCAGTTGCGCCACGATATATGATCCCATGCTGTCGTTCAGACGACGGCCGGCCAGAATAATCTCTGGCTGATATCCGATGGCCTGCGCCTTATGCGTCAGATAATACGGATCCACGCCAATACAATGCCCGCCGACCAGTCCGGGGCGAAACGGCAGAAAATTCCATTTACTGCCTGCTGCGCGCAAGACTGCATCCGTATCAATACCCAGCTTATTAAAGATCAGTGCGAGCTCATTAATCAGCGCAATATTGAGGTCCCGCTGGGTATTTTCAATCACCTTAGCCGCTTCGGCGACCCGGATACTTTCGGCCTTGTGTGTCCCTGCCGTAATGATCTCGTTATACAGTGCATCCACCAGATTGGCGACCTCCGGGGTAGAACCGGAAGTGACCTTCTTAATGGTAATGACCCGGTGTTCCTTATCGCCCGGGTTAATACGCTCTGGACTATAACCGCAAAAAAAGTCTTGATTAAACCGAAGGCCGGAATAACGTTCCAACACGGGCACACAATCCTCTTCGGTACAACCCGGGTACACGGTGGACTCGTAGATCACGATATCACCTGGTTTCAGTATCTTACCGACGGATTCGCTGGCCTTCAGCAAAGGCGTCAGGTCCGGTCGCTTATACACATCAATCGGTGTAGGTACGGTAACGATATAACAGTTGCAGGTGCGCAGATTGTCCAGATTAGTGGTATAAGACAAATAGCTTGCTGCGGCAAGTTCTTCCGGTGTCGTTTCCAGAGTCGTGTCGTTACCGCCACTTAACTCATCAATACGGCATTGGTTAATATCAAAGCCGACCACCGAGCGGCTGTGACCAAACTCAACAGCCAGGGGCAGACCGACATAACCTAAGCCCACAATACCTAAATGAATATCTTTCAGAGTCATATCAGGCACATTCTCTCCAAAGCCCTTTACAATCCACGACCAACCCATGCGGACGATGAGTTTTGAAAGACTGGTGATCAACCAGCAATACCTGAATATCCGCCCCTGCCCAGGCTTCCTGTGCGGACTTAAGCACTAACACTTCCGAATATTGAGCCGGTAAGGCAGTAATGTTTGGCTCAACAGCCCAGACCACACCTGAATGCATGGTGGTGATTTTATCCACAATCATCAGCGCCGGGCTTTCACGCAAATCATCAATATCGGCCTTAAACGCCAGGCCAAAACAGGCAATTGTCACATCTCGGACCATTTTATGTGGATTGGCCTGCAAAAAATCGGCAATGGCCAGTTTGACCTTATTGACTACCCAGTCTGGTTTACTATCGTTTACTTCACGGGCAGTGCGGATTAACTTGGCTTCATCTGGTGTTTTGCTGACGATAAACCAGGGGTCGACGGCAATGCAGTGCCCGCCCACTCCAGGACCGGGTTGCAGAATATTCACGCGCGGATGGCGATTCGCCAGCTGAATCAGCTCCCACACGTCTACATCCAACTTATCGCAGATCACCGACAGCTCATTCGCAAAGGCAATGTTGACATCCCGGAAACTGTTTTCGGTGAGCTTGCACATCTCCGCAGTTCGCGCGTCAGTGATGATGCACTCGCCTTGTATAAATACCTTATAAAGCGCTGCTGCTGCTGCGGAACATTTCGGCGTTAGGCCACCGATAACCCGATCATTGTTCACCAGCTCATGCAATACCTGCCCGGGTAAAACCCGTTCCGGGCAGTAAGCAATGCGGATGTCAGAAGCTTCTCCTTGCGTTTGCGGAAAACTCAGATCAGGCCGAGCTGTAGCCAGCCATTCGGCCATTTGTTCTGTGGCGCCCACTGGCGAGGTCGATTCCAGCACTACCAGATCGCCTGCTTTGAGCACCGGCGCAATCGCTTTGGCAGCTGATTCAATATAGCGCAAATCCGGCTCGTGCGACGTTCCGTCTTTGCTTTCTTTAAACGGTGTTGGTACCGCAACCAGAAAGGCATCTGCCGATTCTGGCTGAGTCGTGACCCGCAGATGTCCGGTGTCCACTACTGCCTGCACGACCTGATCCAGATCCGGCTCAACAATATGAATTTTTCCACGATTGATGGTATCAACAACCATCTGGTCTACATCCACACCAATGACCTGGAGGTTAGAGCGGGCAAATACTGCAGCAGTGGGCAGACCAATGTAGCCTAAGCCGATGACAGAGACAGATTCGAAATGCATGTTAACGAAGGTTCTGAAATAACCCGAAGATTTATGCGTTTTGAGCAAGGAATTTAATGATGCGTTTACAAGCTTTCCCATCGCCACAGGGGTTGTGAGCAACACTCATTTTCTGATAAGCGGCTGTATCAGTCAGCAGGTTACTTAATTGGTTGACGATCTGATCCACACGAGTGCCGACTAGTTTGACGGTACCGGCGTTTACCGCTTCTGGCCGTTCAGTGGTATCACGTATTACCAATACTGGTTTGCCCAGAGAGGGTGCTTCTTCCTGCACACCACCTGAGTCAGTCAGAATCAGGTAGCTGCGACTCATCAGATACACAAAAGGCAGATAATCCAGAGGTTCTGTCAGATAGATGTTGGGTATTTTGTTGAGGAAATGGTAGACAGGTTTTTTCACTTTTGGATTCAGATGCACAGGATATACGATACCAACATCGGGAAATTCAGCAGCAGTGTGGGCCAAAGCTTGGCAAATACGCTCAAAGCCGCTACCAAAACTTTCACGGCGATGGCCTGTGACTAGTATTATCCTGCGGTGACAGGATAAGAAGGGAAACTGATCGGCTATTTTAGCTTGCAGGTATGGGTCATTTTCCAGTTTGTTTACGACTTTTAGCAACGCATCAATGACAGTATTGCCAGTGACGATGATCTGTGAATCTGCTATGCCTTCATGTAGCAGGTTGAGCCTGGATGTTTCGGTGGGTGCAAAGTGTAATTTTGCTAACGCTCCAGTGATTTTCCGATTGGCCTCCTCCGGCCAGGGTGAGTACAAATTTCCTGTGCGTAGACCGGCTTCAACATGGCTCACTGAAATTTGCTGATAGTAGGCTGCCAGTGTTACTGCAAGGGTAGTTGTCGTATCACCATGTACCAGTACCATATCAGGTCTGAATTCATCAAATACATCTTCCATTCCTTGCAGAATTGCACAGGTAATATCTGTCAGGCTTTGACCAGGTCGCATAACACTGAGATCAAAGTCAGGTTGGATTGCAAACAGATCCAACACTTGATTTAGCATTTTACGGTGCTGACTGGTGACACAAACTTTTGCGTTGAATCGTTTGTCACTTGCCAGCGCCAGCGCCAGAGGCGCCATTTTGATAGCCTCGGGGCGAGTGCCGAAAACAGTGAGTATTTTCACTTCAGCTTATTCAGCCTGAGTTTGGGAGGTGTGGTGGGTAGTTGCGCTATTGGCTAAGGAATTCAGCTTTACGTCAAGAGGCAAAATATAATATCATTTGCCTATGTCTGGGTGACAATCAGGTGTGATTTTTGAGATACTAAGCCTAGCATGGGTAGTGCTTTGATTTAAAAAGATAAAATTCTTTTTCTAAGAGGGTGAAAGCCCTTTCTGTATTGAAAAGTCGAGTTCGTTAAAAAATAATCCAACTTAAACCATATGTGACTTAAGTTTATGTGGAATTTAGATATCAGTTGGCTTCGTGAGACAGCAATAGAGTATCAGCTTGGGTTTGATATTGATTGTTATCAATTATTTGCTTTTTTGAAATTGCATTATTCCAATTGTTATTATTTTGAGTCTTTGGCTCTTCCCAGGCACCAAGACCGTTATTTTACACTCGGCTTTGATCCTGCTTTTGTGGTGGCTGCGCGTGGTAATGTGTTAGAACTGTCCGGAGATTCCGAGGTTCTGCAAAAAACCACTAGTCAGAAAAATACGGGCTTTATTTGCACTTCTGTGGATAATCCCTACCATTTTTTACAAAGATCGGGTTTCACACACTCTTGTCGGCTACAACAAGGCGGATTGATCGGCTATTTTTCGCATGAAGCAATGAATTATTTGGAGACGAGCTTGCAACTGCCAGAGCATGGTGATTTTAGTGCGTTTAAGCTCGGTTTTTATTATGATGGACTGATATATGATACGACAACAGGAATTTTATTTTATTATTCGTTATATCAGGATCGTGTTAACTTGGTTAAACGTTTGATTGCTGAAGCAAGTTCTTATCAGTTGCCAACCCGATTAGCCAAAGTTGATTTTATCGGTGATAGTGTGTCACAGGATCAATTTATCACGGCAGTCAATCATACGAAGGAAAAGATCCACCGAGGTTTTTCTTTCCAGGCTGAGGTTGGCTTTAAGTCGAACTACCAGATTAGCGGCGATAAATTAGCGATTTACCATCGTCTTCGCCAGATTAATCCCAGCCCTTATATGTTTTATGTGGTATTTGGTGAACAGGAGCTATTTGGAGCCAGTCCTGAAATTCTGATTTCAGCGAAGCAGGGCCGCTTGTTGACGACACCAACCGCAGGTACTATCACAAGGGGTAAAAATAAGAGCGAAGATATGTGTTTAGCGCGTCACTTGCTTAGTGACCCGAAGGAAATTGCTGAGCATAACATGCTGGTTGACCTACATCGCAATGATTTAGCTCGTGTATGCCAGCCGGGTTCTGTTCAGGTGTCTGATTTGATGTATATTATTCAGTTCAGTCATGTGCAGCACATTGTATCTGATGTTGTAGGTACCTTGCGAGCAGATAAATCAGCTTTTGATGCATTAGCAGCGATTTTTCCCGGAGGTGTGGTAACCGGTGCGCCGAAGATTGAAACGATTAAAATTATCGCTGAAAATGAACAGGTGCCGAGAGGGCCTTACGGTGGTGCTGTCGGGCGTTTTTCATTTAATGGCGACTGCGATTTTTGTCTGCCGATCCGTAGCTTTTTTTGCGCAGGTGAGAATTGTTTTGCGCAAACTTCCGCAGGTGTTGTGTATGATTCGGTGCCGGAAAAGGAGTATCGTGAGGTGACTCATAAGCTGGCTGCTATGCGCCAGACATTACGCGAACTGGGAGAGCGGTAATATGGCAAAGCAGCGCCGCATTTTGTTGATTGACAACTATGATTCATTCACCTACAACCTGCAGCACTTGATTCAGATTCATTCTGACGTGGTGCTGACAGTGCGGCGCAATGATCAGGACTTTTTATCTGATCTGGCACAGGGTGCATTTGCTGGTGTCATAATTGGCCCCGGGCCTGGCTCGCCGGAAGATCCGGGTTATTTTGGCCATAATCAGGAAGTCATTCTGCGTTTTGGTACTCAGGGGTTACCGGTCTTAGGTGTTTGCTTGGGTTTTCAGGGAATTTATTATAGCTTTGGTGGACAGCTTAAAGTTGCTGCTTTGCCGATGCACGGTAAAGTGAGCCGGTTGGATATCCGGGAGACTGGTGTTTTATTGCAAGGCGTGCCTTCGGGTGTTCGGGTGATGCGTTATCATTCAATTCTGGCAGATCTTGTTGCGCAAGTGCCTGACTGTTTTCATCTTACGGCGTTTACGAGTCAGGATGATGATGCAGACTCTGTCGCTCAGAATGGTGCTGAGTTGATGGCGCTGGAGCATCGTGACCACCCGATTTTCGGTGTGCAGTTTCATCCTGAGTCATTTGCGACTGAATATGGCGGTCAGATGATTAAAAATTTTTTGCGTGTTTGCCGGTAATGATTTGGTGTTGGTATGCTTGGTGAGCAGGAAGTTTTGCAGACGGTGACGAAGATAGTGACTTCTGAAGCAGCAATGATTGCCTTGGGAATGCGGTTAGGGCGGTATTCAGACTGTATCGGGACTGTATTTTTACAGGGTGAGCTGGGTGTTGGCAAAACGACCTTTGTGCGCGGTTGGTTACAAGGCAAAGGTTATGTGGGTGCTGTTAAGAGCCCGACCTATTCGCTGGTTGTGTCTTATCCTCTGGCTGACGGTGTTTGTTATCACCTGGATTTGTACCGTTTAGGCTCGGGTGATGAAGTGGAATCTTTAGGTTTGCGCGACCTGTTGGTTGACTCAGCCTTAATGTTTGTTGAATGGCCTGAACAAGCAGCAGGTTGGCTGCCTCAGCCTGATCTGTGTATAAAAATGCGTTATGCTGCTGCTGGTGGGCGTGAGATTATTCTGAAAGCGGGTACTCAGATTGCAAATAATTTGCTCTGTGACTTGTTTATATAAGCCTTGATCTGCGATAATGCACAACTATGGTCCTTGTTGGTTCTTCGCAATGCGATATAGTGAATCTGGTCAGGCCCGGAAGGGAGCAGCCATAACTATTGAGGCAGGTGCTGAGGTGCGCTGGCAAGGGCCATTTTTTGTTGGTGGTTTTGTACTGCATTTCTGATCAGAGCGATAATAACGCCGAGTATTAAACCGCCGATCAGGCTGAGTAATAAAATCATGCTGCGCTTAGGTTTAACTGGGTGCTCAGGTGCAACGGCAGGATCCAGCACTTCAAATGCATATTCTTCGTTGGCTTTAGCCAAGGTGATGTTCTTTGTTTGTTCCTGAATCAGTTCGGCATACAGTACCCGTAGTTCATCTAATCGGGCGGTTTTTAACTGTTTGTTTAAATAAGCTATGCTATTCTCAGCTTTGTTAATAGCCTGTTCACGTAATACCCGGTTGATTCGAATGATGAGCTGATTTGCCCATTTTGCCGTCAATTCTGGCTCTGACCAATTAAAGCGCAGGTTAACTAGGCTTGTTTTTTTGTCGACAGAGATAGATAAAGCGCTTTTGAATTTCCTGTAAGCTTGTTCTGATCTTGGTTCCAGAGTGTCAGGCTGAACTTTATTTTTGGTTAGGATCCATGAATTCCACCAGCTATCATTGGTTTTCGGGTGTGATTTCCATGACTCTGTATTAGCATTCCATTGCCCGGGAAAAAGTAACGGTTTCAATCTGTTGTCTCGTATAAAGCCTTGCATAAAACGACGAGACTCCAGTGTTGCGATAGCAGTATTCAGGCTGCTGTGTGTCGGTAGTGAAATACCGGCGAGTCCGGCCAGTCCGGAATATTGATCGGCAAGCGATGCAAAGCGACCAGTGCTTTTTTGTGCGGTAGTCGGTGATAATAATGCCTCTGCTTGATAAATTGGTGTCGCGGACAAAACATAGGCAAACCCTAATGTGATCGTTATCAGGGTGGTGATAAATAGCGTGAGCTTACGTTGCCAGATTGCTTGCCATAATTCCAGCAGGCTGATTTCATCATCTTGTACATAAGGGTGGGGTGCTTGGTTGGCTGCAGACGATGGTTGTGTTGGCATGAATGTTTGAGTGTGGTTAATCCAGTAGTGTGTGCCAGTCACGAGTGACGGCGACCACAGTACTATTTCGTGTTAAAGAATATAACCTACGGTTATGTTGTAAGCTCTGTCCATGGTCATGAGTGAGAGACTGCCACCTGAGTTGGACATGGGGTTGTTTGTGACCTGTCCGTAAAGGTGTCAGTGGCAACGAGAGATAAATTCCTTTGTCTTGGTAACGAATATCAGATTTTCTGCTTAGCGTGGCATAGACACCAACTCGAGCACCATTTGCGAAATGATGAGCAATATCTAGTGTAGCACCGATATCTCGTGCTAAGTAACGCCCGACGCTTAGCTTAATATCCAAATCCTGCGCAGCAATATGGTAATAACCGCTCAAGTGTCCGGTTGTGGTCTGATAGTCCTGTAGACCGATTAGTTGGCTAACATCCCTTTTTCTGACACGATGTAGGTCAATGCCGAATGCCCAAGGTCGGTTATATGGCTGGTATAAAAACTCTGTACTAATGCCGGTATACATCTTTTCCAGTAACCCGATACTGGCCCTGGCATACCAATCTGTATCCGGTTTCCATTGATAGTTCAGTGACAGGTCTTCAATGCCATGATTTGTATAGTGTTGTCTGTCTCGTCTTACAGCGGCGAGGTGGGTGTTCTGTGCGGGAGGTAATTTGGACAAGTTGTCGCTAATGTTGAGGGCGAAGCTGCCGGTCAGAGACCAGTTGGGAGCCAGCCGACATAGGCCTGACAGGTGGGTCTGAAATTGGTGATAATAACCTTTGTTGCTGGTCAGATGTTGGCGTAATTCCGGGGTTATGGTGCCGGTGCAGTTGGGATAAGTGGCCTCAGCAGATTCTGCTGGCATTGGGTTGGTTGGAGGGTGTAACAAGCGTGTGTGCCGCCAGATTTCTTCCGGACTACTTCGATGAGCAATTGCTTTCGCAAAATTCCAGCGCGGCAATATGATTGAGCTGGCTGCCAAGCCCTGTTGTTGCTCAATATAGTGTAATTTCGGAATTGTTTTTTCAGACAGATATTGAGATGCGATACGAGCTATATGACCCAGTGCCTGCGGTGTGGTTGTCAGATTCGGGTGTGTGCCCTGTACTGTCAGGGTCTGTTGTTGTATCCGGGCATAATCAGTATGGAATCCGGATTGTTTCAGGTCGGAGATAATATTTTGTAATGCATGCTGGCTGGATCTTCTGAATTGAGAACCAGGCGTCTTAATGTTTTTTGTTACAGGGTTTGTCCGGCGAACATTGGTGTACAAAACTGCCTGAGCTGTCAGTATTTCTCCGCCGGATACTCCAATAGAAAGGTCGATACCCGGTTCAGGTCGATAGGTCAGACCGATGTTTAGTGGTGAACGAGATGGTTGATGAATTTTATTAGATTCGTGGCGATGATCATTCGGGTCCAGTTCTAGCTTCAGGGTCAGGCCTGGTATTCCTGTTTGGTAGCTGGCTCCGGCAAATAGTGCAGCATGAACACCACGAAACCACGCATCTGTGCGAATAACACCGTTACTGTCGTGTTTACGCTTATCTAGGTGTGATCCCAGAATACGTAACGGATTTTTGAATTTGCTACCTGTAGCAAAATAGCCCCACCCCAGCCCCAGGGTAAAGTCCCAGTCATAATATTGCTTTGAGGCAACGAGATATTCTCCGGCGAGAGTGTCAGCTCCGGCAAATCGGTGGAAACTACGAATCCCCAGCGCAATCTGTGGTAAGTGTGTTGATTCCTGATATAGTTGGATTTTGGTGTTGAATCGTGTATTCCAGCTTTTGTCTTGCTCAAGCCGTGTATAGCTCAGGCTGGATTCCAGCCAGGGAAAGCTCTGCAGGGTAGTAAAATAATGTTGATAATGTTTGGTATGGGAAATACCGAAAGACAGGGTACCAGATTCTGCAAAGCGGGCGGTTGGTAGTTGTAATAATCCAACCTCACCCCATTGGTTGAGAGATGTCGTTGCACTGAAGCCGATACTTGCCGACCCGATGCTTAGGCTTAGAATGAATCCGTTAAGCCAGCGGCTTATTTTCATCAGTTGTTATTAATCGTTGCAATAGCTGCGGCAGAGACGGCTAAATTAGATAGGATACTGGTGATGTCGTAGGTAAAGTTGTATAGGTTGAATGGTATTGTGTCGCGTGGTACAACAATTGTGCTGCCGGGCGGAATTTTAACTGGATTATAATTCCAGTATGTCATTCTTACAGGTTGGGCCTCACCATTTGGAAGTATCACGAATATTCGTTCATCATCCGCATAGCGGCGTAGCCCGCCTGCTTTAGCAATATAGTCATCTGCATTTTGGCCACTAATGAATGAAGAAGCACCTGGATTCAGGACTTCGCCGGTCACGCTGATAATATTGCTACGCTGTGGCATATATAGTGTGTCACCAGCCTCTAACAAGGTAT
The DNA here is from genome assembly GCA_963922315.1 of uncultured Gammaproteobacteria bacterium. GTDB lineage: Bacteria > Pseudomonadota > Gammaproteobacteria > Chromatiales > Chromatiaceae > JAHDBG01. The sequence continues at coordinate 15,183 of CAWUID010000017.1, forward strand.
CCAGTTCCGGGTGTAGTGCCAGCATAGTAGGATCTGCTTCTACTACAATACGCCCAACAGCTTGTGTTTGTTTAAGCTCCTTCACCAGCCCTTCAATCGCAGATACAGCGGAGGCATTATCGTCGCTGTTTCTTTGATGGAGCAATGCAAAACTCGCATCCTGCAAATCACGCGCTGTGCGAGCATAATTACTTTTTTCCTGTCGTTTCAGGCGTTCCCGGGTTAATACCGCACCGTACGGATAGGCTTGTGGAGTCAGTCCACCAGCACGTGTAATCACTTGCGATAGAGTTTCGCCACGAGACAAGGTATAGATACCTGGGTGGTTAAATTCACCGGCTAATAATACGCCGCCCTGTCCGCGGTTTGAGATGTAAGGGTTAAATCTTAAGCTATCGCCGGGTTGAATCACTGTCGTTAAAGCAGTATTCAGACTAAGTTGTTGTCTTTGTAATTGGTATTGGCTTCGTTCCGAATTGAATATTTCCCGGTTTAGCTCGACATTGTCCTGATCTACGCTATGAGTCACACCGCCCGTGAAGCTGATCAGGTCGCTGAGCAAAGCATTTTTCGCTACCGGATAAATACCTGGCTGACGTACCTCTCCGTTCAGAATCACCATATGTTCCAGAACAAAGCCTAACAATTCAGGTTGCTGTTCATAGATAGTCGGACAATTGCGCGGGCTGAGCCAGCGCCGGTTATCCACAATTCGTAGCGCATTCGCGAAGCGTTGTCCGGATTCTCCCGACAAGGTGTCTTTGAGGGTTTGTAAGCTGCGGCATTGCTTATGCCCAGTTATACTTCCCTGCTGCAGTTTTTGTTGTCCAGAGCTCGTCTCAGTAGCACTAGCAAGCTGCTCCTGATGTCGGCTTTCACCGACTAATATGTTTTGCACATCAGCCGACATTGGAAACTGGATATCGGTATGGCTGAACACGATAAACTGATCAGCATCCCTGAAGTGGTAATCTTGTTTTCCGTCCAGTACAGATTTCAGATTGATGGCACGAAAATAGCGTGCCTGTGTCATGGGGTCTGCGGTCCAGATAACCGCAAATGGTAGGTAACTGCGCTCGCCAAGTATTTTACGGGCTTGTTTTGGGTTACCTAACAGTTTGCTAAGTGTTGGATAGGTGCTTGAAGATCGTTTGCCAGGGACTTGTACATTACCAGACAATGTAATGCTGCCCAGGCTGTTCTGGTTGTCGACTCGTACTTGTAATATGTCGTCAGCGTGTAGAGTAGCAGTGTTTGGGTTGGGTAAACTGGCATAGACTTCCTGGCCAGATTTGTCTAATGCCTGGCGTAGATAGCGGTTACCTTTGCTACGTAGAGGGCCACCAGCCCAATTCAGGATGCGATTGAGGTTGTTGCCGCGTTGCCTTCTGTATTTTAGTTCAAAAATGCCCGGGCGTTTAACGCTGCCTGCAATTGCAATGGTATTGCCGATTGTAGGTACGGTGATCTGATCACCATGTTGTAATGCCGGGCTTTGTGTTGTGCCAAGTCCCAGCAGGGTGTCATAAGCATCAAAAGACAGCGTTTGATTTCCACGCTGGATTCGAATGTGACGCAGGCTGCCGGTTTTGCGGATGCCTCGGGCCGCAAATAATGCATCGCTGACACTGCTCAGTGCGGTGAGTTGATAACGCCCGGGTTGATTGACTTCACCAGCAATAACCACTGAAATCATACGGATGGCACCGACTGAGATATAGACTTCAGTGCCAATCGTACTGTCTTTAATCAGGCTTTTCAGCTCATCCCGGAACTCGTTGAAAGGGCGGTTTGCTGCCCGGATCGGGGCGTAGCCAGGTATCAGAATACGTCCTTCCCGATCTACTTTAGTTCTGAAAGTCTTTTTTTCGCTCCCTTGCAGGGTAACGATCAGTTCATCACCGATTCCCAGTAGGTAATTTTCATTGATGCTGCCATCCAGGGTTGCAGTGGGTGTGTGGGTACGAAATGTTTCGTAACCAAATTGACGCAGCACCTGACCAGCGCGTAATGAATAATCCTGCTCAATTGAGGAGATAGGCAGGGGTGCTGCTGTTCCGGCAGATTTAAAGATAACTTGTGTGGTTGCCCGGGATTGATCCAGTGCGGATTGGGTGGTCTGGTTGGTGGATTGACTTTTAAGTTGTTTAATTTCAGCCAGTGTAAGGGCAGCACTGTAACTGGTGTATAACAATCCGATACAGATAATAAACCAGGGTCGCATCTTTTGCCTGCGGTCAGTTGATAGAAGATGAGGTGCGGTCGATCGTATGCGATCTTTGTTGTACGAAACCAGCGGCCAGCACACCCAATTCGAATAATAACCAGATGGGTATTGCCAGCAAAGTTTGGGATATAACGTCGGGTGGTGTGAGTAACATGCCGAGTACAAAGGCGCCGACGATGATATAGGGCCGTTTTTGTCTGAGTGTCTGGGTTGTGGTTGTACCTATCAATACCAGCAGAACTGTGGCAACCGGCACTTCAAATGCCAGACCGAATGCAAAAAATAGGGTAAGAACAAAGTCCAGATAATGGCTGATATCTGTCATGACTGCGACACCATCTGGCGCTGCTGCGGTCAGGAAAGCAAATATCAGCGGAAAGACAATAAAATAAGCAAATAAAGTGCCGAGATAGAACAGGACAATGCTGGAGATCAGGATCGGACGGGTCAGGCGTTGTTCGTGGCGATATAGACCAGGTGCAACAAATGACCAGATTTGATGTAGCACATACGGCATCGCTAGAAATAATGCAGTCACCAGCGAGAGCTTAAACGGCGTTAAAAAGGGTGATGCTACTTGTGTGGCGATCATCGAAGTGTCCGATGGCAACACCGAGCTCAGAGGCTCTGCAACAAAGGTATACAGAGTATTAGCAAATGGAAGCAACCCTATCATCAGCGCGCCGATCAGTAGGATGATCTTTAATAAGCGTCGCCTTAATTCTATCAAGTGGCTAACAAATGAGGCGCTGAATATGCCATCACTTGCTGACATTATGGTTTGATGCCAGTGTTGTGCTCGATCGTATCAAGCGTATTTTTCGTGGTTTCCAGCGTGTCTTTGACTGTCTCAGTAACTTTCTGGCCTTCGGACGATCGGGTTTGGTGAACCATCTGCCGGAGATCTTCGGCCTGAATATCCCGTTCAATATCCTGTTGTACTGAGCCGATAAAACGTTTGATCCGCTGTACCCAGCCTATAACTGAGCGTACCAGGTAGGGCACACGTTCTGGTCCGACAACGAGTAGCGCAATGATGGCAACAACAATCAGCTCAAACAGGCCAATATCCAGCATGGGTGTCAGGTATGGGTCGGTGGGACGCTGTGATCAGGTTGCGTTTTTTTCAGTGGTTTCAGTTGCATGTCGGGTTTCAATTGCTTCGGTCTTTGCGTTTTCTCCAGGATCGCTCATAGCTTGTTTAAATCCCTTTAATGCATTGCCCAGGTCGCTGCCGAGATGGCGTAGCCGCTTGCTGCCAAATAACAGCAGTACGATGCCGAGTATGATAGCCAGTTGCCAGATACCAATGCCGCTTGCACCCATCGCTGCTCTCCATGTTATGTTGTTCGGGCCGCTTTTTCAGCTAAGCCGGACTGTCCGGATCGGCGGGATAATTCTGTCAATACCTGATCCGGATGCAATCCTTGTTGTGCCAGAAATATCAGACTGTGGAACCATAGATCGGCAGTTTCGCAAATAATTTGTTCAGCCTGTTGGTTTTTACCGGCAATGACGACTTCGGTTGCTTCTTCACCAATTTTTTGCAAGATAGCATCTGGCCCTTGTGCATACAAAGCCGCTACGTATGAGCTGGCCGGATCTGCCTGTTTTCGATCTTCCAGTATATCTGCAAGTTTTGTCAGGGTTTGATTCATAGCCGTACTGGAATGCCTTGCGCTGTCAGGAATTGTTTCGCTTGGGCGATGCGATATTCTCCGAAGTGGAAGATAGAGGCAGCCAGTACCGCATCGGCACCACCTTGCCGGATGCCGTCTGCTAAATGTTGCAGGTTACCGACCCCACCAGAGGCGATGACTGGTACTGGGACGGTTTCTGCAATATGCCGGGTGAGTTGGTTATCAAAGCCGGTTTTGGTGCCGTCCCGATCCATGCTGGTCAGCAGGATTTCTCCAGCGCCATATTCTGCCATTTTTCTGGCCCAGGTCATCGCATTCATTCCTGTGCCCTTACGCCCACCATGAGTGAAGATTTCCCAGTGATCGTCCACTCTCTTTGCATCTATTGCGACCACGATGCATTGTGAACCGAAACGCTCTGCAGCCTGCTGTACCAGGGTGGGCTCGAAGATGGCTGCGGTATTGATTGCCACCTTATCTGCACCGGCATTCAGCATCCGTCTTACGTCTTGCAGGCTGCGAATGCCGCCGCCGACGGTGAGAGGGATAAATACTTCGGCAGCGACTTGTTCTATGACAGGTACCAGTGTTTCACGTTGGTCTGAACTGGCGGTGATGTCCAGAAAGGTGATTTCGTCTGCACCCTCCGCATTGTAGCGTCGTGCAATCTCAACCGGATCGCCTGCATCGCGGATATCGACAAACTTCACCCCTTTCACCACGCGCCCCTGATCGACGTCCAGGCAGGGTATGATCCGTTTTGCCAGCATCAGAGGGTAGTGTGGTACTGATCAGCGAGGTGCTGTCCGGCTGAGAAATCCAGTGTGCCTTCGTAGATAGCGCGTCCGGTGATTGCACCCATAATCTGGTGTTCCGGTGTGCATAGGGCTTCAATGTCATCCAGGTTGGTGATCCCGCCAGAGGCAATGATCGGGGTGTCTGTTGCTTGCGCCAGGGCTGCGGTTGCTTCCACATTCACGCCTTGCAGCATGCCGTCCCGCCCGATATCTGTGTAGATAATCGCATTGACGCCCATGTCGGCAAATTGTTGTGCCAGTTCTGTGACAGTGTGGGGCGTGGTTTCCGCCCAGCCGTTGATGGCGACTTGTCCATCCTTTGCATCTAATCCGACAATGATGTGTCCCGGGAAGGCACGACAGGCGTGGGCCACGAAGGCGGGGTCCTGAACAGCGCGGGTGCCCAGAATGCAATACTGAATACCGAGATTAAGATAGGCTTCTATCGTTTTCTCGTCTCGAATGCCGCCACCCAACTGGATGGGTAATTGTGGGTGGGCACTACAGATGTCGGTGATCACCGTCCGGTTGATTGGCTCTCCGGCAAAGGCACCATTCAGGTCTACCAGGTGCAGGCGACGCGCACCAGCATCCACCCAGCGATCTGCCATTGCAACCGGATCATCTGAAAACCGGGTGTCATCTTCCATCCGCCCCTGGCGTAACCGGACGCATTGTCCATCTTTCAGGTCAATTGCGGGTATCAGTAGCATCGTAGTTGGGTCTGCTCAGTTTGTGGGCCGCCAAGAGACGAAATTACGTAATAGTTGTAATCCGGTATCCGCGCTTTTTTCGGGATGAAACTGGCAGGCGAACAGGGCGCCAGTGATGATTGCAGCCGCAAATGTCAGGCTGTATTCGGTAGTGGCGCTGATGAGGTCCGCATTATCCGGCTGTATATAGTAACTGTGAACAAAATAAAACCGGCTGCCTGTCGAAATGCCAGCCCATAACGGGTGATCCTGAACAATGTCGACCTGATTCCAGCCCATGTGGGGGATCTTTAATTCTGGTGCAGTGGGCTGGAAACGTCTGACTTGACCTGGGTACAGGTTCAGCAGGGATGTGCCCTGATTTTCGGCTGAGTATGTCAGCAGTACCTGCAATCCCATACAGATACCGAGGAAGGGTTTTTCTGCGGCTGCCTGTAGAATAACAGCTATCAGTTGGTGTTGTTCAATCGCCGCCATACAGTCACGGGCTGCACCCTGACCAGGAAATACCACTCGATCTGCAGTGTTGATCTGCTCTGGGTCTGCGGTGACGATCACCTGATCATTCGGGGCTGCGTATTCTAGTGCTTTTTGCACAGAGCGCAAGTTCCCCATACCATAGTCTATGATCGCAATGGTTTGGCTCACAAACAGCCTTTAGTCGATGGAATCTGTCCTGCTTGTCGAGGATCGGTTGTTATAGCAAGGCGCAATGCCCGGCCAAACGCCTTGAAGATGGTTTCGGCCTGGTGATGTGCGTTGGTTCCACGCAGGTTGTCGATATGCAGGGTGATTTGTGCATGGTTGACCAGTCCTTGAAAAAATTCGTGGAACAGGTCAACGTCGAAATCACCAATCCGGCCACGGACAAATTCAACCTGCATGCATAGTCCCGGGCGACCGGACAGATCCAGTACAACACGTGATAAGGCTTCGTCTAATGGCACATAAGCATGCCCGTAACGCTGGATGCCTTGTTTGTTGCCGACTGCTTGAGCAATCGCTTGGCCCAGAGTGATGCCGATGTCCTCAACTGTATGGTGGGCATCTATATGCAGGTCACCTTTTGCCTGAATAGTCAGGTCAATCAAACCATGACGTGCGATCTGATCCAGCATGTGTTCCAGAAATGGCAGACCTGTATCCAGTTTCACTTGTCCGTTGCCATCCAGATTAACTTCAACCTGAATCTGCGTTTCTGAGGTATTGCGTTCTATGTGAGCAGTACGCACCAAAGTGATTCCCTGATATGGTGGTGGTCCATAAATGCCGTATGGCATCCTGATTTTGATGTAAGACGCGGAGGATAATCAGTTCTTCAGGTTTTGCCAGGTAATAGATTACGTGGCTGAATATGATAATACATCTGAGGTCTTGTTTGATGAAATTCAGGTTTTTACTGAGCTTGGGGTTATCCCGAATCTGATAAATGCGCTGCTCAATCTGCCGTATATATTGTCTCGCTTTTTGTTGTCCGAATTTCTGATATGAATAAGTGTATATGTCTTCTATATCCCGGCGTGCTTGATCACTGATTGTCAGTTGCATGCTGCCAGTTTTTTCTCCGCCCGATGTATGATGTCATTCATGCAGAAAGGATATAAACCGCTGGATTCGGCTGTATCCAGCATATCTCTGAATTCTGTCAGAATATTGTCTGATGTTTCCTGATTATATATTGTTTTGTTGTTTGCAGAAACGAGTATGGTCATGAGAAATACCTCGTTATGATGGGTTAAACAAGGTTGTAATACGTTGTTGGATAGATAGTGCAGCAGCGCGAGGTGTGTCAAAGCCGTAATGTTCTTTGATGGGCCGGCCTACAACGATATAGTCTGCGCCGTTGCGGAAGGCCTGTTCGACATTCACGGTTCTTTTCTGATCATCGGTATTCTGTACCGGACGGATGCCGGGTGTGATGATAAGTAATTGCTCGTCCAATTGTTGTCTGAGCTCGGGTGCTTCTAGCCCGGATGAAATCACGCCATCGCAGCCGAGTTCCAGCGCGCGGCGGGCACGGGATAGTACAATTTGTTTGACGTCTGCCTGGAAGCCAAGGTCATTCAGGTCGCCCTGATCCAGACTGGTCAGTACGGTGACTGCCAGAATGTTGAGGTGCTGCTTAGCTCTGCAGGCGGCAGTCAGCAGGCTGTCTGCCGCATGTACAGTCGCAAAGGTAACGCCTGCGTGTTGAGCGAGTTGGCACACTGCAGACTCGACGGTCTGTGGCACATCATGGAATTTGAGGTCAGCAAAGACCTTTTTGCCACGTTGGTTGAGCCATTCGATCAGTTCAAAATAACCACCGGCCATGAATAGCTCAAGCCCGAGCTTATAAAAGCTGATACTATCGCCCAGTGTTTCTACCATGTGTCTGGCTTCTTCTGTACTGGGTACATCCAGTGCAAAGATCAGACGTTCGTGGGCGGGAATATCCTTAGCTGAAAGTAAACAGGTTTCAGACATGCGTGATTTCCGAGCTTAAGTTTTTTTCAGTTTCTTTCGTTTATTTTTTTTATCGTGTGTAATGGCAATATAAGCGACGTATGTCCAACCTGCCATAAAAGTGGCTAAACTCAGTATAAGCCAGATTTCACCTTCGGACATCATTGCTCTCTGTTTTTCAGGCAATTAAAAACACGAATGTTAATGAAAATGATTGATATTGTTGCAGATAAAATCGTGGTGTAACAAAGCACTCGGGTTGTTATGTTTGTTGTAGCATAATTCTGTGCGATCCAGCCTAATAATGAGACATCAATGGCAGCAAGAATCGCAAATACCACTTTGTACCAGCCGATTTCCAGTTCCAGGCATTTTTCTTCTGACATCAGTTCAGTGTCTCAGGCGGCTTGTACCATACAGCGCTTGTGTTCGATATGGTAACTGAATTCGTCGTGGAAGTGCTGCACAAAACTGGCAACCGGCAGAGCAGCAGCGTCGCCGAGTGCGCAGATGGTACGGCCCATAATTTTTTTTGCCACATCATTCAGCAGATCCAGATCCTCTGGCTTGCCTTGGCCATGTTCTATCCGGTGTATAACCCGGTGCATCCAGCCGGTACCTTCGCGGCATGGGGTGCATTGCCCACATGATTCTTCATAGTAGAAGTAAGAAATACGATCAAGCACCTTCACCATGCAGTTGGTATCGTCTATGACGATCACTGCACCTGAGCCGAGCATGGAACCGGCATTAGCAATGCTTTCATAATCCATGGTCAGGTCCAGCATCATTTCGCCGGTTAAGATCGGCGCAGATGAACCACCCGGAATTACTGCTTTCAGCGAGCGCCCGTCGCGGACGCCACCAGCCATTTCAAGCAATTCAGCGAATGGAGTGCCGAGTGGTACTTCAAAGTTGCCTGGTTTATTGACGTTACCTGAGACGGAAAACAGCTTTGAGCCACCGCTTTTTTCGACACCGATCTCGCGGAACCAGTCGGCTCCCTGACGGATAATATCCGGGATGGAGGCTAAAGTTTCGGTATTGTTGATCACGGTCGGGCGGCCGTATAGGCCGAATACTGCCGGGAAGGGTGGCTTGAAACGTGGCTGGCCTTTTTTACCTTCCAGTGATTCAAGCAGTGCGGTTTCTTCGCCGCAGATGTAAGCACCAGCACCCAGATGAGTGTGCAACTCGTAGCTGAAATCAGATCCCAGCAGGTTCTGGCCCAGATAGCCAGCAGCCCGTGCTTCTGCGAGTGCGGCTTCAAAACGCTCGTATGGTTCTTGAAATTCACCTCGGATGTAGTTGTAACCCGTAGCGGCACCGATTGCGTAACCAGCGATGATCATACCTTCAATCAGTGCATGGGGATTATAGCGCAATATGTCCCGGTCTTTGCAGGTGCCAGGTTCGCCTTCATCAGAGTTACAGACGATATATTTTTCGCCAGGTGCGGTGCGATTGATAAATCCCCATTTCAGTCCGGTCGGAAATCCGGCACCGCCGCGTCCACGTAATCCGGATTGTTTGACCTGTTCTATGATGTGTTCTTGTGGGGTTTGCTCGCGTAAGATTTGTTCCAGTGCCTGATAGCCGCCAGCTGCGCGGTAGGTTGCCAGCGTCCAGGGTTCCGATTGACGCAGAGTGCGGAAGCAGACTTCATTCGTCATGAGTGGTCTCCAGGCTATCCAATATCTGATCCACCCGCTGTGGAGTCAGATTTTCGTAATAGGTGTCGCCAATCTGCATCATTGGAGCACCACAACAGGCGCCGAGGCATTCCACTTCTTTCAGACTGAACTGACTATCTTCAGTCATTTCTCCAAAACCGATCCCGAGGCGTTGTTGCAGGTGCTGATAGATGTTGTCAGAGCCGTTCAGCATGCAGGATATGTTAGTACACAGGCAAATCTTATGCTTACCGACCGGTTTGTGTTCGTACATTGAATAAAAGCTGCCGACTTCGTATACCGCGATCGGCGGCATGTCCAGGTAATCTGCAACCCGATCCATCAGCTCGGTAGTCAGGTGACCACCATTGTCTTCCTGCACGATCATCAGTGCGGCCATGCAAGCTGATTGTTTCCATTCTGATGGATATTTTGCAACCCATTGGTCAATGGCAGTGCGGATGTCCGGGCTGAATAAAGTCGTTTTATCCGGGTGTGGCACCGGGGTCTGCATCGGCGCGTTGCGCAAACTCATGAATTCTCAGCTCTTTCAATTAACGATCAATTTCGCCGAATACGACGTCCATGGTGCCGATGATGGCGACCACATCGGATAACATGTGTCCTTTTGCCATTTCGTCCATAGCAGCCAAGTGGGCAAAACCAGGAGCTCGTACTTTGACCCGGTATGGTTTGTTGGCACCGTCTGAGATCAGATAGACGCCAAATTCGCCCTTCGGTGCCTCTACGGCAGCATAGGTTTCACCTGGTGGTGGACAGAAGCCTTCGGTGAACAATTTGAAATGGTGGATCAGGGCTTCCATATCATTTTTCATGGTAGCCCGTTTCGGTGGAGTGATTTTGTGATCTTCAATCATCACCGGGCCTGGGTTGGCCCGTAACCATCGAATACACTGTTGTATGATGCGCGTGGACTCTCTTAGTTCCTGCATTCGGACCAGATAACGATCATAACAATCACCCTGGGTGCCGATCGGGATGTCGAAATCGACGTCTGCATAGGCGGCATAGGGTTGCTTTTTGCGCAGATCCCAGGCAATACCGGAACCGCGTAACATCGGGCCGCTGAAGCCAAGTTGTTGTGCTCGTTCCGGATCAACGACGCCGATGCCGACCGTTCGCTGTTTCCAGATACGGTTGTCAGTCAGCAGGGTTTCGTATTCGTCTACCAGCTTCGGGAAGCGATTGGCAAAGTCTTCGATAAAGTCCAGCAACGAGCCTTGCCGTGCGGCGTTGCGTTGTGCTGCCTCCTGCTCGCTGCAGAAACGACCAGCCTGAAACTGTGGCATCTGTTCCGGCAGATCTCGATACACGCCGCCGGGTCGGTAGTAGGTCGCATGCATCCGCGCACCAGAGACTGCTTCATAGCAGTCCATCAGATCTTCACGTTCGCGAAAACAATACAGGAACACGGTCATGGCGCCGACATCCAGGGCATGGGTGCCGAGCCACATCAGATGATTCAGGATACGGGTGATTTCGTCAAACAGAGTGCGGATATATTGCGCCCGCGCCGGTGCTTCGATGCCGAGCAGTTGTTCAATCGCACGGACATAGCCGTGTTCGTTACACATCATCGACACATAATCCAGCCGATCCATGTAGCCGATAGACTGGTTGTATGGCTTGCTCTCAGCCAGTTTTTCGGTGCCGCGATGTAACAGCCCGATATGCGGGTCAGCGCGTTCGATAACTTCGCCATCCATCTCCAGTACAAGGCGTAGGACGCCATGTGCCGCCGGGTGTTGCGGGCCGAAGTTAATCGTATAGTTGCGTATTTCGGACATTCAGTTCGCGCTCCCTGTGTAACGCGCATCATCCCGGATTACGCGGGGTACCAGAGTGCGTGGTTCAATGCTGACTGGTTCGTATACAACGCGTTGTTGTTCCGGATCATAGCGCATTTCAACCTGGCCGATCAGTGGGAAGTCTTTCCGGAATGGGTGACCGATAAAGCCATAGTCAGTCAGAATGCGCCGCAGATCTGGGTGGCCGTTGAACAGAATGCCGAACAGGTCAAATGCCTCACGTTCAAACCAGTTTGCGGCAGACCAAATGTTGATCACACTGTCAACGATGGGCTGAGTGGCATCCAGCCAGCATTTCACCCGCAGTCGAACATTATGTTGAATGGATAGCAAGTGATATACGACCGCAAAGCGTTGACTCGGGTCGGCTTCTGGGGTGGAGCGTGTGGCGCCTCGCCCGAATCCGCTGTTAGCTGCGGTGCGGGTAGCCCATTCCGATTCGCCGTAGCTGGCATAGTCGACACCACAGATATCCATGCACTGAGTCATGGTAATCTGTGGATGATCCCGCAGCAACTGCATAACCGTAATCAAATCATTGCGATTGACCGTTAATGTCAGCTCACCATCGGCATGTTCACACTGGCAGTCAGGATAAGCAACCAGCTCTGTGCCAAGCGTGGTGTAGAGTTGTTCCAGGCGTTGTTTGCGGCTCATAGGTCAGGCTTTGTCGGCAGCAGGTCGGGCAATTGTATTGGTACGGCGGATTTTATTCTGCAATTGCAAGATGCCATACAGTAGCGCTTCGGCTGTGGGTGGGCAGCCGGGGACATACACATCCACTGGTACAATCCGGTCACAACCGCGTACGACCGAATAGGAGTAGTGGTAATAGCCGCCGCCATTCGCACAGGAACCCATGGAAATTACCCAGCGGGGCTCCGGCATTTGATCGTACACTTTGCGCAGTGCTGGTGCCATCTTATTCACCAGAGTACCGGCGACGATCATAACATCTGACTGGCGTGGACTAGGTCGGAAAATGATGCCGAATCGGTCCATATCATACCGTGACGCAGCGGCATGCATCATTTCGACCGCACAACAGGCCAGGCCGAATGTCATAGGCCAGAGTGAGCCGGTTTGCGCCCAGTTGATGAGTTTATCGGCAGTTGTAGTGATAAAGCCTTGTTCCAGAACGCCCTTCACTCCCATTCAAGTGCCCCTTTCTTCCATTCGTAGATAAAGCCGACCACCAGGATTCCTAAAAAGATCATCATCGCCCAGAAGCCGGTCATACCAATCTGATCCAGCACCACTGCCCAGGGAAACAGGAAAGCGATCTCCAGATCGAAGATGATGAATAGAATCGCGACCAGATAATAACGCACATCAAATTTCATGCGTGCATCTTCAAATGCGGCAAAGCCACATTCGTAGGCTGAGCTTTTGGCAGCATTGGGTGCACTGGGCGAGAGCACAAAGCCGATACCGATGGCAGCGATGCCAACGAACAGGCCAAGGCCGATAAAGATCAGAATGGGCAGATAAGCATCCAGCATGGCCTGTATTTCCGGTTATGCTGTGGGGAATGAGTCCTGTATGATTCGGCGATCAATGCGTGTTTCGGCACGTGATCCGAATCAGGGACAAATTATATAGGATTTTGTTATGGCAAGAGGCATCAATAAAGTAATTCTGATCGGTAATCTGGGACAAGACCCGGAAGTCCGGTACATGCCGAGCGGGGTGGCTGTGTGCAATGTGAGTATTGCCACCTCTGAAAGCTGGAAAGATAAAAGCACTGGCGAGCCGGTTGAACGCACCGAATGGCACCGGGTGGTGATGTTCCGGCGGTTGGCTGAGATTGCGGGCGAGTATCTGAAGAAAGGCAGTAAAGTTTATGTCGAAGGTCGCCTGCAGACCCGTAAGTGGCAGGATCAGCAAGGGCAGGATCGGTATACCACTGAAGTGATTGCAGACAATATGCAGATGCTGGACGGCCGTGCCGGTGGCAGTGCTGATTTTGCTGCGGCTCCGGCTGCCCCGTCCGGTGGCGCATCAGCACCACAGCCACCGATGGCGAATAATGGCTTTGATGATGATGTTCCGTTCTGACAGAAGGGCGACTCTGGAGTATGTTGTACATGACAAAGTGCGTCTGGCCATGTGCAGCCTTATTGTTGGTGTAGTCATCTGGGTGTGCCGGATGGAACATGCTTGAGCCTACCGGATAAAATAGTTAGGTAATGATTACACAGTAGTTTAATTGTTCAACTCGATCAATATTCTGGCTACCACCGATTTACCATTATCGTATCAGGGTATTGACGGGTCAATTCCGGCTTAGCTGTGAAAGTAAGATCATTATGCAGTCAGCTTTATGAACGTCTCCGTTTATATTGAAACGTCGATTATCAGTTACCTAACGGCTCGACCCAGCAACAATCTATTAAAGTCGGCGCGCCAAGCGGTGACAAACGATTGGTAGGAAAATTTGCGAGGTCAATTCGATCTGTATATATCCACCTTGGTGATTGACGAAGTTTCAGCTGGTGACCCCCAAGCTGCTGCCCATCGGTTATCGGCGATCCAAGGTATTGCTATTTTGGCTATTCCGGATCAAGCTGTAGATATTGCAGATGCGTTATTGATAGCAAAAGCATTGCCTGAAAAAGCGCGTGAAGATGCTTTGCATATTGGTATTGCTGCAACTCAAGGCGTGGATTACCTGTTAACATGGAATTTCAAGCATATCAATAATGCTTATAAAAAAGCCCAGGTGGTGGAAGTTGTTGAGCGTTTTGCTTTTATTTGCCCCACACTTTGTTCGCCTGAGCAGCTAGGAGCAATCACATGATAAAAGACCCCATTATTGAAGAGTTACATCGTTATCGGGAAACTCATGCTCTGAAATATGGCAATGATTTGCGTCGTATATGTGCCGCATTGCAGGAAAAAGAAGCACAGTATCCGGTAGTAAACCGAATGTCTAAGCCTCTTTCTAAAACCATTGTCAGCTAGGGAGCGTTCTTAATTAGCTGAGTGGAAACGTCCCTTTTAGTACAGTGGTGACATCATCTCTGTGGCTGCTTTTAAAGGGTGGTGTGGGTGCGTTTGCACCTCGGTATACGATGTCACATCAGACTTGAGGTTTGTTCATGATGCTAAGCAGAACAAGTGCTGTCAGACAGGTTCAGGTTTTGCTGTGTCAACTGCTTTCACTCTGCACAGCTAACTGCGAAACGGAATCAATTCTGGGTGATGGTAAGGTTGTGACTGCTGCTGACTTCTGAAGAGTCAGGAGAAAAAATATGATGCAAGACCCGATTGTTGCTGAAATTCATCGCTATCGCATGGAGCATGCGGAAAAATACGGTCATGACATCAAACGAATCTGGGAAGCTTTGAAAGAGTTTGAAATAAATTCTGGGTATGAGGTTGTACATCGAGAACCACGTTTATTACCATCATGAGTACACAGATAACCTGATATTTCAGCGGATAACCAATACTCTGCGCTAAGTCGTTTGGTGCTGCTAATTACTGTAGTGGTATCTGAGTTGCGCAATAAAAATATGGCCGTCTGCTACTTTGTATACAATGCGATGTTCATCATTAATGCGTCGAGACCAATAACCGGATAAACCATGCCTCAACGGTTCAGGTTTGCCAATGCCTGTAAAAGGTTCGCGTTCAATATCTTTTATCAGGGTGTTGATCCGTTTGAGTATGGACTTATCAGTTTTCTGCCAGTACAAATAGTTATTCCATGCCCGGCTGGAAAAAGTGAGTTTCATTCGATTAACTCATGTTCAGTACCACCGCCAGCTTCAAGTTCTGCGATTGATTCCAGTAAGTGTCTGGCATTTGCGGGAGAGCGGAGCAGGTAAGCAGTTTCTTCCATCGCCTGAAAATCATCTAGCGACATCATAACTACAGGCGGTTCCCGCTTCCGGGTAATTATGATCGGATCGTGGTCATCGCACACTCTTTCCATGGTTTTTGCCAGGTTAGCACGTGCAGCGGTATAGCTTATGGCATTCATAGCAATCTCCTGAAACATCGGTCTGTACGTAAAAATGTACGTTCAATGTAACAGTGCATCATGAGCTCGTCAACTTGGGCACATTTTTTCTTTTTCTACAGATTTCTGGACTTTATCAACACTTTCACAATTGGTATTTGTGAATGGCGATTCTGGTAGTTGGCCCGGCCTGGGTCGGTGATATGGTAATGGCACACAGTTTGTTTCAGGCGCTCAGACAGCGTCAGTCACAGGTGCAGATTGATGTGCTGGCACCGGCCTGGAGCCTGCCGCTGCTAACACATATGCCGGAAGTGAGCAGGGGTATCTGTTCGCCTTTCGGGCATGGTCAGTTAGGACTACGGGTGCGTTGGGCATTGGGTCGGTCGTTACGTGGCCGGTATGCACAGGCGATTGTGCTCCAGAATGCCTGGAAGTCGGCGCTGGTCCCTTGGGCAGCACGTATTCCGCAACGTACTGGTTGGCTCGGAGAAGCGCGTTGGGGGCTGTTGAATGATGTACGTCATCTGAATACGCAGCGTCTGCCGCAAATGGTGCAGCGTTTTGTGGCACTTGCGCAGTCTGCTGGCATAGCCGAGGCACCTGTGGTTAGTCCGCCACGGTTACGAGTGACAGAGGACGCTGTGCAATCAGCACTGCAGCAACGTCAATTGACGGTGTCTGTACCTATTCTGGCTTTGTGTCCGGGAGCTGCCTATGGACCGGCGAAACGCTGGCCTGCCGTATCTTACGCTGCGCTGGCGCTGCGCTGGCAACGTCAGGGTGGTGTTGTCTGGTTATTCGGTTCAGTACAGGATCAGACGGTTTGCACAGAAATTCAGCAGCAGTGTAGTGCGGCCTGTACGGATCTGAGCGGTCGTTTGAGTCTGTCTGAAACTGTGGCACTGTTGTCTGTTACGACGGTGGTGGTGAGCAATGATTCGGGCTTGATGCATGTTGCGGCGGCGTTGAATCGACCAGTGGTAGCCTTGTACGGCTCAACTTCACCAGCGTTTGCGCCGCCTTTGACTCAGCGTCACAGAGCTTTTTATCTTGATCTGGATTGTAGTCCTTGTCGCAAACGTGAATGTCCGTTGGGACATCTGGCCTGTTTGCAACAGATTACGGTGGCTCAGGTGTGGGATGCTGTGCAGGATCTGGCAGCAGAATGTGATGCAATATGTGGAGGATATTAGTATGCGAAGTCTGGTGCTAGTGGCACATGGTAGTCGTCGTACAGCAGCGAACGTGGAGGTGGGTGAGTTAGCGCAACGAGTGGCGCGCCAGGCAGGCGAGTGTTACGGATTCGTGACGCATGGCTTTCTGGAGATGGCTGAGCCCTCTATTCCGGATGCCATTCAGCAAGCGATTGAGGTAGGTGCGACTGAGGTGGTTGTGGTGCCGTACTTTTTGTCAGCAGGGCGGCATGTGACTGAGGATATTCCGCAACAAATTCGGGGCAAGCAGGAAATGTATCCTGCTGTTCGGATCGTAATTGCACCTTATCTGGGCGCTGCTGCAACAATCCCGGATTTGTTGTTACAGTCCGCAGCCAGTGTTCAGTAGACAACAATTATTGAGGAATCAGAATTATGAAAATGCGTGCAGCAGTTGCCTGGGAGCCGAATAAACCCTTGCAGATTGAGCAGGTTGAGCTGGCGGCACCGCGAGCTGGTGAGGTGCTGGTTAAACTGGCGGCAACCGGCGTGTGCCATACGGATGCATTTACGTTATCCGGGGATGATCCGGAAGGTGCATTTCCCTGTGTGCTGGGCCATGAAGGCGCTGGTGTGGTGGTGGAATGTGGCCCGGATGTGACCCTGGTGCAGCCGGATGATCATGTGATTCCGCTGTATATTCCGGAATGTGGCGATTGCGTGTATTGTCATTCGGATAAGACGAATTTGTGTCAGTCGATTGCGAAGACGGTCTGGACAGGCTACATGCCGGATGGCACACGGCGCTTGTCCTGCGGCGGGAAACCGCTGTTTCACTACATGGGCACGTCAACCTTTGCGGAATATACGATTGTGCCGGAGATTGCACTGGCGAAAGTGAATCGGGCGGCAGCGCTGGATAAGGTGTGTCTGTTGGGTTGTGGTATTACCACTGGCATTGGTGCAGTCCGTAATACCGCTCAGGTTGAACCGGGTTCAACGGTGGCTGTGTTTGGTCTGGGTGGGATCGGTCTGAGTGTGATCCAAGGTGCGGTGATGGCGCAAGCCGGGCGGATCATTGCAGTCGATGTCAATCCGGAGAAGTTTGCGCTGGCTCGTGATCTGGGGGCAACGGATTGCCTGAACCCGCAAGATGTCAGTGTGCCGGTTCAGGAAGCGATTGTGGAACTGACAGATGGTGGTGTCGATTACTCGTTTGAGTGTATCGGTAATGTTGAGGTAATGCGTGCCGCGCTGGAGTGTACTCACCTGGGCTGGGGCGTATCGGTGATTATCGGCGTGGCAGGTGCTGGTCAGGAAATTCACACCCGTCCTTTCCAATTAGTAACAGGACGCACCTGGAAAGGCTCAGCTTTTGGCGGTGTGAAAGGGCGCTCGCAGCTGCCTGACTATGTTGATCAGTATCTCGCCGGTGATATTGAGCTGGATAAGATGGTCACGCATACCATGCCGCTGGAGGACATTAACCGGGCATTCGATCTGATGCATGAAGGACAAAGTATTCGTTCAGTTGTGTTGTTGTAGGGGATAGTTGATGATTAAGTTGGTTGGTCAGATCAAGGAATCTGATGGTTTTCTGCAGCTGTATCAGCATGATTCTGAAGTCTGCGACTGCACCATGTCGTTTTCGGTGTATCTGCCACCGCAGGCAGCACAGGGTGAGGTGCCCGTGTTGTGGTGGTTATCTGGCCTGACCTGTACTGATGAAAATTTCCGGGTGAAAGCAGGTGCGCAGCGATATGCCGCAGAGCTGGGAATTGCGCTGGTGATTCCGGATACCAGCCCGCGTGGTGAACAGGTGCCGGACGATGCAGCTTATTATCTGGGGCAGGGTGCGGGGTTTTACGTAAATGCGACGCAGGTGCCCTGGTCACGTCACTTCCGCATGTACGACTATATTACCCATGAGCTGCCAGCAGCACTGGCGACTTTACAATTGCCGCTGAGTAACCGGCAATCTATCGCCGGACATTCGATGGGTGGTCATGGTGCCTTGGTTGTAGCGTTGAACAATCCCGAAAAATTTCGTTCTGTCTCGGCTTTTGCGCCGATCTGTCGCCCGATGCGTAGTTTCTGGGGTAATCATGCATTCTCAGCTTATCTGGGTGAGAACGAGGCTGCCTGGCAGCCGTATGATGCTTGTTGTCTGATTCAGCAAGGTGCAGCGGTGTTACCCATGCTGGTGGATCAGGGCACAGCGGATGAATTTTATCCGCAGGAATTACTGACCGAAGAGCTGATAGCAGCATGTCGGGGCAAGGGTTTTCCGGCGAACATCCGTTTACAGCCCGGGTATGATCATAGCTTCCATTTTGTGGCGACCTTTATCGGTGAGCATTTGCGCTGGCACCAGCGTTTTCTGACGGTTTGAATCAGCAACAGGCCTGTTTTTTTTGTGGGCGTGAGATAAAAATACAAGGAGATAATTATGTTATTACGTCATGTTTTGCTTTGTGGTTTTCTGCTGTCAACGGCCAGTTGGAGCACATTGTTTGCTGCTGTGCCACAATTGATGTATCAACCGCCGACCACGGCTGCTGCCGCAGACAATCTGCGTCGTATTGGTGGTGCAAAAGGTCAGGCTTCTCGTGGCTTATCACGAGGTGACAGTTCCGGAAGGAAGGCACTTAACCTGGGTCTGGTACGAGCACTGACGCAGGGAAAAGGACATCAACAAATAGCGGCTAAAGTGAAGGTGCCGGATTATGTTGTGCCGATTGCACCAACCCACACTGGCTTATCCAGCACACCATCACCGACCTTGTATGTGTATTTTTCTTCCCCCTGGCCGCAGCCAGTCCGACTAACGTTAACAGCGGAAGGGGAGTGGACTCAGTTATTACGGACTGAGATTCCAGGCCCGAAACAAGCTGGTTGGGTAGCGATTAAACTGGCTGACCATGATGTTCGTCTGCAGCCAGGGGTGCGCTACGAATGGGTTGCGACTCTGGTTGATTTATCTTCTAAAGAGCGTTCTTCTGATTCGATGGTGAGTGCCTCCTTGAGCTATCAGCCATTATCGTCAGACATACAGGAAAAAGTCAGTTCAGCAGCGCAACCTGCTGCTGTGTACGCTGCTGCTGGTTATTTTTATGACGCAATACATGTGTTGTCACAAGGTACCCGCTCTGTGCGCTCAGATCGTGCCGCATTGTTGAGTCAGGTTGATCTGCAGATGGTTGCTGACGATGACAAACGACGCGGGTGACACAAAATCTGCCAGGATTTATCTGTACCAGATTGGTCGGGCGCTGAGTTCCGGCGCGCAGAAAATCAATGTTCTGATTGCACTTATCCCATTAAAGATTCTGTTATTGCTGGCGGTTGTGGTCCTCGCGGTCAAAATTAATAGCGAGAAAGACCTGGTTTTCGAAGCGTTCAGCGTGCCACCTGCGTTAGAAGAAAAAGGTTATACCGGAGCAGAGGTAGTACGTCACCTCAACGATCAGATGGAAGTGATTCGTACACAGGTGCGTTATCACGAAGAAGCACTATATATGCAAATCCCCGGTATGCAGGATGCGTTGGAACTGGAGATGCCGGGAACTGGTATTTTACTCAGTCAGATTACCGATCTGATCTCGCATTTTGTCGGAGCAACACCACCAAAAATTTCTGGTAGCCTGTCTGAAGATGAGCAGCATTTTCGTCTGACGATCCGTATTTCAGGTCAACCGACAATTGTGTTGAGTGAAACCAAAGATCATCCGCGCCGTTTAATGGTACAAGCTGCTGAACATGTTCTGAAGCACCTGGAACCGTTTTTATTGGGGCGCTTCTACGTCAGTCAGCAGCGTTATCAGGATGCATTGGACCTGGCATTGTATTTACGAGCAGGTATTCGCCCGACTCAGGAAACTCTGGTGACAGCTGATCTGATTGAAGGCTGGGCCTGGTATAAACAAGCGCAGCAAGCGAAGGCACTGCGTTTTTTTAATCAGGCTTTTCAGCGGGATCCGGAAAATGTCAATGTATTGATGTTTCAGGGTTACACGTTGGACGACCTGGGGCGTCCGCGTGAAGCGGTTGAGAAATATCAGCATGTGCTGGAGCTTGAGCCGGAAAATGTGGGTGCATTGAATAACTGGGGCATTGCGCTGTATCATCTGGAGCAGTTTGAACAGGCCATCGTCAGGTTTCGCGATGTAATACAGTTAGATCCGTTTTATCCGGATGCCTATAACAACCTCGGATTTACCCTGTTTGCATTGGGAGAGTACGCAGCGGGCATGACACAAGTTCAGGAAGCGATCCGGCTGAAGCCACAAGAATCGGAATTTCACCTGAGTTTAGCGGAAGGTATTCTTTATCTGGAAGAATATGATCGCGCAATACAACGGCTTTACGCCGTATTGTCAGCATTTCCGCATAGTGTGAAGGCTTGTAAGCTATTGATAGAAACGCTGCATGAAGTGCAGGAAATTAACCGTGTGCCATTTGTGTGCCGGGATATCGGGATGTCATAATCTGACTGGAGATAGCAATGATAAAACGATGGTTGAGTGGATTAATGGTGCTGGCGGCTGTTACAGCAACTGCAGCACCGGTGCAATCACGAGGGACTGCTGCTCTGGCAGCAAGTGATGATGGGCTGGCAGATCGGACGCTGGAACAGGCATTGGTGGGTATCTCGCCTGCAGATCCGAATTACGCAAATGTTGCGATGCAGTTAGCGGAAAGCTATAAGAAACTTGGTCTGCATGCCCGGGCTGTGTCAATTCTCGAAGACGCTTTATCCAGTCAGCCGCAGCATCCCTGGTTACTTGCTGCTCTGATGGATATAAGACTGGCCCTGGGCCAGTCTGATGCGGCCAGTGAGTTGTTGCAACAGGTGGTGACAGCAGCCCAGGCAACAGCTGATCCATATGTGATCAGCTCGGTATTGAACGAAGTCAGCAATGTGATGCTGGCTGAACAACATTTTGCTGAAGCACAGGATCTGTATCAGACCGGCCTGAGCACCCTGTCAACCCTGCCTCCCGGCAATGAGGTGCGTGCATTACAACTGACGATGCAGATCAATCAGGCGCGGGCGCAGTTGATGGCTGGTGATCGGGCCGCTGCGTTGGCAGCAATTCCCGGGTTGACCGAACAGGTGTTGTCTTATCAACCCGGGGTACAACAATTCAGGCTGTTGCTGGCCTTGGCGACCTTACCGGAACATATGCTGGACTGGCCTGCTGATCTGTCTCCCTTGATTGAACGTACCCTGCAGCAGGCAGTGCAAGTAGCGGAACAGCAGCAAGTTTATCGCCTGCTGACTCAGGCCTATGGATTACAGGGTGACTTTTATGCCGGGATTGATGCGATAGAGCCGGCCTTACGTGCGACACGCAAGGCCATTTTTTTTGCTCGTCAGGGTCAGCATGCTGAATTGTTATATCGTTGGTTATGGCAGATGGGACAGCTCCAGGCTGAGCTGGGCTATCTGGACGCAGCAATACAGTACTACCAGCAGTCGGTGGCCACTTTACAGCCGATTCGTAACCAGTTATTTACCGGCTATCGACGGGATCGGACATTCTTCGCCCGGATGATCCGGCCAGTATACCTGGAACTAGCCGGGCTGTTAATAGAAAAAATTACCCTGAATCGCGGGCGTAAAGCTGAAGATAAAGATTTGTTACTGGCTGCCCGGGACCAGATGGAATCATTGAAAAGTGCTGAGCTGGAAGACTTTTTTCAGGACCGTTGTGCCACGGTAGCACAGGCTGGTATCCAGACACTGGAACAGATGCCGACACGTACTGCCTTGCTGTACCCGATTCCGCTGCCGGAACGTCTGATGCTACTGGTGACCTTGCCGGATGGCCTGCATTATCGGGTGGTAGAAGATGTCTCCGCCAGTCGCGTGAATGATACGGCTCGTGCTCTGCGGGTAGGATTACAGGATCGTGGTTCCGGAGCCTTTTTCACCCCGGCACGTGAACTGCACGATTGGTTGATTCGACCGATAGATGACCTGTTGCAACAATATGACATTGACACCCTGGTCGTTGCGCCGGATGCTGCGCTGCGCCTGATACCATTTTCCACATTGCACAGTGGCAAAAAGTTTCTGATTGAGCGTTATGCAATAGCGACGGTACCAGGTATTTCTATGACAGATGCCAGTCAGGCTGGCCTCAGTGAGGCAGATGTTCTGTTGAGTGGTTTATCTGATGCCGTACAGGGTTTTTCGGCGTTGCCGAATGTCCCGGCAGAATTGAACGATATTGGCGAGATTACCCAGGCTGATCAGGTATTGCATAATCAGAAGATGACGGTTGATGAACTGACCGCTGCGATTACTGCAAAGGGTTACCCGATTGTGCATATGGCAACCCATGGTGTGTTCGGCGGTAGTGCTGAGGATACCTTCCTGCTGACTTATGACGGGCGGTTAGATATGAACCGGTTGTCTGATCTGATCAAAATCGGGCGTTTTCGTGATCAGCCGGTTGAGTTACTGACGCTCAGTGCCTGCCAGACAGCGCTGGGCGATGAACGGGCAGCCCTGGGATTGGCCGGAGTCGCGGTGAAGGCCGGGGTACGCAGTGTGATTGCTACCCTGTGGTTTGTGGATGATGAAGCGACTTCTGCCACTATCCGCGATTTTTATCGTCGGCTCAGGCAGCCTGGCATGCACAAAGCGCAAGCCTTACAACAGGCACAGCAGGCGCTGATGGCACAAAGCCGGTTTCGGCATCCTGCCTACTGGGCACCTTTTTTGTTAATCGGAAGCTGGCAATAAAGAAAATAATATGAACCAACTAATAAAGATCAATCATTGGCTGATATTACTGACGGTATGGTTTGCACCGGTGATGGCGCAATCTGCTGTGTCTGAAGACACGGTCTCTGGTCTGGCCCGGATTTATGTGAAACAGTTTGACATTGTTGGCAGTACAGCAATACCCAGGCGGCACCTGATTGCTCTGGCTGTACCATATCAAAACCGCTGGATCACCAGCGAAGAACTGGAACAATTGCGCCAGGTGCTCACCCGGCACTATATTCAGCGCGGCTATGTCAATTCAGGTGTGGTGATTCCGGAACAACGCATCGTGGATGGTGTGCTGCGTTTACAAGTTATAGAAGGCCAACTGGCAGACACACAAGTGACCAATGCCGGGCGTTTACAACCTGAATATGTGGCAGAACGGCTGGCAGATGTGACAGATCCGGAGGTTGCCTTTAACATTCAGGATCTGCAGCAACGCCTGAGACTGATCAGAGATGATCCACGTATTGCCAATATTGATGCGACAGTGCGTCCTGGTGTTCAACGTAGTAGCGCTGAGTTACTGGTCGATATTGAACAGGCTTCTCTGCAAACTGTTAATCTGCGTGTAACTATTCAGCGGTTCTGGACATTGTGTCACGAGATGAGGTATTTTTTGTCG
>CAWUID010000018.1:0-38957 GCA_963922315.1 uncultured Gammaproteobacteria bacterium
CCTGACACTACAACAGTTTAGCTCACGAAACTGATACAAACGCTGAATAGTTACGTTTAAATTTGTTATTTTCTGTTTTTTTCAATTGGTTATCATTTAAAAATCGCGGCTTAGTTTAATGGGTATTTAAGCCGCTGTTAAAGGCGTTTCAACGAGGTGGTTGGAGGACTCCGACAACCTGACCTACAACGAATAGGCCGCTTTCTTCTGTGTTTTCAATGGTTTCGATCGGATATGCAGGATTGTCACTGATGATGTCAATTTTATCAGAATGGTGAACATGCAGTCGTTTGGCAAAAAGATACTCGTTTATCCGGATTACGTAGATGTCGCTGGTTATCAGCTCTCGACTGCTGGTATCAACCAGTAGTAAAGCGCCGTCAGATATGTTGGGCATCATACTGTGCCCTTTTGCATAGAAGCCAACTAGGCTGGATTGGTTGAGTCGGTGATGGTCGAGCCAGATACCGTCTATTTTAACGTCACCGATAATATTTGCTTCAGACACCAGGCTGCCAGAGCCCGCTGATGCCTTAATCCCCAAAATTGGTGTCAAACCCCTTGTTAGCTGTTTTTGACCCATGTCAGAACAATTTTGGCACGAATCCGGGCTATTTTTAATCCCAAGGAGCGATTCCAGGGTTATTTCAGCGGCATCTGCGATCTTATACAGGTTTTCTATGCCAGGAAGACCGCCTTGACTCAAAATGTTCTTTAAAGTACCAACACTTACGCCAGATTTCTGCGAAAAACTGCGCAAAGATGTGGTGTTGATAATTTTACAGAGTTTATTGTGTAAGCGTCCGATTCTATCGTCAAGAATCGGACGTCGAGGTCCGTTTCTCATTTTGAGGGTCCGCTTATTCCCTAGAAAATTGATTTATAAAGCAATTTTTGAAACTATGGTTATTCGCTGTCGGCCATGGAGAGCGAAGCGATGCCCGATAGTCTCGGGTAGGCGTCAGGTGAGAGCATGCGGTCGGAGTCGTGTCAGGGCAGCAAGCCCCTCGGACACAGTGAAGACCGTATGCAAAGCGCATCCGGTACGTCATCAAGCCATTTGAGGGATTTTGCTGGATACTATCTGAGGATTCAGAATATCACCTGATTGCAGAATTCATGCGCAATTGTGATGCCAAAGTCACGTTCAGTATCAACTAGACCGCTTTGACCGAACAGGTTTTCAGCGAGTCCTACCGGCGTGACATCCCACACCATCGCTCCCTGAGCGGCAGCTCGAGCAAACTAGTGACTGAGCTGGGTTACGCGAATGATCCATTAAATTAAATGCTTTTAAATCGTGTTCCCAGGAATTTAAATCGCTTTTAAAAAAACCGAGAAAAAACTGCTTTTTACGCAATTTCCCAACGAAACTGTCGTTTTCCCCCAATCTTGCTGTCGCACTACAATCCCCATTGACTGAAAAAATGGCAGCCCTAAGGGGCATTCTCAATCATCTTCATGGCTTGATTCCGGCCCTTTTCTGCGCCGACGGTGTTGCAACTCGTCGCAATAGAACGCTATGAATCTTCATTGCGCCTTGTTAGCACAAAAAATGACTCGAAATCATTGCCACTCAGTTAATTGAGAATACCCTTTACAAGCTGCTATTTGTAGAGCAATGATTTTTTTAATGACTTTAAGATTTTGCGGTCGGTGACCGGGCGGTCGTTGCGATCGGTGATTCTGAAGCGGTCATGCACGATGGCGCCTTCTGTCAGGATACGGGCATTGTGCAGGCGGAGCTGACGTGCCTCTAACAGCACGCCAATATGTGCGAGCAGCCCCGGACGATCTTGAGTAATCAGCTCCAATAATGTCGCCGTATGTTTGACATTGGGTTGTAGTTGCACCTGTGTTTCGCAGGCAAACTGTTGTAGACGTCGCGGCAATGGAGGAAGTGTGCTGGTGTGGGGAGCGTATACCGCCTGATTTAACTGTTCAGTCAGATACTGGCTGATCTGATGGCACTGATGGTCTGGTACTGGTTCACCTGCTTTGGTCAGAACGAAGTAGCTGCTGGTTGTTTGTTCGGGACCACGTGCTTCAATCCGGGCGCTGAGTATATTCAGGCCAAGATAGTTCAGGGTTGCGGCTGTTTGTACAAATAAGCCATCCCGATCTGGTCCGAAGGTGAAGATTTCGGTGCAGCCAAGAGACGCTTCCTGCCGGACCAGTACCCGGAAGGTTTGTTGTTGTCCGCTATGTTGCAGACAGGTAGCGGTGTGCCAGGCGATGGCTTCTGGCGTTGTTTGCAGAAAATAGTCGTTACTGCATAAAGACCAGTAGGTTGCAATCTGATCTGCTGGCAATGTCGTCCGGGCGCTGAGTTGTTGTTGAGCCGCTTGTTGTACTGTCTGAATGCGTTGTTGTGCTGCTGGTGTGTTGTGATGTTGCAGCAGCGCATGGGTGCGTTGGTACAGTCGTGCCAGCAGTGCCTGCTTCCAGGAAGTCCAGAGTGACGGGTTGGTTCCCTGCATGTCTGCGACTGTCAGCAGGTAAAGTGCATGCAGATGTTGTGGGGTGACGATTTCATCCGCGAAGGCCTGGATCACCGTATCATCATCAATGTCTTGATGTTGCGCTGTGTGTGACATCATCAGATGCTTTTTGACCAGCCAGGCAACCAGTTCACAGTCTTGTGCGGACAGATGGTGTTGCTGGCAGAAGGTGTGAGCGTTTATAGCACCGGTTGTGGAGTGATTGCCGCTGCCACCTTTGCCAAGATCGTGAAACAAGGCAGCCAGATAGAGTAGCTCAGGCTTTGCAATACGCAGCCAGACCGGGTGATAGTCAGCCAGTTCAGGATGCCGGTCTGGCAGGGCAAAACGTCGCATATGACGTAATACCATCAGTGTATGTTCGTCCACTGTATACACGTGGAACAAATCAAACTGCATCAGGCCGGTTACCTGGTGAAATGCCGGGATGTAACGGGACAGGATGCCATAACGGTGCATACGTCGTAACGCATGGGTAATGCCGGCAGGTTGGCGCAGGATTTCCATAAACAGGCTGTGTGCCTGGATATCTGCACGTAGTGTGGCATCAACCCGGTGCCGGTGGGTACGGATGGCACGAATCGTGTTCGCACGGACGCCGGTCAGTTCCGGCCGCTGTTGTAGTATCAGAAACAGTTCCAGCATGGCCAGTGGTTGCTGCCGGAAGATATCAGGGCGGACCACTTCCAGATAACCATTGCTGACCTGAAAGCGGGCGTTAATCTGTTCTGGTGCTGATTGATCTGGTGTGATCAGTTCCTGAAACAGTTGCAGAAACAGTTCGTTCAGCCGTTGCAGACGGATAGCCGTCCGGTAATAACGTTGCATGAACTGTTCGACGGCCAGGTTTGCATTGTTATCGGTGTAACCGAATTGTTGTGCCAGGGCGCGCTGATGTTCAAATAATAAGCGGTTTTCCTGACGGCCCGTGAGCTGATGCAGGGCATATCTTACCTGCCATAAAAAATCTTCTCCGGCACACAGTTGGCGATATTCGGTGCCACTCAGTAAGCCCTGTTTTTTCAGTTCCTGGCGCTGTGTGGTGCCTAAATAGCGTTTCGCAATCCAGCCAATGGTCTGAATGTCACGTAATCCACCAGGACTTTGTTTGATATCCGGTTCCAGGTTACAGGCGCTGTCTTCGAGGCGGGCATGACGTTGTTGTTGCTCAGCACGTTTGGCGACAAAAAAGTCCGCACTGGGCCAGATGTCGGGCTGGTTCAGCTCATGTTGCAAAGCAGTGTATAAGTCTTCCTGACCTGACAGGTATCTGGACTCCAGCAGGTTGGTCATTACGCTGACATCGTCTGTTGCTAACTGTAGGCAATGTGTCAGGTTGCGTACACTATGTCCGACCTGTAGCCCGATATCCCATAAGAATGTAATCAGGGATGTGACAGGGTCAGATAAAGATTCCGGATTGTCTGCAGTCAGGATCAGCAGGTCAATATCGGAAGCAGGATGGAGCTCGGCGCGGCCATAGCCACCGACGGCGATCAGAGCGGCGGTCGCTGTCGGTGGCATATGTTGTACCCACAGGCGATGCAGCAGCATATCTATGCAGCAGGCCCGCGTATACAGCAGCTCTCTGACTTCAGTGCCAGCTGTGAATTGTTGTGCCAGTGTCTGAGTGACTGTTTCCAGTGTGTATTTGTAAAACGCGATAGTGACGGGTGCTGTGTTCAACTCATCTGACAAAGTCGCCAGAACAGGCAAGTGGTTCATGGTACTGGCCGGGTGTTGTTTGTTGGTAGTGTGGTCTGGCGCAGAACGATCTGATGTGTTTTACCATCCGCATTCTGATGTTCACGCACGATGATTCTGTCCGGATGAATCGACTGTACACGACCTTGATTCCGGCCAACATAACTACCGATTTTCACCCGGTGTATCTGACCATCCGGGCTTTGTAATAAGCCCCAGTGTTGTTGTTGCTGGCTGACGGTACCGACCATCTGAAGTGTATCCGCTGCATGTTGTTGCAATGCGCTCAACAAATGCGGTGATGACCTTTTTGCAGGAGCAGCAGATTTGTTTTGCGGTGGGGTGAACGGGTTGCGACGACCTGCTGCGGCATAAATAATGGGAGAGACGACAGGGAGTGAGGACTCGACAGGTTGAGGCTGCCCAGTGGTGGGCGCTTTCCAGGGTGTGGTGTGATGGGCCTTCAAAGTGAAGGTCAGGCTGAGCAATGGATTTTTTTTGCTGGCCGGAGTGGTGCGTTGCAGCACCATATCATGCAGGGTCATGATGCCCGGGTGCTGCACGAGGGTGCTGATAAAGGTGGCTAAGTTGTGATATTGCCCGGTGACACTGAGGGTGATCGGGGTTTCGACGTGTAGTTCGCGTGTAGTGCTGGCTTGTGGCTGAAAGGTGGCAAAATTAACGTTGGTACTCAGGCCGATTTGTGACACAGCGACCAGCAGGTCAGCCGTGGTGTCCGGTGCCATATCAGGCTGCACCTGTCGATCCAGAGCATGGCGTAACGCAGCATATCGGGTTTGTTGTTGCGGTAGTCGTGTTGTTTTTAAGCGTTGTTGTTCGAAGCTGCTGCGCAGGTGATCATGAGAGCTCTGTATTTGCTTAAGTTGTTGCTGTTGGGTTTGTAATAAAGTGATGTAAACAATACCAGTCAGTAGCAGGCAAGCTGTCAGAATGACGATCAGGCGCAACGGCAGTGACCAGCTGCCGGTATTGGCCAGATCCGGGTCATTCATGGTGTGCTGGACAAGGCAGGAACAAAGACATGGCGAGCGGTAATGTGAAACCGATATGTGTTGGACTGTGCGTCAGGTGCTGTGATGTCAAGTTGAGGGTCACGTAACCAGGGGCTGGTCGCCAATTGTCGGATATAGGTCGAGATGTCACGTGCTGAACTGGCATGACCTTCCAGTGTGATCTGTTCGTCCTGTTGTGTCATCCGGTCTAGTGTGAGGGTTACTGGCAGGGTGTTGACCAGTTCATCGAACAGTCGAATGCTTTGTGCCTGATTGATTTGCCAACGATAAACCAGGTCTTTGTAAGCAACTAAATCTGTCTGTTGTTGTGTCAGTTGATTCGCTGTTTGTAGCGGTGTGACCAGCTCGTTCAGATGATTTTCCAGGTCGTGATTCTGTTCGGCATACGCAGCCAGCGAATACGCATTGTACCCGTATAGTGTAGCCAGAATGAGTGATGTGGCGAGTAGTGCAACCAGCAACAGACGGAGAAACTGGCGGTGTCGCCTGGCTTGTTGTGTTTCACGCCAGGGTAACAGGTTAATACGAACCATGATGGAGGTCGAAGCGACGTAAAGCGAGGCTGCACGCAGTGAGCATGCAGGGTGCTTCGTGATCAGGGGATAACACTGGCACATCAGAGCGTAGTGTCATCCGGATGAAAGGATTAGCGAAGGCGATGGGAATGTTCAGGTGTGTTGAGAGTGGTTCGGCGATGCTACCGGCACAAGGGCCTGCCAGCCAGAGTCCGGTCAGCGGAGTTTCGGTATGCAGGTGAGTTTGCAGTTGTTCGCAGGCGATGCGTAACATCTGATCAGCAGTCGCCGGTGTGCTTTGCTGGTAGGTCAGTATGTCACCCATAAATACGAACAGGTGACAGTGATGATGATTGGTGTCCAGCAGTGCATAGGCCACATCGTCTGCTGTTTGAGGTTGGCAGAATGTCTGATAAGCACGTTGCATGACCAGAGGCAGGCTGTCTACCAGTTGGCAGTTCAGGTCGGCTGCTTCTACGATAGCGACACATTGATCAACAGCCTCGCGGCGTGCTGCTACCAACAGCACTTCCACCTGATGCAATGATGTGGCAGAAGGGCCCAGCGTCACAAAATCCAGCGCAGCTTCTTCCATTGGAAACGGAAATTGTTCGGCCGCTTCCAGTCTGACCCGGTGCACCATTTCATCAGCAGAGATGGCGGGCAGGGTCAGTGTTTTACTAACTACATCTGATGCTGAGAGTGCAACGGCCACTTGACGAGTCCGTGTGCCAGCATGTTGCACTGCCTGCCGTAAGGCGCGGCTGACAGCCGTTGCATAATTGATGCCGGGTGTCGGGTCTTGTACTGGCTGTGTGGCGCAGGCTTCAACACAATAATGTGTGCTGCGTCGTCGCCGTCGTAAACCTAACTGAATCAGACGAACCTGTGCCGGGCCCAGATCAACACCCAATAAAGCGGGTGGCTGAAACAGGCCTGAAATCATTTGACTTTAAGGGCCGAAGGCCGCCTGGCATAGTGCGAACAGGCTGGCGGGAAATATCCCTAAGGCCAGTACTGACAGGCCATTGATACTCAGTGCGGTTGTACTGCCAAAAGTGATGCGTACCGGCTGAGCTTTTGTATCGGGTTGGTCAAAATACATGACTTTGATTACCCGTAAATAGTAGTAGGCTCCGATGATGGAGAAAAATACCGCAATGAGCGCCAGGCCAATCTGATCCAGGCTGACGATAGCCTCTAATACGAACAATTTAGCAAAAAAGCCCACAGTGGGTGGTACGCCAGCCATGGAGAACAGCAGCAATAGCATCATTAGTGCGATCCACGGGCTGCGTTGATGCAGTCCGCGCAGGTCATCAATCTGTTCCGCGTTCAGGCCCTGGCGACTGAGCATAGCCAACACACCGAATCCACCCACGGCGGTCAGGGCATACACTAAGCTGTAAAACAGTGCTGCTGCATATCCCTTTTCATTCGCTGCCAGCAGACCTAAAAAGATGAATCCGACATGGGCGATGGTTGAATAAGCGAACATGCGCTTGATATTCGTCTGGGCGATGGCAACTACATTGCCCAGCGCCATGGATAATACGGCCAGAATCGCCAGCATATTCTGCCAGTGTGCTGACAGATCCGGCAGTCCGTCGGCTAATAAGCGTAGCGCCAGGGCGAACGCCGCAATTTTGGGAGCACTGCTTAAGAACAAAACAACTGAGGTAGGTGCTCCCTGATACACGTCCGGCACCCACATATGAAATGGTATCGCACCAAACTTAAATGCAACCCCGATGACGATAAACACCAGGCCGAAGACCAGGAAAGTCTGGTCAACCTGCCCGGCTTGTATTGCTGCGGCAACCTCTGCAAAAGTGAGTGCGCTGGTTGCGCCATACAGCATGGAAATACCATATAGCAACATCCCGGAGGCCAGTGCGCCGAGTACAAAATATTTGATACCCGCTTCGGATCCGGTGGGGGAATCGCGATTGAATGGCACTAGGCTGTACAGGCTTAATGCAAGCAGTTCCAGGCCCAGATACAGGGTGAGGAAGCTGTAGGCCGAGGCAATCACCAGCATACCCAGCGTCGCAAACAATACCAGGGTGAAATATTCGCCGCGTAGTAAGTCCTGTTCCAATAAATCGTCTCTGGCATAAATCAATGCCAGGAAGGTGACAGCGAGCAGGCCGAGTTTGATCAGGTCTGAGGCGGGATCCCGGATGTAACTGTCTGCAAATAACAGCTGGGTATCCGGGGTGCTGACGTGCAGAGTGAGTAAAAAGGTGCCGGCCAGTGCTGCCAGGCTGAGTAGATAAGTTGTTGTTTTCGTACCACGATGCAAAAACGCATCGATGATCAGAATCAGGCAGGCGCTACTGAGCAGAAAAATCTCAGGTAATGCCAGATAAAGGTCTGCTGCGTAGTCAGGCATAGGGTGGTGTTCTGGTCATTCGTATTCCCACGCATTGCGTGGGAATACGATATGAAGATTTGCTAAAGGGCACGTTTGAAAACGTCGTGAGCGAAGCAAAGACGAGGCGAAAAAGCGCAGTGTACAAGAGAGTGCATGAGCATTTTTTAACGAAGTATTTGCAAGTGCAACAGTTTTCAGAGGTGTCCTAAAGCTACTTTCGCCTGGTTAGCAAGCTGATTGAAGGTTGGCATGTCATGTACGGCAATGTCTGCCAGTATTTTTCGGTCAACCGCAATACCTGCCTTGCTCAGGCCATGGATGAAGCGACTATAAGATAAGTCATTCAGACGGGCTGCCGCATTGATCCGTTGGATCCATAAAGCACGAAACTGGCGTTTTTTCTGCCGCCGGTCGCGGTAGGCATATTGCCCGGCCTTGATGACTGCCTGCTTCGCGACCCGGAACACTTTGCTGCGGGCACCGTAGTAGCCTTTTGCCTGATCCAGTACCTTTTTGTGGCGGGCGTGTGCCTGCACACCGCGTTTGATTCTTGGCATATGACGGGCTCCTGATCAGGCGTAGGGTAGCAGACGGCGTGCTGCTGCGACATCGGAAGCGTGCAGCATGGCAGGTGAACGCAGGTGACGTTTGCGTTTGGTCGACTTTTTGGTCAGGATGTGACGTCGATGCGACTGGGCACGTTTAATCCCGCCAGCAGTGGTGCGAAAACGTTTCGCAGCGCCGCTCTGGCTTTTCATTTTTGGCATGTTTTAACTCCTTGAGGTTAACAAATACGCAGCCTGGGCAATGCCATTGGCCCAACCACGGTTCGGAATGCCTCTCAAAACGTCGCGAGTGCGGCAGTTTTCAGAGGTGTTCTGTATTCATTTTTTCTTGCGGGGCGCCAATACCATAATCATCTGGCGACCTTCCATCATCGGGCGTTGTTCCACCTGGCCCAGCGCTTCCAGATCTTGTTCTATCTGGCGCAGCATGTTCAGGCCCAGGTCACGATGCGCATGTTCCCGCCCGCGAAAACGCATAGTAATTTTGCATTTATCGCCTTCTTCCAGAAATTCCTGCAGTTTGCGTAGTTTGATCTGGTAGTCGCCGCTGTCGGTACCAGGGCGAAATTTCATTTCTTTTAACTGAGTCTGTTTTTGTTTTTTGCGTGCTTCCTGACGTTGTTTCTTTTTTTCAAACAGAAATTTGCCATGATCCATCACCCGGCAGACGGGGGGCTCTGCATTGGGCACAATTTCCACCAGATCCAGGCTTTGTGTTGTCGCTCTGCGCAGTGCGTCGTCCAGGTCGACCACACCAACCTGACTGCCGTCCAGATCAATTAACCGAACCTGCGGGGCAGTAATCTCCTGATTCAGGCGATTACGTTTATTTTGTCTGGCGATAGGCTGGTTCCTCCAACTACTAATATAAGAGACTAATCCGGGCGACGTGCCAGATTAGCGATATCTGTCTGCAAATGGCCCAACAGGGCTTGCAATGACAGGCTGCCAAGGTCAGTCCCGTCACGCTGGCGTACCGAAATGCATTGCTCGTCCACTTCACGATCACCCACAATCAGGAGATAAGGTACCCGAGACAGTGTGTGCTCGCGGATTTTAAAGCCGACTTTTTCGTTTCTCAAGTCCGGAATGACTCGAAAATCGTGTTTTCTGAGTTCACTCGTGACTTGTTGTACATAGTCATGATGACGGTCAGCAATGGCAAGTACGACGATCTGCACCGGTGCCAGCCAGGTCGGTAGTGCGCCAGCGTAATGTTCTATCAGGATGCCGATGAACCGCTCCAGCGATCCCAGAATGGCACGGTGTAACATTACCGGGGTTTGTTTGGTGTTGTCTGCTGCGATATAGCTGGCGCCGAGCCGGGCTGGCATGGAAAAGTCCAGTTGGATAGTGCCAAGCTGCCAGACACGCTTCAGGCAGTCACGCAGTGAAAATTCTATCTTGGGTCCGTAAAAAGCGCCTTCGCCAGGTTGCAGTTCCCAGTCCAGCTGGCGCTGTTCCAGTGCTTGTTGCAGTGCCTGCTCGGCTTTGTCCCATAAGATATCGTCACCGACGCGTTGTGCCGGGCGGGTGGATAGTTTGATCAGGACGTCATCGAAGCCAAAATCACGATATACCGAAAACAGTAAATCAATAAAGGCGAGGACTTCTGGCAGGATCTGCTGTTCTGTACAGAAGATGTGAGCATCATCCTGTACGAAGTTACGTACGCGCATCAGGCCGTGCAGGGTGCCGGATGGTTCGTTGCGGTGGCAGGAGCCGAATTCTGCCAGACGCAGTGGTAGCTGGTGATGGCTCTTCAGCCCCTGATTAAAAATCTGGATATGCGCCGGACAATTCATCGGTTTGATCGCATAGTCCCGGTTTTCGGAATGGGTGGTGAAGATCATGTCACCGAATTTTTCCCAGTGACCGGATTGTTCCCACAGGCTGCGATCTATCACTTGCGGGGTATGCACTTCCTGATACCCGTGTTCACGTAGTGTGCGTCGGATATAGTCCTGCACGACTAAGTATAGTTGCCAGCCCTTATCGTGCCAGAACACCATGCCTGGTGCCTGTTCCTGAGTATGGAACAGGTCCAGTGCTTTGCCGAGCTTGCGGTGATCACGCTTTTCAGCTTCCTGTAACCGGTGCAGATGAGCTTTCAGTTCTTTTTTATTGCGCCAGGCAGTGCCATAAATCCGTTGCAGCATGGGTTGCCTGGCATCACCACGCCAGTAGCTGCCAGCTAATTTCAGTAGTTTGAAGGCCTTCGGTAGTTTGCCGGTACTGGGCAGGTGTGGCCCGCGACATAAGTCAAACCAATCTCCCTGTCGATAAACTGACACAGGTTCATCTGCCGGTATCTGCTCTATCAGTTCTACTTTGAAGTGTTCGCCCAGATCAGCAAAGGTCTGTTTTGCTTGTGCGACGTCCCATATCTCACGCTGAATCGGCAGATCGCGGTCCACGATCTCATGCATCCGCTTTTCCATCAGTGTCAGGTCGTCCGGGGTAAACGGCTCGTCGCGGGCGAAGTCGTAATAAAAGCCATCTTCTATCGCCGGGCCGATCGTGACCTGGGTGCCTGGAAATAACTCCTGTACCGCTTGTGCCATCACATGCGCTGCATCGTGCCGGATCAGAGGGAGTGCGGCTTCATCCTTGTGGGTGATCAGGGTCAGTGTTGTATCCTGATCCAGTACTTGCGATAGATCAAGCAGGGTTTCGCCAATCTGGCCTGCCAGCGCAACGCGTGCCAGTCCCGGGCCAATATCTGCAGCGACCTGTGCAATAGAGACGGGTTGGGCGAAGGCACGGCTGGAGCCATCCGGCAGGGTGATTATCGGCATTGTTTCAGTTTGCCGTGGTGTGTTGGGTGCCGGATGCGAAGACCTCCTGCACTGAGTGGGCGGACAGGATACGTTCAGACCAGCGGCGTAAGGTATCAGGATCGGCTTGAGCCACGCGGGTGCGTACGGCCTGGCTGGGTGTCTGGCCAAATTTGACTGCCAGCTGGCCCAGCAGCATATCGGCGATACCTTGTTGTCGGCCTTGTTTCATGCCTTGTTTCATGCCTTGTCTCATGCCTTGTCTCATGCCTTGTTCCCGGCCTTGCTCCATGCCTTGTTCCCGGCCTTGCTCCATGCCTTGTGCGCGAAACCATTCTTTGAATGAAGTCATCTGGGGTTCCTCCATCAGATAGTCCTGTTCGTATAGGATTCTTTCCTGTTCACTTAAGTTTGCATAGATGTCGATAAAATCAACATATTTTTCACGCTTTTTCGGGTCTGGTTCCAGTGTGAACAAGCCACGCAATGACTGATCATATATTTGTAGCCTGGGTGTTTGTGCACAAGCCATATTGAACAGGTTCAGGCGGGCGACAATGTTATCGCTGGCATAATAATCAGTGTAATCCCAACTGGCTAAGTGACAGGCAGTATAGCTGAAGTCCAGATAGGTCTTTTTTCGGGTGCCCAGTTGTAATTGTTCCGGGTAAGTGCCGGGGCGTAAAAAAATCACCACCGGCACAATGCGATCTGTTTTGCATAACTCGGCCAGATCGACACAATAGTGGATCAGTCGGTGGATGGAAAAACGTTGTGGTTCAGTTTCTTCTTCCAGTGCGAACAGGATTGCTTCACGCCGTCCATCCGGCCAGTCCACGCGCAATGGGCAGTCCAGCTCACGGAAGCGATGACCCAGGCGTGATTTAAGCTGCTCCTGGCGGATTGGTGTTATCTGTACCTGATCGGACAGGTCGCCCGCTTCATCGGCAGCAAATAGACGCAGTGCATCCAGCGGATAGTCCAGTAACAGGTTTTTGAAATTCTGGTCATGTGACATGTTACTGGCGTTCCTGGTGGACTGTCAGGCGGCTTCCAGCAGGATGCGCAGCATGCGTCTGAGTGGCTCAGCGGCACCCCAGAGTAGCTGATCGCCGACCGTGAACGCATTCAGATATTGCTCACCCAGATTCATTTTACGCAGGCGACCAACCGGAATGTTCAGAGTGCCGGTGACCTGCGCCGGGCTGAGTTGCTGTACAGTTGCTGTGCGTTCATTCGGTATGATTTGTGACCAGGGGTTGGCGGCATCCAGAATAGACATGATGTCGTCCAGCGGAACATTCTGTTTTAATTTAACTGTCAGCGCCTGACTATGGCAACGCAGTGCACCGATGCGCACACAAGTGCCATCAATCGGGATGTATTCTGGTGCCAGACCCAGTATCTTGTTAGCCTCGCTGACGGCTTTCCATTCTTCTTTACTCTGTCCGTTTTCCAGTGGGACATCAATCCAGGGGATCAGACTGCCGGCCAGTGGTACGCCAAACTGGTCAGTGGCAAATTCAGCGTCCCGCATTTTTGCCGTGACCCGTTGCTCAATATCCAGCACTGCGGCTGCCGGATCTGTCAGTAAATCTGCAGCAGCGCCATAGAGCTGTCCCATCTGATGCAATAGTTCGCGCATATTACGCGCACCGGCACCGGAGGCGGCCTGGTAGGTCATGGCGCTGACCCACTCGACCAGGTTCTGTTGAAATAAGCCACCGAGCGCCATCAGCATCAGGCTGACGGTGCAGTTGCCGCCGATAAAGTCTTTTTTGCCAGCGGCTAGCGCCTGATCAATCAACGATCGGTTGACCGGATCCAGCACGATGGTGCTGTCTGCGTGCATGCGCAACGCTGAGGCGGCATCAATCCAATAGCCGCGCCAGCCGTTCTGGCGTAGGGCATGATGCATTTGTCGGGTATAGTCACC
The DNA here is from genome assembly GCA_963922315.1 of uncultured Gammaproteobacteria bacterium. Taxonomy (GTDB): domain Bacteria; phylum Pseudomonadota; class Gammaproteobacteria; order Chromatiales; family Chromatiaceae; genus JAHDBG01. The sequence goes on from CAWUID010000018.1 coordinate 13,411, forward strand.
ACCCTGGCAGGTGACAATGATGTCCATCCGGCTGAGTGCCGTCAGGTCGGTTGCGCTCTGCAGAGGTGGTACGTGACGCCCGACATCAGGTCCGGGCTGGCCAGTTTGTGAGGTGGTGAAAAATACCGGATCACTGATCAGATCAAAATCTTTTTCTGCCTGCATGCGTTCCAGCAGTACGGAACCAACCATGCCGCGCCAGCCGATAAATCCTACAGTGTGCATTCTGATGTTCTCTGTATAAATGTGCCGCATTGCTACCAGGTATGGTAACTGCAGCGGCAATAAATATCCCATTCAGCGGCACGGCGGTGGATTAACCCGTTACTCACTTTACCCTGCGATTTGTTCCACGCCTTCCAGGCTGCTTCCAGATCCGGATACGCTGTATGTGCGTTCGGGTCGTTCACCAGTTTCAGCACTGAAGGTGACGCAAAATTTCCGGTACCTATATTGAATGTCAGGATAACCAGCGCGTCAAACTCATGCTGTTCCACCTTACTCGTTACCCGGGTATTGATTGCCCGGATAAAGGGTTTTAAATCGTCCAGAAATAAGCGATCAGCAGCTTCTTCGGTAATACCTGCCTGATAAATTGGCCAGTCGGCCTGGCAGATCAGATGGCCATAACCTATGGTCGCTCCTTTAACCTAGGGGCGTTCTCAATCAACTTCATGGTTTGATTCCGGCCCTTTTCTGCGCTGACTGTGTTGCAACTCGTCGCAATAGAATGACTATTACTCCTCATTGCGCCTTGTCAGCACAAAAAATGACTCGAAATCATTTCCACTCAGTTCATTGAGAACGCCCCCTAGCAACTGGTTGGCTGGCCGGTCTGGTCGTCGTAAGGGGTTAAAGCTAATTTTTCGATGGACTGTAATAATTTTGTGCCTTCGTCGCTGATTGTCATCATGATAGACCTCGTGCTGATGAGATTATTATTCCGGGATGTTTTGTGCCACGGGAAACATTGGCATAAAATGTGTGGATGATAACGGATTTTGTCCAGCCCTGTCAGGCTTCTGGCAAGGCATTTTAATGCAATACGCACAAAAAGCGTTGCGGCAGAACTGGCAGATGCAAGTCAGTCCCGCAGGCTGATGCATTTGTCGTGTTAACTATCTGATTCGGTATAAAGCATGGTATGTTACAACTTCAGCGCTGGTCCGGCGATGCTGCCTGAGCCAGTCATGCGCCAGGCGCAGGCCGAGCTGTGTGACTGGCAGGCCAGTGGCACCTCGGTGATGGAAGTCAGCCACCGTGGTTCGGCTTTCATGGCGATGGCAGCACAGGCAGAGGCTGACCTGCGTGATTTGCTGGCCATTCCAAATCATTACACTGTGCTGTTCTTGCAAGGCGGTGCTTCCAGCCAGTTTGCGATGGTACCATTGAATTTACGTAGTCCGGCTGGTTGTGCAGATTATTATTTGACCGGTGCCTGGTCTGAAAAAGCGATTAAAGAGGCCAGGCGACACATGCCAGTGCAGGTGGTCGCGGATATGCGTGATTGCCAGTTTACACGGCTACCTGCAGCAGATCAGGTGGTGTTCAGCCCGCAGGCAGATTATGTACACTACACCCCGAACGAAACAATTCACGGGGTGGAATTTGGTTATATTCCGCAGACGGGAGATGTCCCGTTAGTCGCTGATTTTTCTTCCAGCATTCTGTCTGGTCCGCTGCCGGTTGAGCAGTTCGGCATCATCTATGCCGGCGCGCAAAAAAATATTGGCCCGGCAGGTTTAACCCTGGTTATTATCCGCAATGACCTGCTGGGACGTGCTGGTAAACAGGTGCCAGCGATGTTGCAGTATGCTCTGCAGGCTGAGCAGGGATCAATGTACAATACACCACCGACTTTTGCCTGGTATCTGGCTGGGTTGGTGTTTGCCTGGTTGAAAGCGCAGGGTGGATTACAAGTCATGGCAGACCTCAATCGACGTAAATCTGATGCGCTATATGCGGCGATTGATCGGAGTGATTTTTATCAGAATACCGTAAAAACCAATTGTCGCTCGCGGATGAACATTCCTTTTACTCTGGCTGATACCTGTCTGGATCAGGTGTTTCTGGCGGAAGCAGAACAGGCCGGGCTGCGGGCACTGAAAGGCCACCGCCTGGTCGGTGGGATGCGTGCCAGTTTATATAATGCGATGCCGGAGGCTGGGGTGCAGGCGTTGATCAGCTTTATGGCAGAGTTTGAACGTCGCTATGGCTGAACAGTGTACAAATCACCTGGCCTCTGAGTTTTAGGGGGCATTCTCAATCAACTTCATGGTTTGATTTCGGCCCTTTTCTGCGCTGACTGTGTTGCAACTCGTCGCAATAGAGTCACTATGACTCCTCATTGCGCCTTGTCAGCACAAAAAATGACTCGACATCATTTCCACTCAGCCCATTGAGAATGCCCCCTGGTTTGACGCTGTTGTGTTCGTGAACCAGCAGTACGGTTGTAAACTTTCTTTGGTAAACACTCTTTTACACATGGAGGGTATGCAGTAGAGCGGGCAAAATGCGCCGTTCGTTTATATCTTCGTTCTGGAGAACGAAGTTTGATATTTATTTTTAATCCTATCAGGAAATAATGACTATGGGTAATGCAGTAATAAGAAAATGGAGTGATCAGACCTATCCGGGGTTTGAGGATTTCAAAAACTACGTTGAATCCTGTAGTATTCTGGACTACAAGAATCATGAAGTGCACAGAAATGATAATTGCATCTGGTTCAGAGATGCAGGTGGAAGAGCATCATCAGATATGGAATATATTCTGAATGTTGCTAAATTCCGGCATTTTCACAATCTGATGCCAGCCGGAACTGATCCGGCAGTTGCGTTTTGCCAACTGATGGTACTCAGGTATCAGTCGAAGCTGGATCTTGCTAACGAGTCTGGCACCTACTTAATGCGTTTCAATGTATGGAGTGACATCTATACTAATAAAAATGAAGCACAGTTAACGCAGCAAGTTAATTTCAGTTACTCCGCGAGTAATAAATCTGACAACAACATAATTGTGTGTTTATAACTGATCTCTGAGTAGTGAAGCCTGGTCTGCACTTCAAGTAACTGGTGCATGAACAAAGTTGTCAGAGACGTTTAATCTGAAAGTTCCCCGCAGCTCGCTGCGGGGGAGCAGGATAATGATGAGCTGTAAAAGAGTGAAGGCCCAGCTTTCGTCTCCCTGAATATCAGTAAGGTCTTATGCTTGCTCCATAGCTTAAAATTTGAATTTATCAAATTTTTTCATAGAAGCTGTGCATAAATAGTGTTTTATTTTTGCTCAAGACCAGTTGAGATTAATTGGACTGAAGAATCAGAGAATAAGTTTAGTCGGATATCATTTTTTACAGGTGCCTTTGGCGAACTGCCTATCCTGAAATATGGGCAATTAAACTAATCTGCGCTTCGATATAAAAATGCGTTTTACCGGTTTTATATGACCGGATTATAAGTGAGTTGATTGGAAAATAAAGAGATAAAATATGCTATATAGTAATCTATCCTCTGCCGCTAGAAATGTCGCTACAGGTGTGGCTGCTGCCTTATTGGTATTATTTGCTGCCAGTGCTGCGCAAACTAATGAGCGTGTTTCAGAAACAGGAACATTGTCTGGTATTTCAGAACCTGTATTAAAGAGTAGCTCACCAACGGATTTACCCGGTTTGATTGTAGTGAGTTCCAATAGTGAGAGTGAGTTAAATGCTGCTATTGATACAGCACAGAGTGGCTCACAATGTGCGCAAGGGTGCGTGATTGATATTCGCGCTACGGGCTCATTTTCTTTAGCGGAGACGCTGAATAAAATCAGTAATATTGATCACCCCATTTGGTTAGTTGGTAAAACAGATGGTAACACCGAAATTAACGGTAATGCTAACGCGCAGCATTTGTTTGTGGATAACGCAGGTGATGGTTTTTTTGCTCTACAACGCGTCACGCTGATTAATGGGAAAGTGCAAGGTGGTGAAGGTAAAGGTGGAGCTGGTGGTGGCTTAGGTGCTGGCGGTGCCATGTTCATCAACAACGGCTTGGTAGTTTTGGATCGTGTGACGGTGCAAAATAGTCATGCCGATAAAGGAGTATCTAGCGGGCACGCAGGTGATGGTAATTCGGTTGCAACCTACAATGGAGAGTCTAGGCCTGGATACTCTGGCGGGAAAGGCGGGCGCCTGAATGATGGTCAGCGCTATGCACCAGGGGATGCTATTTCCGGTAGCGCAGGCGCAGGTGGAGATTGTGTTTCTACCAGTCGTCGTGTTTGTGGTCCTCAAGATAAACAACATGGCGGCCAAGGTGGTTTTGGTAGTGGCGGTGGTGGTGCTGGTGGTGGTTCAGGTGGCTATGCTTCTGGCAATTGGAAGGATGCCGCTGGAGAAGGCGGCAATGGTGGTAATGGTGGATTTGGCGGTGGTGCTGGCGGTGGCGGTGGTGGTGGTGGTGATAAAGATGGCAGTTTGAAAGGTGAACCGGCTGATGGAGGCAGTGGGGGTAGCGGAGGTACTTATGTCTCGGTAGGAGGTACGTCTGGAACAGGAGGTAGCAAATGGGGAGGTGCTGGTGCAGGGGGCACAGGGAGTGATGGTGTCGGTTTTGGCGGCGGTATTTTCGTCCGAGGTGTAGCAGGCGGCCAGCTAATTGCTAATAATGCCCAGTTTAGTGGGAATTCGGCCAGTACACAAGGTGATGCATTGTTCGTGTCAAAGAGTGACGATGCTGAGAGTAGTGAGCAAAAAGGTAATGATATTACCGATTACGGGAACAATGGTTACCCAACACTTAGTTTGTCTGTGGTCGATCTTGATGGGAAACCCAATAACCGTTTTATTGAAGGTGAACGGGCTAATTTGGTCATCAACGTCAGTGGTTCGCTACCAAGTGGTGCGGATGTGCCGGTCTATCTATATTTATCGGATTTAAATGCTTTGGCAGAACCGGGCACTGGCGATATCACTAAGGATCAAAGCAAAGATTTTGCCTGGAATGGCTCGAACCTGATGAAGCTGATGTTACCGGCAGGTCAGTCGGATAATTATTATGTGAGTTTGCCGAACGCAGGCGCAACGAATGCGTTAGGAGCCTATAGCGGTATTCAGACTTATCTTGATAAGCAGTTGGAAGGTAATGAAAGCTTTACTATTTCGTTACTGTCTGGGCCTGGATACCAGCTGGCAGACCAGAATACATCACAGACCATTGTTATTGAAGACGCGAATTACCAAGTTGAACTGCTCTCTGACACAGCTTCTAATCGATATGCCATCTGTGATGTCGCGGATGCGTTAGAAGCTGCCGTGGCTGATCCTGCAAGCGATTGTGTAACAGGTGATCGTGCGACTAAAATTGATGTCGATGCGCTAAAAGGCTTGGGTTATGTCACGGTGCAGGCCAAGCGTCCAGTCGGTTTTTTCCGTGATGCTAAAGATAGCGGATTACCGGGCGATTGGGCAACGAATACTGACAAACATTCGACACAGATTACCGGCGAACTGTTCAATAATGCACTGGCAGCTGGTTTGCCGGTGCACTATAGCATCGTGGATAAACCGGCTGATGTATTAAGTAATCAGCTCAATTATAACAACACGAAATATGCGGATATTGCGGGTGAGCTGCTCCACCTGGAGGGTGCTCAAGTGTTTAATGCAGTGGTCATTCCGGTAACGGATGCAGATACAAAACAACAACAATCGTTACCACCGGGCGCGGCGCGGATTTATTTTTCAGCCTTACCCGATGCGATTCAGGAGGCAGCCCAAACATTCACCTTATCATTAACCAGCTTTCCGAACGATCCGAGTTATGATCCGGAAAACCTTTGTAATGATGATAACCAGGCCTATTGTGCTGTATTAAACAATGCACCGGATGGTGTTTATCAATTTTATACCGTCACGAGTGATGCGAATGACAATACAGCTGACTTAACCGTCTACGATAGCGGGGAATTTAAGCCTGAAATCGTACTGATTGATAACATTAATGGTGAAATAGTCACCGATGCACAAAACTCGGCGAACCCTTTATTAACAGATGCTCAGGGTGGATTGGCTTTCTGGGTAAAATTGGGTAGTCAGCCAGCTGCGGCGGTTACCGTGACGATTGCGGGTAAAGCGTATAGTTTTGGCCCGGACAACTGGTATTTATATCAATCAGTGGCTTTGGCGGCAGCGGATTGGTCAGATACGGTATCAGTAATTGCCAGTAGTACTGATCCCAACTATGGTAACAATCGCAATAAGACTTTGACTCCCAATAAAGAGGCATCACGCTTAAAAATAAAAGAAGCCGACATACCATTTATACAAGATCGCATCATCACTGTTGGCATACAAGCGACGGTTGCCGACTATGAAGAAGGTGGTTTAAATGATCCGGCATTCAATATTGTATTGAGTCAACCTTTACCGATAGCCGTGACAGCCCAGGTGACAGCAACCTTCAATGGCGCATCTGATACCTATCAAACGGCGATCCCAGCCTGGCAACAAACGGCGCAGATGACGGTTCCAGTCCCTGATAATAATGTGGTGGATGGTCAGCGAGTGCTTTCAGCGACAATTGACTCGGTGCAAACCACTGCTGGTACACCACTTGATAATATTGTTGTTGCCGGTGAAATGAATGAAGCTGTAATCGCGGTACAAGATGATGAAAAAGCCACGATTTTAATCAGTCAACATTTGCCGGATGCGCCATCAAAAGGTGATATCGCGCATTTATTGCCGGATATCGAAATCCTTGGGATAGGTGCAAACGGTAATTTGCATGTACAACAAACGGATAGTCGTTTAAAAGAAATCGTATTATCGCCGGTGGGTGCTGTTAACTCGGTTGACGCGACAGTAACGCAGCAAGGTTTGTTGTATGAGTTGATTGATAAAACACCAACCGCATCAGGCGCAGATACTGAAGCCGCCTCGGACGAAGCGGCGGGTGCTGACTATACCCCGATAGTATTGCCCAGCCAGCCTTACAAGGCGCGTATTAATACAGAGACAGATCCATTCAGTTTATCCGATATCCCGGCCAACCAGATCGTGCGCCAACGTGGTTACATCACAGTAAATGCAAATGGCCTGTATATCTTCAGCTTTAACGCGCCAGCAGGACAAGCGGTAGAGCTTTGGTTGAATGCCGTGGATGATTTTAGTCAGAACAAAAGCCTCATCGCGCCACGTTCTGAAGATACAGGTTTGGTGAATGCTTCAGCACCTATTGAGCTTAAGACTGACACCCGATATTACATAGAAGCATTATATGTCGCACCCGAATCCGGTGCTGGCGGTGCTGTAGCAGTGCAATATCAATATCAAGCAACATCAGAAGATGATCAATCAACAGCGACTACCATTCCGTTGGCCTGGTTATCTCCTGCAACAATAGACGGTGGCTTTTCGGTCGAAATATTTGAGGGCATTGGCACAGAGTCTCTTGAAACCTTTATGCAGTCGGACAGGTTGCAAAATGGTATGCCAGATAGAACGGAGATCTTGACTTCCACACTGGAAATACCAGCAGTGGATGCTGTAACTGACGTGGGTCGGCGTATTGTGTTGACACTCATTGCCCCGGAAAATGGTGAGTATCAGTTTGCGATAGCATCGGATGGTGATTCAGCCTTGTATCTGCAAAATGCCGAAGGTGAACAACAAAAAATCGCTTGGGTTGATGGGGATGAAAAATATGGAAATTATGTCATTACAACCAAAACGGATAACTATGGTGCTGATCAGATTACGAGAACCGAGTTTGACATAACGCGTTTCGGGGACAGTATTAATGAAAATACTTCCTGGACTATCAATTATACGATGGCGAATGATACGCAAGGAACCTTGCCATTTGGTGCAAATGGAAAAGCAAGTATTTTCCCCACGATAAATGTGAGTGAGGATGCACATATTTGTGATGATAACCCCCCTCTGAGTTCAGAGGAATTTAGCAATGTTATTCCGAAGGCTCCTGTAGCTAACCAGAATACTTTTACCTTTTCGGGCCCAGGTAATTGCGACGATCCTTTTTTTACTGATTATGACGGTAAGTCTGTAACACTGATTTTTCAAGATCTTGCGGGTGCCTATACCAATGACCAATACACCAAGCTAGTTGTTGATGGGTGTGATTTGGATGCACCGGCAGACTATCCGGCCATACAGGATTGGTATTGGAGCGAAACCCCATATGATGATAGAACTTGCCCTTCGGTACGGCAGAGTTCTATGCAACGCTCACAGCCGATCACCTTGGCGCAAGGTCAAGAATACACATTTGAAATCGTGCAGATTAATGCTCGGGATGACGATCATCTGTCCGTCGCCTGGCAACGCCCCTCCAGCACCTCGTTAGAAGTGATTGACGCGCAATACACCGCGCTCACCCGTTTAACCTTACCCGTGACCTTGGTGGAAGCGTCCGGATCAGAGCCAACCTCCGGTGCAAAGAGTGTCACCTTACGCCTGGATGCGGCACCAATTACGTATAAAGGCAATGATTATGAGGTGACTGCGATTACCTTAGCCGGTGATCCTCAACAAACAAATGCTACAGGCGCGACACCGAATCAAGCACCCGGTTGGCTGGCATTTGGGTCGGGTTTTGCTGCAACTGTGAACCAGGATACTCAAATCCGTGCTGATCAACCCAGTGAAGTACAGATTACTTTGCAAGATCGGGCGAGTAATCCACAAACGGTGAATTTGAGTGTTGGCCAACAACAACGCCTGGGCTTGCAGCTGAAAGGTCAGCCTGCGACTAATATTGATGTGGAAGTCACGGTCAGTTACCCGGCGGTTGGTGGCGGAGAAACCAATACGGCAGAAGTGGCGCTGACTTGTCAGGCCGGGATAGGTTCGGCTTGTATGCAATTCACTTTTACTGCGCAAAACTGGGATCAACCCCAATATGTGACCGTCGAAGCGGTTGCTGAGGGTCCTGTGGCTAATGAAGATTATCAGCCGTCTTTATCCATAGCCACTATTACAGCAGCGCAAGTAGGCAAGAGTACAAACAACGATTTCATTCAGGATGCGGTTACTGTCAATATTTTGCCGGATTCGACCCAAAACACTACCGTCTATTTTGCCAAAGCCCGTGGTACCGCTATCACTACGATAGGTTTTGCAGATACTCCACCAGAACCAAGTACGATACCAGTGAACAGTGCAACGTCGGGTGCGCTGAGTTGGTTCTGGCGTATTGAAGATAATCAACTGAAAGGAGCGACAACAGAGGGCGGTTCACCGATCATCGTGTTATCGGCGATGAGTGATGCAGAAGCGGCCAGTATGGCGGGCAGTGGTATTCCGGTCGACGCGGATCCAGTCACTTTAACCGCCAGCGTTGAACTGACTGAGGAGTATTACACCAATGTGAATGATATGGCGGATACCCTGACTATCAGCAGGCTGCCTTGGTTAATCAATGATGCCACGGTTGGCGCTCTTGCCACGGTGGTGATCAACAATGGTCAACCCAGCATCACCTTAGATAGCATGATCAACGGTACTACAACCTATTCAACAACCGATCTGGAGTATTTTGCGTATACCCCAACGGATACAAGACGCGATGCCATCCTGGCGCAACCTGATGAAGTCCTGGTGACCGAGTCGGGTGAATTAAGCCTGGTGGGTAATGATGCTGACATGATCACCTGGCAATATGAGCCGAACCCGCGTGTACAACCGGAAAATCTGGCGTTTAAGTTGCATTTGGCGAGTACTGGGGATCAGTCAGAAACCATTGATTTAACTCAATACCAGAGTGCTCCTTCGTTAGCGACCAGCTTGAGCGCGCTGACAGACTACACAAAACCTCAAGTCACCTTAACTGGCTTTACAGCAGATACAGAATCGAATCAATCTATTGATTTAACCGTGTCATTAAAAACACCAGACGGTAGCGCGGCTTATCCTGCAACAGCAGATGTGAATGTGTATTACAGCCTGGCACAGCTGGGTACAACAGACCCGGGCAATATGGCCTTGGATCTCACAGCGAAACCAGACAGTGAGTCTGCGGTATTGCAAAGCGCACGTTCGTTAGTGCTGGCTGAGCCACTCGTGTTGCAACAGAATAGCGGAGAGACTTTTACCTTAGAAGCCTGGATACAGCCGCAGGATTTGCAAGCGAATCAAGGTGTATTGGCCGGGCAGGATGGTGCAGGCAGTAATGTCGATCTGATGCAATTATCCGGTGGTTCGATTGAGGTCCTGGGTGGATTAACGGTCGAATTACCAGCATCTTTGATACCTGAATCAGGTTTTCAGGTTGCATGGCAAGTCAGCGAAGAGGGGCAGGCCTTATTTATCAATGGTGAGAAAGTTGCGCAAAATACGACGCCATTAGCGGATCAGGCACCGTTGACCTTAACCGAGATTGGTCAGAGCTCAACCGGCTACCTCACCGGCCTGATTGATGAAGTTCGCGTTTGGGATATTGCCCGCTCAGACTTATTGATCAACCAAAACTATCTGACCGCCCTGGTAGCTTCAGATGATGCAGATACGGCAGGCTTGCTGGGCTATTGGTCATTTAATGATTTTGACCTCACCAACCCGTTGGATGCCACCACCCAGGCGCAACTGGAGAATGCCTCTGGTGAACTATTGGATACCACATTACAAATGGTGCAACAAACCGTATGGCGAGTACAACAATCAGCTACTTTGGGTGCTGACTACACAGGACTCAGCCATCAAAGTACCCCGCAGCGTAATTTGTTTGGACTGACTGCCCAAGAAAGTGGAGGCCGTAGCACCTTTGCGATTGCCGACTTAAACCAGGACGACATCTCTGATGCTGTGGTGGTTGATCAGACCGGTGCTGTCAGCGTGCATCTATCCACGGCAAAAACGCGTCAAACCCAACAATATCGACAGATAAAAACTAAACTGAATCTTGGACATGCTGCGCCCTTAACCCTCGGGGATATTGATGGCGATAAAGACCTGGATTTGATTGCCGGTCTTGCCAATGGTCAGTTAGCCGTTATGCGCAATCTGACACGGCGAGGGGCAGTGAAAACCCGCCGTCGCTCAGTCCGCTTTGGACAGATGAAAACCTTAGCACTTAACCATTCACGTTTACGTGCGGGAGAGCTGAAGGACACCGTTGTCATCCCCGTACTCCATCAGGGAAAACTATGGATAGCTGCAAAAGATAAATTGTTGAATTTTGATTTGCGTGCGAAACGTGGAAAGCTGCGTTTACAAGAAGCGAATACAGCATTGCCTCTGCACAATTTAGCACTCAACACTCGTTTACAGAGTCGGCATATCGTGCCGCAATTTGTTGATCTGGATCGAGATGGTGATCACGATCTGGTGCTGGATACCTTGCGTAATCTGCCAGGGCAGCTGCCCGGATCTTTAACTTACCTGGAAAACTATGGCACCGATGCAAAACCGGCCTATTTCCCAGCGCCGCGTAGTCATATCGCGCGCATCCTCAAGCGGATACCGGATTACTTAGCTCCGGCACAACGGCGGCGCGATATACAGCGGCATGCCTTTGATCAGGTGGAATACCATCAAATCGTTGATTTTAACCGGGATGGCTATGACGACATGGTCGTCAGTGATAACTATGGGCAAATCCACTTGTTTGCTTCAGAAGGCTATGATTTCGTTACCATCCCGCAAGGACAAAGTAGCGCCACTATCAGCCTGAATCTGATTGGTGATGCCCAGGTTGAACCGACTGAAGCGATCATAGTGCAACTGGTCGAAGGCAAACCAGCGGCAGCAGACTATCATTTTGTCACCGGGCAAGACCGTGCTGTTGTGGAAATAGAAGATAACGACCAGGCAGGGGTGCTCATCACTGATGCAAATGGTGCAGTTATAAATGCAACACCAGTTAATATTTCAGAAGTCGGCGGTGCCAGTGCCTATCAAATCCAGCTGACCAGCCAACCGACAAGCGATGTCACCCTGCGATTAGCCAGTAGTGATTCAAGCAATGGTGGTTTAGTGGCATTGGGTACCAACCTGAATGAGCCACCGGTAGACAGCGCCTTTACCGATAATGTCATCTTAAAATTCACTGCTCAGGCAGACGATTGGAGCACACCCAAAGTATTCTGGGTAAAAGGCGTGGATGATCGGATTGATGACCCAGATACCTCCTTTGTGATTGCAGCGGTAAGCAACAGCAGCGATGCGGCGTATGCCAAACAAGTTGCCGTGTTGAAAGCTATCAGTACGGATAATGATGATCAGGCTATAGTCAATTTTGACTATGCTTCGTTACCCTTAATAGATGGCACTGGAGCTGTGATATCCAGTGAAGGCCAGGTGAATGCGGTAACCGTCAGCTTAAATGCGCAACCGACCGAACCAGTGACCCTCACCTTACAACCGACCGATGGTGAATTGACCCTCTATCCGCAACGGAAATTAGTCCGCGCGTTAAAAACTAATGCGGAAACCCAAAGTATTCGCCGTACCTATAGCCGTGGTGCAGACATCGCGACCTGTACGTTACCCAGTGGGCATGACGGTGTGCGTGCGCTGGGAGATTATGGCATCTGGTGTTGGGCTGAAGATGGCGAATACCAATATCAGCAAGCCCGTTTTGGGCAAGCCGCAGGCCAGGTCGAACAAATGGCATTTATGGTGGATAACAGCTATGGCAGCTTGAGTACCGATACCTTGAGTGCCGCGTTGAATCCGTTACCGACCGAAACGGTGACTCCGCGCATTATGGTATATGACTTGTTGGCTAAGGCAGTTATAGGTGATGACGCAGCTCCTGAGTTATTGCGTCGAGTACCGCATAATTCGAAATCTAATGCTGTAGCCATGAATCCGATGGTCAGCTTTGCTGTGCGCCCGAGTACCCAGCCGAATCCAGGCGAGACTATCAGCATTCAGGTCAGCGGCTTGAATACATCATTCAAATTCACTGCGGATAACTGGCAACAATGGCAACGGGTGGATGTGCAAGAGTCAGCACTTGGCGCAACAGTCACCATCAGTGCAACCACCGGAGACCTGGCTGCGAGCTATAGCACGGATCGCGTACTAACAACGGTCGCCACACCCACCGCTCAACTTATGGTGCAGGACTGGCGTACCGCGCAACAGGTGGCGGACAACACAGATGGCGCACAGGTTTACGCAGCAAAAGATGGACAATTAATCCTGCAGGTTCGTTTGTCCAGCCCACCGGATGGCGAAGTCACGGTTGCGGTGACCGAAGATGCAGCAGCAAGCCTGACCTTTAATGCAGATAACTATGCCCATTGGCGGATGTTGTCAGTGCAAGCTGGCACAGCAACCGCCGTTAATCTGACCGCAAAAACAGCCAGTGCTGATTACAGCAAACCGCGCCAGCTTGCGGTGGTGAAACAACCCCTGGCCAGCGCGCAAGGTAACTATTTTGATTATGCCGGAAATCTGGCCGGAGAGAGCCTTGCCCTAACCTTTACCCCGCAGAATTGGCAGCTGGCACAAACTATCGCTGTAAGTGCAGTAGATGATCAAAAAGTCGAATACAACCAGATTTCTACTATAGATGTCTTGCTGGCCAATCCAGCACAAGTACTGACCGGTAATTATGGACAAGTCCGTTGGGATACCGACGGTACTATCAGTATCAGCTTACAGCCGGATCTGGCGGCAGGATTTTATGCTGAGAAGCGTCTCTGGCTGACGAATGATGATGGCGTATATGATAACCAAACCTTAGACCTGACCATCCGGATTACCGAAGTAGCAGGCGAAGAAACGACCTATACCACCGAAGTACTGGGTTATCTGAATGCACCTGATTGTGCACGGGCTGAAGCGGCATGCCCAACGCCGCCAGCAGCGATTACATTTAAATCAACTTTACCGGGCATTTATGCTGCTATGCTAGATGTGGGCGAAACGCAGCTGACTGGTGTGGCACAACAACCCTTAGCAGCAGCGTTTTTGGCGCGTGAAGTTGCGCCGATTGCGGTCAGCATTGAAGACAATGACCGCCCTGTAGTCCGCGCCGGAGTGGATTTAGATGCGGGTGAAAATACTCATCCCGGTTACTTTACCTTGTCGGTCTCAGACCCGATCGGTATACCAGGTGGACTCGGCGTACATTACAGCCTGTATGGCTTTAACTCATCTCCGAATCATGGCGCAACCGCAGAAACTGAGCCACCCGCATCGGGTGCTTTGCAAGATCCTGGTCCAGACTTCCAAGGCTATGACCAACTGCGAACGGGAACCTTGTTTATCCCAGAAGGCAAAACCCGCGTCAGTTTACCGATCTTCCCGATAGATGATTTTACCCCGGAAGAAAGTCTGGCGGCGCGATATGAAAAAGTCGTCTTGATGATAGAACCCCCGGTTGGTGATAGTGGCTATGCGGGCGATCAATATATATTAGATACCCAAAACCCCGAGTATCAAACAGCAGGTGTGCGGATTTTAGATAACGAAGATGTTGGGTTGAAATATGTCATACCCATCCAAGGATTGACCGTAGACGAAGGCAGCTTTAATGCGTTTAAGGTAGGACTAACTTCACAGCCGCAGACCGAAGTTACCCTGGATTTTTATAATAGTCGAGTTATCCAAAAAAACCGGTCAGATGGCTCTTATTTACAGGCTTCCAGCGTTAAATTTGATAATACCAATTGGAATCAATGGAAAATCATTGATGTACAACTGTACGATAATCAAACCCAGAACCATGATGCCAAATCACCGCGCTTCAGTGATTTGTATTTCACTTTGTTAGATAAGAGTGATGGATCTGACGGGTTGAATTGCAATGCGCATCCAACTGATCCAACCCAGTGTGAGCCTTTCTATAACATGATGAAGGGAGCCTTAAACCTGACAGCGCCGGATAAAACAACGGACAAGGAAGCCAAGGCAGTTGAAGTCAGTGCAATCAGTATAGAAAGTAATACTTCGGCAGCGGGAAATTACGGTACGCTCAGTTTGACACCCATCAAAGGTACTGATTCTGAACAGTATGCCGGCGACTTTGTGTATGTATTGAACAATGGGCAATATGGCACAGCAGACAAACGAGCCGACATGCTGGCGGCCATTGCCGCTTCACCGAATGGCGAACTGCAAGACGTATTTGATTACCAAATGACCTCAACAGAAGGTGAAGTGATTGACCAAAAAGTTGCAGTGCAGATACAAGCATTGGAGCGGACCCAACTGCAAGATGTTAGCGCGGATGACCAAACAAACCTCAGTTTCCCGGCGGGACAATTTGGCACATTAACGTTTAGCCTGGATGACACTTCAAATCGGTATACCTACACATTCGACAGTGCTCAGATAGAAACGGCATTGAATACGACCGAAGCCTGGCAAATCAACGATGCGTTTGTATTCCAACTGCAAAGCGGCGTACCCAATGGAGATATGCAAACAGAGAATATTGCATTCAATATCGTGGTGACTAAATCCACCCGTGATAATAATGGAACACAGGAGACTTATTACCAAGCCTTGATCAATGGCAATGCACCGGATACCTGCACCGCTGAATCAATTGATACGGTCTGTCTGGGATCGGATACAACCTATCAAATCAGCGGAGATGTGATACCGCAGACTATTGGTGGATCAGTCGCAGGCGCAACTGTTGAATACAAGGTATTAAAGATTGGACAGCCACATATAGAGCCAGTCGTGACACGTATCAGTTTGCGCGATAGTAACAATGAGGCCTTGTGGGCGGATAACACCTTAATCACTACCAATCCGTTATTTGATGCGAACCATATCAATGGTACGCAACAACTCGTGGAGGCTGGTACAACGGTTGCGGGTGATTATGGCAGCTTAACAGTGAATGCGGATGGTACTTTCAACTATGTGGTAGATACCACATCCTTGTACCAAGGATTGCAACCAACCGATATCCGCCAGGTAGCAGATGAGTTTGTCGTCCAGCTGAATGATCATTCACGGATGCCGCTGAGTCTGGTATCGACCTTACAGGTTAATCAGTCAGCTGAAAAACTGGTCGTAACCTTGAATGATGAACTGTTGGAAAAACAAACAACGAGCACCTATACCGGTCAACTCATGCCAACCGATCCAAGCCAGGCTGAATCGCTGACGGTTGTACGAGCCGGACCATTACCCCATACCATACGCTTGCGCGAACAATCGCTACCGCAACAAGTGCTGGCTGAAGGCCTGGCTGCCGCATTAAATTATTTGCAGGCACGATTCTATGATGCCAGCGTGCCGGTATTCGGGCGCATGGGCGGTGGACCGACCACAGATACCACCGGCAATAAAGACGAGGCCAAAGCACCGAGCTTTACCGACCGGTTTATGACCTTATTAACCTCTGGTATTACGGCACAACCGCATCTGACCACCGAAGATTTTGCCTTGTTGGTCAATACTGTATTGCAAGCCACCTTCGCGCAATACAATGTACCCATTCAGGTACTCAAAATTGACAGCGAAAAGGTTTTGTTAAAGTTTACCTACACCTATGGGGTGAGCGCTGCTACCAATGAATATAAAACGGATTGGGGTATGCCGGGTATGGGGCACTTCTCTGGTTCAGCAGCTGGTACTTTTAAACTGACGGCTGATCTGATATTCGGTATTAATTATTGTACAGTGGTATCCGGTGATGCAGGGCAACGTATGGGGCCCAGTGCCTTTATCGTGACCGATCAAACGACCTTAAATACCTTGATGGGCGCGCCGGATGAGGAGTTATGTAGCGGCGCGACCAACTTGCAAAAAAATTGCAAATCATTTGTAGGCTGGGTTAATCCAGGATTAAAGAGCAATTAACCAACCCTGAAGTGTAAATATATATTTGTTTACAAAAGTACGGAAGTCGGTACAATAGTCAACAATGTGAGGAGCTGCGGAATTAACACATTGGAGATAGTTATGCAGAAAGACATCGTCACCAAAAGCCTGATTGAAGAATTAGCTACCTGTCTGGTAACACACCTGCTGAAGATACCCGTGATGCCGGGCAGCATTGAATGGTTGAATACCGAACAGCACCGGGTTGAAGACCGGCGCGCTGATATGGTGGTACGTATACAATCCGGTGCAGATGCGGTACCAGAACTTCTGCATCTGGAAATCCAGAACAACAACCATGCGCAGATGCCGCTGCGGATGCTGCGTTACTACACTGACATCCGGTTGCGCTGGCCGAAAGAGCCATTGCGGCAGTACCTGATTTATACTGGCAAAGAATCACTGACCATGCCAGCCGGTCTGCCGGAATTCAACTACCACTACGAATTGATTGATATGCGCACTATTGACTGTGCGTTGCTCCTGAGTGAGGATACCCCGGACGCTCTGGTACTCGCCATTCTATGTGATTTTAAAGGGCGTTCCGCGCAGGATATGATCAGCTACATTATCAACCGACTGTATCAACTGACGCATGAGCAGGATGCGACATTCCGGCGCTATCTGCACATGCTGGAGCTACTATCAGAAAACCGTGACCTGCAAGACACTGTGAAGGAGACCGAACAGATGCTAACCGACTTCAATATTGAAAATCTTCCATCTTTTCAAATAGCTATGCAAAAAGGAAGAGAACTTGAACGGGCAGAAATAGAGAAAAGAGATTACACAAGACGGCTCAACTCAGCAAAAAAAGTGATTGGTCAGCTGGATGATCAGCAAATCGCTGATTTATTTGATCTGACGATCAAAGAAGTTGCTAACCTGTACTGATTCTTGAGCTGGGACAAAAAAATAAATGTTTATGAATTATAATAATCTGTTTAATATTACAAGGCAGTCAGATTGATGCTGGCTTGTGGTCGCCAGTCCATCACGGGCTGGTTCCGTAGGGATCCTGAGCGAAATTATCGAACCGGGTATATTGGCCCTGGAAAGTCAGATAGACAGTGCCGATCGGGCCGTTTCTTTGTTTACCGATGATGATTTCGGCTTTGCCTTTATCCTGGGTATCCTCGTTATACACTTCATCCCGGTAGATAAAGGTAATCAGGTCAGCATCTTGTTCGATGGCACCGGATTCACGCAGGTCGGACATCACTGGTCGTTTATTCGGGCGTTGTTCCAGTGAACGATTCAGCTGTGAGAGGGCGATCACCGGCACATTTAGTTCTTTGGCCATCGCCTTCAGTGAACGTGAGATGGTCGATAATTCGGTCGCCCGGTTTTCTTTGTTGTCAGTGCCTTGCATCAGTTGCAGGTAGTCGATGATGACCAGTCCCAGTGCTTTATGTTCGCGCTGCAGGCGACGACAGCGAGCGCGCAGTTCGGTCGGGGTCAGGGCAGGGGTATCGTCAATAAACAGCTTGGCGCGGCTGAGCAGGTTGACGGCTGAAGTAATGCGTGGCCAGTCATCGTCGGTCAGTTTGCCGGAGCGGATCGCTTGCTGATTGATGCGTCCGAGTGACGACAACATCCGTAATACTAGTTGTTCACCCGGCATTTCCATGGAAAAGATCGCGACCGGCAGTTCGGTTGACAGAGCGACATGTTCGGCGATGTTCATCGCAAAGCTGGTTTTGCCCATCGACGGTCGTCCGGCGACAATGATCAGATCAGCATCCTGCAAGCCGAGTGTTTTGTGATCAAAATCGTGGAAGCCACTCGCCAACCCGGTCAGTTCTTTGCCGCTGCTGAACAGTTCTTCAATCTGGTCAATGGCTGTTGCGAGGAGCGCATTAACTGGTTTAAACCCTGCCCGTCCACGGGCATGCTGCTCTGCGATCCGGAACACTTCCGATTCGGCCAGATCCAGCAGTTCGTTCACCCGCCGCCCTTGCGGACGGTAACCACTTTCCGCAATCTGGTTGCCGACCCGGATCAGTTGGCGTGTAACCGAATGTTCGCGCACGATACGGGCGTAGGACGGCACATTAGACGCATCCGGCGTATCATTGGCGAGTGCGCCCAGATACGGCATGCCGCCAACATCATCTAACCGGTTGCTGCGTTCCAGCTCTTCGGCAAGGGTGACGATATCGAATGGCTGATCGTCTTCATCCAGTTTTTGGATGGCGGCAAACAGGAGCTGATGTTCGCGCCGGTAAAAATCTTCCGCAACTACCTGGTCGGCGATCTTTTCCCAGGCCTGGTTGTTCAGCATCAGACCGCCAAGCACGGCTTGTTCTGCCGGAATTGAATGCGGCGGTACCCGCAGTGCGTCTACATCCGGATCGCCGCTGGGCGGAACGGGTTCTTCTGCGTAGGGTGGTATATCGTCAGACGGGCCAGTGGACATGATTAAAAAATCAACGATGATAGTATCGGCGTGCGTACAGGCTGTCCAGCAGCTCCAAAGGGCTGTAGTCAATGACTGAATAAATCACTTTAAGGCTGACTGAACCATCACTAACCGGCGTTACGCGCACGTACCGACGCCGGGCCAGATCAGTGACTGTGATAAAGGTTTCATTCCAGTCTTCGATGTATTCAGTCTGTCCATCGTTATCGACAATGTAACCGGTTGCGCCAGGCACATGAGCCCAACTGACGCGCAGGACGATCTGGCTGTTGGTTGGATAGGGAATCGGCATGATGGCCGCCGTCACATCTATCTGGTGGAACTCGTCGGGGTCTTGTGGCGGAATGCCATACTCCGGATTATGTTCAGCAGCATGACCGAATGCCTGGTACACCAGCGGCTCGTCACGCACGCAATTGATTTTAACCTTGTGGCCGTCACCAGGCTCAATGCTCAGCACGCGAGCCAGGATGCCAGGCTCTTGAATCACTTCAAAGTAGTCAGTGTCGGTCTGCACATCCGCAACAATACACTGCGCCGGGTTCGTGTGCTGCCCAAGCACCTCTGCCTGCATTTCCAGAAGTCTGGCTATCTGATAGTCTTGATGGGCTGCTTTGGAAATGCGAATCTCTGATAAACCGTCAGGCTGATCAACACTGCGAACCGTATAGCCACTGAGTCGCTGGCCATCCGGCCTGCGAAACAAAACCCGCGCAACATCACCACTGCGAGCGTAATCTACGGATGGGTCGTCCAGCAGGTCAACTGCGATGTAGTCGCCTGCGTCACGAACGCCGCAGACCAGGCTGGTACGGGCGTGTAACGGGTCGGCAAAGCCAAGCAATACCTTCTCGAGGGGTTCCGGAATACGGGCCACCTGATCGGTTTCAAAGGCAATCTGATGCCGTTGCGCAACGCCTGCGACCAATTGATGCATGCCTTGAGCATACGCATCGTTGGCATCGACAATCCCAGATAACTGTAGAGTGGCCGGATGGACTGGCGACTGGGCTGAGACCTGGCACATCACACGATTCAGCCTGTGATATCGCGCATCCCAAAACACGACTTCTAATCCATCGTGTTGCAAGTGTTCTGTTAGACTGCGACTATGTTCGTACTGCGAGATGCCTTCTGCAAATACCTGGCTGAAGCTGTCTCGCCGGGTGTCGTGTGCAAAATGCAGTCGACCAGCAATCAGATAAGGTTTCGCATACACCGGAGCCAGCGCGGTGGCTATCGCTTCCATCAGCCCGATCTGACTTTCAAACCGGTGATGAAATTCGTGCGGATTGATCTTTGTACCACGGCCTGACTCCATAAGCGTCAGGTCTTCTTTGTCTGGCAGATATTGTAGATAATCGGCGGTATTCAGACCATAACGGGCGCGCAGCATGTCTGCTGCGACCAGGTAAGGAGAATAGCTTTTAACCAGCGCGTTACCAACCGGGTCAATCTGCCGATAGGCCTTTACATAGAACTGGTTTGTGCTGTTGCCGCTCAATTGGCCTGTAGCCTTAATTTTCAGCGCATAATGCGTCTGGCTGGCGGGCAGACTGAACTGCGTATCATGAGCAACCACACTGTGCCAGCTCACATTGTCACGGGCACGGGTGCTGGTTGCCGGATTATTCGTGCGGCGGATACGCACCTGATAACGCCCGGCAGTCGCCAGATCATAGGTGAAACTGCGACGTAGTAGGTTCACTGTGGCTGCCCTGATGGTCACTTGTTGCTCAGTGATTTCACCCAGGGTCTGGCCGGTATTGTTAATCCGCTGATACTGAATATCCAGAACCACACTGCGGTTCAGCAGATCACCTTTATCATTCGTGCTGAATAAGCCAGGAAGCTGCACATTGATTTGCAGGCGATTCGCAACGGCAAAACGTGGCACCGGATACGCCCAGCGGGTGTACTGATCATTATCCAGCGACAGATTCTGCACATCCGCCGCCACGTAGCTGACGTTCGGTAACAGCGCGTTGCTGGTTTGAAAGACCTCTGAGCTGACGTCGGTCAACTCATCCAGCGGCAACTCTACGCCAGCACCAAAGCCCGCAGCCCGGATGTCAAACGATCCAAAGCCCAGGCTGTAAATTAGGCACAGATACTCATTATCGTCCTGAAATGTGACGTATGGCCGTTGCACAAACGCAGGGGGGAAGGTGACTTCACCGTACTGAATCTCAATAGATTCACCCAGCCGGATCTGATTGCCGGTCACTTGCGACGAATAAGTCGCAGAAGGGGTCGGCAGTGCCTTTGGCGTGGGCGGCTGGAATGCCTGTGAGATCAGCGCACTGGCACCAATGCCAATGACGCCTGCGAGGATATTGGTACCAACAGCGCCGAGCCCTAGCGCCGGAGCTATTTGCGCTGCCGCCCATGGCGCGAACAGCGCGACGGCGAACAACGCAAATATCTGTAATGGATTTGATCCGCGTTCTGGCAGCGCCAGAAACACCACAATGCCGGGGTGCGGCCTGGCCCAATCCCTACGTAACAACCAGTTCGACTGATCACCCAGCCATTGTACCGCAACCAGTGTCTGGCTACTGGTATTTTGCTGCGCAATCCAGTCTGCCGGACTTAAGTGACTGTAAGCAGTCACACGACACTCGTGCAGCGCCAGCGGATCGTCCAGCAGGCGAAATTCAGTCATTTCGGCACCTTAAACTTCAGCAGCCGCCAGCCAGCCTGGCGTAACCTGGAAAACGACTCATACACGACCCCCCAATCTTCCAGCGCATGGACGATGCCAGCCGCTGCCACCACACCCACATGATGCGGGTGATCAGCGTGAGACATAAATGCTACTGCGCCTTCAACTGGTTGCTGAACAGCCTGCCAGCGCCGCGCCTGGCGCAACATTGCCGCCACACTGTCCGGTTGCATCAGCGGCACCGCGCGGCGGAACACATGCAATTGAATATGCGCAGCCCAGAAATAACAATTATGTGCTGGCGTGTAACGCCGCCCGACATAGTCATTGACCCAGCTCATACACGTAACCCCGGATAGTCATCGGCGTGATACTTCAGATGCGCGAACGGGCGGTTCACCAGATCCGGGTGGCGACACTCCAATGTGACTGGTTCCCGGACGCCGCCGTCTTCGGTGCGACTGACTGTACCACTCACGCTGGCGACCTCCATCGGTACGGCGAAGCGCGTGGCCATAGACCACACACCTGCCAGATAGCGATAGCGGCGGTATTCGACTGAAACCGGCTTTTGAGTGCGACTGAGCTGTTCTGCCTGTGATTGGATCAGCCGATCCACATCTTCAATTTCAATCCGCAATACGGCGTTGGTTTTTTCCTGAACACCCGGCAGCCTGATCTTACAAGGCATCGCCTGATACAACTCGCCATCAATCATCTGATTGGTATAAGCCAGACACGCCCTTAACGGCTCCTGCAAACCCTCAGAATCCAGCCGTAACACATCCACCCAGACCGCCTCCGGATTCTGCGCCTGAGCCGCTTCTGCGAGTGCTTCTTCAAACGTTGCCATGCATGACTCCGAACAACGCCAGGTCAACAGCAACCCAGCCCTTCTGTAACTGCACTTGTGGCCCGGCAGACAGATAAAACTGGCAGTCTGCTAACTGCGGATCAGCCTGTTGCAGACAGGGCAGGGATATCGACTTGCCACCGCCCGCCAGCGTGACGCAGAACCAGGCCCAGAAGGCCCCGATGTGGTGTTGTGCAAACTTCATCTTCGCTTCAATCTTAAACTGTTGACCCAGGCGATAGCCGGTATGCTGCACATCGCCACCCAGTAGCTGCAGGGTGGTATTCTGCACAAACGGCTCAACCCGCAACGGCTGACGCAGCATGACACAGCACGGATCAAACGGCTGAACCTGGATAAAACGAGTGATTAACACCGCTTCAAGGGCGATTTCAACCAGGTGGCCACGGTTCGTGGTCTTTGGTACCGACGCACATTTCATCTGATATGGCTCGGTGAGTTGCAGGGCAGTCGCCAGGGTGTCGCACTGAAACGGCGCACGGCCTGCGGCAATCGTGTGCTGATGCCAGTGCAGGAGGGCAGTTGCCTGCGCAGGAGTCCAGCGCAGTGTGGTCGCCAGACGCAGCGCCAGGCGAGTCTGACGCGGGCGGGCCAGAGCAACCTGAGTCGGCTGATTCGCGATTCTAGCCAGGCTGATCACCTGCAAGGTCAGCTCATCCGGCCACGGCGGCAATGACGCATCCCAGTTCACCAGCATCAGCCTGTCCTCACATAACGCTTATCCATTTCGCGCACCAGCGCACTGCGGCCTTGCTGTGCATTTTTCAGAATGCCGCCCTCAATCTGCTGCACCACCAGTTCAATATCAAAATCACCATTCTGATCACGTTGCACCGCACCCACTTCGACGGAAGCCTGGGCACTATTCTGTACGGTGATATGTACGGAAGGCTGACGCACATTGGCGGCCTGTTGCACATAGCGGGGCGGTTGCACTGTGCCGACATAACCGCCGTCACGATAGCCTGGGAGCGTATTCACCCGCTCCAGCAGATCACGGACGCCAGGCTGTTGCACAGCCGCAGCCCGCACCACAAACTCGCCGCCATGCACCACCCCGGCCACCTGATCAACCGGCAGATTGCCAGTAAAGCCACCGTCACTGAAGCCAGCCGGAGCACTTCCCTGAATCCCCACCATGCCAGGCAAAAACTGCATAAACGCTTGTTGCAGACTATTGACCAGTGGCTTCACCACCTGCAAGCGCAGGGTTTCGGCAATCACCTGATCAATCAGGCTTTTCCACTCCAGTTTGCCGGTGCTGGCCAACTGCGACAGACTGGACTCAATCCCGCTGAACGTCTGATCAGCCAGGCTGCGCCAATCTTTCATCCGCTGATTCTGTTCTTCCCACTCGCGCAAAACCTTTGCCTGACCGGCGGTGAACCCTTCCGTCTCCAGCGCCAGCTGGCGATACGCCTGCGCATTCAGCAACAACTCACGCCGCTGTTCCTGCAACGCCTGCAACTGCTTCGCAAAGGCCTGCTGGCGGTACTCGTCACCCAGGGTGTCAACATCGCCTTCTGCCAGGCCCTGCTCGCGCAAGCCCTGCTGATACGCCTCAATCGGGTTGCGCTGCACCCCTTGTTGTTGCAACTTCTGCCGTTCGGCCAGTGCCAGATTCTCCTGACGCAGCAACAACAGCGTTGTCGTCTGCGTTGCATTCAAGCCATCCTGCCGCAACTGCAACCGATACTGTTCCGCCGCCGTGGACTGCAACGCCTGGCGCTTCTCATCCAGCGCAACACGAACCTTAGTAAACGCGGCCTGCTGGCGTTGTTGTGCCAACCGTTGTGCATCATCACCAGTAATGCCTTCGCTGGCCAGACGAGCCAGAAACGCCTGCTGCGCATTCTGGCCAACAGAGCGGGCCTGCTGCCGAATCTTATTGCGTTCCGCCAATACGGCGTTGGTCAGATGTAGCTGCTGAGCCAGCTTGCGCTCGTCACCGGCAAAGCCCATCAGGGCCAGCCTGGCGGCGAACGCCTGTTGTTTATTCAGGATTAAAGCACGGTTCTGCTCACTGAGCTGGTTCAACAGATTCTTGCGAGACGTGGCCCGCCGCTTATCCTTATCCAGCCCGGCACCGATCTCCGGCTTGTAATCCCGAATGGCCTCGTTATCCAATTGCGCAAATAACTTACGGACATCGTCCGCAGATTCGCCCATCGCATCCAGATTTGCCCGCAGCTTATCCACGTGTTTGCGCTGCGCCGCCAGCACCTGCTGTGCCGCCTGCAAATCGGTCTGATAAACCGACAATAATTGTTGCTGAATCGGCCCGGCGCTGTTGCCAAAATTCGTCGTTTTCTGCGCTGACAGTACCTTCGCATTCGCCGCAGTCAACTGCGCTTCGGCATCTTCCAATGCGGCTTCGGCAGACCGCAACGAATCCACCCGACCTTGTTGCAACGCGGCCTGCAATCCCAACGCCGCTTCAGCGGCCTGACGGGCCGCATCCCGCTGCTTCAACAACGCGGCCCGATGCTCACCAGACGCCGCCGCAGCCTGCTGCGTCAGCTTTACCGCTTGTGTGGATTGACGTTGCTGCTCAGCCCGCGCGTCAGCAAACTCATACACCGCAGATCGGGCATCCCGGATCGCCGCCGTATGACCTGCCAACGTCTGCTGCACCTTGTCTTTATCCTGCACCCAGGCCAGCAACTCGCCACCGAACAGCGCCGCACCCGCAGCGGCCAGAACCAACGCCCCTGCGGGGCCACCCAGGAAAGCCAGGCTGGCCGCAGCGGCGCGGGAACTGGCAGCGAGTAGCCCGTTGGCACGAGACGC
>CAWUID010000019.1:0-38662 GCA_963922315.1 uncultured Gammaproteobacteria bacterium
TGACTTTGGCCAGCTTTGCCTTCCGATTAGGCTGCTGAAACTCTAAACTCTAGGTGAGGTTCTTTTTTGTCTGGATTCATATATTTATCTCCTGGTCTGAATTTTGGTAATTACCATAGCTATTTTAGAATGCCTTCCCGAATCAGTATGTCTAACGATGGGATCAGCCGGTCTGGTTCAATATGTTTCAGTTGCACATTGCCTGGTTGTTCAGGAATCCAGGTAACAGCATTCTGATGTCTGGCAAGTTCATGGTTAAAGCGGGCAACCTCTTCAAGATTCCAATCATCACGGACTGATTTACCGAAAGCGACCAGTGTATTGATAAATTGAACACAATGAGTCAATATATAATTTTCTTTTTGTTTATTATTCGGCATATCCAATAAAGGGTGTGGATTAAGAGTTTGTGCCATATTATGCCAACCAGTCTGTATGCTGTGCATCAAAGGTGAGCAATAACCTGTTGTTGATAATTGACGATAGGCATGTTTCCACCGTATGGCATATTGCCCGGATAAGATCCAGATTTGACGAATACAAGCCTCATAAATTTCGCGCGCCACAGTTGCTTGTGGAGTGAGTTTCTGCTGAATGTCATATGTTTGGCCTGGTATGTAGGCCGTCAGGCCGTTGATGGCGGCCAGAACAGTATCGTTATTTCTGCCAACCTTGGCTATTTTCAGATAATCCCATGCTTTGTGAGGTGCAACTGCCACTGGATAAAACAAATATTCCGGAAGCAAACATTGCTTAAAATTTGCAATATCACCATCAAATTTGACCAGCCAGTCATCAGGTTGTATACATTGCTCAATTGCCAGATGGGCTAGTCCGGTTGCAATCGAAAATCCTAACCCGGCATCCAGATGATCAATGGCCAGAATTTCCAGCAGTCTGGCAAAGTCAAAACGTCCTTTTATCTCATGACTGGAAAGCAGATTTACTTCTCTGCTCTGAATGGTTTCTTTTATTTTTTTGTGTAGCCCATTGTCAATAATATAAATATTTCCTAATCCGAAATAATCAATCAGTGTGTCAATAGTCTCTCCAATGACTGGCGCAATGTCTTGTTGTAACTCGCGCATCGGGATCAATATTTTGACTTTCTCGTTCTTATAATGAGCTTTGATCTGGTGAGTGGAATTTGCCACTTCTTCAGTCGTTGGCTGAAAAATATCTTTTTGCAATAGTCTATGCAGAGCTGTGTCAGTGTGAATCTCAACAGGCTGAAATGCCTGTTCAGAACGATGATGGTTAGCACCACCAAATATTTCGGCTCTTAGTGACTCCTCATTAACCGTTGTAACAGGTGGAGCTGCTGGCACAGGAGGACAGGTACGTGTTCCTTGTGTCCACTTTTTGTCAAGTTCTGAATAGCCATCCAGCGTATGTACAATCCATGGCTGGACGCACAAACAACGGTGTTCCCCCATCTGTAATCGTTGTTGATGCAGGCGGTTATACATCTGATCTATCGCATGCTTTTCTTCATGAAATAACCAATCGAAACAGACTTCCATACCGGCACGGCTGAGCGCATACGCATGTGTGCTGGTTGCACCACCCAAAACGGCAAGCCGACCTTGCAGAGGATAATGTTGCTGCTGCGATGTGCCACCCAGATACAGCATGAGCCAGTCTGTGGGCAGTCGCTGCATAATGATTGGCATTTGTGTTTCGAAATCTGGTTCAGGGTCAATATCATCTTCCAGAATCAAAACGTTTTGTAATCCATCTACATAGGCTTGCTCAATCACCGTTAAATGTGCTCGCAAGCATGAGTAATGCCCGGCATGTACAGGAAATGAGCGTGGCGTCAATAATTGGTGAGGTGGAGTAGGTGCGTGGCGTATGATTTCATGACAAGCGCTTAGAAAAGGCGAAGACCGGATCGTTTCTTCCATATGCTGTTTGCGATCCGGATATTTATCCAGGTTAATCCAGACAAGGCGCTCAAACATGATGTGTTTTCTGGTAAGAATCAGGTAACGAGGCATTCAGACAGATGTTGTCCGGATAAATCCGTGCAGACCGGGATACATAAGCGTAATCTAAAATGTGATCAACACCAGTATTCAAGCTTGCTGTTGAAGTTATCAGAATGGCATGGGGATATTTATCTGAGAGCTGTTTAACACGCCGATAGTATTCATCCCAATACAGTCCGATGGCTTTCGATTTGTCAGCAATAGTATATTTAGGGTAACAAGCATCCCATTCACAATACCGGAATGATGTTCCATCATGAATTTTCCAGTGGTTCTTCCCGTCAGTTTTACGCAGATAGCTTTGTATGGTGGCAGCCCGGTCTCGTTTTAAACAAATAAAGCGGCACGAGGGCTCCTGTGTCAGAATGTATTCAACATATGGCAGATAATAAAATCCGACATCACCAGTCAGCGAGGCATTTGTGGCGCGACAGCTAGTCAGAACTTTATCTACTTGATGCTTACCACCTGACCAGGGAATGCGATGTTCAAGCAGTTCATGAGAAACTGCCGCATTGTGCTGGCTGTTTAACAAATGCATCAATGACATGGTGCCGCAACGGCCTGTGCCTAATCCGAAGATGATTTGTTGTGCAGGCATTACATTGACCCACTCAGGGTCGTCGGTATACCGGATAATATATTGTGCATAGTACACATTTATTTTGTGGTGTGGATGAAGTCGGGCGTGGCCCACTGGCGGGCCCGGTGGTAGCAGCGGCTGTGGTGTTGGATCCGGAAAGTCCCATTGCCGGGTTAGCGGATTCCAAAACTCTGAGGCCGCAGCGGCGTGAACTGTTGGCTGATCAGATTCGGGAACAGTCTCTGGCCTGGGCTTTGGGACGGGCGGAGGTGGCTGAGATTGATCAGCTTAATATTTTGCAGGCCAGCCTGCTGGCGATGCAGCGTGCGGTCAGTGCGTTAACGATGGCACCCGGGCAGGTGCTGGTAGATGGTAACCGGTTGCCGGAGTCGCCCTATCCGGCGCGGGCGATTGTGGGCGGGGATCGGTCTGAGCCATGTATTGCGGCGGCTTCCATCATTGCGAAGGTAGCGCGGGATTGTGAAATGATTGACCTGGAGGCGACGTATCCCGGTTATGGCTTTGCGCAACATAAGGGCTATCCGACCCGCCAGCACCTGGCTGCGCTAGACCACCTTGGTGTGACGCCCCTGCACCGGCGCAGCTTCCGACCGGTCGCTGTGCGTCTTGCCCGCAGTGCATAATGTGTTGAGCTGATCGATTTCATACGGGCTGAATCCAGCTTCCAGACGAGCTTCAGTATGCAGCGGGCCACGTATCAGATGGCGGAATTCGGTGCTGAGCAGGTGCAGATAGTGTGCTTCCGGATCTAACCCATGTTGCGCGCAGGCATACTGAAACCAACGGGTGCCAACAGCAACATGGCCGATTTCGTCCTGTAATATCACCGCCAGTACCTCAGCTGTGGCTGTGTCGCCAATCTGGTGGAAGCGCTCCATCATACCCGGCGTCACATCCAGTCCGCGCGCTTCCATCACGCGCGGTACCAGCGCCATGCGTTGTACAAAATTGTCTGCGGTTTGTTGTGCCAGCTCCCATAATCCGTTGTGCGCCGGGAAGTCACCATAGGTGTAGCCGAGTTCATGTAAACGGGCCTGCAATAGCGCAAAATGTTTTGCTTCTTCTGCGGCGACCCGAACCCAGTCGGCATAGTAAGCTGCAGGCAGTCCCTGAAACCGGCTGGCCGCATCACAAGCCAGGTTGATCGCATTAAACTCAATATGCGCAACTGCATGAATCAATGCCGCCTGACCGGTACGGCTGCGCAATCTGCGTCTGACCAGTTGGTTGGGTGGAACCAGTGCCGGACGTTGCGGCTGACCGGCCTGCAAACTGAGGGTGAGCGGTATCTCGCAAACCACCAGCTGATCAGCTTGCCAATCGTGCCACAATTGTTGTGCCAGAGTAACCTTGTCCGCGACATCGGCACACAATAAACAAGTCTGTGCGGCCTGGTGAGCATTGTGAGTGGTGGTCATAAATAATCAGGTGAGTTGTATGGCGCAGACGACACCCAAAATGGTCTTCACGCCGTTAATGGCCTGGGTTCTGGCCTGGCTGGCAGGTGTCAGCGGGTTGCAGTTCATGAGCGATCTGCCGCACCCGCTCTGGATCGGTGGGATTGGTGTGCTGGTGATTGTGGCTTGGTTTTGGCGTTGTCCGGCATGGGGTCTGGCCTTTTTTATTGGGTGGATCTGGGCTGCGATTTTTGCCTGGTGGTCTCAGCCGGAGCGAATTGAATCACTGGATGTACGGGCGA
Source organism: uncultured Gammaproteobacteria bacterium (assembly GCA_963922315.1). Taxonomy (GTDB): domain Bacteria; phylum Pseudomonadota; class Gammaproteobacteria; order Chromatiales; family Chromatiaceae; genus JAHDBG01. The sequence goes on from CAWUID010000019.1 coordinate 4,295, forward strand.
CTTATCAGGCGCAGGGTGTGGTGACCAGTCTGCCGGGTACCGGGGATCAGTATAGCCGGTTTTTATTTCGGGTAAATCAGTTGCAGCAAGATGATCAGATTTGGCAAGGTGACTGGTTGCTGCGTGTGTCCTGGTTTCGCGGGCCGCCGGTCGCAACAGGTTCTGCCTGGCAGTTGCCATTACGCATTAAGCCGGCACGCAGTTATCACAATCCGGGTAGTTGGGATTATGCTGGTTGGTTGTATCACCAGGGAGTGCGCTATACCGCGTATGTGCGTCAGGGCGAGACGCATCAGCTGGTGCAAACCGAGGTATGTTGTGCATTGCAACGGCTGCGTCAGCATTGGCGCGATGCGGTGCTGGCCTTGGATCTGGTGCCGGATGTGGCAGGTGTGCTGCTGGCACTGACACTGGGAGATCGCAGCGGTCTGTCGCGCGACCTGAAGCAGGCATTTGCCGCCACTGGCACCAGTCATCTGATGGCGATTTCGGGTCTGCATATCGGTCTGGCAGCGACTTTAGCATTATTGCTGGTATCTGCGATCTGGCGACGGATTCCACGCTTATGCGCTCGTTATCCGGCGTTGTTAGCCGGCACCTGGGCAGGTTTGTGTACCGCAGCAGGCTATGCCGCAATCTCGGGGTTTGGTTTGCCAGCGCAGCGGGCATTGGTGATGGCACTGGTATTTGCAACAGCCTTGCTGCAGAGACGACTGATACAGCCGTTTGCAGTACTGGCAGTCGCCGCATGGGGCGTGACGCTGGTACAACCGAGTGCGGTACTGGCTGCTGGTTTCTGGTTATCATTTACCGCCGTGGCAGCGATTTTTGCTTTATTGCCGTTGTTGCAAGGTCGGCCCTGGTGGCTGCAAGCTATTCTGGTACAGTTCGGGATCAACCTGGTGTTATACCCGGTATTGTTGCTGTTCGGTATGCCGCTCAGCTGGCTGGCGCCGGTGATCAATCTGCTGCTGGTACCTTTGTTCGGATTTGTCGTGGTGCCGCTCAGCCTGTTGGGGGTGCTGTGTCTGCCCTGGGTACCGCTGGCAGCCGATCTGCTGATCTGGTTGGCACCGCTGCTGCAATGGATTCTGGACGGGCTGTATTGGCTGGCCGATTGGAGTCGTTGGGAAGCATACTTGCCACACATCGGTTTGCGCTGGGTATTGCTGGTGGCAGTGATACTGGCATTGGTGCCGATTGCCTGGTACTGGCGGTTGACCAGTTTGGTGTTATTCGGGCTGGGCCACCTGCCGGTTGCCAATACACCGGACTGGGGCGAATATCGGGTGACGGTGCTGGATGTGGGGCAGGGCCTGTCAGTGGTGGTGCAGACTCGGAATCATGTCCTGGTGTACGATACTGGTGCGACCTTTGCCAGCGGATTTAATCTGGCAGATGCGGTGGTACATCCTTTTCTGCGTGAGCAGGGGATCACACAATTGAACCTGCTGCTGCTCAGCCACGGTGATAATGATCATGCCGGGGCAGCATCACAATTATTGGCAAAAATGCCGGTACAGCGTGTGTTGGCTGGTGAGCCGGAGCGGGCTGAGGTTGCAGCAGAGCCGTGTCAGGCAGGCCAGAACTGGCACTGGGACGGTGTCACATTTCAGATACTGCACCCGGCTCATCCTCGTCCGGCAGTCAGCAATAACGCCAGCTGTGTGCTCAGCATCCGCAATGCTGCCGGAAGCACCCTGTTGACAGGTGATATTCAGGCCTCGGTAGAACGTCGACTTGCCCCGGTGCTGGCTGAGTCAGGTCCCTGGTCATTGGTGGTGGCACCACATCATGGCAGCCGGAGCTCTTCTTCACCTGCTCTGGTGCAGGCGACCCGACCACAACAGGTCGTGTATGCTGTCGGAGCATTGAATCACTATGGTTTTCCGAAGCCGGATGTGATGGCGCGCTGGCAGGCAGTGGGAGCACAGAACTGGCGCACTGATCAGTCCGGTGCACTCAGCTGGTTGTTTGCAGAGACCATGCAGGGGCCGGATGTTTATCGCCAGGCACAGCAACGTTATTGGCATGATTGAGGATACTCCCCGGTATGCCTCGTTGTTTGCAGCAATGACAAAACCATCATAGTTTTCAAAATGGGGGAGAGCGTGGCGCTTCCCCCTTTGGTCGTGAGCAAGGTTGCATACTTCGTCCACGATTTAAGTTTGATTTCAGGTATTTTTTTATGTCTTTATCCGATATTGGTTTGTGTTGGTTCCGGCAGGATTTACGGGTTGCTGATAATCCTGCCTTGACCCGGGCGCTACAGCAGCATACCCAGGTGTTATGTGTTTATGTAAATGAAAACCCGGATGACCCGGATCCGCCGGCAGCCTGTTGGTGGCAACAACAGGCAGTGCGCGATCTGGCTGATCAGCTACAAGGTAACCTGTTATATCGCACCGGTGATGTACAACACAATCTGCAACAGATCATTGCTGAGTACGCGATTAGTGCTGTGTACTGGAATCGATTGTACGATCCGGCCAGTATCGCGCGCGACAAAGGGTTGAAGACCTGGTTACGTGAACAATCTGTTCAGGTACATAGTTTTTCCGGGCAACTGTTTTTTGAACCCTGGCAGTTATTGAAACGGGATGAGTCACCGTATCGGGTATTTACACCCTTTTATAAAGCCTGTCTGGCACAAGGCTTGCCCAGTGAGGTGTTACCGACACCTGACCTGAGTCGTCTGGTGCCAATTACAGATGCAGCAATTCAGATTGAACGCGATAGTCTGGCTGCAACCTGGACAGAATCATTCAGTGATCATTGGAACCCGAGCCGCCAGGCCGGCCAGGATCGGTTGCGGGATTTTGTCGCACAAGATATGTCGGCTTATCGCAAGGCACGAGATATTCCGGCTAATAGCCGGGTCTCGCATCTGGCGCCTTACCTGCATTTCGGTCAGCTCAGCGCACGCGAAGTGGTGGTAGCAACCTGTGATCAGCCAGGTGCTGACGCTTTTGTGCGCCAACTGGTCTGGCGCGAATTTGCGCATTATGTGTTGTACCACTCGCCGCACACATTAGATCAGCCAATGAACGCCCAGTATGCTCATTTTCCTTGGCGGACTGATCCAGACGTTTTGCGGGCCTGGCAACGTGGCCAGACTGGCATCCCGCTGGTAGATGCTGGCATGCGCCAGTTGTGGCAGACTGGTTATCTGCACAATCGATTGCGCATGATCGTTGCATCTTTGTTATGCAAACACTTGTTGATTGACTGGCGTGCCGGAGCTGCCTGGTTTATGTACACGCTGTTCGATGCTGATCTGGCGAACAATACGCTGGGCTGGCAGTGGGTGGCGGGAAGTGGTGTGGATGCCGCGCCGTATTTCCGAATTTTTAATCCGGTCAGTCAGGGCGAGCGGTTTGATGCCGATGGTGCTTATGTGCGGCGCTGGGTACCCGAGTTGGCGGCGCTGCCGGATCGGTGGATTCATCAACCCTGGGCCGCACCGGCTGAGTTGTTGGCAGCACATGGGGTGCAGCTCGGGCGTGATTATCCGCAGCCGATTGTGCAGCTTGCCGCCGGGCGGCAGGCCGCACTGGCTGCCTGGGAGCAGATGAAGGTTTCAGCGGCCTCGGTCGATTGAATCCAGAGCTGGCAGGCAATACTCTACCCGCCCATTTTTCCAGACAGGTATCGGGACGTTGTCTTTGTGGGCCTGCTCAATCACCTGTCGGGCAGCGCGACGTGCTGCCTGGAGTGCAATTTTTGTATAGTAATCAGATTCAGACTGTGTCATATCAGTGTTTCATCAAAACAGGTTGTGAAGAAGACGTATCAAACATGTTCCACTGATCAACCAATGGCTGATACAGTTGTTGCAGATAATGCAGGCTACGGGTGTAGCGTCTTCTGATCACCTGCTCGGGAATGGCATGTCCACCCTGCCGCACCCGTTGTGCGACACGATTGATAGCGATTTCGACTGAAGGCAGGTAAAAGTAGTACAGAATGACGGTATATCCAACTGCCTGCCATTGTGGTACCTGTTGTGCATAATGTCGGCCACTGAGTGTAGTCTCAAAAGCGAAAGTTCTGGCCTGAGCCACACATTGCTGGATTCGCTGCAACATCAGCTTGCCGGCACGGATCTGGGCACGCTCAGGTGCGAACGGAGACAAGCCTGCTGCAATCAGATCTGCGTTGATATAATCAACACACTGACCCTCATTTGGCAGAAAGGCCTTGGCAAATGTGGTTTTGCCAGCGCCATTCGGGCCTGCGATGATAAAACAGATCGGTTTCAGGGTTGTTCTCCGGGAGGATCCAGCAATGCAACCGGTATGCCTCTGGCTTCCAGAGTATCGCCACGGTGTTGTAAAAAACGTTGGAAGCTCGGCTGATGCTGGTAGGCACCGCTGATGACATAATCCAGCACGGCATGCAGATGAAAACTTTCCAAGCTGGTTTCGGCCCGGAAGATTTCCTGTCCGTTGCGATCAAAAAAGACCAGGCTCGGGCTGAAATGAAGCTGCAACCGGCGTGCCCATTCAATGGCTGGCAAGGCATCGCCGCTTGGTGTCTGTACCCTTTGTGGTGACCAGCGATTCAGCAGGGCGACATCCAGATTGGTCAGGGCGGTCGCGATAGCAGGTTGTTGCAGGCGCTGGTGTAGTGCTGTGCAGTCAGTACAATCAGATTCGCTGAAGATTACCAGCAAAGGCCGCTCGCGCGGTGTGTCGGTGGCAAGGCGTAGCGGGTGCGGCAGGGCGGCTGCCATAGGTGGCAAAGGCTGTGTGTTCTGACTGGCGGCGGTATCTGGTTTCTGTCTGCTCTGTGGCTCACGTTGTGCGATCACATAATTCAGCGCCTGGTGAAACTTATCCGGTGGCAGATAGCCGTTCAGGCGGAGCAGGGTTTCACCTTTATTGTCCAGAAATATCAGGGTTGGGGTATAGTGCACCCGCTCTGCCAGGGCATAAGCCTTTTCGGTGGTGATCTGTTGCTTCAGGTCGGTTACTTCGCGATCTCCCCAGATGTTCAGAGCGACGACGTGAAAATGATCCTGTACCTGGCGCGCAATAGCCGGATTGCCGAAATTATCGCGCAACAGCCTGGCACAATAGGGGCAGCCGTCCTGATAAAAGTAAAGTATCAGTTGTTTATCTGCTGCGTCGGCTTCAGCAATATCTTCGCCCAGATCTAAAAATGACTGAGTGAACCAGGCTGGCTGTTCATGATAGCCGGGGTTGACCAGGCTGGGCGGCAGACTGGCCTCAATCGCCGCCTGAGTGAGTATGGGAAAGAGTCCGCAGCATAAAATGCCGAACAGGTTTTTGAACAAGTGCATGATGTTGTCCGTTATTTTATGAATGGTGAATGAATGGCGTATCAGGTATTGGCCCGTCGCTGGCGGCCCGGAACATTTGCGGAACTGGTCGGACAGACCCATGTAGTGCAGGCGCTGCAGAATGCATTGCGTCAGCAGCAAGTGCACCATGCATATTTATTTACCGGTACCCGTGGTGTGGGTAAGACCACCCTGGCGCGGATTCTGGCCAAGGCGCTGAATTGCGAGACCGGTGTCACCCCGGAGCCGTGCGGCACCTGCGCGGTCTGCCAGGCAGTGGATGCCGGGCGTTTTGTGGATCTGATTGAAGTGGATGCGGCTTCAAAAACCGGTGTGGAAGACACGCGCGAATTGCTGGATAACGTGCCGTATGCGCCGACGCAGGGCCGGTTTAAGGTGTACCTGATTGATGAGGTGCACATGTTTTCTAAACACAGCTTTAATGCGTTGCTGAAAACCCTGGAAGAGCCACCATCACACGTTAAATTTCTACTGGCGACGACTGATCCGCAAAAGTTGCCAGTCACGATTTTATCGCGCTGTTTGCAGTTCAGCCTGAAACATTTATCGATGGCACAGATTGCCGCGCAATTCGGACATATTCTGCAGACTGAACAGATCACAGCAGAACCGGAGGCACTGGATCTGCTGGCCCGGGCGGCAGATGGCAGCATGCGTGACGGGCTTAGTCTGCTGGATCAGGCAATTGCGTTTGGTGCTGGCACAGTCCGGCACGAAGATGTGCGGCAGATGCTCGGCATTGTCATGACCGATCTGTTGCCTGGTATTCTGACGGATGTGCAACAAGGTGATGTGGCTGCAGCACTGGATAAGGTGCAACAGGTGGCACAGCAGACGCCGGACTTCCACAGCCTGACCAAAGAGCTGTTATTGCTGCTGCATCATGTCAGTTTATTACAGGCAGTGCCGACTGGCTGGCAGGCGGGTTGGGGTGATGAAACAACTTTACGGCAACTAGCTGCATTACTCAGCCCGGAAGACAGCCAGTTGTATTATCAGATTGCCCTGCATGGATTGCGCGATCTGCCGTTGGCACCAACGGTGCAAAGTGGTTTTGAAATGATCATTCTGCGCATGCATGCATTCCGGCCTGCTGCAGAGACCACGCAAACATCGCTCAAACCGACGGTGGCAGCACCGGTCGCACAGCCGCAGGTAGCGCCAGTCGTGCCTGCGCCCGCAGTGAGCCAGTCGAAACCACCAGTACCAGATGTGCCGCCGCCGCTGGGTGTTGCCGCACCGGACTCAGCACCATCAGTGCCCGCCGCTGCCTCTGCATCCACCACGGATTTTGGGGATTGGCACCAGATTGTGCCACAACTTTCTCTGGTTGGTATGACGCAACAACTGGCTCAGCATGCGACGCTGCAAAGTTGGGACGGCAAGACTTTGCATCTGCTGGTGCAACCGCAGGTGGCTTCATTGATCGGTTCGCGTAGCGAACAAAAGTTGCAGCAAGCGTTAAAGAATTATCACGGTAAACCGCTGAAGCTGCGACTGACCGCAACACAGGAGCAGGCGGTGGATTCACCGGTAGCGCGCCAGGCAGCAGCTCAGGCTGAGCGTCAGCGAGCAGCGGAACAGAGCATGACACAGGATCCGATGGTACAAGCTTTACAGCAAACATTTGATGCGCAGATTGTGCCTGGTTCAATTCGTCCACTGGCTGCCGACTGAATCTTACTGATGAGGCGGTGAATTCAGTGCTGACCTGAGTGGCCAAATCCTCCGGCACCACGCTCGGTGGTGATAAATTCATCCACTTGCGTGAGCTGTGCCTGAACAACCGGTATCAGCACCAGCTGGGCAATACGTTCACCGATTGTGATCTGGAACGGTTTATCACTGCGGTTCCAGCACGATACATACAGTTGGCCCTGGTAGTCTGAATCAATCAGACCTACCAGGTTGCCGAGTACGATGCCGTGTTTATGACCCAGGCCGGAACGAGGCAGTATCACTGCTGCCAGTCCGGGATCGGCGATATAGATTGCCATACCGGTCGGAATCAATTCTGTGGCACCGGGCGCCAGGGTGAGAGCCGTTTCCGGCATGGCACGCAGATCCATCCCGGCTGAGCCGGTGGTCGCATAGGCTGGCAGTGGGTAGTCGCGGCCTAAGCGCGGATCAAGAATTTTGTACTGTAAGGTGTGCATGATAATGTTCAGCAAGGTGGTGTATCAGTTGGCGGGCCAGGTGTGGTTTAGGTTGCTGTGGCAGATGTATCTGCCCCTGATCTGACAGCAGAGTCAGGGCATTCTCATCCGCATCAAAACCTGTCGTGGCACTGACCTGGTTCGCCGCGAGTAACGGAATGTTTTTTGCCTGTCGTTTCGTTTCAGCATGCGCCAGTACCTGGTCTGTTTCAGCGGCAAAGCCAAGGCAATAGGGCGGTGCTGGCAGAGCTGCGACAGCCGCCAGGATATCGGGATTCGGCACCAGCGTCAGTGTACGGGGCGCGGTGCCTTTTTTGATTTTGCGCTCAGCACAGGTCTCCGGTCGGTAATCAGCCACAGCAGCACAAGCGACAAAGATGTCTGCCTGTGCGATTCTGTCCATTACCTGGTCATACATCTGTTGTGCAGTCTGCACCTGGTGACGGGTGACACCTGCCGGGCAGGCGAGTGCTGTCGGCCCGCTGATCAGAGTGACCCGGGCACCCTGTTCGACCGCAGCGGTGGCAATCGCATAGCCCATTTTGCCGGAGCTGCGATTGCCGATGTAACGCACTGCATCCAGTGGCTCGCGGGTGGGCCCGGCAGTCAGCAGCAGGTGACAGCCAGTCAGGCTACCGCGCGCAAAGTGTGCCACAATATGCTGGTACAGTTCAGTGGGTTCTGACAGGCGGCCCGGGCCTGTTTCGCCGCAGGCCTGGGTACCGTCTGCCGGACCCCAGCACAGAACGCCGCGTTGTCGCAATCCGCGAATATTTGCTTGGGTTGCCGGGTGTTGCCACATATGGGTATTCATTGCCGGGGCGATCGCCAGTGGCGCAGTACTGGCCAGACAAATCGTATGCAATAAGGTATCTGCCTGACCGGTATACAGTCTGGCAATACAGTTCGCGCTGGCAGGAGCAATCACGATCAGATCGGCCCAGCGTGCCAGTGCAATATGGCCCATAGCAGCTTCCTGCTGTGGATCGAAGATATCGGTGGCGACCGGCGTGCCGGTGATCGTCTGTAGTGTCAGGGTACCGATGAACTGCGTTGCTGCCTGGGTCATGACGACCCGCACGTCATATCCGGCTTTGACCAGCAGGCGTGCCAGTTCTGCGGCCTTGTAGGCGGCGATGCCGCCGCTGATGCCGAGCAGGATGCGGTGACTTGTTGCGGCAGGGGTATCAGAATGTGCCATAAGTATTCACTTTAATCGGTTTAACAGGCTAAGGCCAGTTTTTTGAGGAATCAGTATGTTATATACAGCAGTACACGGTACCACGCCATCTGCTGCGTGCATCATCGTGTGTGCGATACAGAATGAAGGTTGGCGGGTATCTGATCTGGACGGAGCGGATCAGTTACAACAACTCTGGGATCGTGGAGATTTTCAGGCAGGGCAGGGTGATAACCTGCTGGTGTATGGATTGTCGGAGCTACCGGCTCGCCGGGTGCTGTTGCTCGGACTAGGGCAGGCTGAAAAATTGTCAGTACAGACGTTTAGTCAGGCAGTGGAACAAGCCATCCGTACCTTGCAGGCGAATGGTGTTGCTGATGCTGTGTTGTGTTTGCCGACGGGTACCGGGACAGCCCCAGCGGCCTTGGCACGTCATGCGGTGCTGGCAGCAGACCGGGTTTTATATCGGTTTGATCAGTGTAAGAGTCAACTGGAAGATAAACCGGACACACCATTTCATCAGTTAGCGATACAGGTTGCGCAGGCAGAAGATCTGCCCGCTGTGCAGACTGTGGTCACTCAGACAGCAGCGGCAGCCACCGGACTGAAACTGACCCGTGATCTGGCAAATCTGCCGGGTAATCTGTGTACCCCGACTGTGCTGGCCGAACGGGCACAACAGTTAGGTGAACAGTATTCGGCGCTGGATGTATCCGTGCTGGATGAGCCAGAGCTGGAGGCTCTGGGTATGGGATCTTTTCTGTCAGTATCACGCGGTAGTCAGCAACCAGCGAAGCTGATTGTGTTGCGTTATACCGGTGGCCCGGCGGAGGCTGCGCCGGTGGCTTTGGTTGGTAAGGCGGTGACGTTTGATGCAGGTGGTATTTCGCTGAAACCAGCCGCGCAGATGGATGAGATGAAGTTTGATATGTGCGGTGGGGCGAGCGTGTTTGGCGTGCTGGCGGCTTGTGCCGAGCTACAATTGCCGATTAATGTAGTTGGTGTGATCCCGAGCAGTGAAAATCTGCCTGGTGGCAAGGCAACCAAACCAGGTGATATTGTGACTTCTATGTCGGGGCAGACAATTGAGATTCTGAATACGGATGCGGAAGGACGGTTGTTGTTATGTGATGCCCTGACTTATACCGAACAGTTTGCGCCGGCAGCGGTGATTGATATTGCGACCCTGACAGGCGCCTGTGTGGTTGCTCTGGGCCACGAAGCAACCGGGCTGATGGCGAATGATGAGGATCTGGCGCAGGCGATTCTGGTAGCGGGTGAGGCGGCACAAGATCGTGCCTGGCAGTTACCGTTATGGAATGACTATGCCGAAGTGCTGAAGTCGAATTTTGCCGATGTAGCGAATGTTGGTGACCGGGCGGCTGGTACCATCACGGCAGCGCTGTTTTTATCCCGCTTTGCGAAGAAGTTTCGCTGGGCTCATCTGGATATTGCGGGTACTGCCTGGCATTCGGGTAAAAAGAAAGGAGCGACTGGTCGGCCTGTATTGTTATTGCTGCAATTTTTGCAGGATTATGCAGCGGGTAAAATAACTTTCTGAAGTTATCGGCCTTAACGCAGGCCGATAACCTATTCAGATTTCCATCATTTCAAATTCTTCTTTACTGACGCCACAATCCGGGCAGGTCCAGTCTTCCGGTACATCTGCCCATAAAGTGCCGGGCTCTATACCAGAATCCGGGTCGCCTTTACTTTCGTCATACACATAACCGCAAACAACGCAGATGTATTGCTTCATGATTGAGTTCATTCCATGGATCATTCAAAATAATCGCGCCTGGTGCAGCGCGCAGGACTTAACGGTAAAATAATGCCATTTTTGCTGGCTGAAGCCAAGTTATTTCCGGGTATCGCTACCAGCATCAAAGGTTTGTGGTGATGCTCGTTATTTTTACATGCAGGATAAAGATGGTATGGATGTTTTAGAACGTATCCGGGGACAGGTCGACAATAATCCGGTAGTGATCTTTATGAAAGGAACGCCACAATTTCCACAATGTGGCTTTTCGTCACGTGCCGCAGCAGCGTTACAGGATTGTGGTGAGCCGTTTGCTCATGTGAATGTCTTGGCAGACCCGGAAATCTTTGCCAATCTGCCGCGTTTCGCGGATTGGCCGACATTCCCGCAGATCTATATCGGAGGTGAGCTGATCGGTGGGTGTGACATTACTCTGGAGATGCACGCCAGCGGTGAACTGAAAAAAGCGATGTCGGCCGCGGTGCAGACTGCTGCCGATTAAGACGAGGTATAGTCGGGATCGACTGAATTGTTGCCTCTCACGCTAAGGCGTGGGAGGCGTTAGGGTAAAGCGGGCCACATTGCCACGAATATGCGGACTCATATCGTAGGGTTCGCCATTGATACTGAGCTCAGCAGCAGTCGCATTACCAATCACGAGTTGGTAAGGCGCTTCTCCACCAAACTGATGCTGTTCTCCTGCCACCATTCTGCCAGTGAGTTGATAATTGCCGCTGTTATCACGAATATCAACCCAGCAGGTCTGATTAAAGCGGATTGTGACCACTGGTAGTATGTTAACAGGCATTCCTTCTTCAGCAACCAGGTCTTCTATTGTTGCCTCCGGCGTTGGTTCAGGTTCCGGGACTGAAATGAGCGCATTGTCGATTGCTTCCGGTATCAGAATGGGTTCTGCAGGTGATACAGTCTGCAACACTGGTTCTGATAGCGGAGGCTGGTCGGCTGGTGCCTGCAGACTGGCTGCCGGAGGTCTCAGTGGGTCGGGCAGTTGATTTGCCGGTACCGCAGACTGGGTGTGCTGTTGCCAGGCCTGGTTCAGGTAGCCCTGCCACCACAATAAAAATAACAAAGTGCCCAGTAATAACAGCGACCAGGTTACAATCTGGCGCCAACGATGTTTTGGATGGGTGTCTGCGGCCAGGCGTGGCGGTGGCTGAATTTTCACCGGTTGTTCAGCAGGTGGCCAGATGCGATTAAATGCCGCCAAAATGTCGTCTGCCGGTTCTCCTACCAGACGGGCATAGTTACGCAGATAACCACGTACAAAGACTCGGGTTGGCAGTTCGCTGTAATTGTCTTCTTCCAGCGCACGCACCACAGCAACAGTCATGTGCAGATGTTCTGCGATAGTAGTGATTTCTATCTTCTGTGCGATTCGTGCCTGGCGCAAACGGTTGCCCGGGCCCGTTTGCAGTGTGCTATCTTCAGTAGTTTCCGATTCTTTCATGGGCGTGATTGGCTCCGGTCTCTGTTTTCGGGGGCATAATACGGTTGTAGGGTCCGTTGCATCAGTTGACGAACCTGTATGGCATCAGGCTGTGCCATGGCCTGTTGCAGCAGCTCTTGTGCCTTGGCTTGATGGGTATGACGCAGGATATATTTTACCGATAACAAACTATCAGCACTCATGCTGAGGCTGTCCACGCCCAGCCCGACCAGCAGCGGAATTGCTAACGGGTCGCCAGCCATTTCGCCACATAGACCAATCGGCTTATGCTGGTTGTGAGCAGCCGTCACAATATGATGCAGCGCCCGCAATATTGCCGGATGTAAGTCGTCATATAGTGCAGCAACCTGTGGGTTGTTACGATCAACTGCGAGCAGGTATTGTGCCAGATCGTTGGTGCCGATGGAGAAAAAGTCGACCTGCTGTGCCATCTGGTCTATCTGATACATGGCTGCCGGGACTTCAATCATCACGCCGACCGGCGGGCAGGTCGCGGCATAACCTGCTGCACGTAATTCAGCACAACTCTGGCGCAGTCGTTGGGTCAGCTCAATCACTTCACTGACTTGTGTGACCATCGGTAACAGAATGCGCAGGTTTTCCTGGCCGATATTCGCCCGCAGCATTGCCCGGATCTGGGTGTTGAAGATATCAGGGTGTTGCAGCGAGATACGCACACCGCGCCAGCCCAGAAACGGATTCTGTTCCTGCAGAGGAAAGTATGGCAGAGGTTTGTCGCCACCAATATCCAGGGTACGCATCGTGACCGGACGTGGGGCAAATTCGGCCAGCACTTGTTGGTAACAATTCAGTTGTTCTTCTTCGGAGGGGAAATGATCGCGTACCATAAAGGGCCATTCAGTACGATATAGCCCGACACCCATGGCTGCCGTATGCTGCGCGTCTTGTTGTGCTGTATCCAGATCGATATTCAGGTGCAATGTTATCGGGACACCATCAGCTGTTTGTGCCGGTTGTTCCCGGACAGTGTCCAGCGTGGCATGCCATGCCCGGGCCTGTACCACTGCCTGCTGGTATTCCGCCTGCATCGCCGGTGTCGGTTCAACTGACACGCGACCCTGATGTCCGTCGATAATCAGGGTACGACCCTGTAATCCGGCAATACCGGCAACTCCCATCACCGCTGGCACTCCCAGCGCACGCGCCAGTATCGCGACGTGCGAGGTGGCAGTGCCACTAGCAGAGATGATGCCAACTAACCGTTCTCGCGGTACTTCAGCCAACTGCAATGCACTCAGGTCAGCCCCGATCAGAATCATCTGTTCCGGGTACGCTGCAGGGTGAGTCGCTTCTGGTTGCAGGTGTTTGAGGATACGCTGCCCTAGTTCACGGACATCTGTTGCCCGTTCGCGCAGGTATTGATCCGGCATCTGGTCGAATGCCTGTGCCTGTGCTTCAATCGTATCGCGCAGGGCAGCTGGTGCCCACTGACCCTGCCGGATGCGGTCAAAAGTTTGTGTTTGCAGGTCATCATCCTGCAACATCAGGATCATTGCCTCTGACAGAGCCTGTTCAATACCAGACAGGCTGGTTGTGGCTTGATGGGCTTGTAATTCGGCGACTGCCTGCCGGATCGCTCGGCGCAACCGCTCGCTTTCTGATTGGACATCGCTGATCCGCCGGTCCGGCACAGCACTGAGTGCTGTTACCCGGTCAGCGAGTACACCCAGGCCCAGTGCGATGCCTCCATTGCCGGATTGCCCGGTCAGCAGGACCATCGGCGCCTGGTTTGATGCGGCATCCGGGTGAAAGATTGTTTGCTGCATGGTTGTGGTTGGTATGCTCAGATCAGGCAGATGGATGGTGTTGTAGCGCCCAGTGTATATGTTCTGCCACCAGTTCAGAAGCTTCTGGCAGATGCTGTGCCAGTGCCTGATAAATGATCGGGTCGGGTGGTGCATTGCCCAATGCCACCGCAATGTTGCGCAGCCAGCGTTCATGCCCGATACGGCGGATCGCTGAACCTTCAGTTTGACGCAGAAATTCGTCCTCGGTCCAGGCAAACAATGTCAGCAGGGTACTGCTATCCAGTCCGTGACGCGGGGCAAAATCAGGTTCGTCGCCGGGCTGAGCGAAACGGTTCCAGGGGCAACATTGCTGGCAGTCATCGCAACCATAGATGCGATTACCGATCAGCGGGCGCAATGGGACGGGAATCGGGCCAGCCAGCTCAATGGTGAGATAGGAGATACAACGGCGGGCATCCAGTTGATAAGGCGCGATGATCGCTTTTGTCGGGCAGATATCCAGGCAGGCGGTGCACTGACCACAATGATTGGTAACCGGTTGGTCTGTCGGGAGTGGCAGGTCGGTGTACAGTTCTCCGAGAAAGAACCAGGAACCTGCGGTGCGATGCAGCAGATTGGTATGTTTGCCGATCCAGCCCAGCCCTGCTTTGGCAGCGAGTGCTTTTTCCATCACCGGAGCTGAATCCACAAACGCCCGGTAACCAAACGGGCCGACCACTTCAGTGATGCGATCTGCCAGTTGTTGCAGGCGTTTGCGCAGCACTTTGTGATAATCGCGACCAAGGGCATAACGTGAGACAAATGCCCGTGCCGGGTCGTCCAGAATGGTAGCCGGATCTGGTTCATCCGGCAGGTAATTCATCCGGACGCTGATAATCCGCCGGGTTTCGGGTACCAGTTCGGCAGGCCGGGTGCGTTTGTTGCCATGGCGGGCCATCCAGTCCATGTCACCATGATAGCCCTGATCCAGCCAGTCCTGCAGGTGTGTTTCCGCCGTGCTCAGGTCGGTGTCCGTAATCCCGACCTGTTGAAACCCCAGTGCCCGCCCCCAGCATTTGATCTGATCAGCCAGTGCCCTGAAGTCGCGGGTCACCTGCACTCAGACGTTGAAACGGAAATGGATGACGTCACCATCCTGCAGGCAATAGTCTTTGCCTTCCAGGCGCAGTCTGCCAGCTTCTTTCGCGCCTTGTTCACCCCGACATGTGATGTAATCATCGTACGCAATCACTTCCGCGCGAATAAAGCCACGCTGAAAGTCAGTATGAATGACGCCAGCAGCTTCAGGTGCAGTGGCACCCACCGGCACCGTCCAGGCTCGCACTTCTTTCGGCCCGGCGGTGAAATAGGTTTGCAGCCCCAGTAGCTCATGACCTGCCCGCACCAATCGGTTTAATCCTGGTTCAGTCAGACCCATATCCGCTAAAAATTCGTGTTTTTCGTCGTCTTCCAGTAACGCCAGTTCTGCTTCTATTGCCGCACAGACCGGGATCACCGGGGCGCCTTCTGTCGCTGCATGCGCTTGTACTGCGCTCAGATGCGGATTATCGGTAAAGCCGGCATCATCCACGTTTGCTACATACAGAATGCGTTTATACGTCAGCAGATGGAACGATTGGATCAGCGCCTGTTCTGTCTCGTCCAGTGCCAGGGTGCGCACCGGTAGTCCCTGATCCAGATGGGCCTGGATACGGTGTAACAAGGCTTGTTGCGCCAGCAGCGCCTTGTCTCCCGTTTTCGCTTGTTTCTGCACCCTCGCCAGGGCTTTGTCCACTGTATTCAGGTCAGCCAGAGCAAGTTCAGTATTAATGACCTCAATATCCGCCAGCGGATCAACCTTGCCAGCCACATGCACAATATTGTCATCGCTGAAGCAGCGTACAACTTGTGCGATCGCATCTGTTTCACGAATATGGGCCAGAAACTGATTCCCCAGCCCCTCGCCTTGCGCCGCACCTGCCACCAGTCCCGCAATATCGACAAACTGCATGCTGTTCGGGATACAATGTTGCGGCTGTACCAGATCAGCCAGCGCATCCAGGCGCGGATCCGGAATCGGCACCACGCCCACATTCGGGTCTATGGTACAAAACGGATAATTTTCAGCCGCAATCGCTGCCTTAGTCAGCGCATTGAACAAGGTTGATTTGCCAACATTCGGCAGGCCAACAATCGCACAGGTAAATCCCACAAGTTATTCCGCGTGTGCTGTGAGCCCGGTTTCGCTGAGCTCGGGTGTCGTGAAAAAGGCGGATTCACCATTGACTGAACGCACTGGTTCCGGCGTGTTGGCTGATGACTGTTCGGGTAAATAAAAGCGGGCATTCGGACGAAAAAACTGACCACGCTTACCCTGAGAAAAATCATATTCCGCTTTCATAACATGTCCTCGTATTGTTGATGTTCCTGTTTAGTCGCAGGCCGGGCAGAAATGAGACGCATGCTGGCCTGGTTGATGCCTGTCTCAACGTAAGTATGCACCACCAGCAAGGTTCTGCAGAGGTGAGTCTGACCGATAGTGATCCAGCGTTCGGCATGTTCATCGTCAGGCATTGAGATCATGAACGGATCGTGAAACACTGCCGCCGCCTGCTCAAAACTCACCCGATGCTTGCGTTGATTGCTGGCTGCTTTATGCGGATCCCAGTTAAAGTGATACTGAAATGGTGTCTGCATTATAACTCCGCAGTCTGATCCATGTTTATAGCATACCGTCTATTTTAATCTGAGAATTCCCCGCAGCTTGCTGCGGGGACAAAACCATGGGGGTTTCCAAAGGGGGAGAGGCGCCGCTCTCGCCCCTTTGGTCGTGGGCGAGGTTTTATACCTCGCCCATGATTTAAAATTTGATTTTGCAGAAGGAACAGAATGTCTGTTATCACACGTTTTGCACCCAGTCCGACCGGTTATTTACATGTCGGCGGCGCACGTACTGCCTTATTTTCCTGGTTATATGCCCGGCAGCAGGGCGGCAGGTTTATTCTGCGGATTGAAGATACGGATCAGGCGCGTTCGAGCAAAGAAGCCGAGCAGGCGATTCTGGATGGAATGAACTGGCTTGGTCTGGACTATGATGCTGAACCGGTCTATCAGACTGATCGTTTTACCCGGTATGATGAAGTGATCACACAATTACTCGCTACCGGGTTTGCTTATCGGTGCACCTGTTCGACAGAACGCCTGACTGCTCTGCGGGCTGAACAACTGGCTGCAAAACAAAAGCCGCGTTATGACGGACATTGTCGGAACCGCCAGGTATCGGCTGACCAGCCGCATGTGGTGCGTTTCTGTCAGCCAGCCGCTGGTGATGTGGTATTTACTGATCAGGTACGCGGTACTATCCAGGTACAGAATCAGGAACTGGACGATCTGATTATCCGCCGGACCGACGGTTCGCCCACCTATAACCTGACTGTGGTGGTGGATGATCATGATATGGGGATTACCCATGTGATACGCGGGGATGACCATATCAATAACACGCCACGTCAGATCCATCTGTATCGCGCACTGGGCTGGGATCAGCCAACCTTTGCACATATTCCGATGATTCTGGGTGAGGACGGTAGCCGTTTGTCCAAACGGCATGGGGCAGTCAGCGTACTGCATTATCGCGAGACCGGGTTCCTGCCGGAAGCGATGCTGAATTACCTGGCCCGTCTGGGCTGGTCCCATGGCGATCAGGAAATTTTCAGCCAGGAAGAGCTGATACAACATTTCAGCCTGACTGCTGTGAACACAGCACCCGCCAGCTTTAATCTGAAAAAATTGCACTGGCTGAATCAGCATTATCTGAAAACTGGCGAGGTGGCGCGTCTGGCTGATTTATTACTGCCCCATCTGGCCGCACTTGGTATTCACATTGCCGCAGATGCCAGATTACAGGCTGTGATTGCAGCTCAGCGGGAGCGGGCTGATACCCTCGCTGAGCTGGCGCGTATTTCAGCTTTTTATTATCAGGATTTTGACTCCTTCGAGCCAAAAGCCGCAAAAAAGGCGTTTAAAGGTAACCCGGTACCGGCCTTGCAGCGAGCACAGGAACGTCTGATTGCACTGGATACCTGGCAGCAAGCGACGATCCATCAGGCAGTTGCCGATACAGTAGCAGCACTGGATGTTGGGTTCGGCAAGGTCGCCTTACCGTTGCGGGTTGCAGTAACCGGCGGCATGCCGTCTCCGGAATTAGATCTGACCCTTGAGCTAGTGGGTCGTACTGCGACATTGCGCAGAATAGCGCAGGCGATTACCCGGCTTTGCTGATCACCAGCCAACTTGCTGGAGATCAAACAAAAAAGGCTTTGTTCACATCATTGAACAAAGCCTTTTTTGTGTCAGAGTGCCTCGAACGAGGTGCTCTCTGAGTCAGTCATCTACACGCGGATCCGGCGCTGTGCGAAACTAACCAGTGCAAGAACATAGCCTGACAGGAGTACCCACAGGCTCAAACTGCCTCCGCCGGAAGAGGTTTCGGCTACAGTCGTTGAGCTGAAGGCACCCTGCACATCACCTATCGTCAACAGGGTGGTGGTGGTTGAAAACAGGCCAGCGCCGCTGGTGTGACGTACGGTGACTTTATCACCATTATTGATCAGGCCACTGGTCGCCGTAAAGGCACCGTTATTGATCCGGTATTCACCATTCGCAACCCGGATCGGCGCAGAAGCTGCAATACCCTGAATCGTTACCGTATTCGATTCTACTAGTGTGGAACGCGCTATGCCGGTCCTGTCGTTGAAGCTGAAGGCATCCGGATTGGTATCCACTGCCTGCACCCGTACCTGCACCGTGTCACTGGCTGAGAGGCCGGTATCGTCCGTTGCGACCACAGTAAAGGTCAGAGTTTCATTCATTTCAGCAGCACTGAATTGCGGCATGGCGCTGTTGCTATCCGATAGTTTTACCGATGTACCACCTGTTTGTTGCCATTGATAACGCAGCTTAGCCATATCACTGTAAGTATCGTCTGTTGCTGTGGCGGTCAGGGTGACCTGATTTCCGCCATACACTGTCTGCATACTACCGGCATCCACCTGAGGTGGTGTGCTGACCGCCAGAACGGCCTGTTCTGCATCCAGCATACCGGCACCACATCGGTCAGTTGTGCAATCATCATCTGTCCCGGTAACAAACGGGCGCGCACTGGCCTTAAGCTTTGCCTCAATCAGTTGTGGTAATTGTGGTACCGAGGTTTTCAGGTGCGGATTGCTGGCTAGCATCAGCCCGATTACGCCACTCACATGAGGCGTTGCGCCGCTGGTACCTCCGAATGGCGTATAGTCGTCCGTATTGTTGCTGGCTGTCGTCCCTGTATCGCCAGTTGACAGGTAGCCAACACTTGGTGCTGCAATATCGGCTTCTTCGCCTGTATTACCGCCAAATACGAATCCACCACCCAAGTCCAGACTGAGACGTGAACCATCCTGCTCCAGACCAGCAACCGCGATCACATTACGACAATTTGCTGGTGAAAAGTTGGCAACATCGCCATTACTGTTACCGGCTGCAACCACAACAACGGTGCCTCGTGCCGTTGCTGCATCAATCGCTTCCTGAGCGCTTTCCCAGCAAGTTCCGGCAGCGCCAATGCTCATATTGATCACATCAGAAGGATTTGGATTCACCATGCCGTCGACTGGCTCACCACTCAGCCAGCGGATGGCATCACTGATATCAGCAATCTCACCACCACAACGACCGGTAGCCCGTGCGACTGAAATTTTCGCATTCCAGTCTACGCCGGTTACGCCTGTTGCATTATTGCTGGCTGCGCCGATGATGCCTGCGACTGAAGTGCCATGCCAGGTACTGTTTCTTGGTGCACATTTATCTTGTCCGTCTTCCACCCAGTCACCAGCTGCAATCCAGTTACCCGGATCAGTTGGATCAGTATCACGACCATCACCATCATTCGCACGTTCGGGCTGTGTAATCAGATCATAGCCTGCAGTGGTTGAACTCCCGCCAACCAGACGGCTGGTCAGGTCAGTGTGATTAACTACACCACTATCTATCAGCCCGATCACAATATTTTCACTGCCCTGTGTTAACTCCCAGGCAGCAGGGAGATTCACCGCTGCCGGGTTGTCCGCGTTTAACGACTGCATCTGCCATTGATTGATGTACTCCGGGTCATCCGGGGTAACCAATTGCAGATAATAGATCGCATTGGGTTCAGCATATTTAACTGCTGTATGTTGCTGCAATGGTTGTATATACGCCGTTGCCTCGGCATGTGTCATGCCTTGTGGTAGATTTAGAATGAGCCTAATACCACCGTCAGTTTGTTGTTGTGCCGAACTGATAGACAAATCAGTGGTAGGCTGCATATAATTCGTGATTTCGCCTTGCTCCAGCGCAGCAGAAGCTGCATCTGATGGTTTCAATTTCACAATGATTTGTGTTATTTGTTGCTCTGAAGCTGTTGTAACCACTGATGCCGGATCAGGCAGAGCTGCGTATCCGGGGAAACAGAGACTTAAGCTCAATATCGAAAGATACAGCCGTATCTGGTGAGAAATTTTAATCTTAAAATGTTGCATTTTATTGTGCTCTGATAGGTTATTTCCGTTAGAGATTGTGAATCATAAAGTAAACATTAATATATCAAAATCACGCCCCCTCTTTTGATTTCTTTCAAAAACCGACCTTAAATATACTATGAAAAAAACGTCTGACCAACCATATTATTCATTAACTTCAGCACAGAAAGATATCTGGCTGGATCAATTATTACATCATGATTTATCGCTGTATAACATCGGTGGTTATACAAAGATTACAGGTCAGATTGATACAGACCGGTTTGTTCAGGCTGTGAGCCTGCTGATTCAGCAGCATGATAACCTGCGGCTGCAACTGGTGACTGACACTGAGGGTCAGGCATTACCACAACAAGTCATCGTACCGCCATTTACGCCGGATATTGAGGTGCATGACTTTAGTGGCGAAGATAACCCACTACAAGCAGCCCAAACCTGGATGCAAAGTCGCTTTGTCCAGCCTTTTGCATTGTACAACGCACCGCTCTTCCGTTATGACCTGATCAGGGCTGCGGATAACGAATATTACTGGCTGGCACAATATCACCATCTGATCATTGACGGCTGGTCCATTGCATTGCTGAATCGTGCGCTGGGTGAGTGTTATCGCGCGCTGAGTCATCACACGGCACCCACTCTGTCTGCTCCTGCCTATACGGACCATATCATACACCACCAGACTTACCTGAATTCACCTCAGTATGCTCAGGATGCCACCTACTGGCAAAGTCAGTTTACCGCACTGCCTGAAGCACTCTTTTCTACCCGGTCGGCACTGGCAACCACCAGCCAGTGTATTCCCTGCTATTTACCACGTGCTCTGTATACACAGTTGGCGCAGTATGCTAGGCAGCATCATACCAGTCTGTTTCAGGTATTGCTGGGCACCTTCGCTCTGTACCTTGCCCGTACTCAGCAACAGAATGATCTGATCATCGGCCTGCCAACGCTGAACCGGTCAGGTGTCGTAGCAAAAAATACTGCCGGGCTGTTCACCGGGATCAGTCCGACCCGTCTGCAGTTTGATCTGCAACAGACGTTACCTGATTTGTTACGCGCAATGGGCCGCACTCTGCAGCAAGGCTATCGTCATCAACGTTTTCCCCTGAGTGAAATCAATCGCGCGGTCAAGCCACAAAGTTTACATCACCAGTTGTACGATGTGGTGCTGTCATATGAACAGCATGATTATCAGGCAGACTTTGGCACCGGCAGCGTACGCACCGAACTGTTACTGCATGGACATGCCCAGACACCGCTGACGGTGTATGTGCGTGACTTTTACGCTGATGGCGATATCAAAATTGACTTTGTGTATAACACGGCCTGTTTTGATGCTGCTGCAGTGCAGGCGATGCAGGCACGCTGGTTACATCTGTTATCCGTATTGCCACAGGCTGAATCAGTGCCTGTCTCGCAATTACCATTTTTGACGCCAGCAGACCAGGTACAACTCCGTCAGTGGTGTGCCACTGAAGCTGATATGCCGCAGGGCACGGTCGTTAACTTGTTCGAACAGCAGGTGACACAGTCACCTGATCAGATTGCCATTAGCTATGCCGACACACAATTGACTTATCGTCAATTGAACGAACGTGCAAATCAACTGGCGCATTATCTGTTGCAATTGCAGACTGATTGCGGTGAGCCACAGGTACAGCCAGATACCTGTGTGGGTCTGTGTGTTGAACGATCAGCTGAGATGGTCGTGGGTCTATTGGGCATTCTGAAGGCTGGAGCAGCTTATCTGCCACTGGACCCTGATGCACCACGTGAGAGACTGATCAGTATGCTGGCTGACAGTCAGGCACCGGTAATCCTGACAACAGGCAATTGGTCAGTCGACACCACCGATCTCTCATTAGCAGTCATCCGACTGAATCTGGATGAGACGGCCGCCTGGGCTGCCTTGCCGACTGGTAATCCGGTCAACATCACGCAGCCGGATCATCTGGCCTATGTGATTTATACCTCAGGTACCACCGGACAACCGAAAGGTGTGCAGGTACCACATGCGGCACTTAGCAACCTGCGTCATGCACTCAATCAGCGTCTGAACCTGACCGGTTCCCCACAACGTTACAGCCTGAATGGTGCATTGTTTTTTGATACTTCAGTTAAACAATGGCTGCAACTGACTTTTGGTCATCACCTGGTGATCATCCCGGCAGGCATCCGTGCTGACAGCCAGGCACTGACACACTACCTGCGACAACATCGGGTTGAGGTACTGGATTGCACCCCGACACAACTTCGCGACCTACTGGCTGTACAGTTGCCGGAACAATGTCCTGAACTGAAACAAGCCTGGATTGGTGGAGAAGCAATTGAGCCTGCACTGTGGCAGGCGATTCAGGATTCGGGTCTGGGTGCCTGGAACCTGTATGGGCCGACGGAGTGTACCGGTGACAGCACACTGAGCCAGATACAAGGCGTCCCGCAGCCGGTACTGGGTCATCCACTTCCGAATGTACGTTGTTACATTCTGGATGCACAACAACAACCGTTGCCACATAGCGTAACAGGCGAGTTGTGCATTGCTGGGGCAGGGCTGGCGCGTGGCTACCTGAACCAACCTGAGCTGACTGCTGAAAAATTCATCGAAGTTGAACTGTTCGGCAAGACAGAACGAATCTACAAAACCGGTGACCTGGCATGTTGGTTGCCGGATGGCAATCTGGCGTATCTGGGTCGGATTGACCATCAGATTAAATTGCGCGGCTACCGGATTGAACCGGGTGAAATTGAAGTTGTACTGAGCCAGCAACCGGAAGTACATGCAGCTGTCGTCGTCATGTATGAAGCTGCTGAATACCCGGTCCTGGCGGCTTATATCACGACGGCAGATGAAGCGGTTGATCTCAGTGTACTGCGGGCCAGGTTACGCACCCATTTACCCGAATATATGGTGCCAGGCAGCATCACTGTTCTGGAACAATTACCACTGACCCCGAATAGCAAACTGAATCGTGATGCGCTACCAGCGCCTGTTCTGAGCACGTTGCCAGCATCTGGCTGGCACACAGAACTCGAGCCTGTGTTGGCCGAGCTGTGGTCAGCCGTGCTGAATCGTGCTGTCACTCAGCCTGATGCGGACTTTTTTGCACTTGGTGGACATTCATTAATCGCCACTCAACTGGCCACACGAGTGCGTGATCAGCTGGGTATTGAAATGGGGTTACGGGAAGTCTTCACCCATCCCATTCTTCAGCAACAGGCGAACTGGCTCGCGCAACAACAGCGTGGCAGCGAGCTACCTGTTCTGGCACCACAAATTGGCGACAGTCCACATACTCTGTCGTATGCACAACAACGTTTGTGGTTTTTAGCCCGTCTGACCGGTCCATCTGCTATTTATAGCATGCCGGATGTATATCGCATTCAAGGTCAGCTGGACCATGCTGCACTGCGTCAGGCATTCTGTCATCTGGTGGAACGTCATCAAAGCTTGCGACTGTGTTTTCCTGCCGTTGCTGGTGAAGCGACGGTTCGGATACTGCCATCCTATGATCCACTGGTAATTATCACTAATCCACCAGAATCCATGGATCACTGGCTACAACAACAAGCACAGATACCGTTTGATCTGGCAGCTGGCCCTTTATTCCGGTTACAGCTGCTGGTGTTGTCAGCAGAAGAGTATCTGTTATGCAGTAATCTGCACCACATTATCTCTGATGGCTGGTCAGCCTCTGTTCTGCAACGTGACTGGATGCAGTTATATCAGGCTTACAGCGAGCAACAGACACCGATGCTGGCGCCATTGCCAGTGCAATACACAGACTATGCGGCCTGGCAGCAACACGAGATGGCCCCGATCTTAGCTGATCAATTGGCTTATTGGCGTGCCCGCTTACAGGGTGCACCGCATATCCTGGAACTACCGATAGATCACCCGCGCCCGGCCCGGGCAAGTTATCGCGGACGCTGGCATAGCAACCAACTGAGCACAGAACTGACCACCCGGGTGAAGTTCCTGAGCCAGACACAGGGTGCGACCCTGTTCATGACCCTGCTGACGGTATTCAATACGCTGTTACACCGCTATACCGGACAGGCCGACCTGCTGGTCGGTACTCCGGTGGCAAATCGCGGTTTACACGAAACAGAAGACCTGATCGGTCTGTTTATGAATACCTTAGTCCTGCGTTCAACCTGGCAGGCAGATCAGCCGGTGGCCTTTCGTGACCAACTGGCACAAACCCGTCAGACGGCACTGGAGGCCTATGCTCACCAGGATACACCGTTTGAACAGATCGTTGAGGCTCTTAACCCGGAACGCAGCCTGAGCCATAACCCGCTGTATCAGGTTATGCTGGTGCTACAGAATACCCCGTCCGGACCCACTGAACTGCCCGGACTGGAGCTGACTCCGGAACAACCGGAACGCCAGGTCGCGAAGCTGGATCTGACCGTGTATGTGACCGAACAAGCGGGCCAATTAACACTGAACTGGGAATATGCGACTGATCTGTTCACATCAGATCGCATTGCCCGGATGGCAGACCATTTCACCCGGCTGCTGGCTGCTGTGGTCGACGATCCTGCCATTGATCTGAGCCGGATACCCTTGCTGACAAAGGCCGAAACCAAACAACTGCAAGACTGGAATGCAACCACCGCAGACTATCCACGTCATGCCAGCCTGGTCACATTATTCGAGGCCCAGGTGGCACGTACACCTGACCAGCCTGCGGTATGCGATACCCATCAGACCCTCAGCTATGCACAACTGAATGTCCGCGCCAATCAGATTGCGCATCACCTCCTCAGTCAGGCAGATGATGCAGGCCAGCCACTGGTACGGCCTGGTCAACTGGTCGGCCTGTGCCTGACACGTTCATGCAACCTGCTGGCCGGATTGCTCGGCATTCTGAAGGCAGGTGCGGCGTATGTGCCACTGGATTCGGATTATCCGGCAGCTCGCCTCAGCTATTTGCTGACTGACAGCCAGACCAGACTGATCCTGACTGAAACGCCATTACAAGATACCGTTACAGCCTGGGATACATCCTGCACCATCGTCAATCTGGATCAGGTCTCCGAAGTTTCCGGCGACAACCCGGCTCTGCCATATCAGTCAGGTGATCTGGCGTATGTCCTGTATACCTCAGGTTCCACCGGGCAGCCGAAAGGGGTCATGATTGCGCACCAGTCTCTGGTCAATTTCTTATGCGACATGCAACAGCGGACCGGAATACAGGCCGGAGACCGCCTGCTGGCCGTGACTACACTGGCATTTGATATTGCCGGGCTGGAACTGTACCTGCCACTGTTAAGTGGTGCCACAGTACAACTGGCCAGCCGCGATGCAGCGCGTGATGGCAAACAATTACAAACACTCCTGCAATCCCGGGCAATACGCTTTATGCAGGCCACACCGGCCACCTGGAAACTGCTGTTGGAAAGTGGCTGGCAGCCATCAGAAACATTGACCTTGTTGTGTGGTGGCGAAGCCCTGGAACCTGAATTGGGTCATCGCCTGGCAGCACACAAGAGCCGGGTCTTGAATTTATATGGACCGACTGAAACAACCATCTGGTCCAGTGCACACTCAATTACCCAAGAAACGACCAGGCCCGAACTGATCGGCCAACCGATTGCGAACACCCGCATCTTTATTCTGGACGCACAACATAATCTGATGCCGTCTGGTGTCCCCGGTGAATTGTGTATCGCTGGCGACGGACTGGCGGCAGGTTATCTGAACCGTCCCGATCTGACCGCAGAAAAGTTTGTGCAACTTGAATTGTCCGGTCAGACAGAACGAGTGTACAAAACCGGCGACCTGGCACGCTGGCTACCGGATGGCAACCTGGAATATCTGGGTCGGACTGATCATCAGGTCAAGCTGCGTGGATTCCGCATAGAGTTGGGTGAAATCGAAACAGCTCTCACCCAACACGCTTCGGTCAAAGACGCGGTAGTTGTGATCGCAACACCTGCCACTGAGCCGGTTTTAGCTGCGTATGTGATACCGGCAGCATCCGAAGTGGATGTCACCGCATTACGTGAACAGATCGCTACACAACTACCTGGTTACATGGTACCCGGCCTGATCACATCACTGGCTGAGTTTCCGCTGACCCCGAACGGCAAACTGGACCGCCAGGCATTACCTGCACCTGACCTGAATCAATTGGCAACGGCTGGCGAACTGCACAGCGAGACAGAACATCTGCTGGCTGAAATCTGGTCAGAACTGTTACAGACCGACATCAGCAGTCCACAGGCCGACTTTTTTATGCTCGGCGGACACTCACTCCTGGCCACCCGACTAGCAAACCGGGTCCAACACCGTTTGGGTATTGAGCTGCCATTACATATCCTGTTTGAACACCCGCAACTCGGGCCACTGGCTGCCTGGCTGGCACAACAACACCGCCACACACTACCACCGCTGACACCGCAAGCGGGCGATGTACCAAACATCCTGTCATCCGCACAACAACGGCTGTGGTTCCTGGAAGAGCTGGAAGGTCCATCCGCGACTTACACGATTACCGCAGCACAACGGGTACATGGGCCGTTAAATCAGACTGCGGTACAACACAGTTGCCAGGCATTGGTGCAACGCCAGTCCAGCCTACGTCAGGTCTTTCCGGTGACTGACGGAGCCCCCGGCATTGCCGAACTAACCGCTTATGATCCACTGACCTGTCATGACCTGAGCCACCTGTCCGCAGAGGAACAGGAAGGTGTACTTGCAACCCAGATCCAGACCCTGCTGGCAACCCCGTTTGATCTGGCACAAGGCCCACTACTGCGTATCCAGCTGCTGCAACTGGCCGCAGACGAACACCTGCTGATCTTCAGTCTGCATCACATCATTGCGGATGGCTGGTCGCTGCAGATCCTGCAACGCGAATGGGCACACCTGTATCAGCAGGCCTGCCACCCGCAGAGCATCCCCGATCTGCCACCACTCCCGGTGCAATATGCAGACTATGCCACCTGGCAACACCAGATACAGCAGACCGACGCCTATACCGCGCAAGCCACCTACTGGCAGCAACAACTGGATGGCGCACCACAACTGCTGACATTACCGACCGACTACCCGCGTCCGGCCGAACAAAGCTATCGCGGTGCCCACTATGATCAACAGCTCAGCGCCATACAAACTGATCGGCTGCAGGCACTCAGCCAGCAACAAGGCACCACCCTGTACATGACCCTGCTGGCAGTCTTCAACCTGTTATTACATCGTTATACCGGGCAGGATGATTTGCTGGTCGGCTCACCGGTTGCGGGTCGTACTGCTCAACAAACCGAAGACCTGATTGGCCTGTTTGTAAATACGCTGGTATTGCGCTCAACCCTGAATCCCGCACCGGAGACACGCTACACCGACCTGCTGCAACACACCCGGCAGACTGCCTTGGCGGCGTATACACACCAGGAACTGCCGTTTGAACAACTGGTTGAACAATTACAACCGGAACGCAGCCTGAGCCACGGACCACTGATCCAGGTATTGTTCGCACTGCAGAACCATGCCTCTGACACGCCGGCACTGCCTGATCTGGAAATGACACCCTATCCGTGTCGTTTACCGATCACCAAATTTGATCTGAGCCTGAGCATCACAGAACGCGACGGCCAGTTGCATCTGCACTGGGAATATGCTGCCGATCTGTTCCGGCCAGAACGTATCGCCAACATGGGAGCACATTATGCCTTGCTGCTGGACCACTTGTTGCAGGAACCGGAGCAGCCAGTGCATCAACTGTCGCTACTCACCCCAGCCGAACAGGCGCAACTGCTCACCTGGAATGAAACGGCACTGCCGATGCCGCAGGATCAAACCCTGCTGCACCGGCTAGCACAACAAGCCCGGCAGACGCCAGACCGGATTGCCGTACAATACGCAGATCAGACCCTAAGCTATCAGGCCCTGGATGCACAATCGAACCAACTGGCACACCAACTGCGCAGCCTGACAGACGACCAGGGAGCACCCCTGATTCAGCCAGATCGGATCGTCGGTCTGAGTGCCGAACGTTCACTGGAGATGGTGATCGGGCTACTCGGCATCCTGAAGGCCGGTGCCGCCTACCTGCCATTAGATCCGGACTATCCGCCCGCCCGCCTGCAGCAGATGCTGACCGATAGTCAGCCAGCCTTGCTACTGACCCAACACCAGGACCAGATCGCTGCGGCGATCCCGGCTGATCTGACCTGCCTGCCACTGGCACAAGCCACCTATGCGACCCAACCCATCACTCCGGTCGTACACACCGTACAACCACACCACCTGGCATATGTAATCTACACCTCCGGCTCCACCGGGCAACCGAAGGGTGTGATGGTGAGTCATGCAGCACTGCACAACCACATGGTCTGGATGCAACACGAAAGCCAGTTCCGACCGACCGATGCGTTCCTGCAAAAAACACCCTTCAGCTTTGATGCCGCCGTGTGGGAATTTTATGCCCCACTCCAGTGTGGTGCGCGACTGGTACTGGCTGAGCCGGGCCGGCATGGTGATGTTGCCTACCTGCATCAAACCTTACAGGAACAACAGATCACCATCCTGCAACTGGTGCCAACCCTGCTCAGTGCCTGGCTGGAGACTCACACCTTCAGCGACACACCGCTGCGCCAACTATACAGTGGTGGAGAAGAACTGACCCTGTCGTTACCACAACAAATACAGCAGGATCATCCGACACTCGCACTGTACAACCTGTATGGCCCGACCGAAACCACCATAGATGCGACCAGTTGGGCAGTCGAGCCGGGCAGCGCCCGGATCGCCATCGGACGACCGATAGCGAATGTCCGTGCGTATGTGCTGGATAGCCACCAGCAGCCAGTACCACCCGGTATTGCCGGTGAACTGTACCTGGCCGGTGCCGGGCTGGCGCGTGGCTACCTGCACCAGCCCGAACTGACCGCAGAAAAATTCCGGCACCTGGAACTGTTCGGCAATACCGAACGAATCTACCAGACCGGCGATCGGGCCTGCTGGCAACCCGATGGCACACTGATCTGCCTGGGCCGGATCGACCAACAGATCAAACTGCGTGGCTTCCGTATCGAATTGGGCGAAATTGAGGCGATGCTCAGCCAGCAGACAGAGATCAGCGAAGCCGCCGTGATCTTGTATCCGCACGCTGCTCAGCCGATCCTGGCGGCCTACGTCACATCAGCCACCGACACGACTGAACTGACCGAACAAGCAATACGCGCCGAACTGAAGGCACACCTGCCGGACTACATGCTGCCTGGCGTGATCACCGTGCTGGACCAGATGCCACAAACACCCAGTGGCAAAATCGACCGGCGGGCATTGCCGGAACCGGTTTGGGAAACCGCATCAGGCAACCTGCATACTGAAACTGAACAACTGCTCGCCAGCTTGTGGAACTCAGTCTTAAAACGCCCGGTGCAGGATGCACAGGCGCATTTCTTCGACCTGGGCGGACACTCCCTGATCGCCGCACAACTGGCCGCCCGTATCCGCGACAGCTTTGCGGTCGAACTGCCGCTGCGCACCCTGTTTGCATACCCGGTACTGGCAGAACTGGCGAGCTGGATCGACCAGCAACAAAGCGGTGATATTCTGCCACCGATCACCCCACAAACAGCGGATGCCGAACTGGCCCTGTCGTACGCGCAGCACACCTTCTGGCTGCGCAGCCAGCTGGACCAGCAGACCGAAGTACATAACATGCACCTGGCACTGCAACTGGACGGCCCGTTGCAACTGAATGCACTACGCAATGCATTACATACCTTACATACCCGGCAAACTGCCCTGCGCCTGTATCTGCCACAAGGCGAACAGGCAGAACAGGTGGCTTATCTGGACCTGCACAGCCCGTTATCGGCAGAACCAACCGATCTGAGTAGCCTGACCAGCGCAGAACAACAAACACGCATCCATACCCTGCTGCAACAACACAAGACCAAGCCCTTTGACCTGCATCAGGGGCCGCTCAGCCGGGTGCAACTGATCCGGCTGGCACCGGAGCGCCACCTGCTGCTGTTCACACTACACCACATCATCAGCGATGCCTGGTCGCTCGCCCTCTGGAACCAGGAATGGCAGGCCCTGTACCAGGCCGCATGTGATGGCACCACACCAAACCTGCCCGCCTTACCGATCCAGTATACCGACTATGCCGCCTGGCAACGCACCCACCTGGCCGGAGATCGGTTACAACAACATCAGGGCTACTGGCTGGAACAACTGCAAGATGCCCCCAGCCTGCTGCAACTGCCCACCGACTACCCACGACCCGAACGACAACAAGGGCAAGGCGGACGCTGCACCATCCAACTGAGTGCAGATACCCACCAGGCCCTGCAACAACTGGCACAGCACCAGCACAGCACGGTGTTTATGGTGTTATTCAGTGCGTTCAACCTGTTGTTATATCGCTACAGCGGCCAGACCGACCTGTGCCTCGGTGTACCATTGGCGAACCGTCATCACACCGAGACCGAACACCTGATCGGGCTGTTCCTGAACCTGGTGGTATTGCGCACCCGATTGGATGGCACAGCAGACTTTGCCACCCTCCTGCACCAGACTCGTCAGCAAATCCTGAATGCACAAGCGCATGCTGAAATTCCATTCGCACATCTGACACCACACCTGAAACAAACCCACGGCAAGGGATATAACCCGATCTTCCAGGTGATGTTCAACTGGATCACCACACCGATTCAGCCACCGGCACCTACCGAACTACAAGTCACCCCTTACAAAGATCCGATTACCGAAACCCAGCAGGCAATATCCAACCTGGACATCGTCTTTGCCCTGCAACCCGATGCAGATGGTGGTATCAGCGGGGCCTTCCTGTACGACGCTGCCTTATTCAGCCCGGCAACCATCGCCTTTCTGTGCGACAGCTATGCTCAACTACTTGAACAGATCGTCACACAGACGGCACAACCCCTCACCCAATACACACTGGCCGATACCCAGACACCGCTGCATCCGCTCACCAACTCACAGCGCGAGATCTGGCTGGATCAGATGATCCATGCCGACCTGCCGCTGTACAACATCGGTGGTTATGTCGATATCCCCGGCCCACTGGATCATGGCCTGTTCAACCAGGCGGTCAACCTGCTGATACAAAAACACGACAACCTGCGTCTGCAACTCACCCGGTCACGTGATGAAAACGAGCTGCCGCAACAAACCTGCGTCGCACCCTTCACAGTACCGGTTGCAGTACACGATGTCTCCGCCGAACCGGAACCACAAGCCGCTGCGGCTGACTGGATGCAGGCCCGGTTTATCGAACCGTTTGCACTGGAAGGCCAGCCACTATTCCGCTATGACCTGATCAGACTGGCAGATGACCATTATTACTGGCTACTGCAATACCATCACCTGATCACCGATGGTTATGGTGTGTCCTTACTCAATCGTTCTCTGGCTGACCTGTACACCTCTCTCGCCACAGACCAGTCTCCGAATCTGCAATCACCTTCCTATCTCACCTGGATTCACCAGGACCGGCAATATATCCAGTCTGCAACCTGTGACAAAAACCGCCAGTACTGGTTAACCCAATATCCCAGCCTGCCTGAACCCCTGTTCACACCGCGGTATCGCAGCCAGTACACAGAACAACTGGTACCCAGTGGTTGCGAAGTACTCTACCTGCCACGTGACTTTTACCACCAACTGGAACAGTTTGCCCATACCCATCGAGTCAGTGTCTTCCATGTTCTGACCGGTGCACTGTATGTGTACTTTACCCGCACGCTGCAACGAGATGACTTTACCTTAGGACTGGCTGTACTCAACCGGGCCAACAACACACTGAAAAATACCGGTGGGATGTTTGCCGGTGTCAGCCCGACCTGGTTTAACTTCGGGCGTGAACTGGACTTTGTCAGCTTAGTGCAACAAATCAGTCATACCCTGAAAGGCCATTATCGTCATCAGCGCTTCCCGATCAGCGAACTGAGTCGTGCAGTCGGACTGGAACAATCTCGTTCGCAATTATTTGATGTCACACTGTCTTTTGAACAACATAATTATGATGCTGTATTTGATCAGAGCTCTGGACAGTTCACTGCGCTATTACACAACTTTGAGCAGGCACCACTCACACTGTTTGTCCGTGATTTTCATCAGGATCATGCAGTCAAAATTGACTTTGTATACAACCAGGCTTATTTCAACACAACTGATATTCAATCTTTGCAGAGTTACCTGCAAGACTTGTTAGCTCAGGCACTGCAACATGAAGCGACACCGATTAACCAGTGGACATTGCTGACTCAAGCAGATCGGGCACAGCTACAAACCTGGAATGACACGACGACAAACTATCCGACAGATAAAACCTTAGTTGATCTGTTTGAAGCTCAGGTGGAACAAACGCCGGATAACATCGCGGTCAGCTTCGAGGGTAAAACGCTGACCTATCAGCAACTAAACGCGCGGGCGAACCAGTTGGCTCATCACCTGCGCAGTCTGACAGATACGCAAGGCAAGACACTGATTCAGTCAGACACCTTAGTGGGTATCTGTGTCGAACGCTCGCTGGAGATGATCGTCGGTCTGCTGGCGATTCTGAAATCCGGTGGTGCTTATGTGCCCTTAGACCCGGATTATCCAGCAGCTCGTTTGCAACATATGTTGGAAGATAGTCAGGTACCCGTGCTGCTGACACAACAGCAGTTGCAAGAGCACTTCCCGCAATATACCGGTGTCACTGTCTTAACCAATACAACAGAAGGCTATACCCACCAACCAACACATAATTTAGTCCATCAAATCACACCTGATCATCTGGCTTATGTGATCTATACCTCTGGCTCTACCGGCAAACCTAAGGGAGTGATGTTAGCGCATCAGGGCGCAGTCAGTCTCAGCTACTATCAGGCACACAGCTTTTCCATCACTGCCGGAAAAAGCAAGGTATTACAGTTTGCCTCAGCCAGTTTTGACGCCGCAGTATCGGAATGGGTGATGACCCTGCTGCACGGTGCCACATTGTGTCTGGCATCACGTGATCAGATCCGGATGAACCTGCCGGAGCTTCTTCATACGCAACACATCACTCATGCCACCTTGCCACCTTCTGTCGTACATACTCTGACGACAGGAAATGTACCTGATCTGGATACGTTAGTAGTCGCTGGAGAAGCCTGTCCACCTGACTTAATGTGCCACTGGTCTGCGCATTGCCATTTTTACAATGCCTATGGCCCGACAGAAGCAACCGTGTGTGCCAGTATGGGTCACTGTGATCCGACGGCGAAAACTGTCACGATAGGCAAACCTATTGCGAATGCACGCATTTATATTCTGGATGCACAGGCCCGATTATTGCCGGTTGGAGTCGCTGGTGAGTTATGTATTGCAGGTGATGGTTTAGCACGCGGTTATCTGAATCAGCCTGAACTGACGGCTGAAAAGTTCATTGAAATTGAATTATTCGGCAAAACTGAACGGGTGTATAAAACCGGCGACCTGGCTCGCTGGCTGCTGGATGGCAATCTGGAATATCTGGGGCGGGTAGATCATCAGGTCAAGCTACGTGGCTTCCGGATTGAGTTAGGTGAGATTGAAGCCATGCTGTGCCAGCATGAGTTTGTCAATGAAGCTGTGGTGGTATTGCACGAACATGAAGGCAACCGCTCACTGGCAGCCTATATCACCACATCGCAGGGCTCGGATATTGACCTGAAAGACTGGCTCAAGTCACATCTGCCGGATTACATGGTGCCAGGTAGTTTCACATTACTGGATCACCTCCCACTGACACCGAATGGCAAGCTAGACCGCAAGGCCTTACCTGAACCTGACCTGATGACTGTGGCAGCACAGGTATTGAGCACTGAAACCGAACGACTCCTGGCCAGCTTATGGTCTGCTGTCCTGAAGTGTGAAGTTTCCAGCAGCCAGTGCAATTTCTTTGAGTTAGGTGGACATTCGTTATTAGCGACTAAACTGGTGACGCAAGTCCGCGAAGCCTTTTCTATTGAACTGCCATTAGCCAGATTATTTGAATCTCCCGTTCTGGCTGACCTCGCCCACTGGCTGGATCAGCAACAACAAGGTGGCACTTTATCCCTCATACAAGTTCAGCCTGCAAACGCGCCAAAGATCTTATCTTATGCGCAACAACGTTTATGGTTCCTGGCACAACTGGAAGGCCAGTCAGCCACCTATAACATGCCGATGGCCT
>CAWUID010000020.1:0-37988 GCA_963922315.1 uncultured Gammaproteobacteria bacterium
GTTAACCTGGCTTTTCTCACCTTATTATTGCGAAGATTGTAAACAGGTTCTCAGGATATTTGCAATATTATCAAGCGTATTGGATTTGATGCCGTGATGGATAGGGTGATTACAGGGCTAACCTGCGCCTTTCAAGAAGCCTCTATCAAACGGTGTGATATGCGTGTTCGCGATGGCTTTATTGCTGAAGATGGCTCATTTTCTTGTGTCGAGTGGATGCCTCATCTGAACCATTGCGACCAGGCAATCACTGTTAAAATGATTGCTTATCAACCCAGAAATATTGTTAGATACGGCATCCCAACAGTCATTGGGACAACTAGCCTTTACGATTTCAATAGTGGGCATTTAGTTGCTGTTTCCGACGCAGTGATTTTAACGGCTATCCGTACAGGGGCAACTTCAGCCGTTGCCAGCCGTATTTTAGCTCATCCTGATAGTTCAATCATCGGCCTGGTCGGTGCCGGAGCCCAGGCGGTAACTCAATTGCATGCGTTAAGCAGGATTTTTAACTTCCGTGAAGTACTCGTTTCAGATATTGATGATAAAGTGGCTGATTCATTTGTCAACAGAGCGGCTTTTTTAAACTTGCCTATCCGCGTGTGTGCTTTATCTGAACTTGAGGAACGTTCAGATATTATCTGTACGGCAACTTCGGTGGAAAATGGTGCGGATCCCGTTATCAAGGGTGAAAATCTTCAACAACATATTCATATTAATGCAGTAGGTGCAGACCAACCCGGGAAAACAGAATTACCGGTTAATTTGTTGAAAAACAGCTTAATATGTGCTGATTTTATTCCACAAGCTATGGCAGATGGCGAATGTCAACAATTATCAAAAGAAGATATTGCCTCTGATTTATTCGAGTTAGTACAAAAACCAAAAGATTTTAGTTGCTGGAGAAAAAAGCCGACTATTTTTGACTCAACAGGGCTTGCGCTTCAAGACCAGGTCTCTTTAAAAATCATTAAAGAGATTGCTGAAGAGGAAGGCTTTGGCACATTAGTCTCATTAGAATATTTGCCAACTGATCCTCATGACCCTTATGAATTTATGAAAACTGATATATCAGATTTATCTAAGATTCAGATTTAAATTGACATAGTGAGATAAAGACTGGCTCTCTTAAACAAAGGTATCTGGAAAATGGATAATGTTCAATTAGAAAAAACCTTCAGAAAATCAGGTATCGAGAAACTTCCTGATGATACACAACTAAAAAAATATGCAGACATTTTTCTGGAAGAACTACGTAATCGCGACGAAGAGTCTCTGATATCAGAAACTGTGATGAAGAACTCAAACACAACTATCCGAACCATCTTCGGCGTTCATCGCCAAAGTGAAATCGCTGCCAAAATGGCAAAATTACCTGTACTGAGAGATACAGTTAACGCAATTCTGCAGCAGCCGAACTATCTGCTACAGAGTCAGATTAACTTTAAACCGACAGGCATGGGTAGTGGCTTTCCTGCTCATCGGGATGTACATTATTTTTACAATAGAGATGGCATACAGAATGCAGATTTAACCATGGGTGTCATGATAAATCTGGTAGACACAGTATCTTCTATGGGACCCGTGATTATGTTGAAGGGCAGTCACCATACTTACACGAGCCTACCTGTTTCTTTCTCTTACACCGGTGGCAAACCTTCTCTGTTACGATCTTCAAAATCAGCTCAGGATCCTGGCAGACTTTCTCCGGAAGAAATGGCTGCGCATGATGATTACGAACGGGTAGAACTTGTCGGAAAAGCAGGTTCTGCGTTTATTTTTGATTCAAGGAATATACATTGGAGTGAAGACAACCTTCAAAATAATCCTCGCCCAGTGTTGATTTTTTGGTTTAATGTGTTGACCAACAAACCCAAGACTCAAAAATCACCTTGGTTTCTTTCTGAGACAGAGACAATTTATTGAGGTATTAACCAAAATATTATTTAGCGATTCTTGTGTAATGTATAGAAGTCCACATTATGCCGCTTCCGTTTGCTTTTCATAATAAATAATTTTTAGTCAGATATGACGCTCCTATTCTTTGGTCTGATGTTCAGGTAGCATCAGAATTCAGGGGTTTCCTTGGTTTTTATGAGCGCCATGATCCGCCACTCAACCTATCCAATCCAGCCAGATCCAGATGGGTGCAAATGTCGCTGAAGCCGCGTTGCTGCAAAAGGGCGCGGCATGGCGCACCTTGCGTTGCACCATGTTCCAGCAATAACCAACCACCGGGACGCAGATAAGCCGGGGCCTGCTGCACCAGATGCCGGATTGCCGCCAGACCATCCGATCCGGACACCAGGGCATTGTGCGGTTCAAACCGCAGATCGCCTTGCGCTAAATGCGGATCATCCGCCGCAATATACGGCGGATTGCTGATGATCAGGTCATAGCACCCGCTGAGAGCCGCAAACCAGTCACTGTGTACGAAGCGCACCCGCGTCAGATGGTGGTGCACTGCATTGTGCTGCGCCACTTTCAGGGCATCCGGGCTGATGTCAGTTGCCGTGATCTGCCAGGCCGGGCGTTCCTGCGCCAGTGCGAGCGCTATCGCACCACTGCCGATACCCAACTCCAGCACCTGCCACGCAGTCTCTGCCGGACCCAGTTGTAATGCTCGTTCAACCAGGTGTTCGGTCTCAGAACGTGGAATTAAGGTATGCGCATTCACGCTCAGGTTCAGATTCCAGAAAGCGCGCTGACCTGTCAGATAGGATACCGGTTTACCCGCACAACGTTGTGCAATCAGATGCGCATAATCTGCTGTCTGTTCCGGCGTCAACTCAGCCTCGGGATGGGCAATCAGGTAACTGCGATCCCGCTGTAACTGATGTGCCAGCAGCATATCCGCTTCTGCCGGAGCCTGCTGTGCCTGTGTCAGACGGTGGCGCGCCGCCGCCAGGACGTCTGCCACCGTTTGCACTATCGCCATTCAGCCGGTACTCAATGCATCTAGAATCTGGCGTTGTATCTGTGTCACAACTCCGACACCCTCGATACGGATATAGCGATTAGCGCCTGCCGTCGCTGCCTGCTGATAGTATGCAATCAGAGGTGCGGTCTGTTCGTGATACACCGCCAGTCGTTGTGTCACAGTGGCCTCATGGTCGTCGTCCCGATGTGTCAGGTCTTCGCCAGTAACGTCATCTTTGCCAGCCACTTGTGGCGGATTGAATGCAATATGGTAGGTACGACCGGAGGGCAGATGCACCCGCCGCCCGGACAGACGACGAATAATTTCAGCGTCATCCACCGCAATTTCGACGACAGCGTCCAGCGGAATCGCTGCCTCACTCAAGGCTTCGGCTTGCGGGATGGTGCGTGGAAAGCCATCGAACAGGTAGCCAGGCTCACAGTCCGGCTGGGCTATGCGTTCTTTCACCATCGCGGTGATGATGTCATCTGAAACCAGCCCACCACTATCCATCACTTTTTTCGCGGCCAACCCGAGTTCGGTACCTGCCTGCACCTGAGCACGTAACATATCGCCGGTTGAGATTTGTGGTATGCCGTAGTGTGCGGTCAGAAAATTCGCTTGTGTGCCCTTACCAGCACCCGGACCGCCGAGTAACATCAATCGCATTATGTTTCCTTATCAGTCGATGAAGGCTGGCAACAAGCAGTATGCGCCATTTGTTGTTCCAACCGTTGTAATTGTTGTGTCATAGTTAATAAGCGTTGATCTAACACTTGCATCTGTTCCGCCACCGGATCAGAGGAAGACTCATGTTCCCGCTGTAATGTATCCAGCACAATGCCGATCATCATGTTCAGAAACACAAATGCCACGATGAAGATAAAGGTGAGATAAAACACCCAGCTCAGTGGATACACTACCATCGTCTCATACATCACATCAGTCCAGTCTTCAAACGTGGCAACCCGGAACAATGTCAGCATGGAGACGGTAATATTCGCCCACAGATCGGGGTTAATCGCATGAAATAACATGCTGCCGATCGCACCATAGATATAAAACACCAGAAACATCAGCAACGCGACATATCCCATACGTGGGATCGCTTTCAGAAACGCATTCAGTAACACCCGCAGTTCCGGAATCACCGAAACCAGACGCAATACCCGGAAAATCCGTAATAAACGCCCGAGCAATGCCGCTTCACTGTCTTCGACTGGTATCAGGCTGGTGACAACAATAATAAAGTCGAACACATTCCAGCCCTGGCGGAAAAAACGCCGCAGGTTGCCTTCAGCAATCATACGCACGATGATCTCGACCAGGAAAAAGATCGTAATCGCGGTATCTAACATCGCAAACGCTTGTAACACCAACGGCGGCATCGCATAGGTCTTAGCACCGATCACCAGAGCGGACAGCACAATGACCGAGATCACGAACAGTTCAAATAATTTGTTCTGACGCAGACGTAAGAAGCGGTTTTGCAAGGCAATGGCTCTGATCATCGTAGTCCTGAATGATAAATAGCGAGATTAATCGGGCCGATTTATTGTACGCATCCTGCGGCGGCATCCAAGCGGTTTATCGCCTCTGATACTGGTAACTGCGAACTACTTGCAGCTTCAGGCGCCAGCGCACCTTCAATTGCTTGCGCCGTCGCCCGCACTGACCCGCTGGACAGTATCGGTGATGCATCAAGACCCTCCGCATCCATCATTTCAGCAATCCGCTGCAAAGACGCCAGAAGTTGCGTCTGTTCCCAGTCCTGCAGCTCGTTAAAACGTTGTGCAAAACGTTCCTGCAGCAAAGGCGGTGACTGATCCAGCAACGCAATGCCAGCTTTTGTTACTGCCACCAGTACCCGGCGGCGATCCTGTGTATCGCGCTGTCGCTTCACCAACCCACGCTGTTCCAGACGGTTCAGAATGTCGGTCACGGTTCCCTGGCTCAGCCGCACACCGGCAGCCAGCACGCCTGCTGCAAGGCAACCATTCCGCAACACTTTCAGAATCAGTGCCTGTGGCCCGGTCAGGCCGTGACTTTCCGATAGTGTGCGGGAATGTAGATCCACCGCACGAATTACCCGCCGCAATGCGATGATGACCTGATCACTCATATCTTCATGTTTCTGCATCGTTAACCCGATGATAAATAGTTTGAGCCATAAACAAATTCAGCTGTACATCATGGCAAAACTTCACTAATTCATTGATCCCGTATACAATACCTGAATAATCATTGCTTTGGATAAGAAATAATACCTTTACAACCTCGCTACTTTAAAGATCTGACGTCTGCTTTCTGTAACCACTTTTCACCCCGAATAACGGAGATTTTTTATGCAGCCCCGAATGAAATTGTTTGCCGCCGGCGCAGCGCTGGCCCTGTCACAGTCTGCCATAGCAGCGGATTTTGAAGCGTATGGATCACTACGCCTCGCCGTTGAGTCCGTATCACCCGACACAGGCGACAATTACACCGGGCTGCGCGATGCCTACTCCCGCGTTGGCGTCAAATTCAACACTGCCATCAATGCAGACTGGACACTGACAGCACAGCTTGAAGTACCACTGGATCTGGCCAACCAGAGAGCACATTCACCTTATGACCAGGAAGACAAGTTACGTATTGGCAAAGCCCAATTATCCGGGCCAGTCGGCACCTTATGGTACGGTCGCGGCTGGATGGCTTATTACAATGCGATCGCCTATCCGGTAGATTATTTCAGCAGCTACTACAGTGGCTGGGCAACGCCGACCACCTTCCGGCGCGAAAAAACATTGTATTACGCCTCACCTGACTTTAATGGCCTCAGTTTTTCTGCTGCTACCACCGAAGACAATGGCACTGAGCGCAAAAACCGCAACCAATATGTCGCTTCTTATGCTGCCAACAACTTCAGCCTTGCTCTTGGCCTGGATGACAATGCCGGCAGTGCCGACAACCAAATCATGGGGTTAGCGGCTTCTTACACCACAGGCCCCTGGTATATCGCCGGCAAATATGAAGAAATGAGCACCAATGACGAGAAAAATGACGGCAGCACGAAAAACCTGCTGGTGCAATACCGCATCGACGATAAAAACACCGTGCGTGGCATGGTGGCCGATGTTGACCTGCCTGCCTGGGGCGGTTACGGCGATACTGTGATACATCTCGGCTGGGATCATCAATACGACGATAACCTGAAAGTTTTTCTGGAGTACTACCAGGAAGAAAGCACCGCAGCGATCAGTCAGGCAAATGACTCATTTGGCACCAGCGGCTACATCAGCGGTACCGCCAATGGTGGTCAGGCATTCACGATGGGTGTCCGTTACGACTTCTGAATCATGAGCATCATGCTGCAACTCAAAAATGTCTGCAAAGTGTTCGGTGATGAACCGGACACTGCTCTGCGACTTCTGGATCAAGGCTTCAGCAAAGATCAGATTTTTGAGCAAAGTGGACAGACTCTCGGCGTGGTGAATGCAAGCTTTGAGGTTCGTGAAGGCGAAATTTTTGTCATCATGGGCCTCTCCGGTTCCGGCAAATCGACACTGGTACGTTTGCTCAATCGCCTGATTGAGCCCAGCCGGGGTGAAATCCTGCTGAATGGGGATGACATCGCCAAGGCCAATGATGAGCGGCTGCGGGATATCCGTCGCAATACGATGAGCATGGTATTCCAGTCATTTGCTCTGATGCCACATCTGAGCGTACTCGACAATGCTGCTTTCGGCCTGGAGCTTTCTGGTGTGGACAGCCAGACGCGGCGCGAACGTGCTCTGGCTTCACTGGAACAGGTCGGGCTAGCGGCCTGGGCAGACAGCTATCCGGACGAATTATCCGGTGGCATGCAGCAACGCGTCGGGCTGGCACGTGCGCTGGCCAACGACCCGAAAATCCTGCTGATGGATGAAGCGTTCTCGGCGCTGGATCCGCTGATCCGCACCGAGATGCAGGATGAACTGATTAAATTACAGGCAAAGCACAGTCGTACCATTATCTTCATCTCGCATGATCTGGACGAAGCGATGCGAATCGGCGACCGCATCGCAATCATGGAAAGTGGCCGGGTAGTGCAGGTCGGTACGCCGGAAGATATCCTGCGCAACCCTGCTGACGACTATGTACGTGCCTTTTTTCGCGGTGTCGATATCTGCGCCATACTCACCGCCGGTGATATTGCCGGTCACCAACAAACTACCGTCATCAAACGCGAAGGTACCGGGGTAGAAACCGCGATACAACACCTGCAACGATACGATCGTGAATATGGCTACGTCATCGGAAAAGACCTGACATTTATCGGTGTCGTCACTGTT
The DNA here is from genome assembly GCA_963922315.1 of uncultured Gammaproteobacteria bacterium. Classification (GTDB taxonomy): domain Bacteria; phylum Pseudomonadota; class Gammaproteobacteria; order Chromatiales; family Chromatiaceae; genus JAHDBG01. The sequence continues at coordinate 7,234 of CAWUID010000020.1, forward strand.
GACACACTGCAACAACAACGTCAGCAGAATGGGGCACTGTCCGATGCCATATTGCATAACATCAAGTCTGTACATGCAGATACACCACTTAACGAATTATTAGGCGAAGTGGCTGAAGCTCCGTACGGCGTACCGGTGGTGAATGCACAACAACACTACTGCGGCGTGCTGACACGAACCACCTTATTGAATGCGCTGGACAGAGAAAGTGAGGCACCTCATGTCTGACAACCCCTGGAATACCGGGCCAACAACAGACAATACCACCACAAGCAACGACTGGCTGCGTCAGACAACCCCGCCTCCTGAAGAAACAGCGTCCATTGATTGGGTGCACCCGTTTCAGGAATCACTGATCCCTCTGGATCGCTGGGTTGATCATGGACTGACCTGGCTGGTAGACAATTTTCGCCCGTTCTTTCAAAGCATACGGGTGCCGGTAGACAGCACCTTGAGCGCTGTTGAAACCATACTGATGATGATGCCTGATGTGCTGGTGATCCTGATTCTGACAACTCTGGCATTCAAACTATCGGGACGCGCCCTGGCAATCGGCACCTTTCTGTCAATGCTGACAATCGGATTGATCGGTGCCTGGAACGAAGCCATGATCACCCTATCGCTGGTGCTGACATCAGTATTCTTTTGTATTGTGATCGGCTTACCGAGCGGTATCTGGCTATCCCGCAGTGATCGTGCGCTGAACATCATGCGCCCGATCCTTGATGCGATGCAGACCACCCCGGCATTTGTCTACCTGGTGCCGATCGTGATGCTGTTCGGCATCGGCAATGTCCCGGGCGTCGTCGTGACGATCATCTTTGCCTTGCCTCCCCTGATACGCCTGACCCACCTGGGCATCCGGCAAGTACCGGCAGATCTGGTAGAAGCCGCGCGCGCTTTCGGTGCCAGTCCACGCCAACTATTGTTCAAAGTACAACTGCCACTGGCCATGCCCACCATCATGGCTGGTGTCAACCAGACCCTGATGCTGGCCCTGTCAATGGTAGTGATCGCCTCCATGATAGCGGTGGGGGGACTCGGTCAGATGGTCTTGCGCGGCATCGGTCGACTCGACATGGGCCTGGCTGCTGTCGGCGGGCTGGGTATCGTGCTGCTCGCCATTGTGCTGGATCGCCTGACACAATCCGTCGGCAGTACCCGACAAAAACGTCAAACCAGACATTAATTATTGATGTCTGCTCATCTGAAGAACATCAAGGAGATATGATGAAACTGAAAACCCTGATCAGCGGCAGCATCCTGGCCGCCAGCACCGCATTAGTCGGCTGTGATATGCAAGCATCAACACAACCAGGGAAAGATGTCACTGTTCAGCCCTTAAAAAGCTCTATCGCAGAAGAAACCTTCCAGACCTTATTGGTAATGCGTGCACTGGAAAAACTGGGTTACCAGGTAGAACCGATCAAAGAAATCGAATATGCCGCCGGTCACATCGCCATCGCCAATGGCGACGCCACCTTTCTGGCCGACCACTGGGATCCACTGCATGTCGACTTTTACAAAAATTCCGGTGGCGACGCCAAACTGTTCCGCGAAGGCGTTTATTCCGACAATGCGCTACAAGGCTACCTGATCGACAAGGCAACTGCAGACAAACACGGCATCACTCATATCAACCAGTTGCAGGATCCGGAATTGGCAAAACTATTCGACACCGATGGCGATGGCAAAGCTGATCTGGCAGGCTGTAATCCAGGCTGGGGCTGTGAAAAAGTGATCGAGCACCAGCTTGATGCATTCAAACTGCGCGACACAGTAGCCCACAAACAAGGCTCCTACTCAGCGATTATTGCAGATACGATTGCCCGCTTCAAACAAGGCGAACCCGTCCTGTATTACACCTGGACACCCTACTGGGTCAGCGGCGTGATGGTACCGGGCAAAGACGTCACCTGGCTGCAGGTGCCCTTCTCAGCATTACCCGGCGAACGCCAGAATGTAGACACCTCACTGGCTGACGGCAGCAACTATGGCTTTGAAGCGAATACGCAACGGATTGTTGCTAATCGCGCCTTTGTCGAAGCGAATCCGGCTGCTGCCAAATTGTTCAGCCTGATGACTTTACCCAGCAACGACATCTCTTCGCAAAACCTGCTGATGCGTGATGGTGAAAAGTCTGACAAAGATATCGCCCGTCATACAGATGACTGGATCAAAGCAAACCAGGCAACTTTTGATGGCTGGGTCCAAGCTGCACAACAGGCAGCTGAATAACCGCAGCACAAAACCAATTACGCGAAACTGGTGTAGATTCATATATCAGGTCATATGGACTTCGATAGAATCTGCTTCAGTTTCAGCGGCAGCCTGCGCTCCGAGGTACGCCGAAACCCAATTCGTAGGGGCTCAACTGCAACTATCCAAGCCGCAGAAGCCCCCGGAGCACAGGCTCGGCAACACCCGTTACGTACAGTAGCACAACCAAATATACAGCTATTTTCAACATGACTTTGCACATCAAACCCGCAAAAAATTAGGGTCAGATAATAAATTAACCCTGCCACACTCATCAAACAAAATACACAGTTAAGTATCGCACCTCACATATCTGCGTCAAATCAAGCACCAGCGCCACCTGATTTACCTACCATAAGATACTATAAACTTTTCCCATAAAAGCCTGACAACGCCCGTTCAAACCGCAAGCCCCTAACGCTCCGATTTTTTCGCATATAAACTTTTCAACTCCCTATGTTGGTTCTCAAGAATAGAAATATGGGCATATGCACCGGCCGCAAAACACTGATAAAATGCCCAATTCATATAAAACAAAATATCTTCATAATCATCGTCCAGAAAATGTTTTGTATACAAAACATCCAGCCGAGCATGAGAATTCGTATCAGTCATAGCTTCCATAGATTTTAATACTTCTATAGCATAACTATATATAATTGAATAATCAAAAAAATAGCTATTAACTGTATTTTCTGTACTCTCAGGCGATGCCTTGAGAAACTATTTTCTTACTTCTATCACCGCACTCTCAAGATCATCAGAGTTATTTAAAAATTCTCGCTCTTGTGACGCTTTCATCACTTCATATAAAAATTCACACAAGTCATATAACACAAAAGCTGCTAGTGGAGATGATAGTGATTGATTATTTCGAGACGACTTCTTAATAACTGAAAAAGCCCTGTAAAATTCTTCAATGACATTTTGGACTCCTTAAAAAAATCTCTCCTTTCCCCCCTTTGCAGGCGGCTAACGCCACTTTGGCTTTGAAATCTACTGTGTACTGTTTGCGTTTTTTGGCTGCCATCGAATGGACTCCTGTTCAGAACCTAGGGGAGGAAATTTGCAGCCATTTTAATTCCTTAACCGTTGGTCCAGTTTTTAGAATGCACTATACACCTCGTTCTTTTATTTTTTTCTTATCTGACTCGGTTAGTTCAGAATAAGGCAACATCGAGCGAAGCGATGCTTTTTAGTGTCCGTATGAATTTACCTTGTTAGCCGTGATAGTTATTCCAAAATGTTTCAGTTAATAGCGTGTCATTAGTTTGCAATCTTACTATTGATCCTGTCAGTTTTTCTTTTAATCGCAGGTAGCCTTTTTTAGGATGCTCAAGTTCATATTCCATAGTATTTGAGAAGACCCTATATATAAGCTCTGACACATCACTTAAATTTTCAGTAACCATAGATCCCACCGCAATACCAGTTTCAAAATGAATCAGCCTAACTAAAGGATGCACTTCTTTATAAAAACGGCTTTTTTGCTCATGATCACAAAGAAAAATAACGGGCTTTCCTAAGCTCAACGCCATAGCAGCCTCCGCATCCTTTCCATAGCTTTCCTTATTTCCTGCACAATAAACCAATATTTTTGCACACTTCACCATTAAACATTCAATTAACCCTTTATCTTCATGCCCTGCTGCCGCACTCAGAGTTGGATCAAAACATCTAATGGACATATCATCTAGTCTTCTATCAGAAAATATTGTTGTTGTTTTTTCTGCCATATCTCTAAAATCTTGTCGAGTTCGCATGCTTGTTGCCACATAAACATCCAGATCACTTGCCATAGATAAATATCTTTTTGTGTTTGTTAGAGCTGATTTCCTTGCGGAAAAAAACTGCTTAGATATGCGATCATATTTTTCATTTAATTCACCCTCTGAATCTACAGTCTCATCAAGCACATCATCTGCTGAAAACAAAAATTCATTTTGACGTGTATCACATTGAGATTTAACAGTGTCACCCTGAAGCAAAGATTTTATCGTGATTCTACCTCCGCCAGCCTCTTTATGTTTATGGAAAGCATCAATTAAAATCTTTTTTAAATCACTAGGGCTATCTGGATCGCTTCTATATGATTTACACGCCATTTCAGAGATTAAATAACGGTCGTCTTTTGCGATTAAATCTAAATCTAAAGAAGGCCCACGTTTCTCAATTAAGTCAGTTCTATATCGTTTCTTGGAAAAAAACTCTTTGATATCATCTTCACTAAGTTGTCTTAACTCTCTGTACCCCGTTCGTACATTGCCAAAGTACATTAACGCATCTTGGAATATTCTATAAAGCTCCCACTTTAAGTGAGCTAGTGAAATAATAGCATCTGCTTGAGTCCATTTTTCAGAGTAATTACCAACTTTTTCAACAGGGTATGGATGATACTCATAACATTGCAGCCAATAGTAATTATAGAATCCATCTGATACAGGAGCCTCATGCTCTAGAGCTAGCAACTGATTCAGCTGAACTTTCTTGAGTGGCGATTCATCAATTTTACTAAGGCGCTCAAATACCAGATCATCTGTACCTTCAGTCAACCAACTTCCTATTCTGCCTGTTCCAAGGGAAAACAACTTAAACTCACTTAACAATTCACTTTTATTCATTTGTTGATTCCTTAGTGGTTGGTTTACGGCTAACAAAGGCTTCTGTGATACTGGACAAGCGCACACTATCACCGTCTGAATTATCTTTTAACAAACTCTGCACATAAAACGTATTAGTGAACAAACTCTCATATAACGGACTGCGACTGACATGCTCCCCATAATAATCATCCAAAACTTCGCGCCCGGCAATAAATATATATTGTGCTTGTGATGTCGTCACTAAATTTTTCAGGCTGCCTAATAGGCGCTCGACATGTTTTTTTCGTTGGTAATTAATGGCATTATTAAACTCTTCTTCTGTGTCAGATATTTTGTCTAATTCATTGAATATAAATATTATTTTCACCTCTCGGCTAAGATCTCTAATAATATCAATCAGTTCAGATTCAATTTCACGGATAGATAATGGTGGGCGCACATACCGTTTCCCAATATGAACAGCATAGCCTGTCACATCAACCTTTTCTTCAGTAGACATAGCAATATTTCTTTCTAACTGTTTTAATCTATGAATTGATTTCAATATATTGCTTTTTTCAACAGGTCGCATCAGGATCAATATGACAACTATCATATAAAAACCTAAAGCGACAAACATTGATATATACGCAATTACAAAGTCATAGATTCCCTGAAAAGCATATTCTCCAAAAATGAATGGCACAAACAGCAAAAATACAAGAAGTACCAATATGAAAAATTTCACGCCCGTTTTAAAAAAACTGTCCAACGAAGACACCGAATACTCTTTCGCAACAATACTACCATATCTGTCAGAATATCTTTGACATCTAACTGACTATCATTACCCAAATTAATCGGAACATCTATAACCTGAGAATATTATTTTTTCCGGCCTCTTGTTTCTTCAATGATACCCGACTTATCTGAAGCATCAGTTCCGTTATTATTTAATCGTTTTTTATACTCATCAATACCCTTTTTAACAAAAGCTGTTTTTCCTGCGCCGCGAAAACCTGATACCAGAAAACTACCCCTACCGGAATGCGCATGATCCAACGCCGCTACAAATCTTTTTAATAGTACAGTACGCCCGATAAAACCAGAGCCCGTGTCACCAGACTCGTTATTCTGGCATACGGGATGGTTGTGAAAAAGAAAATTCTTTAGTGGCACCAAAACCGAAAGATTTTTCCCGATATTATTTTCACTCATAAGCCCGGACTCAATATAGATATAGTTTCATTCTATTATAAAAATGATATAATGAAGCGTTTGTTAAGCTGCTTTCATACTATACGAAATCACACTCACAAAGTAACCCGAGCCACTTGATTGGGTGCGATTCAAACTGATGTGGCGTAGCAAGTCAGGACACATGAGTTCCAATGGCGGCAAAGTCAGGTTCCGGGTGATGGTGTAGATGACACGTCAGACAGGAACACGAAGTACAGCGAACAGCCTCCTTTGTCGGTTCGTTTCCGGCACGCAGGCTGCTTATTATAGTACGGCATAGTCGAACAACCGATGTTGCAGATTTTGCAGCCAATACCGACAAAGGCTACCTGGTTTGAAAATAGCCACAAAGACGGTTGTACCACTGTACTGAATGGGGCGTTATTCCGATGGGCGCTCCGAGGGCGTCTGCGGCCATGGACGGCCGCAGCCGAGCCCCCAGGACAGGTATTCTGGGGTACCTCGGAGAGCCCATCGGAATAACGCTTGCGAAAAGCCTGCATAGCAAATTACCACATCTGTTTGAACCACCCCCCTGTCGCTCCACCGTGTTGTTATCGGAATCACATGACATTACTCACCCTGCGGGACATCAACCTGAGTTACGGCCATCCACCGCTGCTGGATGGCCTGCATCTGTGTGTCCAGGCGCGTGAACGAATCGGTCTGCTCGGGCGCAATGGCGAAGGCAAATCCACGCTGCTCAGACTGATCGCCGGTGAACTCGCCCCGGACAGTGGCGAACGGGTACTGAGCCAGGGCACGAAGATTGCACGCCTGGCTCAGGAAGTCCCCACCGGCATGAGTGGCAGCGTGTTTGCTGTTGTTGCCAGCGGACTCGGTGAGTCTGCTGCGTGTGTCGCAGCCTATCATGCCGCCAGTCAGGCCTTGATCTCGGAAACGAGTGATGCGGCCTTACAGCGTCTGGCACAAGCACAGCAAGCCCTGGAAGCCGTGGATGGCTGGCAACTGAACCAGCAGGTTGAAGCAATATTGTCGCGGATGCAACTCTCCGCAGAGGCTGAATTTGCTGATTTATCCGGTGGTATGCAGCGCCGCGTGTTATTAGCACGCGCACTGGTCGGGGCACCCGACATTCTGCTGCTGGACGAACCGACCAACCATCTGGATATTGCAGCGATTGAATGGCTGGAACGCTGGCTACTCGGCTGGCCTGGCAGCCTGGTGTTTATTACCCATGATCGCAGCTTTCTGCAACAACTTGCGACCCGGATTATTGAGTTGAATCGGGGTCAGATCAGAAATTTTCCCGGAGATTACGCACAATATCAACGACGCCGTGCAGAACTGGATCACGCCGAAGCGCAACAGCAAGCTCAGTTTGATCGCAAACTGGCCCAGGAAGAAATCTGGATTCGGCAGGGCATTCAGGCACGTCGTACCCGCAATGAAGGGCGAGTCCGTCAGCTACAGACGATGCGGGCAGAATATCAGGCTCGTCGTCAGCAACAGGGGCAAGCGAAACTACAGCTGAATCTGGCCGAATCTTCCGGCAAGCGTGTCTGCGAGGCGACCCGGATTCATTTTGCACGCGGCGACCACGAGATCATCCGCGATTTCAGCACCACGATTCTGCGCGGCGACCGGATCGGCATTATCGGCCCGAATGGGTGCGGCAAAAGCACCCTGCTGCAATTATTGCTGGGTAAATTACAACCCACCTCTGGTCAGGTGACACTCGGGACGCAACTGCAGATCGCTTATTCCGATCAGATGCGAGCGCAGCTGGACGAACAACAAACGGTTCTGGATACCGTCGCTGGTGGCAGTGAACAAATCACGATCAATGGCAAACAACAACACGTGATCAGCTATCTGGCCGATTTTTTGTTCGCACCCGCCCGCAGCCGTCAGCCCGTGAAGGTGCTCTCTGGTGGCGAACGCAATCGCCTGCTACTCGCTAAACTGTTCACTCAACCAGCCAATTTGCTGGTTCTGGATGAGCCTACCAATGATCTGGATCTGGAAACTCTGGAGCTGTTGGAAGAACGCCTGCTCCACTTTACCGGCACTTTACTGCTGGTCAGCCATGATCGCGCTTTTATCGATCGGGTTGTGACCAGCACGCTGGTATTCGAAGGCAAAGGCAACATCCAGGCCTATGTCGGTGGTTATACGGACTGGTTGCGACAACGCCCGGCACCTGCCGCACACACACCAGATAAATCCACACCGAAATCCGGCACGCAACCCGGCCCAAAGGCGAAACCGAAAAAAGCGGCACCCGTGCAGCGAGAACTGGCTGCTCTACCAGGCAAGATTGATACATTGGAGGCACAACTGAGTAGCGTGCAGGAACAACTTGCGGCCAGTTATCAGGCTGTGAACGGTCAGGCGCAACAACAAGCATTACAGGCACAGCAACAACAACTGGAAGCAGCTCTGCAAGCCGCGTATGATCGCTGGGAGACACTGGAAGCCGGATAATCAGGGAGATTTGTTGATGGTGCCACTATTTTTCAATAATGCCGGACCTTCTGCACCCGGTGATCATTACATGATTGATCCACTGAACCGGATCCAGTTAGAACACATTGAGCAACTACTTGCAGAACGACGTTATTTCATTTTGCACGCACCACGTCAGACCGGCAAAACCACTTGTCTGCTGGCACTGATGGATCATCTGAATCAACAGGGTGACTATCATGCCTTGTACGCCAATATCGAAGCTGCTCAGGCCTGGCGGGAAGATGTGCCGGAAGCGATCAGCACCGTCTGTTCGGTGATTGCACACCGCTCAAAGACATATCTCAAAGATACCCGCCTGATTTCATACATCAAAGACCAGGAAAATAATCCGGGCACTGCACTAACGGAATTACTGACTCACTGGGCGGAGATCAGCGATAAACCAACAGTCCTGATGCTGGACGAAATTGACTCGTTGGTAGGCGATTCTTTGATCTCGGTCTTACGCCAGATTCGGGCAGGTTATGCACAGCGTCCTGCGGCGTTTCCGGCCAGCATCATTTTGTGCGGCGTGCGTGATGTGCGCGACTACCGGATCGTATCCCGGGGAAAAGACATCATCACCGGCGGCTCTGCTTTCAATATCAAGGCCACCTCATTGCGTCTGGGTAACTTTACCGAAGCCGAAACCCAGGCCCTCTGGCAACAACATACCACCGCTACCGGGCAGGTGTTTGCGCCTGACATCTTCGCTGAATTATGGGCCGATACGCGTGGTCAACCCTGGCTGATCAATGCACTCGGTTATGAATTGACGCGCGCAACACCTCACCTGCGCGATCCGGCGGTCACCATCACGCTGGAAGATTATCGCGCCATCCGCGAAAAACTGATCCAGTCCCGCGCCACGCATCTGGATCAGCTCACCGATAAACTGCAGGAAGAGCGGGTACACCGGGTCATTGCCGCGATGCTCTCAGGTTCTGAAGCCCACTCCAACATTCCGGCAGATGATGCACAATATGTTGCAGATTTAGGTTTAATCGTGCTCAAACCTGAAATCCGCATCACGAACCGTATTTACCAGGAAGTCATCCCACGTGAACTGATCTGGACCAGCCAAATGACGATTACCCAGCAACAGCACTGGTACCTCACCTCGGAACGGGGACTGGATATGCACAAGCTGTTGCGTGCTTTCCAGCAGTTTTTCCGAGAACACTCAACATCCTGGGTGGAACGATTTGATTATAAAGAAGCCGGGGCACAATTATTATTGCAGGCGTTTCTGCAGCGTATTGTGAATGGAGGGGGACGGATTACCCGTGAATACGGGCTGGGACGTAAACGGACAGATCTGTTGATCGAATGGCCAACAGATGAACAGGCAGGCTTTCTGGGAGAAGTGCAGCGGATTGTGCTGGAGCTAAAGATTCAGTATGGCTCGCTGGAGTCGACCTTAAAGACAGGCTTAACACAAACGGCTGATTATGCTGCGCAATGCGATGCGGCAGAGGCGCATTTGCTGATTTTTAACCGCAAACCTGAAGTCTCGTGGGACGATAAGATCTGGCACCAGTCTCTGTCGCAGGACCAGCGCCAGATTGCAGTCTGGGGATTATGACGATAATTGATTCTTGAAATACTCCGCCACTTGCGGCGAAACAACACAGTGGGTGATTCCAAAGGGAGCGAGGCATAGCTCTTGCCCCTTTGGTCGCAAGCGAGGTTTCATACTCGCCTGCGATTTACATTTGATTCTGTGCTTGTTCGATTTTGATTTTCCATAAGGCCGGGCCAGTCTTATGCACAGATTCACCCTGACTATCGACCGCCACAGTCACTGGCATATCTTTGACGGTAAATTCATAAATCGCTTCCATACCCAGTTCCGGAAACGCGATTACCCGGGCACCCCGGATAGCCTGTGATACCAGATAGGCTGCGCCACCGACTGCCATCAGATAGGCCGCACCGTGGCGTTTAATGGATTCAATCGCGACCGGGCCACGCTCGGCTTTGCCCACCATTCCAATCAGCCCGGCCTGGCTGAGCATCATATCGGTAAATTTATCCATCCGGGTCGCCGTCGTCGGACCTGCCGGGCCAACCACTTCATCCCGTACCGGATCTACCGGCCCGACGTAATAAATCAGTTTATTGGTGAAATCAATCCCATCCGGCAGACCTTCGCCACTCTCCAGCAATGTCTGTATCCGCTTATGGGCCGCATCCCGTCCGGTCAGTAAGGTACCGTTGAGTAACAAGGTCTGACCCGGCTGCCAGGTCGCGACTTCATCCCGGGTCAGTGTGTCCAGATTCACCCGGGTTGCCTGCTCGCTCGCCTGCCAGGTCACCGCTGGCCAGTCATCCAGACTGGGTGGTGTGAACTGTGCCGGGCCGGAGCCATCCAGGCTGAATTCAACATGACGCGTCGCAGCACAATTCGGAATCATCGCGACCGGCAGAGATGCGGCATGGGTCGGATAGGTATTGATTTTCACATCCACGACCGTGGTCAAACCACCCAATCCCTGTGCACCGATGCCGAGTGCATTCACCCGGTCAAAGATCTCCAGCCGCAACGCTTCGAGCTCGTCCTGCGGACCACGAACCTGAATATCCTGAATGTCGATCGGTGACATCAGCGATTCTTTCGCCAGCAACATTGCTTTTTCGGCGGTACCCCCAATCCCGATACCTAACACACCTGGTGGACACCAGCCAGCACCCATTCCGGGTAATGTGGCCTCGACCCAGTCTGCGAGGCTGTCACTCGGATTCAGCACGGTGAACCTGGATTTGTTCTCTGACCCACCACCTTTTGCCGCCAGGGCTACTTCTACTGTATTACCCGGCACCAGTTCGTGGTAGATGATCGCCGGGGTGTTATCGCGCGTATTCACCCGCTTGCCAATCGGCGGATTCACCATAGACGCACGCAACGGATTATCCGGATGCTGATAAGCACGGCGCACACCTTCGTTCACCATCTCATTCAGCGCCATATCTCCGGCAAAACGCACCTGCATCCCGATCTTCAGAAAGACGACAACCGCGCCGGTATCCTGACAGATCGGACGCAGGCCTTCGGCACACATCCGCGAATTGGTCAGGATCTGTGCCAGTGCATCTTTTGCGGCAGGTGATTGTTCCCGTTCATATGCCCGTCCCACTGCCTGGATATAGTCCACCGGGTGGTAGTACGAAATAAATTGCAATGCATCCGCGATGCTCTGGATCAGATCATCCTGCTGAATCACACACATATTCATCATGCCTCAGGCAGCTGCGCGCCGCGCTGTGTGGTAGGACAAGCCGGTTCCTGCCGGGATCAGTCGGCCCACGATGACATTTTCTTTCAGTCCGTTCAGCGGATCATGCAGATCACGCACAGCTGACTCGGTCAGTACGCGCGTTGTCTCCTGGAAAGAAGCTGCCGAAATGAATGACTCGGTCGCTAATGAGGCCTTGGTGATACCCAGTAACAACTGCTCATAGGTTGCCAGGTGTTTGTTTCTGCCTTTCAGTGCCTCGTTTGCCTCAAGTACCCGCGCCCGTTCCAGTTGCTCACCACGCAGCAGCGTCGTGTCACCCGGATCAGTCACCTGCACTTTGCGCAACATCTGCCGGATGATCACTTCGATATGTTTGTCATTGATGCCAACTCCCTGCAGCCGGTATACATCCTGAATTTCTTTAACCAGGTATTCAGCCAGGGCAGTCACGCCACGCAGACGCAGGATGTCATGTGAGCTGAGCTCACCATCTGCAATCACTTCGCCCTTTTCAACCTGCTCGCCCTCAAATACATTCAGATGACGCCATTTCGGAATCAGCAATTCGTTCTGCTCACCCTGGACATCGGTGATAATCAGCCTCTGTTTACCCTTGGTATCCTTACCAAAGCTGACGGTACCGGTGGCTTCGGCCAGAATCGCTGCTTCTTTCGGCTTACGCGCCTCAAACAAGTCAGCCACCCGTGGCAAACCACCCGTAATGTCACGGGTCTTGGAGGAGGCTTGCGGAATGCGCGCCAGCACGTCACCCACTTGCACTTGAGTTCCGTCTGCCACATTCACCACCGCGCCACCTGGTAACAGGTAGTTTGCCGGCAGATTCGTACCCGCAATATTGACGTCACCCCCTTCTGCATCTACCAGTTTGATGGTCGGACGCAGATCCTTACCAGCAGCTGGTCGTTGTTTCGGATCCATCACCACAATAGAGCTCAGACCGGTGACATCGTCTGTCTGCCGCTGGACTGTGACGCCTTCCATAAAATCAATAAAGCGCAGGGTTCCCGCCATCTCGGTGATAATAGGGTGAGTATGCGGATCCCAGTTCGCGATCACCTGGCCACCTTCGACCTGATCACCTTCGTGTACCTGAAGTTCTGCACCATACGGCAGTTTGTACCGTTCGCGCTCGCGTCCTACCTCATCAATGATGAGCACTTCGCCTGAGCGGGATACGGCAACCAGCTTATCCTGTGCATTTTCAACCGTTTTGATGTTATGCAGTCGAATTTTACCGGCATTTTTCGGTTCAATGCTATTCACCGCTACCGCCCGCGAAGCTGCACCACCGATATGGAAGGTGCGCATCGTCAGCTGTGTGCCCGGCTCACCGATAGATTGTGCTGCAATCACGCCGACTGCTTCACCGATATTGATTTCACTGCCGCGTGCCAGATCACGTCCGTAACACCGTCCGCAGATTCCCTGGCGTGATTCACAAGTAATCGCTGACCGTACCCGCACCTGATCGACACCGGCCTGTTCCAGCACATCGACCCAATGTTCATCCAACAAGGTATTGGCGGGACAGATAGTCGTTTCCGGTTCGCCCGGCTTTGCGACCGGTTCTGCGGTCACACGCCCCAGAATACGTTCGCGCAGTGGTTCAACTACATCACCGCCTTCAATAATCGGCATCATCACCAGTCCCTGGTTGGTGCCACAATCTTCCATGGTCACCACCACATCCTGGGCCACATCCACCAGACGGCGGGTCAGATAACCGGAGTTTGCAGTTTTCAGTGCAGTATCCGCGAGACCCTTACGCGCACCATGGGTAGAGATAAAGTATTGCAGTACGTTCAGACCTTCCCGAAAGTTTGCAGTAATCGGTGTTTCGATAATGGATCCATCCGGCTTCGCCATCAGGCCACGCATACCAGCCAGTTGGCGTATCTGCGCAGCTGAACCCCGTGCACCTGAATCAGCCATCATGTAGATGGAGTTAAACGAGTCCTGAGTTTCAGTTTCGCCTGCCCGGTTCGTGACTGTTTCGGTACCCAGGGTCTCCATCATTGCGCGGGCAATCTGATCGTTCGTATGCGACCAGATGTCCACCACTTTGTTGTAACGCTCGCCGTTTGTCACCAGACCTGAGGCATATTGCTCCTGAATTTCTTTTACCTCGACTTCTGCCTGCGCCAGAATGTCAGCTTTGTTTGCCGGAATCACCATGTCATTCAGGCCGATGGAAGCACCCGCTTTGGCGGCCTGAGCAAACCCGAGATACATCAACTGGTCGGCAAAAATAACTGTCGGCTTCAGACCCAGCTGGCGATAGCTCATGTTCACCAGGTTGGAAATCGCCTTCTTTTTCATCGGCTGGTTGATCAGTTTGTAAGGCAGGCCCGCCGGCACTATACGCCACAATATCGCCCGACCCACTGTGGTCTGCTGAATGCGAATCTGTTCTGTAGCAACACCTTCCTCATCCAGCGTGGTTTCGGTAATCCGCACCCTTACCCGGGCATGCAGCTCAACCTGTTTTGCATCATATGCACGCTGTACTTCGTCGGTATTTGCAAACACCATCCCTTCACCAGGCGCATTGATCCGTTCGCGCGTCATGTAGTACAAACCCAGTACCACGTCTTGTGAAGGCACAATCACCGGCTCTCCGTTCGCAGGCGACAACACATTGTTTGAAGCCATCATCAGAGCACGCGCTTCCAGTTGCGCTTCCAGCGACAGCGGCACATGCACGGCCATCTGGTCACCGTCAAAGTCAGCGTTAAACGCGGTACAAACCAGCGGATGCAACTGAATCGCTTTACCTTCAATCAGGACGGGTTCAAACGCCTGAATACCCAGTCGGTGCAGAGTCGGTGCCCGGTTCAACAAGACCGGATGTTCACGAATCACTTCTTCCAGAATATCCCATACGTCACTCGCACCCCGTTCCACCATCCGCTTTGCAGCCTTGATCGTGGTAGCCATACCGCGCGCTTGCAGTTTTGCATAGATGTAAGGCTTGAACAATTCCAGGGCCATCTTTTTCGGCAGACCACACTGATGTAGCTTCAGAGTCGGGCCAACCACAATCACTGAACGACCGGAATAATCCACCCGTTTGCCGAGCAGATTCTGCCGGAAACGCCCCTGCTTGCCTTTGATCATATCGGCCAGGGATTTTAGCGGGCGCTTGTTCGTGCCGGTAATTACCCGGCCACGCCGCCCGTTGTCCAGCAGGGCATCTACCGATTCCTGCAACATCCGTTTTTCATTGCGCACAATGATGTCGGGCGCAGTCAGTTCCAGCAAACGACTCAATCGGTTGTTACGGTTAATGACCCGCCGATACAGATCGTTCAGGTCGGAGGTCGCAAAACGCCCACCTTCCAGTGGCACCAGCGGACGTAATTCCGGTGGTAATACCGGCAATACCGTCAGAATCATCCATTCCGGTTTATTACCCGATTGTTGCAGTGCCTCCAGTAATTTCAGCCGCTTCGCTATTTTTTTGATTTTGGCTTCAGAGTTGGTGATTTCCAGCTCTTCACGCAACCGGACAGCTTCTTTTTCTGCATCAATAGTACGTAACAGTTCATATACGGCTTCTGCACCCATCCGGGCGTCGAAGTCATCACCATGTGTTTCAACCGCTTCCAGATATTGTTCATCAGTCAGCAATTGCAACCGTTCCAGCGTCGTGGTGCCCGGATCTATCACAATATAAGACTCGAAATACAGCACTCGCTCTATTTCGCGTAAGGTCACATCCAGCAATAAACCAATCCGGGATGGCAATGACTTCAGGAACCAGATGTGCGCAACCGGACTGGCCAGATCAATATGCCCCATCCGCTCACGCCGCACTTTGGATAAGGTCACTTCGACCCCACATTTTTCGCACACTACGCCCCGATGCTTCAGGCGCTTGTACTTGCCACACAGGCATTCATAATCTGTGATCGGACCGAATATCCTGGCACAGAATAAGCCTTCGCGCTCCGGCTTCAGGGTGCGGTAGTTGATCGTTTCCGGTTTTTTCACTTCACCGTGCGACCAGGATCGAATCTGATCGGGCGACGCCAGGCCGATAGTAATCGCATTAAATTCTTTCGGTGTTTCTGTTTCTGACAGTGGCATCATCTGCATAAATTCCTGCATCACACCTGCTCCAGATCTATGTTGATTCCCAGAGAACGAATTTCTTTTACCAGAACATTAAACGATTCCGGAATATTCGCTTCCATACGTTGATCACCGTCGACGATGCTTTTATACATCCGCGTGCGTCCGTCCACATCGTCCGATTTGACAGTCAGCATCTCTTGTAAAGTATGAGATGCACCGTACGCTTCCAGCGCCCAGACTTCCATTTCACCAAAACGCTGACCGCCGAACTGCGCTTTACCACCCAGCGGTTGTTGGGTAATCAGGCTGTAAGGGCCCGTCGAACGAGCATGCATCTTGTCATCCACCAGGTGGTTCAGCTTCAGCATGTACATGTAACCGACTGTGACCGGGCGCTCAAACTGATCGCCGGTGCGACCATCGAACAGGGTCATCTGACCACTGGTTGGCTGCCCGGCTAACGTCAGCATCTGACGGATTTCATCTTCATGCGCGCCATCGAATACCGGGGTTGCAAACGGCACACCATCGCGCAGATTGTGTGCCATTTCCAGTAGTTCGTCATCGCTCAGACTGTCCAGATCTTCAGGCCGACCACTGGTGTTATAAACCTGATGCAGAAATTCTCTCAGCTCAGTGATTTGCGCATTCGTATCTAACATCGCTGCAATTCGTTCACCCAGCCCTTTCGCCGCCAGTCCCAGGTGCGTCTCCAGCACCTGTCCGATGTTCATTCGCGATGGTACACCCAATGGATTCAGGACAATATCAACCGGACGACCCTCGCTGTCGTATGGCATATCTTCTACCGGCACAATCCGGGAGACGACCCCTTTGTTACCATGCCGACCAGCCATCTTGTCACCCGGCTGTACCCGCCGTTTCACGGCAACATACACCTTCACCATTTTCAGTACTCCGGGCGGCAAATCATCTCCGGCCAGTACCTTTTTCTTTTCGTGGATAAACCGTTCTTCAAAGGCTTCGCGCAGGCTTTTGACGTGTTGGCCAATCGCTTCCAGTTTTGCCGCAGCTGCCTCATTTTTCAGGCGGATTTCCAGCCACTGATCGCGTTCCAGGTTTTTCAGGTAGCTCTTGGTCACCTTACCACCAGGTTTTAATGGCTCAGGCCCACCTTCCGCTATTTTATTGAGTAACAGTCGTTCAATCCGGGCAAATGCATCTTCTTCCACAATCTGCTGCTGATCATCCAGGTCTTTACGCACCCGCTTCAGATCATTCTGTTCAATCTGCAGCGCTCGAGCATCTTTTTCTACACCTTCCCGGGTGAATACCCGCACATCGATCACGGTGCCCACACAATTTGATCCAGCCCGCACTGAAGTGTCTTTCACATCGGCGGCTTTTTCACCAAAAATTGCCCGCAATAATTTTTCTTCTGAACTGAGCTGAGTCTCACCTTTCGGCGTCACTTTGCCCACCAGAATATCGCCTTCCCGCACTTCAGCACCCGCAAACACAATGCCGGCTTCATCCAACCTGGCAAGTGCTGCTTCATTGATGTTCGGAATATCCGCTGTAATCTCTTCTGAACCCAGCTTCGTGTCCCGGGCCATACAGGTGATTTCTTCAATATGGATGGTGGTAAACCGGTCTTCTTTAACCACCTGCTCCGAAATCAGGATAGAATCTTCAAAGTTGTAGCCATTCCATGGCATAAAAGCCACTCGCAGATTCTGTCCTAACGCCAGCTCACCTTTATCAGTGGACTGGCCGTCTGCCATCACATCACCACGCTGTACCTGATCACCGACCTGCACTAAAGGGGTCTGGTTAATACAAGTATTCTGATTAGAACGGGTGTATTTAGTCAGATTATAGATATCCACACCGGCTTCATTCAGCTGGGCTTCTTTGTCATCCACTCGTACCACAATACGGGCGGCATCCACTGACTTGATCACACCACCACGCCGCGCAACGACCGTCACTCCGGAATCCGTTGCTACGGTACGCTCCATACCCGTTCCGACCAACGGTTTCTGTACCCGCAGATTCGGTACCGCCTGACGTTGCATGTTCGCCCCCATCAAGGCGCGGTTCGCGTCATCATGCTCCAGAAACGGAATAATTGAGGCTGCAACCGACACAATCTGTTTCGGTGCCACGTCCATATATTCAACTTTTTCTGGTGGCACCAGGGTAAAGTCATTCTGATGACGGCATGAAACCAGCGCGTCTGTTAACTGACCTTCAGTATCTATCGTGGCATTTGCCTGGGCAATGGTAAATCCACCTTCCTCAATCGCCGACAGGTAATCTACCTGGTCGGTGATCCGGCCATTCGTCACCTTACGATATGGTGTTTCCAGAAAACCATAATGATTCGTGCGCGCATACACTGCCAATGAGTTGATCAGGCCGATGTTCGGACCTTCCGGCGTTTCAATCGGACATACCCGACCATAGTGCGTCGGATGGACATCGCGCACTTCAAACCCGGCTCGTTCACGCGCCAGGCCACCCGGACCAAGTGCCGAAACCCGCCGCTTGTGGGTAATTTCAGACAACGGATTGTTCTGATCCATAAATTGCGACAGTTGCGACGATCCGAAAAATTCACGGATTGCCGCTGATACCGGTTTGGAATTTACCATCGTTTGTGGCATCAGGCCTTCTGATTCGGCCAGGTTCAGACGCTCACGTACTGCCCGATCCACCCGCACCAGACCAATACGGAACTGATTTTCCACCATCTCGCCAACCGAACGTACCCGCCGGTTACCCAGATGATCAATATCGTCTACGCTGCCCTGGCCATTCCGGATAGCCACCAATGTTTGCAATACCTGCAAAATATCGGAACTATCGGCCCGTTCTTTCACCAGATCCTGACTTTCTTTATCACCCCGTCCGGCAAAATATTTTGCGTCATATAACACACGTACCGTGTTGTCCCCTTCATTTCCCAGACGACGATTAAATTTCATCCGACCGACTTCGGATAAGTCGTAACGGTCACGGGTAAAAAACAGATTGTGGAATAAATTCTGCGCCGTTTCTTTTGTCGGTGGCTCACCCGGACGCATCATGCGATAAATCTCGACCATCGCTTCTAAAGCATCTGTGCTCGGATCAATCCGCAATGTATCCGAGATAAAGGCACCATGATCTAAATCGTTGGTGAATAATGTTTTAATCTTTTTGACTTTCTTATCAATTAACAGATCAATCAATTCGTCTGTTAACTCATCATTCGGTGACGCCAGCACTTCACCCGTTTCCGGATCACCAACCCCGTGCGCCAGCACTTTACCAATCAGAAACTCACGCGGAACCGTCAGTTTTTTTATGCCGGCATCCGCCAACTGACGAATATGTTTCGCCGTAATTCGCTTACCTGCCTCGACGATCAGATCCTTTTTCGCCATCACATCGAAACTGGCAATATCACCACGCAACCGCTCTGGCACCAGCACCATATCCAGTTTACGTCTGCCCAGCGTAATCGTATCTGTCTCAAAAAACAGTGACAGAATCTCTTCCGTATCGTAACCCAGTGCACGTAACAGAATGGTCGCTGGTAATTTACGGCGGCGATCAATCCGCACATACACCATATCTTTCGGATCAAACTCAAAATCCAGCCAGGAACCACGATATGGAATCACGCGCGCTGAAAATAATAACTTGCCAGATGAGTGCGTCTTACCTTTATCATGATCAAAGAACACTCCAGGCGAACGATGCAATTGTGACACAACAACCCGTTCGGTCCCGTTGATGATGAAAGTACCATTGTCCGTCATGAGCGGTATTTCGCCCATGTAGATTTCCTGTTCTTTAATATCCTTCACCTGCTTCACACCAGCAGGTGCATCTTTGTCGTAAATCACCAGGCGCACTAACACCCGCAGCGAAACGGCAAAGGTCGCTCCGCGTTGCTGGCATTCACGCTCGTCAAATGTTGGTTCACCCAACCGATAACGAACAAACTCCAGTGCGGCATTTCCGGAAAAGCTTTCCATTGGAAAGACTGACTTAAACGCCATCTGCAGACCTTTATCCTGCCGCTGATCCGGATCTGTGTCAGCCTGCAAAAAGCGCCGGTAAGATTCAATTTGTGTTGACAATAGAAAAGGCACCGGCAAAACATCCGTACTTTTACCAAAACTTTTGCGCAACCGTTTTTTTTCAGTAAATGAATAAGCCATGTGTGCCATTCCTCATTAAGGACAAACTGAATCGCCGCCACACAGCGACCACTCAGACTGATTCTGTACCATCACAAAAAAGTTCCTCACTCCGGTAAGGAGTGAGGAACTTCAAAATATCCTGCTATCGCCGATACCCGGTTCATCAGCGAGAAAAGGCCGATGGCTGCAACAGCCATCAGCCTTCTCTGATGAAGTGTACCGTCGTGCGCTTAACAACTATTTAATTTCAACCGCCGCTCCGGCTTCTTCCAGTGCTTTTTTCACTTCTTCCGCTTCTTCTTTAGTGACACCCTGCTTCAACGGCGTCGGTGCGCTTTCAACGGCAGACTTGGCTTCTTTGAGGCCCAGTCCGGTGATCGCACGTACTGCTTTAATCACAGCGACTTTGTTATCACCAAAGCTGGCCAGTATTACATCAAACTCGGTCTGCTCTTCTGCAGCCGCACCGCCATCACCACCCGCAGGTGCTGCAACGGCTACAGCAGCGGCAGCTGTGACACCAAACTTTTCTTCCATGGCTGCGATCAGTTCGACAACTTCCATGACGGACATGTTGGCGATCGCGTCCAGAATCTCTTCTTTAGTCATTAACAAGGCTCCCAAATAAAATAAATCTTAAGCGGCTCAGAGTATTTGTTTACTCTTTAGCATCGCGCACTGCGGCTACCGTCCGTACCAACTTGCCGGGCACTTCATTCAGTGTCTGCGCCAGTTTCGCAACTGGTGCCTGCATCACTGACATCAATTGACTGATTGCCTGATCATACGTTGGCATTTTCGCCAGGATATCAATCTGATCCGGTGGTAATTTCTTACCGCCGATGGCCAGCATCATGACCTTCAGATTCGGATGATCCTGTGTAAAATCCTTGACCACACGACCAGCAGCCCCGGGATCTTCCTGTGAAAAGGCCAGAATCAAAGGCCCCGTCAGATCATCCGCCAGACACGAAAATTCCGTGTCAGCGACAGCTCGTCGTGCTAACGTATTTTTTACCACACGCAGATAGACACCATTCAGCCGCGCCTCACGGCGCAACAGGGTCATTTCATCGACAGTCAGGCCACGATATTCCGCAGCAACGGCCGACAATGCGTTATCAGCAACCTCAGCAAGTTCGGCGACGATAGCTTGTTTCTGCCCGAAATTCAGTGGCAAAGTCGTCACCTCCAAATGATAGGAGTATTAACTCCCAGCTGTAGCTATGAAAGTCGCAACCAGATATCACAATCCAGCTAGCTACCTTCTCCCTGATCTGACAAACTGCCAGATCTTTACAGACACCGCCGCAGATTTATATCTGATAGCGAGCGCCATCTGCGCAGGCAGATTAAGCCTTAACCGGCACCTGCGGTCTCCGATAACCCTCGGCCTCAGACCGGGATTCCAGATTTACAAAACTTATAGTATTTCTGAGAACGTCGCGAGCGAAGCAAAGAAAAGACGCAAAAGCTCAGTGCACCAGACGTACACGAGCATTTTGCAACGGAGTCTTTGCAGGCACGGTGGTTTTCAGAAGTACCTTTTATATATCAAGCGAGGTCAGATCAACACTCAGGCCTGGGCCCATTGTCGAAGAAACCGTAACCTTTTGCAGATAGATACCCTTCGCTGCGCTCGGTTTCAGCTTTTTCAGCTCCACCAGAATGGCTTGCAGGTTTTGCAATAAAGCTTCGGCACTGAACCCGATCTTACCGATTGCTGCATGCACAATCCCAGCTTTATCTGTACGGAAACGTACCTGACCGGATTTCGCATTTCTGACTGCCTGGGCCACATCCATGGTAACCGTACCTACCTTCGGGTTCGGCATCAGTCCGCGCGGGCCAAGAATCTGACCTAACTGACCTACCACGCGCATCGCATCCGGCGATGCAATCACGACATCAAAGTCCAGTACACCCTGTTTAATTTCATCTGCCAGGTCTTCCAGACCAACTTTGTCCGCACCTGCCTCTTCTGCTGCTTCAGCATTCGGACCCTGAGTAAATACTGCAACCCGAACTTCCTTACCAGATCCGGCAGGTAAAATAGCCGAACCACGTACCACCTGATCCGATTTACGCGGATCAACGCCCAGGTTCACTGCAATATCAATTGATTCTTTAAATTTAGCACCGGGCAGACTATTCAGCAGTTCGAATGCTTCCGTGACTGGATAGGCCTTCGCCCGATCAATCTTAGCGGCTATCGCCTGCTGACGTTTAGAAAGCTTAGCCATTATGCAACGCCCTCCACAGTCAGACCCATGCTCCGGGCTGAACCAGCCAGAGTACGTACTGCAGCGTCTAAACCAGCCGCAGTCAGATCCTGCTCTTTTGTTTGCGCAATTTCTACCAACTGGGCGCGAGTGATCGCACCCACCTTATCTGTATTTGGTCGTCCTGAACCTTTGCTAACGCCGGCAGCTTTTTTCAGCAGTACCGACGCAGGTGGCGACTTCATAACAAAAGTGAACGACTTGTCGTTGTACACCGTAATCACTACCGGAACCGGCATGCCTTTTTCCAGATGCTGCGTCTGCGCATTAAAGGCCTTACAGAATTCCATGATGTTCACACCACGCTGGCCCAACGCGGGGCCGACTGGCGGACTCGGATTAGCGGCTTGCGCCGGCACTTGCAGCTTAATATAAGCGTCGATTTTTTTTGCCATGAATCACCTTCTGAAGTGGGTGCAAACAAATGAGTGCGACTCATTCTCCCCGGTGTGGGCACACGCCGTGTGCCCCTACGTACGGGCGCATGACCGTGCGCCCCTGTCAAAATCTATGTGGGCACACGCCGTGTGCTCCTACGTACGGACGCACGGCATATCCCTGTACGGGCGCACGACTGTGCGCCCCTACGTTTTTTTCACCTGACTGAATTCCAGCTCTACGGGTGTGGGACGACCAAAGATTGAGACAGACACTTTCATACGGTTTTTCTCATAGTCGACTTGTTCAACGACACCGTTAAAGTCATTAAAGGGCCCGTCAATCACCCGCACCATTTCACCCGGGTCATACAGTACTTTCGGCTTCGGCTTCTCCGAGCCATCCTGTACGCGCTGCAAGATAGCCTGTGCCTCTGCTTCACTGATCGGGGCAGGCCGATCTCCGGTACCACCGATGAATGCGATGATTTTCGGCACTTGTTTTACCAGGTGCCAGGTCTCATCTGTCATTTCCATACGGACCAGCACGTAGCCCGGGAAAAATTTACGTTCGCTGCGGTATTGCTGACCACTGCGCATTTCAGTAACTTCTTCAGTTGGCACCAGGATTTCGTCAAAATGATCCTGCAAACCAGCTTGTATAATCCGTTCCTGCAAAGAAGATTTAGCTTGTGCTTCAAGACCAGATAATGCCTGCACAACATACCAGTGTTTTGCCATATCAACCCTGCCCTGTGGCATACAAGACGAGCATGGACAATAATGAATCAATTGCCCATAAAAATAATGACGTGACCAGCACAACCAGCGCAATCAGCAATAGTGTCTGCGTGGTTTCCTGGCGCGTTGGCCAAACCACTTTTCGCACTTCGACATGTGACTGGCTGGCAAAGCGCCATAAGTTCCGGCCTGGTTCTGTCTGTACTGCTATCCAGATGGCTAATCCGATGACAGACAGCATACCCAGCAGTCGGATCCATACCGCCTGGTCTTCATACCAGTAAAAACCTGCAATTGCTGCAATCAGCAGCCCGATTGATGCTGACAGCCTGATACTATCCACGTTATACCCGCCGGAAATGGCAGGCCAGGAGGGACTCGAACCCCCAACCTGCGGTTTTGGAGACCGCTGCTCTGCCAGGTTGAGCTACTGGCCTAAAGATGATGGGCGCCTCTGAACCGGCACCCGGCTAATATAAACAACAACACAAGTAAAGGCGTGCTGCCATGATTCCGACAGCACGCCTTCGTTGATCTTATATCTTGTATCTTTTTTTATTCAATAACTTTAGAAACGACACCGGCGCCCACTGTGCGCCCGCCTTCACGAATCGCGAAGCGCAACCCTTCAGTCATAGCGATTGGTGCTATCAGTTTCACTGTCATGGCAACGTTATCGCCTGGCATGACCATTTCAGTCCCTTCCGGTAGTTCACACGCGCCCGTAACGTCTGTGGTTCGGAAGTAGAATTGTGGACGATAGCCGTTAAAGAATGGGGTATGTCGACCACCTTCGTCTTTGCTCAGGATGTAAACTTCCGCTTCAAAATGGGTGTGTGGCGTAATGGATTTTGGCTTTGCCAGCACCTGACCACGCTCGACATCATCGCGCTTGGTACCACGTAACAGAACACCGACGTTGTCGCCCGCTTGGCCTTGATCCAGCAGCTTGCGGAACATTTCGACACCAGTGCAAGTCGTGGTTTGTGTCTCGCGTAGACCGACGATTTCAACTTCTTCGCCAACCTTAATTACACCACGCTCAACCCGACCGGTGACTACGGTACCACGTCCCGAAATAGAGAAGACGTCTTCAATCGGCATGATGAAGTCGCCGTCTATTGCTCGTTCCGGGGTAGGAATGTAACTATCCAGTGCCTCTATCAATTTATCTATGGATTGCGTTCCAATTTCAGACTCATCGCCTTCCAATGCTTTCAGTGCAGAGCCGGTGATAATCGGGGTATCGTCGCCCGGAAATTCGTAGCTGTCCAGCAGCTCACGTACTTCCATTTCGACCAGTTCTAACAACTCTTCATCATCAACCTGATCTGCTTTGTTCAGATACACCACAATGTATGGCACACCCACCTGACGTGACAACAGAATATGTTCGCGGGTTTGCGGCATCGGGCCGTCAGCAGCAGAACAGACCAGAATGGCACCGTCCATCTGTGCTGCACCAGTGATCATGTTTTTTACGTAGTCAGCGTGACCAGGGCAGTCAACATGGGCGTAATGACGAGCTTCTGATTCGTATTCAACGTGGGCAGTCGAGATTGTTATACCGCGTTCACGCTCTTCCGGTGCATTGTCTATCTGGTCGTAGGCTCGAGACTCAGCATGACCTTTATTCGCCTGATGGGTGGTGATTGCTGCCGTCAGGGTGGTTTTACCATGATCAACGTGACCAATTGTGCCAACATTGACGTGCGGCTTACTCCGCTCAAATTTTTCTTTGGCCATAATTGCTATCCTTAACGTTAGTTGAGGTGCAGAAAATTCAGAAAGGACGTATGGAGCCCAGGAGCAGATTTGAACTGCCGACCTCACCCTTACCAAGGGTGTGCTCTACCGACTGAGCTACCTGGGCGAAAAAATGGAGCGGGTGATGGGAATCGAACCCACGTAGTCAGCTTGGAAGGCTGAAGTTTTACCATTAAACTACACCCGCGGAGAAGCACCTCATCACAGTTCAGGGTGTTCCTGGGAATGCTATGCTTGCAAATATCATGTTAAAAATGCTGACCTGCATCAGGTTTTCTACCTGGTTTCTGCCTTGCTCGTGACAATTGCGGGGACGACACCCTTTAAGCATGCGAGAAAATGGTGGAGGGAGGAGGATTCGAACCTCCGAAGGCTGAGCCGTCAGATTTACAGTCTGATCCCTTTGACCGCTCGGGAATCCCTCCGGAATAACTTTTCAATTATTCAGCAAAATCCAAGCTCTGTCAATCTTCGTCACGCCGTTGCTGGCGAACTTTAGCGATGAGGTCATCCATCAGCAACAACATATCCGGATGCGACAGGCCACGCGCATTTTTGTAACGTCCATCCACCACAATGTTCGGCACACTGCGGATGTCATAACGACGCAACAATGTTTTAGCCCGGTTCAGTTTCACCTGCACAGAAAACGATTTCATCGCCTGATCAAACTGCACCAGATCCACACCCTGTGTTTGTAAGAATGCATCAATCGCCGGTCGCGTTTCCAGTGCATTACCCCTGACATGGATTTCTTCAAACCAGGCATGATGCAGTGACTCAGCCAGTCCTAGTGATTGCAAAGCATAATAGGCCCTGGCATGCAGATCGAAATGGCGCCCGAATAACGCCGGCACGCGCACAAACTCAACATCTGCCGGTGTTGTCTCCAACCAGGCTTCCAGCTTCGGTTCAAAACGAAAGCAGTGCGAGCAGCCATGCATGAAAAACTCGACCACCTCAATCTTATCACCGGACCTGCCATGATCCGGCTCCGGCAGGATCAGCGTGTAATCCTGATTTTCATCAAACGTCTTCGCTGCCGCAGGCCACGCCACCATCAGACACAGGCCACACAAGATAACACGCCAGATACCGGACATAAAAATCTCCCGAATTATTTAAGCCGAAAGCCCAGAGCAACCTGTCAGCGCAGACCCTGCATATATTCAGCCACTGCCTGCATTTCTGCCTCGCTCATTTTAGCTGCCACGGTACGCATCATAGATGCCATATCATTGGCTCGCGCACCCTGACTGAATTGTTTCAGCTGGTCTACAGCGTAAGCAGCATGTTGCCCACTGACACGTGGAAAACCTGCCTGAGGATTCCCGGCACCGGTCGGCCCGTGGCACGCTGCACACGCAGCAACACCTTTTGAGCTGATACCTGCATGATAAATAGTTTTACCCAACTCGACCTGATCCGCTGCCGCAGTACCCAGGCTGATCGTCTGTTCTGCATAATAAGCCGCCAGATTCTGCATATCCGTATCTGACAGATTTGCAACCATCGCCATCATGGTCGGGTTAGCCCGCTGGCCGCTCTTGTAGTCTTTCAATTGTTTGTACAAATAGCCGGCGTGTTGTCCGGCCAATTTGGGAAAGGTCGGCGCCGGACTATTCCCATCCATGCCGTGGCATCCCATACAGGTCGCTGATTTTGCTTTACCCGCTGCCGCATCACCTGCAGCATATCCGGGGGCCGCTACCACACCTAGCATTAAGGCCACGCTCAACAACATTTTTTGCATAGCATCTTCCAGATCATCAGTCAGTGTGAAAAATTGAAATAACCCGAGTATTATAACCCGGCATTTATCCTGTATGCTGATCGCAATGCCTGTGAGCCAACCTATGCTGTACTATTTCCCACATGCTCTGGCAGTCGTATTTACCATCTTTTTTGTGGTGCTTGGCATCAATCCGGTCTCACGCGAAGTCTGGATCGCAGAAGTGATTCCGGTGGTGCTGATCTTTGCCGGACTGGTGCTCACTTACCGTTATTTCCGGTTCAGCCATCTGGCATATGGCCTGATGGCGGTCTGGCTGTTCTGGCATACAGTAGGCGGACATTACACCTTCGCCCAAGTTCCGTTTGGCTGGATAACCGACTTACTCGGCGCTGAACGCAATCATTTTGACCGGATCGGGCATTTTGCGGTTGGCCTGTATGCGTTTCCGGTGGCGGAGTGGTTACTGCGCAGACATTTATGCGAACTGAAGCTGGCACTTTGCTGCAGCCTGTTTTTCATTATGAGCATCGCTGCGGCTTATGAGATTATCGAGTGGTGGTACGCCGTTCTGGAAGGCGGTGATGCCGGGGTGGAATTCCTCGGTTCACAAGGTGATGTGTGGGATGCACAAAAAGATATGCTGGCCGACACGCTCGGTGCCATCAGTGCATTAAGTCTGTTCTATGCCCTGCGACCCGAATACCGGCATGGATGAGATCGAACAGTTTTTACAGGCGTTGCAAACCCGCCACCTGTCAGCACATACACTGGCAGCTTATCGGCGCGATCTCACGCATTTCCATATCTGGTGCGAACGCCAGAAAAAGCGATTAACTGACATCAGTCAGTCTGGTCCGATCCGGCGCTACCTGAGCGACAGTCACCGACAAGGACTCAGCGCGACCAGTCTGCAACGACGCCTGTCTTGCCTGCGCCGGTTTTATCAATACCGACTGCAACAGAATTTGTGTACGCTGGATCCGACCACTGGCGTCCGCGCACCGAAAGCGCAGCGCAAACTACCAGCCAGCCTGGATGTGGATCAGATGACGCAATTGGTGCAATTACCCTGCCAGGAACCGGTTGATTATCGCGATCGTGCGATCCTCGAATTATTGTATGCCACCGGCCTGCGCCTGAGTGAACTGGCCGCACTGAACCTCAGTGATCTGCGCCGACATCAGGGCATCCTGAAAGTCACCGGCAAAGGCAGCAAACAACGCCAGGTGATGATTGGTCGTCAGGCTGATCAGGCAATCCAGGCGTGGTTAAAGAAACGCGATGTGATGGCTGCCGACGATGAAGTCGCCGCCTTTGTCGGATCGCGTGGTCGCCGCTTCAGTCAGCGCAGTATCCAGCGCATGGTGCAGCAACGCGCCATTCAGCAGAGCATGCCACGCCATGTCCACCCGCACATGTTACGCCATGCGTTTGCCAGCCATTTACTCGCTTCTTCCGGTGATCTACGTGCGGTACAGGATTTGTTAGGACACGCTGATATCAACACCACCCAAATCTACACCCACCTTGACTATCAGCATCTGGCTCAGGTGTATGATCAGACCCATCCCAGGGCACAGCGCCCGTCCGCCACTTTAAATCAGGAGACCTGATGCAGGCCACCGCATTGTGCGATCTTATCGTCGACACACTCACCGAACACCAGGCACAAAATATTCAGGTATTAGATGTCCACAAATGGCACAGTCTGACCGATTTTTTTGTCATCGCTTCCGGCAACTCGCGCCGCCAGGTGGTTGCCTGCGCCGAGGCGGTGATGCAGCAAGCGAAACAGGTCGGCGAGACGATTCTGGGGCATGAAGGATCCGATGAAGGCGAATGGGTTCTGGTCGATGTGAACTGCGTTCTGGTGCATATCATGCAGCCGCCAGTCCGTGATTATTATCAATTGGAAAAGCTGTGGTCAATGCCAGACCACTAAGAACCTGTTTACGATCCAGTGAAAAGTACCGTGTTTAAGCGATATAGCGGGCATTTTGAACCTGTCTTTTGCTACACATGGCGTTATGCGTCAGATTGCAAACAGGTTCTAAGTCATTTAGCGCAACGCACGTCATGTAATTCAGCGAGAAAATAACAGATCAAGCCATTTTGCGGGAGCCTGTTATACCATACGAACCAGCGGGCAGTATGGCATGGCAGGTGGACGCAGGACGTATCTGGGAAAAACATCGTTATCGCTATGTCCCGAGCTTCATCTGGCGACATGGGAGCGGCCAGATCTCATGAAGAATAACGCGACGTCCCAACCACAAAGCATCCCAGCAGACAGTTATTGCTGGCAGCGGGGGGCCGATAATTTAGTGACCATCTATCCTGATACAAGAGAAGAGGAAAGCTGGAAACCACGGGCTTTGAAAAACTTTACGTGATCAGTTAGTTTTTTCTAATGTGTTTTTGGTCAAGCAGAAAGGAGCAGGTCTATTTATTTTCATGCTATCCAACTGATTATTTTATATTATTAAAATTTCTGTTTCTGCCTCAATTTGATAATACGCTTTACAAAATAATAATCAGTTAACATAAACCTCGACCCAAGACCCAAAATCAGACACATGATCATCGCAATCATGAATCTTGGCTCAAAATCAGTTCTCTGAAGCTGGCTGAAAATAAAAATTATAGGCCCGAAAATAACCAGAAAATATCCACCAAAGTTTTCAAAATAATACAGAAAGCTACCATTATCTTGATGAGAGTTTGCCCATTTTTCGTTGCGTGGTCTGGTGCTATCGTAAAGAATATCTCCTGTATCTGATAACCGGAAATTAGCCTTAAAAGCTTTTATTATATGATGATTACTTACTACATGGCATTTTCTGTAGGCGAGATATTCAATAAGTACCCATAAACCAAAGATGAATAATTCAAGAATCAGCGGATGATTTGCGTTGGCATACCATAGCATCGCACTCGGAAAAAAAACTCTGGGAGAAAAAGAGCCCAGCGAGATATAGTAAGCAAATAAGGGGCTTTTTATATGGTTAAAATTTAATCGTCCGAAAATTACCAGAGCTATGCAAAAAAACAGGCTCAGGTAAAAGAGTAACCATCCAGACGGTCCACCCAGTTTGTTAGCAGATAACATCACAGCTGGGCTAAATAAGAATATCAACGGCATTAACCATGAAATATTCAAAAACCCTGAATATGACACAGCATTTGATTTTATGCGATCAACATCCAGAATGATTTCTCTTCCGTCATGTGTTTCCAGCATGGCGTTTTCTATCAGTATCCGCCAAACATACGTTTGAGAATGTTATATTGATCGAGTGCTGGCAAGCTATCGAACCAGTTAAGTTGGCGCTCTACTTCTCTAAGCGGTTGTGTGACAGATTCCTGTACAGATTCAATGGATTCCATAGTAGCCTCGCTGGCTGATTCATATTGGTCACCAACCCATTCAAAGAAAGGTACTGTCCCGGTTCCGATTTTATCAGCTAGTTCCATGACATGTTCAGTAATGCCGAATGCATTGTCAACCCAGTCAAGCGCAACACCAACAGCAACTGCTGCGACTACACCAGCAGCGAATACTCCCCACACAGGCGCGGTAACACCGAGTGCCACAGCTCCGGCGATCACAACAGCTGCAGCGACAGACCCGGCTATGGTCGAAATTCCGACTTTTGCAATGTCTACAAAAAGTGTTGCTATGAGATCGGAAACATCCTGCTCAGCTTCAGGTTGTGCAAACCATTCAACTACATCAATGACTCCGATAATCACATAAGAACCTGTTTACGATCTAATATTAAGCCTGCCAAAATATATTATGAGGAC
>CAWUID010000021.1:0-35140 GCA_963922315.1 uncultured Gammaproteobacteria bacterium
ACAGCATACCTCCAGTGATACGCCAGACACTCAAATAATTGAGAACGCCCCCTAGTCTGCTAACATTGTCGCTGAATTTCGCTTGCCAGAACTCGCGACGCGATGCAGGCGTACTGGTGAGATGGCAGCCATGCCGGTGCCAGAAACAACCGTGCACAAAAATCACTGCATGATATTTCGGCAGCACAATATCCGGCTTGCCCGGCAGATCCGTCCTGTACAGACGATAACGGTATCCGTTCGACCAGAGCCAGCGACGAACCATCATTTCAGGCCGGGTGTTCTTTCCCCGGATGCTGGACATGTTAAAACTGCGCTGCTCAGGCGAATGGATATCCACTATGACAGATTCGCCGCCTTATCTTCCGACATAGGAATATATTGTTCAAATTCAATATCAGGCTGGCCCTGGCGAGCATAATAGGCTGAAAAACGCGCAACGATATCTTTCACAAAAGATGGCGCAATCTGAATTTCCGATTTTTTAAATTGCTCATCAAATTCCTTCTCTGATAACGACGTGAGTTTTCTGAAATTCAGAAGGCCACCGTCGAAAAAACCTGTTTTCGGTAGCCCATGGTAACAAGGTGTCTTATTGCTGAGCGCATTCTTCAGCTCATTCTGTTTAGTTTTGCTGATGCTGCTGATATCCGGACAGTCCGGAAACAACGCTGAATACGGTTCTATCTCGATGACCAGAATTCTGTCTGTCTTACGTTTTTTATTCCGGATGACAAGATCACAGGCCGGACTCATTACCACGAACCATTGTTCACTATCTTTTTTCCTGACTATACTGCCAGTAAGAATTTTATCTATCAGAGGTGGATACAGATACATTTCTTCAGGAAAACATTTTCCACCACCATCATCCAGGAGTTGCAGCAAATGATTCAGCGTATGTCGCAGCAGTGCTTTTTCAGTACGGGATGGATCTTTTTCACCATATGTCGACCAGGTATTGAGTTGCGGCCTCAGATTTTCCCGAAACACCTTACTCAGGTATGTCTCAATGGTATTTTTACCACCTGTAATGCGCTCCAGACCAGCACGATGAATATCACAAAAACGATCCAATAGATCTGCATATCGGACTTCACCCTTTTTACATACCTCAATACAGATATCATCCGACTCAACAGCATCTGGCGTCCCGGTCATTATGAAAACAGGTATCCTGAAGCAGGACTCTTTAATCCGGCTGAGGACCTGATTGCCTTCATGACCTTGGCCAAGATTCAGATCAATAATCGCACCATCGAAAGAATTATCCAGTTTTCCGAACGCCTCTTTCAAATCCCGGCATTCCACAAGTTCCACTTTACACTGATGTTCATCCTGATATAACTCAACGCTATCCTGACACGCCTTAAGATCATCCTTCTCATCTTCCACAATTAATAATTTTAACTCATCCATCTTTTTTATCCTCAATTATGGGTTGTAGTCTGAACCAGACACCTTGCTCATATGCAAACGCTTTCAACTCCAGGTTATTCCTCGCTGCCGCTTCCCCGGCAATAGCCAGCCCCAAACCAGTGCCAGACGGTTTAGTTGAAAACTGTGGTTCAAAAATCACTTCACGCTGAATCAGATCAGGTTCTATACCCGGCCCGGTATCACGATAATCTATGTGCAGTAACGCATCACCCTCGGCCACAACATCAACCATAATTTTTTTCTGCGGTGTATTTTTTTCACTGATCCAGTAAACACTATTGTCAACCAGATTGGTGAAAACTGCATAGATGTCCTGCGGCCAGGACAACCACCGAAAGTCATCCGGACCTGTGACTTCTGCCACTATATGCTGTATTTTCATCTCTTCATCAAAAACAGAGAGCGCATCCTGAATCATCTGCCTCAGCTTCAATGGTTTGCGGGCAGCTGGCTTGCCGGCCGCCAGCGGGTCAAGTTTCCCGAACAGTTTCACAAACATATCCGCATTCCGACCGATACCATCAACCATTGATATTATCTTTTCCAGAGTTTTTAATTCACTGGTTTTTATAAAGGAATCATACCGTTTATGCAGGTTAGGTATCTGATTACGAAAATAATTAAGCGGTCGTCTGCCTTCGTGCAGAATGACATTGATAATCTTACCCAGGGTTGCCTGGCTCTGATAAACAGCAACAGTCTGACGCAATGTGTCAGCCACTCTGTTTCTGGCTTCAGCATCCCGATCAATAACCTCAATGATGGTATCTGCAGCTTGTTTATCTACCCCGGCACTGGTCAGTTTCGACCGGATATCTTTCTTCAGGCTATCATATGAGAACAAAAGGTCCAGTTGTGTTTCCAGCTTACGCTTCGATCTGCTCAGACCGGCCTTTTTTCTGTAATCAAAACGTCGTGTTTCGAGTTTTGTGATTACTTCTCTGGTAATCTTTTTCAATTGACTGAAGGCTGTATTTTCGCGCAGCCCATCCCGTGCACTCTTTTCCACTAGTCCGGACAGCTCATCTGACTGAATCTGCACATAACCAATTGCCTGATTGCTACCGATTCTCATTGAAGGATTCTGGACACGTTCCTCATTAAGCTTAAGCCAGTCAAATTCAGGATCTCCGAGTGGCCGGATTCGAAATCCATTCCGATAAACACCGATACCATTGTATTTATCCAACAGGTTTCTGGCCTCACGTTTTCCGACATTCAGTCCGCGGCTGATCAACACATCAATTGCCTCTTTTTCACGATCATATACCCGAATATCAAACACCAATTCGCCACAACCGGTCGGTTTATCATAGTCAAATGTTATTTCTTCTTCTGTAGTATTACGCGCTTTCTGTGAGACATAGGTCAGAACACCTTTCCCATCAGCATTGATTCTGCCTGCAACCCGGTAATCAAAATAATCAAAAACCGGATAAGGCTGAACAGTTTCGGTGACATCATCCACCTCAGGAAAGCCGCTAACCTCCAGCTTCATACAGAAATTATCATGACTCTGCTCGTCGCTGATGGCGGTACTGACCGGAGAAGTCAGCTTTTTCAACTCAAAATGAAGCTTGTTGAACTGCTTCTGATGCCAGTCTGCCAGCAGAGTACTATCACCCCTCATCGTCAGCCGGGTACCGGCTGGCTCAGATACTGTTGTGGTTTCAATCCGTATCTCAACATCATCCAGATATTGTGCCTGTTCAAATGCGTCCCATTTGACAAACAGTGTCGTTTTTTCACCCTGCGACGTGACCGTCTCCAGCATCAGATCGGTGCCAAGCACTGAGGCAGCATAACGGCCCACCCCCTTACGGCCCTGCAGGGTTCTGCCACCGGGGCTATGCTGCCGGTTCAGCTTATCCGGCGTGGATGGCACCATCCATTGGTGAATCACCGTATCCCGTGACATACCATGCCCGTGATCCTCAATGACCAGGGTATATCCATCATGATCAGGCTGCGCCCGGAACAGAATTTCCACATCCGGTGAATCTGCGTCATACGCATTCTTGACCAGTTCCATAACCGCTGCATGACTGTCCTGAATCAAATCCCGTCCGATCGTCAGAATGTGGCGACCAGCCGGCCGCATCCGGTAAGTTTCACCTGAACTCATCACCATACCTCCCGCAGTTTTTCAGCAATCTTCCGGGCCAGCAGCACAGGTACAGCATTACCGATCTGCCGGAACGCCGGGGTACGTCCCGGCACACCACTGCTGCTCTCAAAATAATAGTCATCCGGAAATGTCTGCAGACGCGCTGCTTCCCGTGGGGTGATGGAACGATTCTGCTGTATATCCGGATGAATGTAGTAATGCCCGTCTTTAGCAATATGTGCGACCACGGTATGAGAAAACGGCAGGTCAGCCGCAACCACCTTGAACCGGTCCAGAAATGCGCTTCTCTGACGATGCGTCTTCAGATGATCAGGCAGAGCATTGTAGTTCAGTCGGGTTTGTTCTTTGTTCCACAGGTCAACCGCGATCCGGTATATCTCCAGATCCTGTGCAGTATTCGGCCTGGCCTGATGCCAGGTCACTGGCAATGCTTCGTTACGGATCCCGGCTTCATGCTGCCATGTCCCGTGATATGCAGCAGTACGACACGGGCCAACTGCACCCTCGCCAGATCTGAGCATCGGCAGATCACTGAACACTTCCTTGACGCTGACCTCAGGATGCCACTGTTCCGGTTCAGGATAAAATCCGGTCGCTCTGTCTCTCCTGCCAACCAGAATGACCCTTTTGCGGTTCTGCAGCACGCCATAGTCTCCGGAAGATAAGGTGAGATATTCTGTTTCATAGCTGCATTTCCGGAACAGATCCCGCATGGCGGTAAGATACAGATCACCGTATTCATCCCGGGCCGAAAGCAGGCCGATCACGTTCTCAAATACAAAGTATAAAGGCCGGTAACGCTTCAGAAATTCCGCATAATACTGATACAGATAATTACGTCTGTCACCCTGCATCCGGTTGCGGTCACGGGACCGACCGACAATGGAATAGGCCTGACAGGGCGGCCCGCCAATAATCAGATCAGGTCGCTGGTGTTCCAGCAGGTTATCTATGTTCCGGAAGATATCCGGTAATGTCCTGGCACCGATTTCAGCCCGGATGACCGCATTCACAACCTGTTCCGGAACACTGGCATATAGTTCAGCCCGACTGATTCTGGCGTGCAGATAATCTGCGTAACGTTCAGCCTGCCCGTGGGCCTGCAACCAGTGGTATGCCTGACGCGTACGCAGAGTAAAACAGGCAGCCTGATCCGACTCGACATGGGCAACCGGCTCAAACCCGGCCCGGACAAAGCCTTCAGACAGCCCACCAGCCCCAGCGAACAAATCCAGAAATTTCGGTTTTTGATTCATACCAGTCGTGTTAACGAGACTCCGGATTGCGCCACAGCCAGTCTATTGGTATTGCAAAACAGTGCGGCACGTCCAGCGCAATCGCATTATTACCGCAATAGATCAGGGCTCCTCCCTGAAACCGGCTGCCTGCCTGACGTGCCAACCGCCTCAGGCCTGCTCCCGATTTGTCGTGAATCGTGGCAGATTTTTTGATTTCCACACCATACACGTCGCGGCCTCGTTCTATCACCAGATCCACTTCCACCTGATCTTTGTCGCGATAGTGGCTCAATTGTACCGGCTCATCCAGCCAGGTCGCCTGAGCACGAATCTGCTGAATCACAAAGCCTTCCAGCAGTGCACCGAACTGTGTCGAACATGGCTGCCAGTGCTCCGCCTTCAAACGATTCAGAGCGGCTGCCAGACCACTATCCACCAGATGGTGTTTCGGTGTCTTAATCAGCCGCTTCGCCTGATTGTTATGCCAGGCAGGCAGGCGACATACCAGAAACAAGTGCTCCAGCAAACGGATATATTTATCCACTGTCTCCCGGCTGAGCTTCAGCTCTGTCGCGATATGTTGTGTGTTCAACAGACAGCCGGTACGCAATGCGAGCAGCTGCATCAGGTTGTACAGATCATCCTGCGCGCGGAAGTTAGCCACATCACGCGCATCATTGCGGATAATCGTCTGTAGATATTGGGCAAACCACTGGCGTGCACGATGTGGTTTGCGAGTATTCGGCTCCGGATAGCCACCCTGGCATAAGCGCTCAGCGATACCACTCAGGGCCTGCTGGGTCTGTTGCATATCAGCAGCCAGTTGCTGATCCAGCAGGCGGGTTAAAAAGTGCGGAAACTGCTGTTCTTTTTCAGCTTCTGTGAGGGGGTGCAGATGCAGGATTTCGATACGCCCGGCGAGCGATTCCTGTACACGGGGTAGCAATAATAGGTTAGCTGAACCAGTCAGCAGAAAGCGCCCGGGCGAACGGTCACGATCCACTGCCATTTTGATCGCAAACAGCAGCTCCGGTGCACGCTGCACTTCATCCAGCGTGACCTGGTACGGCAGGCTCTGGATAAAGCCGGTCGGATCTTTGCAGGCAGCAACATAGGTGGTGTGATCATCCAGTGTGAAATAGGCACGGTCAGCAGATAGTGTCCGGCACAAGGTAGTTTTACCTGTCTGGCGGGGGCCCAACAGGCAGACGACAGGGGTATCAGAAAGTGCCACCGCTATCGCGGATCGCAGAAAACGCGGATAAAAAGCCATCACCCTGCCGACCATATGTTGATTTGTATAGCGTCTAATTGCTGGCTAATCTACCGTCTGATTAGCAACTATTATAGCGTCCAATTGCCAATTATTTCACCGTCTATTTGCAAAACAGATCAGCTCATTGTTCACCATACTATATTACAATTCAATATAAATCAATTATTTACCAAACAGATACGACAGAAAAAATATCATCAGATTTTGCGACATTTACGCATCAGATTTTGTGCTGCATCTAACAGGCTGAGCGCCAGATAAAACTCATGCATAACTGAATGCTTTCGATGGATGCAGGCGACCCGGACAGAGGAACAGTTTTCAGACCGGGTCCACATCCAGACTCCAACTGATGCCACGCGGTATCGACTGAGCCTGCACATAATCACGCAACGCCCGGGCCAGATCCTGCACACACTGGCGCCGGGCTGATTGCAACAACAAATGTACCCGATATTTACCCACCCGACGCGCCATCGGGGCAGGCACCGGACCCCAGCAAGTGACCGCAGTAGTCTGTTGCTGTACCCAGGCAGCGACCTGTTGCAGAAAACGTTCCGGCGGTTCAGCCTGTTTCGCTTCCGCCCGGATCAGCACCTGGTACGCATACGGTGGATAACCGGCGGCCTCACGTTCTGCCAGCGCCGCCTGTGCGAAGGCCGGATAGCCTTCACGCAATAATGTGTGCCAGACCGGATGATCCGGATGACGAGTCTGAATCAGCACCTGTCCTGGTCGATCACCACGCCCCGCCCGCCCGGCGACCTGCATCAACAATTGCGCCATCCGTTCACTGCCACGAAAATCAGCACTGTACAGGCCACCATCCGCATTCAGAATGCCGACCAGAGTGACATGCGGAAAGTGATGGCCTTTTGCCAGCATCTGGGTACCAACCAGAATCGCCGCCTCAGCCGCATGCACCTGATCCAGCAAAGCCTGCAAACTACCCTTCTGGCTGGTCGCATCCCGGTCTATGCGCAATAAAGGCACCTCCGGAAACTGATCGCGCAAGAAATCACCGACCTTTTCCGTGCCCTGCCCGAGCGGATGCAGATCATATGCGGCACAAGCCGGACATTGGCGCGGTATCGCCTGTTGTGCACCACAATGGTGGCAACGCAACACATTTTGTGCCCGGTGCACCGTTTGATACGCGTCACACTGCGCACATTCCGAAATCCAGTCACAACTGTAACAAGTCAGCACCGGTGCATAACCACGCCGGTTAATAAAGATTATGGCTTGCTCACCTGCTGCCAGCGTGTCTTGTAACGCAGTCAACAAGGGTTCCGACAGGCCAGCCGACAAAGGTTGATCGCGAATATCCAACAGATGCAGATCAGGCGGCAATGCCGACCCGGCCCGCTGTTGCAGCCTGAGCCGCTGATAACCCCGAAAAGCGACGTTATGCATACTCTCCAGCGAGGGCGTGGCTGAACCAAGTATCACCGGGCAACCTGCGCGCTGCGCCCGGATTACCGCCATGTCACGCGCCGAATAACGCAGCCCTTCTTGTTGCTTGTACGCAGGTTCATGTTCTTCATCGACAATCACGATCCCCAGACGCGGTATCGGATTCAGCACACACGAACGAGTCCCGACCACAAACGGCGTCAGGCCGAGGCGCACCTGATGCCAGGCACGCTCACGTTCGGTATCGTTCAGCCCCGAGTGCAACACACTCACCCCGCAGGTAAAACGCTCGGTAAAACGTTGCTGCAACTGGGGTGTCAGCGCAATTTCAGGCACCAGCAACAACACGCACTGCTCCCGCGCCAGCACTTGTTGCGCCAGTTGCAGATAGACTTCGGTCTTGCCGCTGCCGGTGACACCCTCCAGTAAAAAGACAGCAAACTGACCCAACTGCGCCTGCACTGCCTGAATCGCCGCTTGTTGTTCCGCATTCAGCGGATAATCCGCCTCGCGACACACTGGCTGTACTGCCTGCGGCGGCACAGCCAGTGCTTTTTGCCGTTTGCGCAACCGCACCGGCAAAGCCGCGAGAATCACTTCACCTGGCGGATACTGGTAATAGCGCGCAATCCAGTCCAGGCAAGCCAGATCGGCTTCGCTGAGCAAAGGCGTCTCATCCAGACACCGCAATACCCGCCGCAACTTCGCCACCTTGACAGACGTGTCCGTCACCAGTGCTACCACCATTCCGATCTTGCGCGTACGGGCAAATGGTACCAATACCCGGCAACCCACCAGGCAGGCAGGCTCTTGCTCTTCTTCTTGTGGCGGCAAATAGTCAAAATGGTGATAAAACGGGCCGTTTAATGCGATCCGCAGATAGTCTTGTGCCATAAGCCGCCTGCACCCGATTTGTAAATCTGATCAGCGTGATCAGGAGAGATACAGTATTATTGCACAGGCTTAAGCCATCTGTTTCTTCATACCCTAACTCCTTGCCAAACCTCATTATTCCACTGGAATTTCTCCTTCATGCTGAACAACCCGACTCCTGACTCCGCCACTGACCTGACAGCCCATGCACCAGGTGAACTGCATGTGATGCGCCGCAACGGCAAGGTCACCCACTTCGATGCATCAAAAATTAATGTAGCGATGGCAAAGGCTTTCCTGGCAGTCGAAGGCGACTCAGCCACCGTATCCAACCGCATTCATGAGGCAGTCGCCACACTTACCGATCAGGTTGTCGCAGTCCTGCACCGGCGTAACCCGACTGGTGGCATGGTACATATTGAAGACATTCAGGATCAGGTGGAACTGGCGCTGATGCGTCAGGGTGAACATAAGATCGCCCGTGCGTATGTGCTGTACCGTGAAGAACATGCACGTGAAAGAGCCAAGGCTGCCGCAGCACCGCCCGCTGAACCAGTGTTGCATGTCACGCTGGCAGATGGCAGCACACGACCGCTGGACAAGGCTCAGCTGACCACCCTGGTGACAGAAGCCTGTGCCGGGCTGGACGCAGTACAGGCGGAAGTGATTCTGCAGGATACTTACCGCAACCTGTTTGATGGGGTGCGGACGGAAGATGTGGACAAGGCGCTGGTGATGAGCGCCCGAGCCCTGATCGAACAAGAGCCGAACTACTCGTATGTCGCCGCGCGCCTGTTACTGCACAATCTACGCCACGAGGCCTGCAACTTTCTGCAACTGAGCCAGCCAGTACACAGCCAGGCCGCGATGTCCGAGGCGTATGCCGATTATTTTCAGACTTATATCCAGCGCGCCATCATGCTGGAATTGCTGGATCCACAATTAGCTGACTTCGACCTGGCATTATTAGGCAATGCCTTGCTGGCAGAGCGCGATCTGCAATTCACTTATCTTGGCCTGCAAACCCTGTATGACCGCTACTTCATCCATTCAGATGGCGTCCGATTTGAATTGCCACAAGTCTTCTTTATGCGCGTCGCGATGGGCCTGGCGCTGCATGAAACCGAACGTGAAACCCGCGCTCTGGAATTTTACCGGCTGCTTTCCAGCTTCGATTTCATGAGCTCGACCCCAACCCTGTTCAACTCCGGCACACTGCGCCCACAGTTATCCAGTTGTTATCTCACCACCGTGCCGGATGATTTGAGCGGAATTTACAGCTCAATCAAGGATAACGCCTTGCTCTCCAAATTTGCCGGTGGCCTGGGCAACGACTGGTCACGGGTACGTGGCATGGGTGCCAACATCAAAGGCACGAATGGCAAGTCACAAGGTGTGGTGCCCTTCCTGAAAGTAGCAAACGATACTGCCGTCGCCGTGAATCAGGGAGGCAAACGCAAGGGAGCCGTCTGTGCTTATCTGGAGACCTGGCACATTGATCTGGAAGAATTTCTGGAACTGCGCAAAAACACCGGAGATGACCGGCGCCGTACCCATGATATGAACACCGCAAACTGGGTCCCCGATCTGTTTATGCAACGGGTTGCCGAAGACGGCGACTGGACTTTATTCTCGCCGGATGAAACACCTGACCTGCACGAACTGAGCGGTCAGGCATTCAACCAGGCGTATCAGCAATATGAAGCGGCTGCCGCACGCGGCGAATTACGTACCAGCAAACAAGTGAAGGCACAGGCTTTATGGCGCAAAATGCTCGGCATGTTATTCGAGACTGGCCACCCCTGGATCACCTTCAAAGACCCCTGCAACCTGCGTTATACAAACCAGCATGTCGGTGTGGTGCATTCGTCCAACCTGTGCACGGAAATCACACTACATAACAACGACGACGAAATTGCCGTTTGTAACCTGGGCTCCATCAACCTGGCCGCCCATATTGATCCGGAACATGGGTTGGATCAGGCAAAATTACAGCGTACGATCAACACAGCGATGCGGATGCTGGACAATGTGATTGATTACAACTATTACAGTGTGCCGCAGGCGAAACATTCCAACCAACAACACCGCCCGGTCGGGCTCGGCATCATGGGCTTTCAGGACGCACTGTACAAACTACGCCTGCCCTATACCAGCGAAGCTGCCATCACCTTTGCCGATTGCAGTATGGAAGCGGTCAGCTATTATGCGATCCAGGCCTCCACTGATCTGGCAGCAGAGCGCGGTACCTACGAGACCTTCCCCGGCTCACTCTGGAGCCAAGGCATATTGCCGTATGATTCGATTCGCCGCCTGGCGGCAGAACGTGGTGATTATCTGCAAATGGATAACAGCCAGACACTCGACTGGGCCAGCCTGCGCGACCGGGTACAACGCATCGGGATGCGCAACTCCAACACCCTGGCTATCGCTCCGACCGCCACCATTTCCAACATCTGTGGGGTGAGCCAGTCAATTGAGCCGACTTACCAGAACCTGTTCGTCAAATCGAATCTGTCTGGCGAATTCACGGTCGTCAACCCCTACCTGGTGCAGGATCTGAAGGCACATGGTCTGTGGGACCAGGTGATGGTAAACGACCTGAAATATTACGACGGCTCAGTACAGGCCATCGAACGGATTCCGGAAGATCTGAAACAACTGTATGCCACTGCATTTGAAATAGATGCCCGCTGGTTAGTCGAAGCCGCCTCCCGCCGCCAGAAATGGATAGACCAGGCACAAAGCCTGAACTTGTATATGGCAGAGCCTTCCGGAGTTAAACTGGACAACCTGTACAAGCTGGCCTGGGTACGCGGGTTAAAGACAACCTATTACCTGCGCTCCATGGGCGCTACCCATGTCGAAAAATCGACCATGGCCAGCAGCCAGGCAAACCAGCTCAGTGCGGTCGGCGGTACCTATGGTGCGACAGCCGATGCCACAGCACCAGCCGCCTGTAGCATACTGGATCCGGATTGCGAAGCCTGCCAATAGTAACCACTGCATCAACTCACCTGAAAGGCAAACACGATTAAACCTCTGTTTA
Source organism: uncultured Gammaproteobacteria bacterium (assembly GCA_963922315.1). GTDB lineage: Bacteria > Pseudomonadota > Gammaproteobacteria > Chromatiales > Chromatiaceae > JAHDBG01. Next base: position 11,421 of record CAWUID010000021.1, read on the forward strand.
CTGCAGGCACGCCCCGTGCGCTGCAACTCTTCTGTATCACGTGCCTCAGTGTGGCACTGATGGTGTGGGACAACCAATACCCACACCTGCAACAAGCCCGTGCAACTCTGTCTGTACTCGTCTCACCATTACGCCTGATCGCCGAGCTACCGGTCATAGCCAGTCTCAGTCTGCAGAACTGGCTCACCACCCGGCATCAACTGCAAGACGAAAATACGACTCTGCATCAACATAACCTGCAACTGCAGGCCAGGTTGCAGAAATACATGATGCTACAGGCAGAAAATCAGCATTTGCGCGAACTGTTGGGCTCATCCACTGAACTGCCAAGTGAACGCATGCTGATTGCACAGCTTTCTTCTATAGACCTGGATCCTCATCAACAGCAAGTGATTATCAACAAAGGCACCCGGGACGGCGCTTTCGTCGGACAACCCGTTCTGGACGCTGCTGCGGTGATGGGGCAAATTAAACGGACTACACCCTTTTCCGCCACCGTTTTGCTGATCACCGACGCCAACCACGCCCTGCCAGTACAAATCGTACGTAATGGCCTGCGCACTATCGCTGTTGGCACCGGACGCATTGATGCGCTGGAACTGCCCTACCTGCCTGATCACACAGACATTCAGGTAGGCGACCAGCTGGTCACATCCGGCCTGGGAGGCACTTTCCCGGCAGGCTATCCGGTCGCTACTGTCACACAGATCGACCAGCGACCAAACCAAATGTTTGCTTACATTAAGGCAGAACCCCTGGCATATTTAGATCGAAGCCGTGAAGTCCTGTTGGTATGGGAAGATAAGACGATGCTGGCCCAGCATACGCCATGAAGCTGTCCGGCCCGATCCTGATCTGGCTTACTTTGTTACCTGCGCTGATACTGAGCATCATACCCTTACCGGAGTGGGCACGACCTTATCGACCAGAATGGGTCAGCCTGGTACTGATCTACTGGTGCATCGCACTGCCACACCGTATCGGAGTCGGCACCGGCTTCAGCCTGGGGATATTGCTCGACACCCTGACCGGCACCTTGTTCGGACAACATGCCCTCAGCCTCAGTTTGCTGGCCTATCTCAGCCATACTTTTTACACCCAACTGCGCGTCATGCCACTAGGTCAACAGGCATGGGCTGTGCTGTTACTGCTCACCATCGGCCACATCCTGAACCAAGTGATTACCGGCGCCACCTCACGCTTATCATTTGCACCCGGCTATTGGTGGATACCCCTCATCAGTGCCCTGCTCTGGCCCTGGATATTCGCTACATTACGTGATCTGCGGCGCCGTTACTATATCCGCTAGCGACAAAACAGATTGCAACCACCACAACCACCTCCTATAATCTGATTCAATTACACACGGGTTCATCTGAAAATGTCGTGAGTGAAGCAAAGACGAGGCAAAAAAGCGCCGTGCACCAGCGGTACACGAACATTTTTTAACCAAGTATTTACGAACGCAACAATTTTCAGAGGTACCCGATGGGGGCGACACGGCATTCGACGTGGGCCACAAAGCCTGAGGGGCATGCCGAGGTACAGCATACCTCGTAAAACCAGCTGTCAATCTTATAGTTGCCAACGACGACAACTACGCACTCGCCGCTTAAACACCGGTAGAATGCCATCTGGCCGGAGCCGTGCTTATGCGTCCGGTGGATACTCCAGTAGTATCATCAGGTGTCATAGCTCATAAGATCGCAACCAGGTCAGTCCGGAACCCAGTTGCTAAATTTTTATCGGAATCGCTGCAGAACAGGCTCTGTCATACCAGGCCAACTGCGGTTAAAACTGCTGGCATGACTAAGCATGTAGAACCGACGGTGGCGGACTTGCGGACGCGGGTTCGACTCCCGCCGCCTCCACCAGATTCTTCCCGATTGTTATCTTCTCTACTAAAAAAGGCCAGTCTGAACCACCAGACTGGCCTTTTTTTATCCCGGTTACCCACACTGGGAGGCAACATGTCATATCAGCCACCCTACACCATCACCACGACAATCCTGAATCAGGTCGCCACAATCAGCGAAGCCATCGGGCGATTAACTGTGCTCACTGACCAGGAACAAGCCTTGCGGCTGCGACGCATCAACCGCGTCCGCACCATTCACGGCTCACTGGCGATTGAGGGCAACACCCTGAGCGAGGGACAGATTACCGCTATCCTGGAAGGCAAACAGGTCATCGCGCCACCTCGCGAAGTGCAGGAAGTAAAAAACGCCCTGGCCGCCTACGATCGGTTCGACACCTGGCAACCCGGGTCCGAAACAGACCTGCTGGCAGCACACCAGATACTGATGTCAGGTCTTATCGACGAAACCGGCCGGTATCGACAGGGCGGCGTGGGAATCCTGTCAGGGCAGGAAGTCATCCACATGACACCACCTGCCGACCGCGCACCCTATCTGATGGCCGATCTGCTCAACTGGCTGACTACAACCGACGCTCACCCGCTTATCGTCAGCTCAGTGTTCCATTACGAATTCGAGTTCATCCATCCATTCGCCGACGGCAATGGCCGTATGGGAAGACTGTGGCAAAGCCTGATCCTGGCACGCTGGAACCCTCTGTTTGCCAATCTCCCGGTAGAAAACCTGATCTTTGAGCACCAGGCTGAGTATTACCAGGCATTACAGGCAAGCACGCAACAAACCAACTCTGCACCCTTTATCACCTTCATATTGCAGACGATACTGGATACCATCACCACCCCCCAAGACACCCCCCAAGACACCCCCCACGACACCCCCCCGGTCACCCCCCAGGTCGACGAGCTACTGGCAGCAATCCGGGGCGAAATGGATCGCGAATCATTACAAACTGCTCTGGGCTTGTCAGACCGGAAATCGTTCCGAGAGCGCTACCTCAAACCAGCACTCGCCGACAAGCTGATTGAGATGACGATCCCCGACAAACCCAGCAGCCGTCTGCAGAAATACCGCCTGACCGATCAGGGTCGCCAGTATCTCGTCCTGAATGCCACCGGATCGCCTTGAAACAAGACACATTCTCGGCCGGTTCTGGGTGCCATAAGCATACGAAAAGCCCGTGCCGCTTACACGACACGGGCTTTTCACGATCTACAACAAACTCAACTTATAAGCTTTTCAGATATTCGACTAATGCCATACGCTGTTCATGGTTGAGCGGAGGTAAGGTTTTGCCATCTGGCATCGGCGTTTTACCAGCTGCGTACTCATGGCCTTGATTACTGTTACCTGGCAAGCCGGTATCAAATGTAAAACCATTGTTATAGCCACTGGACTTGAAGCCCACTTTTTCAGTGTCCAGTTCCCGCGAACCAACCAGGAACTTTTTCGGCCGCTGATCAGCAGGCAATAGCAAGTCATATAGAGTTGGTACTGAACCATTGTGCAGATAAGGACCACTGGCCCAGACACCATTCAACGGTCGTGCCTTGTAGGATAGTAATGGACTATAGGGTGACTTCGGACTGCCTAGCGGGTAATCTCCTTGTTTCAGGGAAGCCTTCGCTTGATTCTCACTCAAAGCACTTCCGATATCCATCATCATTTCCAGACCGTCATACACCGGATTGGTATCCGGGTCCGGGCTGCCAACAACGCCCATTGCGCCTAATTTGAGCAATGCGGCAATTGGCATCGTTTCCTGTACCACCAGGTTGCCACTGCCTGCTTCAACATACAGGCCCTGCAGAAAACCGGATTTGCCAGTGTAGTTGACACTATTTAGCGCCATCTGCGGATCAGTACCCACTTTTTTGATATCTGTCATGTAGGCAACAACTTTGCGGTACGGGTCGTCCCGATCAATATCATGGTGGCATGCAACACAGTATTGCTCGTACAATTCGCGCCCTGCAGCGACCTGCTGTGGTCCCAGCTCAGGTAATATGCCTTGCAGGTTTGTATCTTCCCAGCTGGGTGACCGGAGTGTCGTCAGTTGCTGCTCCATTTTGACCAGGTTATGTTTATCCACTGAGGTCTTAAACCGGATCAACTGATTTTTGGTCGGCGTGCCGAACAAACTACATTGGCCAGTAATACGGGATGCCAGGTCACACTCGTCATCCAGGTACCAGTCCAGTGTGCCAAATACTCCGATCACTTCGCCGACATTGCGCCCGAGAGAACCAGGGCCGGCATTCGCGGTAATGCCATTCCACTGCACATAATCATGCTGCGGAATATCCCAGATCACCGGGTAGCTGACGGGTGCGTTTGGTGGGTTATACAAAGTATGGTGCAGATGCTTGACGATGATACGCAGCGCACCAAACCTGCTTTTGCCGTTTTGCTGCAAAGTTGTGAATATTTTACGCATAATCGCTTCACGATTAGCTGCGGTCAGCAATTCTTTGGTATCTGCAACAATTTGTTCCGCCTGGCCCGGTAGAATCCCCGGCATGTTGCGAATCAGTTCACGTAATTGCTCTTTGGTCAGCAAATGTTCAACCGTGCGGTTGAAGATACGCCCGAAAGCGTCCAGACGGCCATGACCATAGTTGATCCGGTGCGACCCGTTGTAACTACGGTTGATGCTGTTATACAGGGTCAGCCGCAACGCATAGGCTTTCAGGTCTTCACGAACCTGTTCACGATCTGAATAATCGTCGCCAGCTAAGACTTGTGACGCAAATCGCTCAAACTTTGCCTCATCCCGCGAAGTCACATGCAGAGATTCAGCCAGACCTTCCAGAAAACCGACCATATCAGCCATCGGAATTCCACCATCAATCCGGATAGCCGTACCCTGATAATTCACTTGGCCGGTATGACATGCGGCGCATGTCATACCAACATAATGGCGACCCTGATAGGTATCTTTCACAAAGCCCAACGGCAAACCATCCGGGTTACTATAGGTGGCTTTCTGCACCAGATAACGATAATCGTTGATATTCGCAGCATCCCGGAATAATGTCTCCGAATCAGGTTGTTCCAGATGCAGAAAAAAGTCATACGGCAGCATATCAGAGCCTTGAGTGGTGTTGTAAAACCACAGGCTTTCAGCGGCATTCCAGCCCTGATCTGCCGGATATACTACCTTAGTATAAACGTCTCCCATCGCATCAGGCTGATCCATACCACTGATCGTGGCACCACGGTCCGGATCATCATCGGCGTATTCCAGACTATGGCGTATCTTGCCAATCACAAAAATCAGGGCAATGATCACCGCCAGCACAATCAGAGTTGGTAACAGCCACCGGCGGGACCAACTTGCTTTATTTATCATGATATTCACCCCTGTGAGTTTTGTTAATGTTTATACCGGGACAACGCTGGATTAGTGAAGCTGAACCGGACCATGGCCTCGGGGTCGTGGTCTCGGTGGATACACGCACGGTAAAAGTCGAGTTTACTGCGACTCGGGCACAACGGGTTTACGCCATTCGTAATGCCCCCTTACTGCGGGTACGTTTTGAAGCTGGTGATACGATTACAGATGCAAATGGCTGCACTTTAGCCGTGACCCAGGTTGACGCATGTGATGGACTACTAAGTTATCAGTGCCGCACCGAAACAGATCAGGTGATTACAGTAGCGGAACAACAATTGCCGGATCAACTGCCGCTGAATCGACCATACGATAAGTTAATGCTGGGTCGCTTAGATGCAGATAATTGGTTTCAGCTGCGTTATCAAACCTGGCAGCAGTTGAGTGTTAACTGGCGCTCACCGGTATTCGGTTTAAATGGCCCGCGCGTCGCCCTGATTCCACACCAATTATATATCGCACATCAGGTCGCTAACCGGCTGTCTCCTCGTGTCCTGCTGGCAGATGAAGTGGGGTTAGGCAAAACGATTGAAGCTGGCCTGATTATGCATCGGCTGTTGTTATCAGAGCGGGTACAGCGTGTTTTGCTGGTAGTACCAGAAGCGCTGATCCATCAGTGGCTGGTCGAGATGTTACGCCGTTTTAACCTGCACTTCACGTTGTTTGACGATGAACGCTTTCTGCAACAGGATCAGGGTAATCCATTTCAAACCGGACAACGTGTTTTATGCAGTCTGGAATTTCTGACCAGTTCAGCAAAAGTCGCACGTGCCGCCTTAGCCGGTGAGTGGGACCTGTTAGTCGTGGATGAAGCACATCATCTGGTCTGGACACCGGAAGAATCAACACTGGCTTACGATTTTGTAGCAGCGCTGGCGGAGAATACCCCAAGTGTATTGTTACTGACGGCAACACCGGAGCAATCAGGTAAAGCCGGACATTTTGCCCGGCTGCGCTTACTGGATCCGCAACGATTTCACGATTATGCGCATTTTCTGGCTGAAGAACAAGCCTATCAGCCCATTGCGCACCTGGCCGCAACATTGTTGAACGAGCAGTCGCTAACGACACAGCAGCAGGCACAACTGACAGATCTATTAGGCGACGTACCAGACGATCCTCAAGCGGTGATTCAGCAACTACTGGATCAGCATGGTACCGGGCGCTTGTTATTCCGGAACACTCGTCAGGCGATTCAGGGCTTTCCGGGACGACGTGTCCACCACTACCCATTAGCTTTGCCAGCAGAATATCACCAGCATCGGTCTGACCTGACACCGGAACAACATTACCCACGCAAATGGTACCGGATAGATAGCCGGGTCTCCTGGCTGGTGGAACAGCTACGCACTCTGGCTCCGGCGAAAGTACTGGTGATCTGCGCACGAGCGCAGACCGTCATCAGTCTGCGTCGTTATCTGCTGGATACCCTCGGTCTGGCTGTCGCGATGTTCCATGAAGACATGGAGATTGTGGAACGGGACCGCGCCGCCGTCTTTTTCGCCGACCCGGAAGGCGCACAAGCGCTGCTGTGTTCAGAGATTGGTTCAGAGGGACGTAACTTTCAGTTTGCGCACCATCTGATCCTGTTCGACCTGCCACTGCTACCAGGGCTGCTGGAACAACGAATCGGTCGCCTGGACCGGATCGGGCAAAGCCAGCAAATCCAACTGCATGTACCCTGTTTTCAAGGATCTGCCGGCGAGGTGTTATATCACTGGTACCAGAATGGTCTGAATGCATTTCAGGCCACCTGCCCGGCAGCTGAGATGGTGTACGCCCAATTGGCAGACCCACTGCAATCGGCATTGCTTGATGCTGCAAGGCTCCCGGATTTAATACAAACAGCAAAAATGGTCACAGAGAAAATCAGTCAGCAATTGGCAACAGGGCGCGACCGATTACTGGAACTGCAATCACATCGTCCGGAGGATGCAAACACATTAGTGCAGCAAATGACCGAGCATGATCAGCAAAAGTCTGTACGGAGCTACATGCATGCATTCTGGGATGCATTCGGGGTAAATCATCAGCCGATCGGACAAGGCGGAGAATTTGTGCGTAAAGGTCCTCACATGCGCCAGGAACATGTGCCAGGGTTGACCGATGCTGGCGTACGGGTCGCCTGGAAACGTGCAGATGCACTGACTCATGAAGACCGTGAATTTCTGACCTGGGAGCACCCGATAGTACGCGGTGCCATGGACTTACTCAGCAGCAGTGACCTGGGTTCAGCCACGATGAGCGTTTGTAACCATCCGGACTATCCAACGGGTACCCTGTTGTTGGAACTGCTCTATCTGAGTGAGTGCCTGGCACCAGCCGCACTGGAAGCACAACGTTACCTGCCACCGACTTGTCATCGGCTGTTACTGGATATACAAGGTCGGAATCATGCCGATCAGATAACATCAGAAGCATTACGTGGCACCTGTCTGACCGGCAATAAGAAACTGATCGCAGCGGTAATGAAGTCACAAAGCACAAGAATCAAACCCTTATTGGCTCAAGGAGAGAGCTTGGCAAAAGCAGCCAGTACAGCGGTAGTAGCAACAGCGATTCAGACCATGCAACATGAACTGAATGCAGAACTGAAACGATTGCAGGCACTAGCTGAGGTAAACCCGACAGTACGAGCAGAAGAAATCGAACAATGGGCTGCCCGGTGCGAACTACTTGAGGTATACCTGCAACAGACCCGGGTACGACTGGATGCCATCCACGTTATTGTGATGCGTTGAGTAAATCGAATAATGCTATGAAAAACACCTATGCTGACCTGATTGATCAGAGCTATTATTTTCCACAGGAAGGTTTTGATCTGCACCATGGCTACCTGACCTTTCATGGCATTTCATTGAAAAATCTGATTGCGAAGTATGGCACACCACTGCGGTTATTTTACTTACCTAAGATTGGTAGTCAGATTAAAAAAGCACGCAACCTGTTTCATCGCTCAATCAGAAAAAACCAGTACGGCGGAAATTATCATTATGCCTACTGCACAAAATGTAATCATTTTTCTCATGTACTGAATGAGGTACTAAAAGATAATCTCTGCCTGGAAACATCGGCTGCCTTCGATATTGATCTGATTCTCAATCTTTACCGGAATAATAAAATTAATCAGGACGAAGTTATTATTCATAATGGTTATAAAACTGAACAATATCTGGATAAAATTGTATCATTGCAACAACAAGGATTCAGTCATCAGATCAATGTGCTGGATAATACGCAAGAGCTGAACCGGCTGGAGCAGCGCATACCAGAAGATCAGGTGGTGGATATTGGCATCAGAATGGCGATTGATGAAGCACCACAATCGGACTATTACACATCCCGACTCGGTATTAAAAAATCAGAGATCCTGAACTTTTATCAGAACAGCATTCTGAAAAACCCAAAATTTCGTCTGAAGATGTTGCACTTTTTTATCGATTCCGGGATAGACGATACGATGTACTACTGGGGAGAATTTCGTAAAGCACTGGAGTTATATGTCAAGCTGAAAAAAGTCTGCCCGGAACTGCATGCATTTAATCTGGGAGGTGGATTTCCAATCCGGAACCACTTAGGGTTTGAATACGACTATGAATATATCATTAATGAAATAGTATCCAATATCAAACAGGCCTGCCTCGAAAATCACATCGCAGAGCCGGATATTTATACAGAATTTGGCAAGTATACCGTCGGTGAAAGCGGAGCGATAATTTTTCAGGTGCTGGAAACCAAAAAACAAAATGACGCAGAATGCTGGTATATGATTGATAATAGTCTGATGAATACGATACCTGACGCCTGGTCGATGGATGAAAAATTTATTCTGTTACCGATCAACCAATGGGATAAAGAATACGTTCGTGCCAGCGTCGGAGGCATCAGTTGTGACCATGCAGATTATTATAATGCTGAAGATTTTGATCAGGAAGTGGTATTACCACGCTATTCGCAGCAAGACAAAGAGCCGCTTTACCTGGGATTTTTCCACACAGGCGCTTACCAGGACGCGATCAGTGGGTACGGGGGGATTAAGCACTGTTTAATTCCAACGCCTAAACAAGTCATTATTGATCGTGACGAAACAGGCAATCTCATAGATTTTATATATTCTGATGAGCAAACGGCAAATAACATGCTGAAATTACTAGGGTATAGCGTATGATGAAAAATTTTGCTGATCTGGAAGACAAATACTGTGCTTTTGAGTCATCCTCTGTTGTGTTGCAGTCTATCCCTTACGATGGAACCAGCACCTGGGGGAAAGGTGCTGATCAGGCCTTTCCGGCTTTTTTAACAGCTGCCGAAAATATGGAGTTGTATGATATTGAGACTGACTCAAAAGTGTATCGGGAAGGTATCCATATACTGCCGGAAATCTGCGAAAACGCTTCATCTGAGGCAATGGTAGCAGCGGTGTATCACACAACCCGGGAAATATTAAACACCGGGAAATTCCCGACTTTTTTTGGCGGAGAGCATTCAGTCAGTATCGGCATTATCCGGGCATTTCGGGAAATGTATCCTGATCTGACAGTACTCCAGTTAGACGCTCATGCTGATTTACGTCCGGAATATGCTGGAACACCCTACAACCATGCCTGTGCATTACATGAAGCCAGTCAGACAACGAATCTGATTCAGGTTGGTATTCGCAGTATGGATACAAGCGAGTTACCTTATCTGAATCGACAAAAATGTTTTTTCGCTGAACAAATTCATAACCAGACTGATTGGATGGCACAATCCATCGCACTGATGCACGGACCTGTGTATGTCACCATTGACCTGGATGTGTTTGATCCGTCGATTATGCCGTCAACTGGCACACCAGAACCAGGTGGGCTGGACTGGTATACAGTGACACGCTATCTGCGTCGGGTATTCGACAATCAGATGATCGTCGGATTTGATATCACTGAGCTGGCACCACAGCCTGAACAGAAAGCACCTGATTTTTTAACTGCAAAACTTTATTACAAACTACTCAGTTATTACTTTTCAAGGGCGGAAAAACATGTCGGATAACAAGGGACCAGTTTCAACATTTATGCTGGAACATTATCGCCACTTCAATGCAGCGACTGTGGTAGATGCAGCTGAGTCTTATGCTCAGCATCTGCAGGCAGGAAAAAAGATGATGATCACGCTCGCCGGTGCGATGAGTACGGCAGAGCTCGGGCGTTCTCTGGCAGAAATGATTCGCCAGGACAAGGTACACAGCATCAGTTGTACTGGTGCAAACCTGGAAGAAGATATCATGAACCTGGTGGCACACACACATTATGAAAGAGCGCAAAATTATAGAGACCTGACTCCTCAGCAGGAGTGGGATTTGATGCAACGCGGTCTGAACCGGGTAACGGATACCTGCATCCCGGAAGAAGAAGCGTTCAAACGCTTAAGGACGCATATCATGACACTCTGGAAGGCAGCAGCAGACAAAGGAGCACGCTATTTCCCGCACGAGTTTATGTATCAACTGCTACTGTCCGGCGTGTTAGAACCTTATTATGAAATTGACCCGAAAAACTCCTGGATGCTGGCCGCTGCTGAAAAAAATCTACCGATTGTCGTGCCTGGATGGGAAGACTCAACTATGGGAAATATGTTCGCCGCACATTGCGTTCAAGACGAGTTGTCACCAGCTACGATGAAATCAGGTATCGAATATATGATGTGGCTGGCAGACTGGTATCGCCAGACAGCAACAGAGGAAGGTGTCGGTTTTTTCCAGATTGGTGGTGGTATTGCCGGTGATTTTCCCATTTGTGTTGTGCCGATGTTATCTCAGGATCTGGCACTGACCAACACGCCTTATTGGTCATACTTCTGTCAGATATCAGATTCCACAACCAGTTACGGTTCTTATTCAGGCGCTGTGCCAAATGAAAAAATCACCTGGGGTAAATTGGCCATTGATACGCCAAAGTTTATTATAGAGTCAGACGCAACGATTGTAGCACCACTTATCTTTGCGTATCTGCTTGGCTGGTAAACTATTCAAGCGGCATACTGAGTGTTTTCGCCGGCCTGATACCGGGTAATAACCCATTGATTAGGCCCCCTGCTAAACTAATACTATAGATGCCAAGTGCCGCATAAATACCTAAATGTAAAAAAAGCGCACCACCGATACAGACTGAATTTGGCCCGACATCCCACATGACACAGCGTCTTAAGTTTCTCTGCAAACTGTCAGACAAAGCAAACAAACGCTGAAACTGGCGCAGATCATCATCCATAAAGACAATCTGTGCAGTACCAGCAATGAAGGCATATGTACTACCCAGCGAAACAGATAAATCAGCTTGCTTCAGCGCTACCGCATCTTTAACGACATCTCCAACTAAACATACCGTTTTACCCTGCTCCTGTAACTCCTGAATCAGCCTGGCCTTGTCCTGTGGCAATGTCCCGGAAAAATAGTGATCTATGCCAAGCTGATGTGCCAATGCCTGGGTAGATTGCTCGTGGTCACCCGAAATAATATACAGAGACAAACCACGTTGACTGAGCATCCGAATCACTACCTCAGCTTCAGGACGGAGCGCCTGGCGCAGTTCTATCGTGCCAATAAGTTCATCGTCCAGTGCAATATAGATCAGAGAATAGGCGTGTTCCTGACAATCAACTTGCTGTTGTGCAAATGCGGCAGGTATTGAGATCTTCTCCAGCGCCATATACCTGGCACTACCTACCCGGATAATATGGCTTTCATGTGACACTTTAATGCCATAACCGATGTGATAGTGTGTATCGTCAACCTCCGGTAATGTCAGGTGACGTGCCTGTGCCGCAGCTAAGATCGCTTTCGCAATCGGATGTGTTTGTTTATATTCCGCCGTTGCTGCATAAGTTAAGACCGCTTCTTCAGTCACCCCCGGGACAGAGTGTATTCTACTGACATGTGGTTGCTCCTGCGTCAAGGTGCCAGTTTTATCAAATATGATCGTATCAATGTCACGTAATTTTTCTAAGGCACGCCCATCTTTAATCAACAATTGATGTCTGGCAGCTAAAGACAGATGACTGAGAATATTGATGTTTCCCGAAATATACAAACGCTCCAGCAACGGCGAATCCAGAATGACTAATGCGCTGGTGAGCCCGGCAATCGGTAGTGTCAGACCCGCCAGAATAAAAGAAGGCAGCGTGAGGTCATCAGAGATTTTTTCTAATTGTAATTCTCTTGCTGCAGTATAGTGAGTGGTTTTAGTGAGCAGAGCCTTTATTTGCGCAGCCTGTGTATCTGATCCGGCCTTTTCGACACGAATATGGACTTTACCGCTTAACATCAGGGTGAACGCAAACACCCTGTCTCCGACAGTTTTTTCCACCGGTTGTGACTCACCAGTCATCACTTGCTGATCTATACTGGCAAAGCCTTGTGTAATGATGCCATCTACCGGGACAGGTTCACCGCCTTGTACAATAACAATATCGCCCACTTGTAACGCGGAAAAATCTATTTCAACTTCAGCGCCTGATCTGTGTACCCAGACAGTGCTGCACTGATCCTTAAAAATGTGTACCAGTTGCTGTTGCGCATTGTTTTTTGCCTTAGCCAGGCATTTAAGCCCGAAATAATATACCCAGTAGCCTGCAGCAGCTGCCGGGATATAGCCTGCAAAAATTAACAAAGGTAAGCAGACTAAATTCAGAGCATCAGTCTTCAGTCGTTTTTGTATAACCAGCCCCAGGTAAGCACGCCGTGCAATAGGCCAGGTAAGGTAAGCAAGTGCCATGACACTGACAGGCATTAACCAGGGTAGCCAGAGACCACCAAGCGCAGTGAACAAAACACCGCTGGCTATGGCAAAGTCTCTGTTGATCCACTCTTCTACGTCAATGGCGTTCGTCTGACTCAGGTCTTGTTGAATGTCGCTGGTAAAACTGGATTTCTCAGATGTTAAACTGATTGATTTAGTTACCGGGTCTTTATTTGTTGATTTTGAGGGTAAATGGATGACCTGTTTTTCCCAATAAGCATTAAAAGCTTTAAGAGTGGCATGAGTAGTACCACTCACCATAAACAGCCCCAGAGGCAACATAGGTTTATCCTGTCAATCAACGAGGCAAGTCAGTCTGCCCCATCAACTCACGGTCTATCGCGTGTGCAGCCTGACGACCCTCGCGGATTGCCCAGACCACCAGAGATTGGCCCCGACGCATATCACCCGCAGTGAAAATACCCGATGTACTGGTCTGATACGCCTGCTCACCTTCTGTTGTGGCCTGCACACTGCCACAACCATCTTGCTGTAATTGCAACTGTTCCAACAGGCTCATTTGCACTGGCCCACTGAAACCAATCGCCAGCAGGACCAGGTCAGCTTTAATCTCGAATTCGGAATCTGGCACTGGTGTTTTAACCCATTGCCCTCGATCGTTTTTATCCAGGCGCACTAACACACACCGGATCGCTTTTACACGCCCTTGCTCATCTCCGATAAAGGCAGTGGTGCTGACATTCCAGAGGCGTTCGCAGCCCTCTTCCTGCGAGGTTGAAGTACGCAATTTATGCGGCCATTCCGGCCAGGTCAGGCCTTTATCTTCCTGAAGCGGTGGCTGATCGCTATGCGCCAGTTGGGTGATTTTCGCAGCGCCTTGCCGGTTTGCCGTGCCAATGCAGTCCGAACCTGTATCACCACCACCGATCACGATGACGTGCTTATCTGTAGCATCAATCGTGCGTGTCTCGCTGACACCTTGCACAACCTTATTATTTGTAACCAGAAAATCCATCGCAAAGTGAACACCCTCCAGATCACGACCCGGTAACGGCATATCCCGGGGTAGCTCTGCACCACCAGCCAGCAGAATCGCATCATACTCTGCCTGTAACTGACTAACCGGAATCGTCACACCGATATGGGCATTCGTGTGAAACGTGACACTTTCTGCACGCATTTGTGCCAGCCGCCGATCTATCAGTGCCTTATCCATCTTAAAGTCTGGAATGCCGTAACGTAGCAAACCACCAATCTGATCTTCCCGCTCGTACACGCTAACCTGATGTCCGGCACGCGCTAGTTGTTGCGCAGCCGCCAGGCCGGCCGGGCCAGAACCCACAATCGCGACTTTTTTGCCGGTTTGTTGCGCAGCAGGTTGCGGTTGTATCCAACCTTGTTCCCAGGCTTTAGCGGCAATCGCATCTTCTATCGTCTTGATCGTCACCGGTTCATCGGTGATATTCAGCGTACAGGCCGCCTGGCAAGGAGCCGGACAAATTTTCCCGGTAAATTCGGGGAAATTGTTCGTACTGTGCAAGACATCAGCTGCAGTCTGCCAATCATCCTGATATACCAGATCGTTCCAGTCCGGAATCAGATTATCTACCGGACAGCCTTCATGGCAGAACGGAATACCACAATCCATACACCGCGCACCCTGATCCTGCAAATCAGTATTGCTCAGAGGAATAGTAAATTCCTGGTAATGCCGGATTCGCTCGGCAACAGGCAAGTGCTTATGGTCTTTGCGGGGAATTTCTTTAAAGCCGGTGGTTTTACCCATAGACTATCTCAGTAATGCGTATCATATTTAACTGTGTTGTAATAAACCTTGTCATGTTTTTAAATTTCCTGTTGGCTCCAAGTGGATTGATTTCATATCATCATTTTGCCACTTCTCTATCAGTTTTTGGTAGCCTGACCAAGCTGTTCTACTCGTTTCGTTACGCCGGTGATCAATATAATACCGACACCGTGTAAACTCTTTCTGCATAGAGCTGCTCCTGTTAACTTTTATAATTTTTTCATCATATGTCCCGAAAAACACACCATTAGCCAGACCCTCATAAGAATTCAGTAGTTTATGCAAATCCATTTGCAAACTGGGTTCTTCTTTAAAGGCACGCAACATCTCTTCTAATGGAATAGGACTTTTTCTGTTCGCAAAGCCAAACTTTATGTTAAGGCCATCTGTATTCAGTTTTCTGTCTTCATCCAATACGTGTTGCGTTGCTATCCGGCGCCTCCAGTCATGGTTATCCTGATTTGCTTTGCTGAAAAGCTGAACCTGCTTTGCTAAATAAAACAAGCTACCAGCAACACATAATACACTGATAGCCATAATTGTTAAATTAAGCCATTCGTATAAGTTCATCGGGCTATGCTCCTGCCAATTATTCAATGCATTTTTTTATCAATACTTTGCAGATAAAACAGCATACGCTTTTACTATATTTTTATAAGCGTGTCGAGACGGGTAAATTTTCATGTGACGATGTACCGGACTCAGCAATCCCATTTCATTTTTAATTTACGATGATTGATGGTGCAGTCACGCAGATAAAGATTGATTAAAGTTTGATAAGGTATATGGGTTTCTGATGATAAGGATTTAAAATAAGCAACAGACTCGCCATCAATTTGCATAGTGACGGGTTGTTTCAGGTATTTAATATAAGGGTTTTTTTTACCTTCCATATTAGCAAAATCGTAGTGCTCTTTCATGTTCTTTTACTCCAATAGACTTGTTGCTCTTTTTTGTCTGCTTTTCTGGCAGAGATCAGCCTTACAATCATATCTTCTTCTCTGACGCAATGACAAACCACAAGTGTTTCTGA
This sequence comes from uncultured Gammaproteobacteria bacterium, assembly GCA_963922315.1. GTDB lineage: Bacteria > Pseudomonadota > Gammaproteobacteria > Chromatiales > Chromatiaceae > JAHDBG01. The sequence continues at coordinate 27,265 of CAWUID010000021.1, forward strand.
GCTGAAATTTAAGCCAAGCAAAAGAAAACGATCTTCGTCTTCTGCATGTTCGATATCATAGTATTGAATAGCATTCTCATCATAAAAAACTGAGTGCGCCTCTTCAAAAGAAACACCATGCTTTTTGATATTGGTTTTATTTTTCTTATCATCCCACTCAAATTTCAGATGCCTCATATGTATAGTGCTGCGCTTAAGTGAGTAAAGCACCTCTCTGAATAATCATTCTGATGGTGATTGAATTTTCGTCAGACCGGTTTGCTTTCTTCGTATAGTGTTTCCGGTGCAATATCAGCCCCATTGGGCCAGGATATTGTCCAGCCATCAACAAAAAATTTCTGAAAATAGTCTTTATTCTTTAGTGGCTCAAAAACACCGCCTGCAAGCCATTGTGCACAATCCGCAATTTTTTTTTCCCCAGTGTCAAAAGTGATTTTTATTTTATAATCACTCATATACTCTGCATCTATCACAACTGGTATATGTTCCATAAATATCTACTTAATTCAGCGGTTCTATTCGGTCAATTTGTTCCATTTGTTTTGCCTGTTCCCAGTTTCGCCAAAGCTCTGTCTGATGTATTGTTGCCCACTCCTCAATAAGTTTTTTAGCTCGCCTGGATTTTAAGTTGCCTTTTACCATTTTTCCATCAAAATCAAACATACCACGCTGACCCTGATATTCTGCATGGAAATGCGGGGGATTATGTTCCTGGTGGAACATTCTGATAATGATGCCAAAAAACATGGATACGTACGGCATTACATGTATTTCAGATCATGTAATCGTATGTTCGAGCAGTGCACGGCGATAGTCCACGGGAACGATTTTTCGGAAGTGGGATACGTTATTTTCCCAATCGCTCAGAAGCTCATGCGCGATAGCTGAGCCGGTATATTCAGCATGACGCTGTATCATCTGGCGCAAGCGGCTTGCGTCATAACGCAGCGGATCGTGAGCAACCTGCTCTGCTGTGCCGGTATCAGTCGGGTCTACTGACTCTAAGGTGACTTGTTCCAGGTTGCAGCGTTGTTCGAACTGATCATCACGATCCAGCACATAGGCAATACCACCGGACATGCCAGCCGCAAAGTTACGCCCGGTCTCGCCGAGCACCACGACCATACCACCGGTCATATATTCGCAGCCGTGATCGCCGACGCCTTCTACAACGGCATGTGCACCTGAGTTACGCACTGCAAACCGCTCTCCAGCAACACCCTGGATGTAACAAGTACCATTGATCGCACCAAACAACACGGTGTTGCCGGCAATCACATTCTGGTCGGTCGCACCGATCTGATTATCATCGGGTGTTGCAATAATTAGTTTGCCGCCAGACAAGCCCTTGCCAACATAGTCATTCGCTTCACCACTCAGCCTGAGCGTAATCCCTTGTGCCAGCCAGGCACCGAATGATTGCCCACCAATACCCTGTGCCTGGATGCGAATCGTGTCTTCCGGCAGTCCGGCATGGCCATAGCGCTCTGCGACCCGGCCTGAAAGCATGGTGCCGAAGGTACGGTGTGTGTTATCGACAGTGATGTTGATTTCAACCGGCTGCGCTCGCTCCAGTGCTGGCTGTGCCTGAGCAATCAGCTGGTGATCCAGTGCCTGTGACAGTCCGTGATCTTGTATTTCGGAGTGGTATACCGTGTCTCCATTCAACGGCATGGCCTGATACAATAATCGGCTGTAGTCCAGCCCTTGTGCCTTCCAATGGTTGATCGCTTCCCGCATATCCAGTCGGTCAGTCTGGCCAACCATATCCTGGAAAGTACGGAAACCAAGCTCGGCCATCAGTTGGCGAACTTCTTCGGCGATGAAGAAGAAGTAGTTGATCACATGTTCCGGTTGGCCGGTGAATCGTTTGCGCAATTCCGGATCCTGCGTAGCAATGCCGACCGGGCAGGTGTTCAGGTGGCATTTGCGCATCATGATGCAACCTTCGGCGATCAACGGTGCAGTCGAGAAACCGATTTCATCAGCACCAAGCAGGGCAGCGATCACCACATCACGCCCGGTGCGCATGCCACCATCTGCCTGGATGCTGACGCGCGAGCGTAGCCGGTTCAGTACCAGAGTTTGTTGGGTTTCAGCCAGCCCGATTTCCCAGGGGGACCCGGCGTGTTTCAGCGAAGTGAGTGGTGAAGCGCCAGTGCCTCCATCGTATCCGGCGATGGTGATGTGATCCGCATGTGCTTTGCTGACGCCAGCCGCGACTGTGCCAACCCCGATTTCAGAGACCAGTTTGACCGAGATGCGTGCTTCTGGCTGCACATTTTTCAGATCATGAATCAACTGCGCCAGGTCTTCAATGGAATAAATATCGTGATGTGGCGGTGGCGAAATCAGCCCAACTCCCGGGGTGGAATGCCGCACACTGGCGATCTCCTGATTCACCTTGTGACCAGGTAATTGTCCGCCTTCACCTGGCTTCGCACCTTGTGCCATTTTGATCTGAATATCATCCGCATTCACCAGATATTCAGTAGTAACACCGAACCGACCTGAGGCCACTTGTTTAATCGCAGACCGCTCCGGGTTGATTTGCCCGTCGGCCAGCGGTTGAAAGCGAGCCGGCTCTTCACCACCTTCACCGGTGTTTGACTTGCCACCAATCTGGTTCATCGCCTTCGCCAGCGTCGTATGCGCTTCATGCGAAATGCTGCCGAATGACATGGCACCGGTGGAAAATCGTTTCACAATCTCGCTGGCTGGTTCTATTTCATCCAATGGCAGAGGCCTAGCTGTCGTGTTCAGGCGCATCAGGCCACGCAGGGTCAGTAGTCGTTCATTTTGTTCGTTAATCTGTTGCGCGTATTCAGCATAAGTGGCTGCATTGTTACTGCGTACCGCATGCTGCAGTTTGCTGACCGTCGCCGGAGTCCATATATGATCTTCGCCGCGCAGACGAAATGCATAATCTCCGCCGACATCCAACTGTTGGCGGTAGATTTCGGCATTGCCATACGCCTGCTGATGCCACTCGACTGCTGCCGCTGCGACTTCCGGCAGACCGATACCGTCTATCGCGGTGTGAGTACCCGGAAAATAGGTATCAACAAACTCACGATGCAAACCTACCGCATCAAAGATTTGTGCCCCACAATAAGATTGGTAGGTCGAAATGCCCATCTTGGACATTACCTTCAGCAAGCCTTTGCCAATTGCCTTGATATAGTTTTGGCTGGCTTGTTCCGCGCCAGGCGCATCCGGCAGTTTCGGTAACAGGGCATGCAGGGTGGCAAAGGCAAGGTATGGGTTGATCGCTTCGGCACCGAAACCTGCGAGGGTGGCAAAATGATGGATTTCGAGCGCCGCACCGGTTTCCACGACCAGGCCAGTCTCGGTGCGCAATCCCTGCCGGATCAGATGGTGATGCACTGCGGCAGTTGCCAGCAAGGCCGGGATCGCCATCTGATCGGCACTGACGTTGCGATCTGACAGAATCAGAATATTGGTGTCTGCCTGCACTGCCTGTTCTGATGCAACGCATAAAGCTTGCAGCGCCGCTGCCATGCCATCAGCGCCTTGTGCAGCTGGGTAGGTCAGATCCAGGGTTTTACTGCGGAAGGCACCCTGTTGCGTGGTTTCCAGGTGACGGATACGCGCCAGATCAGCATCTGTCAGAATCGGCTGGCGACATTCCAGTCGTTTATGCTCATCATTGTCGTGGCCGAGCAGGTTTGGACGCGGCCCGACCAGCGCGACCAGCGACATCACGATAGATTCGCGGATCGGGTCGATCGGTGGGTTCGTCACTTGGGCAAACAATTGCTTAAAATAATGCGACAAATGTTTCGCCCGACGTGACAGAACTGCCGGTGGATTATCTGCACCCATGGAACCAGTCGGTTCCTGCCCATCCAGAACCATCGGCGCCAGTAAAATTTTCAAATCTTCCTGGGTATAGCCGAATGCCTGCTGTTGTGGCAGCAGATCACCAACCTCCGGAATGAGATGTGCTGGCGGAGTCTGTTCTTCTTCCAGACGGATCTGGCTCTGATCCAACCAGTCTTGATAAGGATTGGCACGACATAATTGTTGCTTCAGCGCATCATCTTCAATGATGCCACCCTGCTCCAGATCAATCAGCAGCATTTTGCCCGGCTGTAACCGCCATTTTTTAACGATTTTGTGTTCAGGGATCGGCAATACTCCGACTTCTGAACCCAACACGATCAGGTCATCGTCTGTCACTACATAACGTGCCGGACGTAACCCGTTCCGATCCAAAGTAGCACCAATCTGGCGACCATCGGTAAAAGCAACCGCAGCCGGGCCGTCCCAGGGTTCCATCAGCGCAGCATGATATTCATAGAATGCCTGGCGTTCTGCACCCATTTCGGGATGATCTTCCCAGGCTTCGGGAATCAGCATCATCATCGCTTCGGCTAGGGAATAGCCACTCATCACCAGCAGCTCCAGTGCATTATCAAAGCATGCCGTGTCAGACTGACCAGCCGGAATCAGGGGCCAGATCTTTTCCAGATCAGAACCCAATACATCAGAATGCATCGCATGGCGACGCGCGGCCATCCAGTTCACATTGCCACGTACCGTGTTGATTTCACCATTATGTGCAATCATCCGAAAAGGGTGGGCAAGGTCCCAGGTCGGGAAGGTGTTGGTCGAAAATCGCTGGTGCACCAGGGCCAGGGACGAGACCATACGTTCATCCTGCAGATCGGGATAATACTCACCGACCTGACCTGCGAGCAGCATCCCTTTGTAAACCAAAGTGCGGGAAGAAAGAGAAGAAAAATAACCAACTTTATCTGTATGATCACGACTGAGTTGATTTTCGATTTGTTTCCGGATCACAAACAATTTGCGTTCAAATGCATCCTGATCAGCACATGAAACACTTCGCTTAACAAAGACCTGACGTACGACAGGCTCCGTTGGCAGAATACTTTCACCAAGTCCCTGATTATCCACAGGAACCGTGCGCCAGCCGAGCAATTGCTGACCTTCAGCCTCAACATAACGGGCAATGGTCGCCTCAACCTTATCACGCGCTTCAGGCTCCTGAGGCAAAAAGACCTGACCGACTGCATAGTCACCCGCAGCTGGCAGATTGAAAGATACAACCGCCCGCAGAAACTGATCCGGCAATTGCAACAACAGACCGGCACCGTCACCGGCACGCGGATCGGCACCCACGGCACCGCGGTGGTGCAAACGTTCCAGAATAGTCAGGCCATGCTGAATGATCGCGTGGCTCTGTTCACCCCGGATATGTGCAACAAAACCGACACCACAAGCATCATGTTCGTTGCCGGGGTGATATAAACCATGCTGCGGAGGTAACTGATGATAGGTCATAGATGATGATTGCCTGACGTGACCGCTCCGGGCCTTTGTCTGCGCCGGAATTTTTGCGAAAATGCACCACATTATTTCATTGCTGCGCGATCCCGTCAATTCAGCGACCGGACAAGTCAGGGCCACCTCATTAAAAAAAGATGTCCAGAATTTTCGCCAGTGCCTGCTGATTCCAGCCAATAAGTTTGCGTGTCTGTTTAATACTGCGTTTGCTGTTTTGATTTTTCCGGTCAAGGTTAATCGCATTGATAACAGCATGCCGTATGATGGCCATATTGTGTGCTGCGTGACTTTTCCTGATATTGCTCCGATCTTCGCCAAAGCTGACATCCAGCACCCAGTGAAGCTAGTTTTCGATACCCCAATGCTGCCGTACAGACCGAGCTATCTGTCTCGCATCAGACCGTCAACTGCTGATGTAATAGCGATTTTCATGGCTTTCTTTATCACCCGCCTGACGATGTGAACAGACCTTGATGATGCTATGCAAATGGGCCCATTTCGGGTGACGGTCTTGTAACCAGCCAATCTCCTGGCAGACAGTGACTTCACGACTCTCAATACGACCATGACCTTTATCGGATCGTTGGTCAATGGTCTGTGGGAGGCCTTGAATGGGAGATTGGAACCACGTGACCACATCGTCATAATTGTCATACAGGCTGCCCTGATGACCTTTCAAACTGAGCAGATAACCCCCTTGCCCTTCGATCGCTGTCGGCCATGGAGAGCGAAGCGATGGCCGATAGTCCCGGGTAGGCGTGAGCGTGCGGCCGAAGTCGTGTCAGGGCCGTAGGCCCCTCAGACACGGTGAAGACCGTATGCAAAGCGCATCCGACACGCCGTCAAGCCATTTGAGGGAGCCTATCATGCCATGCGAACCAGCGGGAAGTATGGCATGGTAGGTGGACGCAGGGCGTACCCGGGCAAAACATGGTTGTCGCCATTTCCCGAGTCTCATCTGGCGGCATGGACGCCACCAGATATCACGAGGGATAACGCGACGCCCCGAAATCTGTTTCACAATCGTATGTTGGCATCCCATCGCATCAATCGTGATGGTTGTGTCAGCCAGATCCAGAACGTTCAGTAGCTCAGGGATCGCTTTTATTTCATTGGATTTTTCATCCACACCCACTTCGCCAAAGACGAGATGCTGATCAACAGCATAAGCACTCACCAAGTGCAGTGCACTTTGAGAGCCGTCACGACTGCCTTGTGAGGTCTTACCACCAATTGCTAATAGCGTAGGCTTGCCGGGTGTCTTCTACCTGACTTACCAGCGTGTAGCCCAAGTCGTAAACAACCTCTGAAATTGTTCCGGGTCAACCGCTCGAAAAAAACGCCTGAGCGTGTCATCGCTGGGAACCCCGTTAACAAAATCAAGGTATTCACGAAGCAGCTCTAATCGCTGCTTCGTGAATAGCTCAATATCTGACCAACCTTCGCTATTGGCTGCGATACCAGCCAATATCACCAGCGAAATCTCAGGTAACGGATGCAGTTTCCGATGATCTTCCAAAGCCTCAAATATCTTGAAAAATGAGGTCAGCTGAGCATTTGCTTTTGACATCATTGAGCCTTTTTAACTGAAAAAGCTCATACTATGGAATATACATCTCTGTTTTTACATCACTTTTTAATGAGGTGACCCTGATGATCCGGCAGACCAATGTGCAAGGACACCGGCAGGATTACCAGTATGATCGTCAGAACCGTCTGCAATCCAGCCAGGTGACGCCGCAAGGCGGGACAGAGCAAACGATACTGGATGATATTCAATATACGGCGGCGGGCCAGAAAGCACACGAAACCGCCTGGAATGGGGCACAAACCACCTATCAGTACGAATCGGAAACCCAACGACTGATTCGAGTGGATACCGACCGGGCCGATGGTGCATTGCAACAACTGACCTATACTTACAACGCCTGTACCAGTTGATTAGCGCAACAGGTCGCGAAAATGCGGATGCCAGCGTTGGAATTGACAGTCCGGCGGCTGTGGTTAATCCAGACTCGAATCAATATCAACAATACACTCGATCTTTTGATTATGACACTGACGGTAACCCGATTAAGATCAGCCATCAGGGTGCCACAAATTATGTGCGTAATATCACTGCATCTGATCATTTCGATGTGGCGGGCAATCAACAGACATTGAGTACTGGACAGACCTTGACCTGGGGTGGGCGCAATCAGTTGAGTCGCCCGACCACAATTGCCCGTTCGGGTACAGATGATGATCACGAACGCTATCTGTACGATACGAGCAGGCAACGGATGCGATCCCGGATCAACAGGTGTGATACAGTCTAGATGATTTACTCGGGTCCAGCCAACTGGAGCTGGATGCCGAGGGTAAAGTACTGACCCAGGAAGAATATTACCCGTATGGGACGCCGCCATACGGGCTGCTAAATCGCAGACAGAAGTCAAATATAAAATCGTGCGTTATTCAAGCAAAGAACGCGATGCGAGTGGCTTATATTACTAGAGTTTAGAGCGAGCGGGTCTTCCCAAGCCTCGTTGTATGAGCTTGG